>NZ_JBIBKK010000016.1:0-226976 GCF_042959105.1 Streptomyces sp. NPDC007917
GACATCACCTTCGGCGCCACCACCGCCGGCCGACCCCCACACATACCCCACATCGAAACCATGGTCGGCCTCTTCATCAACACACTCCCCGTCCGGGTCACCCTGCAGCCCAGCGAACCGGTCAGCACGCTCATGAAGCGAGTGCAGCAGGAACAGACCGAGCTGCTGGCCCATCAGCACCTCGGGCTTGCCGATATCCAGAAGGCAGTGGGACTCGGCGAACTCTTCGACACGGTCATCGTCTTCGAGAACTACCCCGTGAGTCTTCCCGACACTGACGGTCCCTCGGGAGAGCTCCGGTTCACGAAGGAAGACACCAGGAGCGGCAACCACTACCCGCTCACTCTGGCGGTGGTTCCCGGTCACCAACTCCATCTCCGGTTCGACTACCACGGCGACCTGTTCGATCAGGCCACTGTTGAGGCGTTGGCTGGTCGTTTTGTGCGGGTGTTGGAGGCGATCGCTGCGGATCCGGATCTGCCGGTGGGGCGCATTGATGTGTTGGGTGAGGCCGAGCGGCAGCAGGTGCTGGTCGACTGGAACGACACGGCGCACGCGGTGCCGGATGTGGTGGTGCCGGAGCTGTTCGAGGCACAGGTGGCGCGTACCCCCGGTGCCGTAGCGGTGGTGTGCGCGGGCCAGGAGCTGACGTACGCGGAGTTGAACGTGCGGGCGAACCGGCTGGCCCGCCACCTGATCGGGCTGGGAGCCGGGCCCGAGCGGCTGGTGGCTGTGGCGCTGCCCCGCTCGGTCGATCTGGTGGTGGCGCTGCTGGCCGTGATGAAGTCCGGGGCGGGGTATGTGCCCGTGGACCCCGAGCTGCCCGCGGACCGGATCGGCTACATGCTGCGGGACGCCAATCCGCTGCTCCTGGTCACCGACAGCACAACGGCCACCACTCTGCCAGCCCTGGACGGCCTGTCCGTGGTGGTGGATGCTGCTGAGACGGCTGCGCGGATCGCCGAGCAGCCCGGCACCGACGTACGCGATGCCGACCGCCCGGGTACGCTGCGGGCCGAGCATCCGGTGTACGTCATCTACACCTCCGGCTCCACCGGCCGGCCCAAGGGCGTGGTCATCCCACACCAGGCCCTGGTGAACTACCTGGCCCGCGCCGTCGAGGCCTACCCGGAACTGTCGGGCACCACCGTCGCCCACGCCTCCGTCTCCTTCGACATCGGCATCACCGTGCTCTACGGCACCCTCCTCAGCGGCGGCCGACTCCACCTCACCGCCTGGGACACCACCACCGCCCCCGACGAGCCGATCAACCTGATCAAGATCACCCCCAGCCACCTGCCCCTGCTCGAAGACTCCCCACTCCAGCCATCCACCCGCCTCATCATCGGCGGTGAACCCCTCGCCGCCGAAGCCCTGCACACCTGGCACACCCACCACCCCCACACCCACGTCACCAACCACTACGGCCCCACCGAAGCCACCATCGGCGCCACCGACCACACCATCACCAGCACACCCACAACCGGCGCCATCCCCATCGGCCGGCCCATGTGGAACACCCGTGTCTACATCCTGGACCAGTCCCTGCGCCCCACCCCCATCGGAGTCCCCGGCGAGCTCTACATCGCCGGCGCACAACTCGCCCGCGGGTATCTCCACCGACCCGCTCTCACCGCCGAGCGCTTCATCCCCGACCCGTTCGGCCCGCCCGGCACCCGCACGTACCGCACGGGCGACCTCGCCCGCTGGAACACCGACGGCACCCTGGAACACCTCGGCCGCACCGACACCCAGGTCAAGGTGCGCGGCTTCCGCATCGAACCCGGCGAGGTCGAGGCCGTCCTGACCGCTCACGACGCGATCGCCCAAGCCGCCGTCCTCGTACGCGAAGACCAGCCCGGCGACAAACGCCTCATCGGCTATCTCGTACCGGCCGACACGGCGGACACGGAAGCGGGCCCGGACACCTCCGAAGTGCTGAGGCTGGCCCAGGACCGGCTCCCCGACTACATGGTGCCCTCCGCGCTCGTCGTACTCGAACGACTGCCACTGACGCCCAATGGGAAGCTCGACCGGAACGCCCTGCCCGCCCCGAACCACGTCGCGTCCGCCTCGCGGCGTGCTCCGCGTACACCGCGCGAGGAGACGCTGTGCGCGCTGTTCGCCGAAGTCCTCGGGATTCCCGAAGTGGGCATCGACGACGACTTCTTCACGCTGGGCGGGCATTCGCTGCTCGCCACCCGGCTGGTGAGCCGTATCCGGACCGTTCTGGGCGTCGAACTCGCCATCCGTGCCCTGTTCAAAGCCCCTACTGTCATCGGCCTCAGCGAACACATCGACGCATCCGCCGCCCAGCCGACGCGACCGAAACTGAGGCCCATGCGGAGGCCTGAGCAGTAGTCGCGTCAGCTGACCCCCGGGCCTGCCGCGCCCTGCCCTCGCCTGCCCTGCGGGCCGGCGCAGGCGCTGCGGGTGGAGGCATGAAATTCTTGGAATGGGAGACATCGCAGTGGAAGTGTCGGGTAAACGCCACTACGCCTTGGCGTGTTCTTTTTGCGGAGAGCGATATGCGGATGACGGGCTGGTGCTCGTATGCCCCCGCGGTCATGAGCCTGCACTGCTCCACACGGAATACGCGGAGAACAGCTTCACACCGGTGCGTGAGGGCGAGGGGATATTCCGATACCGTCACTGGCTGCCGGTCGTCCGGGATGTCCCGGGCTCCGGGCGTCCCGCCGTGTTCCGGAGCGAGCGGCTTTCCCGCCTTGTGGGGATTCCTGACCTCTGGGTGGCGTTCAACGGGTACTGGCCCGAGCGCGGTGGGCTTCTGGAGACGGGGACCTTCAAGGAGCTGGAGGCCTATACGGTTCTCGGTAGGCTGCCGAAGGATCCCGTCGTCCTGGTGGTGGCCTCGGCCGGCAATACCGCTGCCGCCTTCGCCTCCGTCTGTTCCCGCTATGGGCAGCCGTGTCTGCTGATCGTGCCGGAGGTCGGGCTCGGCCGGCTGAAGCTGCCCGAAGCGCTGCATCCGTCGGTGCGGCTGGTCGTTCTGGAAGACGCCGACTATGCGGACGCCATCGCACTGTCCGAGGCGGTGGGGAAGTTGGCCGGCTTCCAGCTGGAGGGAGGGGTGCGCAATGTGGGGCGCCGCGACGGGCTGGCGACGGTCATGTACTCCGCGGTGGAGGCCATGGGCGAGCTGCCGGACTTCTACTTCCAGGCCGTCGGCAGCGCCGCCGGTGGCATCGCGGTCCACGAGGCCGCGAAGCGCTTGAGGGCAGGAGTCCCGTCGAATTCGCCCAAGCAGGCTCTGCCGCGGCTTTTCCTGTCCCAGAATGATTCATTCGCCCCCATTCACCGGGCGTGGCAGGCCGGTCAGCGTTTCCTGGCCCGCGGTTCCGCGGAGGATGACAAGCGTGCCGTGCGGCGTGCGTTCGCCGATGAGCTCACGAACCGGTTCCCGCCCTATGCGGTGCATTCCGGGGTCTACGACGTTCTCCTGGAGAGCGACGGGGATGTCCTCACGGTCGATGGTGAGTCGGCCCGTGCGGCCATGCGCATGTTCAGCGACATCGAGTCGATCGATATCGAGCCGGCGTCCGCGGTGGCCGTTGCCTCACTCCTCGCCGCGGCGCGGGACGGGAGAATTCCGCGAGACGCCTCCGTTCTCCTCAATGTGACCGGCGGTGGGCGGGCCAGAATGGCGCGGGATCGTTCGCCGATTCAGGCCGAACCCAGTCTGCGCATCGCGTCCCTGGGGTCTTTGGAGGAGGCGGTGAATCAAATAGCGGGCCTCTTCTCTGTTGATCTTCAGATTTCCTGATTGAGACCAGTCAAAGCACCTCCAAGGAATCCTCAAGGAATCAAGGAGCGCAGTTTCCCATGCCTGATGCCGCCACTCCCACCACGGCCGATCTGACCCTGGACCACATCGAGTTCTTTGTGACCGACCTCGAGGCGACAGTGAGTGAACTGTCCGCCGGGTACGGACTGGAGGTGCTGGTACCGCCGACCCGTGGCAACCGTGGAGGCGATCACCGGTCCGCTTTGCTGGGACGGAACCGCATTCGACTGCTGGTGACGCAGGCCCTCTCCGATGACCACCCCGCGCGGGCCTATGTCGAGCGGCACGGCGACGGCGTCGCCGATATCGCTCTGCGCGTGACGGACGTCCGTGCCACGCACGCCGAGCTGGTGGCCAATGGAGCCGTCGAGGTGGCGCCGCCGCGGGAGGAGGACGGGTGTGTGACCGCGGCGGTGGTCGGCTTCGGCGATGTGATCCATACGTTGGTGGAGCGGCGACCGGGCGTGTCGGCCGACCGCATCCCGGGGCTGCCCGAGCCACGCCCGCTGACGGCCGAGGGCCTGACGGCCGAGGAGCCGACGGCCGAGGACCCGGTCGGGCTGCTGAACGTCGACCACTTCGCGGTATGCCTCCCGCTGGGCGAGCTGTCGGAGGCCACGAGGTTCTACGCCGACGTCTTCGACATGCCGATGGTCTTCAAGGAGCGCATCGAGGTAGGCCCGATGGGAATGAACTCGGCCGTGGTGCAGAGCCGTTCGGGCGATGTGACCTTCACGCTGATCGAGCCGATGCCGGGAGCGCGCGCGGGGCAGATCGAGAGCTTCCTCGCCGATCACGGCGGGGCCGGGGTCCAGCATGTCGCGTTCGCCACGGACGACATCGTGCACAGCGTCGGCACGATGGGCGGCCGTGGCGTGCCCTTCTTGAGCACTCCGGGCACGTACTACGATCTGCTCACCGCTCGGCTGACGCCGCTGCGCCATTCGGTGGAGCAACTCCGGGAGTTGAGTGTGCTGGTGGACGAAGACCACGACGGCCAGCTCTTTCAGATATTCACCCGTTCCGTGCATCCTCGGGGGACGCTCTTCTTCGAGGTCATCGAGCGCATTCGGGCCACCACGTTCGGCAGCAACAACATCCGGGCGCTCTACGAGGCGATCGAGCTGCAGCGCGCGGCGGCGGCGAAGGAGCAGGCGGAGTGACCAAGCCCCCCGCTGACCTGGGGTCAGGCGACCGCGCGGGGGCGGGGTCGTCCGATCCCCTCTCAGCCGCCCTCTCGGTGGCGGACTTCGCGGATCTCGCGCGTGCGGTGCTCGGCGCCGAGCTCTGGGACTGGCTGGAGGGCGGCGCGGAGCGGGAGCGGACACTGGCCGGCAACCGTGGGGCGTTCGACCGCGTCGCGGTGGTGCCCCGGGTGCTCGCCGATGTGTCGTCCTGCGATCCGGCGTGTTCGCTGGTGGGCAGCCCGGCCGCGCTGCCCGTGGCCGTGGCGCCCATCGCGTATCAGCGCCTGTTCCACGCCGAGGGGGAGCTCGCGGTCGCGCGGGCGGCGGCGGACAGCGGAGTGCCGTATACGGTGTCCACGCTGAGCAGTGTGCCCATGGAGGAGATCGCGGCCACCGGCGCCACCACCTGGTTCCAGCTCTACTGGCTACGGGACAAGGGCGCCGTCCTCGACCTGGTCCAGCGGGCCGAGGCGATCGGGAGCGAGGCGCTGGTCCTGACCGTGGACGTGCCGGTCATGGGGCGGCGGCTGCGCGACATGAGGCACGGTTTCGCGCTACCGCCGACCATCCGGGCCGCCAACCTGGACGGCGGGGCCATGAGCAGTGCGCATGAGCGCGTGGAGCGCGGCTCGGCTGTGGCCGCACACACCGCGTCCGCCTTCGCGCCGTCGTTCACCTGGCATGACATCGAGTGGCTCCGGGAGCGCACCGGGCTGCCTCTCGTGGTCAAGGGGCTCTCCCATCCGGCCGACGCCCTGCGCGCGGCCGAGCTCGGGGCGGCTGCGGTGGTGGTGTCCAACCACGGGGGGCGGCAGCTGGACGGGGCCGTGCCCACCGCGGTGGCGCTTCCCGCCGTCGTGGAGGCCGTCAGGGGCGCGTTCGGGGACAGCTGCCAGGTGCTGGTGGACAGCGGGATCCGCAGCGGGGTCGATGTGCTGGGCGCGCTGGCGCTGGGTGCCTCGGGCGTGCTGCTGGGCCGTCCCGTCATGTGGGGGCTCGCGGCAGGTGGCGAGGTGGGGTGTGCGCGCGTCCTGTCGCTTCTGGGCGAGGAGATCCGGCACGCCATGGCCCTGGCGGGGTGCCCCGATCCGGCCGCTGTGGCCCGACTTCGGACGACGACCATGCCATGTCACTGTGGGGGTGACCACCAATGACCGATTCCGGTGACCGCGCCGGCGATGTCCGGTCCGGCGATGTCCGCGCCGGCGACGTCCACGACGTGCGGCTGTCGCAGCTGCACGGCTCGCTCGCGGATCCCGCGATGGCCTCGATGAACTTCCTCAACGAAGTGGCCATCCGGTTTCCGAACGCCATCTCCTTCGCGGCCGGGCGCCCGAGCGAGGAGTTCCTGGACTTCGCCGAAGTCCACCGCTACGTGGACGTCTTCATCGACCATCTGCGCCGCGAGCGTGGCATGACCGAGGCCGAGGCGAAGCGTACGGTCCTCCAGTACGGCCGGACCAAGGGCATCATCCACGAGCTGGTCGCCAGACATCTGGAAGTCGACGAGGGGATCTCGGTCCCCGGCGAGTCCCTGGTCATCACGGTCGGCTGCCAGGAGGCGATGTTCCTGGTGCTGCGGGCCCTGCGCACCGGCCCGCAGGACATCGTCCTCGCGGTCTCTCCCACGTACGTCGGGCTGACGGGCGCGGCCCGCCTGGTGGATCTCCCGGTCCGCCCGGTCCGCGGGGGCGAGCGGGGGATCGACTTCGACGACCTGGGCGCGCAGATCGCCGGGGCACGTGCCGCGGGACTGCGGCCACGCGCTCTGTACATCGTGCCGGATGTGGCCAACCCGACCGGCGTCAGCCTGGATCTCGAGGCGCGGCGGGAGCTGCTGCGGGTGGCCGAGGCGGAGGACCTGCTCCTGCTGGAGGACAACGCGTACGGGGTGTTCGCCGGAGAGGGCAGGCTGCCGTCGCTGAAGGCCCTGGACACCGGGCGCAGGGTCGTCCGGCTCGGCTCGTTCGCCAAGACGGTCCTGCCGGGGGCGCGGGTGGGCTACGCGGTCGCTGATCAGCGTGTGGTGGACGAGGACGGCGGCACCTCCCTCCTCGCCGACCACCTCTCGACCATCAAGAGCATGCTCACGGTGAACACCTCGCCCTGGGCCCAGGCCGTGGTCGGCGGGGCGCTGGTGGAGCACGGCTACAGCCTGCCGGCCGCGAACCGCCGGGAGATCGAGGTCTACCAGCGCAATCTCCGGCTGATCCTCGAAGGGCTGGCCCGCCGTTTCCCGGGGGACCCGGGCGGAGGGCCGCGGATTTCCTGGAACACCCCCACCGGCGGTTTCTTCCTCACCCTGACGGTCCCGTTCCGGGCGGATGACGAACTGCTCGAACACTCCGCCAAGGAACACGGCGTGTTGTGGACTCCCATGTCCCACTTCTACGGCGGTGACGGCGGATACGAGCAGATCCGTCTCTCCCTGAGCCAGCTGACCCCGGAGACCATCGACGTCGGACTGGACCGGTTGGCGGCCCTGGTGCGGGAGTGTGCCGCGGCGCGGTGACCGGGCCCATGCGCACACTCAGTGCGCCGCGGGGACCGGGCCCAGGGGCGGGGGCTCGCCCGCGAACGGGCCCGGGTCCTGCTCCGGCAGCCGCGCCGTGGCCAGCCCCGCGATCAGGCCCGCCCCGGCGGTCACCTCCGGGAAGCTGAGCGCGTTGCCGAGGGCCGACTCCACGGCAAGCGCGGTCAGGGCCGCGGCCGCCGTCAGGACGGCCGGTGTGTGGCGCGGCGAGCGCCACAGCGCGTACAGCAGCCAGCCGAAGGCCGCGCCCAGCAGGGCGAGGCCCGGCAGCCCCTGGCCGGCGGCCTGCTGCAGCGGGGCCGAGTACGGCGTGTCGTCGACGGCGGACGACTGCTGCGCGGCGGGGCTCAACTCGCCGAACCGGTCGGGTCCCGCTCCGCGCAGCGGTTCGCGCTCGGCGAGCTGGACGGCGTCGTGCCACAGCCGCACCCGGTGCTCGCCCAGCCGGTCGCGCAAGGGCGCCGAGAGCGCGCCGGGCAGGGCGTGCTCGGCCATGGCCCAGCAGCCGCCGACGGCCACCGTCGCGACCAGGGCCAGCCCGGCAAGACCCGGCAGCCGGCGGCGGGTCCGGGCGACGGCGAGCGAACACAGCAGCACCAGGGCCCCGGCCGCACAGCCCACCGTCGAGCCGGCCGCCAGAGCCATGGCCGTGATCGCCACCGCCAGCAGGCGCAGCGCCAGCCGGAGCGCGGCCGACCGGGCGGCCGAGGCCGCGCCGCAGGCCGCTCCGACGGCGAGGGTGAACTGCGCCGCGTGGGCGCCGCCATGGCCGCTCACCCCGTCCGGGACGGTGCAGGCCAGGCCGAGGCCCGCGAGCGCGGCGGCCGTGGCGGAGGCGACCGGCAGCAGCGATCCGGCGATCCGTCCGCACGCGTAGCCGGCGGCGACGGCCAGCACGGCGAGCAGGACCCCTTCGGGGCGGGCGGTGCGGCCCGCGGCGCAGACCAGGGCCCAGACGGCGCAACAGCCGAGGACCGCGGTGCCCACGATGTCGGGCGCGCTGTTGTGTTCCCGTACGACAGGCCGTGCCGCTGAAGACGCCATCCCGTTCGACCCCCCGAGTCGTGACGGGCACCGCGTGCCGGGCCGGCCGTCCGCGGGGGCCGGAGGCCCGCCGGAGGCGGCCAAAGGCCGCATGCGGGCCAGGACGGATACCGTAGCGACTGGGGCCGGATATGTGTATATGTTGCGCAGAAACGATGCGGCAGATGTGTGACAGCTGTGCGCAAGGCGTCCTGCTGTGACGGGAACGGCATCCGGTGCCGCCCGCCGGGACCGATAGCCTCAGCGCATGCCTACTCCCGACTTCATCCTCGAGCTGCGGGCCACCGCGGGTCATCAACTGCTGTTCCTGCCGGGTGCCAGTGCCGTCGTCGTCGACGACGAGGACCGAGTGCTGCTCGGGCGCCGAGCCGACAACGGCCGCTGGGCGCTCCCCTCCGGCATCCTCGACCCCGGCGAGCAGCCCGCGACGGCGGTGGTGCGCGAGGTGTACGAGGAGACGGCGGTGCGCTGTGTCCCCGAGCGCATCGTGCTCGTCCACACCGCGGAGCCGGTGACCTACCCCAACAACGACGTCTGCCAGTTCGTCGACATCTGTTTCCGCTGTCGCGCGGTGGGCGGCGAGGCGCGGGTGAACGACGAGGAGTCCCTGGAGGTGGGCTGGTTCCCGGTCGACGCGCTGCCGGAGCTGGACGAGTACGCGCTGACCCGGATCAAGCGGGCCTTCGAAGACGGCCCGACGTGGTTCGATTCCACCATCCCGGAGTGAAGTATGTGCCGGGCGCACATCGGTCGGGCCCCGGCCGCCGCTTAGCCTGCCCGTCATGAGCGCGTCCACCACACCGGGTCCCGTCGCCGGGGCCGCCCCAGGCCTCGGCGGCCGTACCGCACTCGTCACCGGGGCCGCCGGCGGCATCGGCCGGGCCTGCACCCTCAGCCTGGCCGCCGCGGGAGCCATGGTCCTGGCGGTCGACCAGGATGAGGAGGGGCTTGGCGCCCTGGTGGCACGGGCCGAGGAAGCGACCGGGCTGCCGGGGAGGGTGGAGGCGCGGGCGCTCGACCTGACCGACCTCGACGCGGCCGAGCGGGCCGCCGCCGGCGTCGACATCCTGGTCAACAACGCCGGGCTGCAGCTCGTACGCCCCATCGAGGACTTTCCACCCGAGGTCTTCTCGCGGGTGCTCACGGTGATGCTGGAGGCCCCCTTCCGGCTGCTGCGGGGGGCGCTGCCGCATATGTACGCCCAGGGCTGGGGGCGGATCGTCAACATCTCCTCCGTCCACGGGCTGCGCGCCTCGGCCTACAAGTCGGCGTACGTGGCCGCCAAGCACGGGCTGGAAGGGCTCTCCAAGGTCGCTGCCCTGGAAGGCGCCGCCCACGGTGTCACCTCCAACTGCGTCAACCCCGGATATGTCCGCACCCCGCTCGTGGAGCGGCAGATCGCCGACCAGGCCGCCGCCCACGGCATCCCCCCGGAGCGGGTCGTCTCCGAGATCCTGCTGGCCGACTCCGCGGTGAAAAGGCTGGTCGAACCGGAGGAGGTCGCCGAGGCCGTCGCCTACCTCTGCGGCCCGCACGCCTCCTTCATCACCGGCGCCTCGCTCGCCATGGACGGCGGATGGACCGCGCACTGAGCGGTCGGCTGCCCGGGCGTACGGCGGCCCGCCCGGCACAGCGGGCCCCTGAGCGGCCGTCGGGGTCGCGCCCGGCCACTGGCGGGTCCGACCCCGGCGGGAGTATCCCTGTGACCATGTCCGATGATCAGCCGGAGACCCCGTACCTGGAACTGCTCGCGCGCGGCGCCCCCGCCGAGGCGTACGAGCGTCCGGTGCTGCGCGCCCGTGCCGAGGGGGCGTCGGCCGCCCGGCTCGCGGCCCTGGAGCGCGCCAAGCTGCTGGCGCTGCGGGTACGCGGGGAGTTGGAGGGGCGCCGGCGCCGCGAGGCCGAGCTGTCCGCGCTCTTCGAGACCGCCCACGACCTGGCGGGGCTGCGCGACCTGGACGCGGTGCTGCAGGCCATCGTGCAGCGCGCCCGCTCGCTGCTCGGCACCGAGGTCGCGTATCTGACGCTCAACGACCCCCAGGCCGGGGACACCTATATGAGGGTCACCGACGGTTCGGTCTCGGCGCGCTTCCAGCAGCTGCGGCTCGGCATGGGGGAGGGGCTCGGCGGGCTGGTCGCGCAGACGGCCCGCCCGTATGTGACCGAGAGCTACTTCGACGACGAGCGGTTCCAGCACACCCGGACCATCGACGCCGGCGTCCTGGACGAGGGCCTCGTGGCCATTCTGGGCGTGCCGCTGATGCTGGGCAGCGGGGTCATCGGCGTGCTGTTCGCCGCGGACCGCCGCGCCCGCGTCTTCGAGCGCGAACAGATCGCCTTGGTCGGCTCCTTCGCCGCGCACGCGGCCGTCGCGATCGACACGGCGAACCTGCTGGCCGAGACGCGTTCGGCGCTCGCCGAGCTCGAGGCCGCCAACGAGATCATCCGGGATCGCAGCGAGGTCATCGAACGCGCCTCGGAGGTGCACGACCGGCTGACCGAGCTGGTGCTGCGCGGCGGCGGGGTGCACGATGTGGCCGCCGCCGTGGCCGAGGTCCTGAGCGGAACGGTGGAGTTCGCCGAGGCGCATACGGCGCCGGCCGCGGCCGTGGACCGCTCCCGGGCCGACGGCCACGCGGTACGGCACGGCGAGGACTGGATCGCCGCCGTCTCCGCGAGCGGCGAGCTGTTCGGGGCGCTCGTGCTGCGCGGCCACCCCCGCCTCGACCCCATGGACCAGCGCACCCTGGAGCGGGCCGCCGTGGTGACCTCGCTGCTGCAGCTGGCCCGGCGCTCGGCGGACGAGGCCGAACAGCGCGTACGGGGCGAGCTGCTGGACGACCTGCTCGACGCCCCCGACCGCGAGCCGCGGCTGCTGCGCGAGCGCGCCGCCCGGCTGCGGGCGGACCTGGACGCGCCCCATGTCGTGCTCGCCGCCGGGATCGACACGCCCGGCGCGGCCCCCGGCACGGCGGGCGGTGGCGAGCCCGGCAACGGACCACGAGCGCTGTCGGCGACCGGGCCGGCGCCGGACGAGGCGGCCGACCGGCAGCGCCTGTGGTCCGCCGCCTCCCATCTGGCGGCCACCCGGCACGGCCTGGCCGCCGCCCGCGACGGCGGCACCGTCCTGCTGCTGCCCCTGGCCGACGGAGAGGGCGCCGACGCCCTGGCCCGTCGCACCGCCCGGCAGCTCGGCACCGCCGTGCACGCGGCGGTCACCGTCGGAGCCTCCGCGGCGGTGCCCGCGCCCGCCGCCCGCCCGGGCGAAGTGGCCTCGGCGTACGCGGAGGCGCGGCGCTGTCTGGAGGCGCTGCGGGTGCTGGGCCGCGGCGGCCAGGGCGCCGCGGCCGAGGACTTCGGCTTCCTCGGCCTCCTGCTGGCCGGCTCCCGCGACGGCGCGGGGGACGCCGCCCGTGTGGCGGGGTTCGTGGACCGCACCATCGGCGCGGTGGTCGACTACGACGCGCGGCGCGGTACGGACCTGGTCCGCACCCTCGACGCGTACTTCGCCAGCGGGATGAGCCCGGCCCGCACCAAGGACGAACTGCACGTCCACGTCAACACGGTGGCGCAGCGGCTGGAGCGGGTGGGGCGGCTGCTCGGCCCCGACTGGCAGTCGCCGTCCCGCGCCCTGGAGGTGCAGCTCGCGCTGCGGCTGCACGGGCTGGCCTCGGCGGTCGCCCGCTGAGGCCCGCGTCGGGAGGCCCGCGTCGGGAGGGCCCGTACGCGTGTCGGGAGGCCCGTACGCCAGTCGGGAAGGGCCGCGCGGGCGGAAGGCCGCCCGGCCCCTCCCACAGGCGTCAGGCCGAGGCCGAACGGGGCGAGGTGCCCGGCTCGTCCGCACCCTGCCGCGCCGCCTCGGGCCGTGGGACCGACGTCGGTTCGATCCCGGCCAGGTCTCGCTCCCGGGTCTCCTTCGCGGCGCCGACCGCCACCAGGGTCAGCAGCGCCGCCGCGATGACGTAGAGCGCGATCGGCGTGGAGCTGTCGTGGTCGGCCAGCAGCGCCGTGGCGATCAGCGGGGCGGGCGCGCCGGCCGCGACCGAGGAGAACTGGGCGCCGATCGAGGCGCCCGAGTAGCGCATCCGGGTCGCGAACATCTCGGAGAAGAAGGCCGCCTGCGGGGCGTACATCGCGCCGTGGAAGATCAGTCCGACCGTGACCGCGAGCACCAGCGCCCCGAAGTTCCGGGTGTCGATGAGGGCGAAGAAGGGGAAGGCCCATGCGCCCACGCCCACGGCCCCCAGCAAATACACCGGGCGGCGGCCGACACGGTCCGACAGCGCGCCCCACAGCGGGATCACCGCGAAGTGCACGGCGGAGGCGATCAGCACGGAGTTGAGCGCGGTCTGCTTGCCGAGACCCACATGGTCGGAGGTCGCGTAGACCAGGACGAAGGCCGTGATGACGTAGTAGCTGATGTTCTCCGCCATCCGGGCGCCCATCGCGACCAGCACATCCCGCCAGTGGTGGCGCACCACGGCCACCAGCGGCAGCTTCTCGGCCAGGTCGCCCGACCCCTCGGCCTCGGCCTTGCGGGCCTCGGCCCGCGCCAGGGCCGCCTTGAAGACGGGCGATTCATCGACGGAGAGACGAATCCACAAGCCGATCAGCACCAGCACGCCCGAGAGCAGGAACGGCACCCGCCAGCCCCAGGACTGGAACGCGTCGTCGGACAGCGTGGCGGTCAGCGCCGACAGCACACCCGTGGCCAGCAACTGTCCGGCCGGCGCGCCGGTCTGCGGCCAGGACGCCCAGAAGCCGCGCCGCCGCGCGTCCCCGTGCTCGGACACCAGCAGCACCGCCCCGCCCCATTCGCCGCCGAGCGCGAAGCCCTGGACCAGGCGCAGCGCGGTCAGCAGCAGGGGCGCGGCGGAGCCGACCGTGGCGTGGGTCGGCAGCAGGCCGATCGCACAGGTCGCCCCGCCCATCAGCAGCAGGCTCAGGACCAGCAGCTTCTTACGGCCGAGCCGGTCGCCGTAGTGTCCGAAGACCAGGGCGCCGATGGGCCGGGCGGCGAAGCCGACCGCGTACGTCAGGAACGACAGCAGCGTGCCGACCAGCGGATCGGAGTCGGGGAAGAAGAGCTTGTTGAAGACGAGCGCGGCGGCAGAGCCGTACAGGAAGAAGTCGTACCACTCGATGGTGGTGCCGATCAGGCTCGCGGCGACGATGCGGGGGAGGTTCGCGGGTGCCGTGGGCGTCGGGGGAGCGGATGCTGCGGAGGCCATGTGCACCACTTCCAGGAGTTCGGTGGGGACGTGTACGTGTCCGCACAAGGTAGGAACACGCAGGTCAGTGGCACATGTGGCGGGACACCATACTTCGGGGCCGGAGTGTGCGTGCCGCCTCCGGGTCTGGTCCCCCCACGTGCGGCGGGCCGCACCGGTTTCAGCCGGTGCGGCCCGCCGCGTACGCGAGGAGTTCGGCCTACCGGGAGTCGGCCGTCACCTCCTCGGGGTCGAGGATGTGATCTCCGTACAGGTCCTCCAGCCAGGTGCTCTGGTAGATGGTGTCGAGATAGCGCTCGCCGAGGTCCGGGGCGATGGCCACCGCGGTGAGGCCGGGCGTCTGATGCCGGCCCAGCCAGTCCATCGCGCCGCTGACCACCGTCCCGGTGGAGCCGCCGAACAGGAACCCGCGTCGGGCCAGGCGGTGGCAGGCACGGATGGTGTCCGCCTCCTCGACCCGTATCACCTCGTCCACATAGGACTCGTCGAGCAGCGGGGGGCGGATGCTCATGCCCAGACCGGGGATCATCCGGCGGCCGGGCTTGCCGCCGAAGGTCACCGATCCCGCGCTGTCCACGGCGACGATCCGCACCGGCCGGTGCCATTCCCGGAAGTAGCGCGCGCAGCCCATCAGGGTGCCGGTGGTGCCCGCGCCGATGAACAGCACGTCCAGGCGCGGGAACTGGCGGGCGATCTCCGGGCCGGTCCTGCGGTAGTGCGCCCGCCAGTTGCCGGGGTTGGTGTACTGGCTGAGCCACACGTACCGGTCATCGGAGGCGCACAGCGCGCGTACGTAGTCGATGCGGGCGCCGAGGAAGCCCCCGTTGGGGTCCTGGTCGGCGATGATGTGCACGTGGCTGCCCAGCGCCTCCATCATCAGGCGGGCCGACAGGTTGCAACGGGAGTCCGTCACACACAGAAACCGGTAGCCCTTGCTGGCGGCGATCATGCTGAGCGCCACACCCAGATTGCCGGACGAGGACTCGACCAGGATCGAATCCGGCGTCAGGACTTTGTGCCGCTCGGCGGTCTCCACCATCTCGACCGCGGCCTTCAACTTGATCGAGCCGGCGAAGTTGAAGCCTTCGCACTTCAGATAGAGGGAGCGCCCGAAGATCGACCGGAGGTCGACATAGAGCCGGCTCTCGTTGAAGGCATGGGGTGCGGATATGACGGGCACGCTGGCCTCCTGATGCCTGGGCTGAGAGAGGGGACTGTCAGGACCGAGCCACCTCCACGGTCGGGTGGCAGTCGGCCGGGCTCTGGGGCTCGGCCGCCAGGCGCTGGGGCTCGGCCATGGCGACCAGCACTTGGCGCTCGCCGGTGAAGGCCTCTCTGCTGTGCGCGGTGCGAATGTTGTCGACCAGCATCAGATCGCCGGCCTGCCAGGGCTCGCGCGCGGTGTGGGCCTCATAGGTGGAGTTGATCAGCTGGACGATGTCCTCACCGATCGGGGTGGCGTCGGCGAAGCGGGTGTTGAACGGCAGCCCGTCCGCCCCGTAGACGTCCACCAGGTACTCGCGCACCTCCGGGGCCAGTGTCCACTCGTTGAGGAAGGCGATTTGGTTGAACCAGCAGCGTCGGCCCGTGAGCGGATGCCGTACCACGGCGGCGCGGCGCTGCCGGGTGCGCAGGGAACCGTCGGGTTGCCAGGCGAAGTCGATGGCGTGGGCGCGGCAGTAGCGCTCGATGGCGGCGCGGTCGTCGGTGCCGAACGACTCGGCCACGGACGCCCCGATCTCGTCGTTGTAGCTGCGGGTGAGCAGCCACCCCTCCCGTTCGAACCGCTCGCTCAGCGCGGCGGGCAGCGCCTGGAGCACATGTTCCGCGTCGGCCACCGCGGTCGCCCCGCCCTCCTCGGGCGCCACCAGACACGCGAACAGCATCAGGCCGGGACACTCCAGCGTGTAGCTCAGTTCATGGTGCATACACATCGGCTGGTTGGCCGGCCAGGCGGTGGAGGAGTACAGCCCGGGGCCGTGGACCTGCCGGGGGGCGAAGGCCTCCCTCTCCGCCATCAGATCACCGGCCAGCTCCGCGAAGACGGCACCGACCTGATCCACCTCGCGCAGCTCCAGGCCGCGGACGAGAAGCACACCGTCCTCGGCGACCCGTGCGCGCAGCGCCGCGCGGTGCCGGGCCGCCCAACCGGGCGCGGCCTCGGGGGATTCGACGTGCAGAATCGGAGGCCTGCCCGGTCGCCGATCTACTGCGGAGAGTGGTTCCAGGGATGTGGACGACATCTCGGTTCCTTTCGGGTCGCCCCCCAGAAGAGTCGAGGAGGAGCCTCAGGAGGCAGCCGGCGATTCCGCCGAGGTCGGCGATTCGGCGGCACTCAGGACGGCCTGTGCCACCTCGACCGGACGGGTACGCGGGAAGTGGTGGCCGCCATCGGCGAGTTCGTACAGGTCCACCCGCCCGGCCAGGAGCCGCCAGTCGCTGTACCGGTGGCGGTGGCCCGCCGTGTTCGGGTCGTCAGCGGCGACGACGACGGTGACCGGCGCGGAGAGCTTCGCCGGCGGCGGGGATTCCAGCGCGGCGGCGAAATAGCGGTGTGCGGCCACGCAGTCGTGCCGGTAGGCGGCACCGATGTGCTCGGCGTGCCGCTCGTTCAGCTCGGCGAGTTCGGTGTGGCCGCCGCGCGCGCTGAGCTCCGCGGCGATCTCGGCGTCGGTCCGCTCCGTCAGCGCGGTGATGGCGGCGCTCCGTTCGGCGGCCGTGCCGAGCAGCTGCGCGCCGAGGAACACACGAGGGACCTCCACCCCGCGCTCCAGCAGTTTCCTCGCCGTCTCCAGGGCGGGCGCGGCGCCCGAGGAGTGGCCCCACAGCATGACCCTCCCCAGGCCCTGTGCGGTGATCTCGGTGATGACCTGCTCCACCACCTGCGCCATCGGCGCGAACGGCTCGTCCTGGGCGGCCAGGTCGTGACCGGGCAGGTCGACGGCGTGGACCGTGGGCCCGCGGCCCGCCAGGGCGTCGGCCATCGGGCGGAAGTTCACCGCGTTGCCGCCCGCGTAGGGGAAGCACACCAGGGCGCACTCCCAGGCGCCGTCCGATGCCGACAGCGGCCGGCCCGACAGGGGCTGGAGCAGCCCTGGGCGCCGCTGGGACGTGCCGTCGAGGAGCGCGGCCAGGTCGGCGAGCACCGGGTGGCGTGTGATGTCCTTCAGGGACACCGCGCGGTCCAGGGCGATGGTGAGTTTCACCGCCGACAGTGAGGTGCCGCCGCAGTCGAAGAAGTGGTCCTGCCGGCCGATCTGGTGCCGGGGAACGCCCAGCAGCTCGGCCCAGGCAACCGCCAGCCGCCGCTCGGTCGGGGTGCGCGGAGCGCGGTGCTGCGCTCCGGCGGCGTCGCCCGTCCCGGCCGGCGCGGTCCGTTCGGCCGGCGGGGCCTGTTCCGCCAGCGCGGTCAGGGCCTTACGGTCGATCTTGCCATTGGCGGTCAGGGGCAGGTCGTGCTGCCAGTGAAAGGCGAAGGGGACCATATAGGCGGGCAGCACGGTGCCCAGCACCTCGCGCAGCACGTCCGCCTCCTGCCGCCGGCCGCTGTAGAAGGCGATCAGACGCGTGCTGTGGCCGGGCCGCTCGGCGACGACCACGGCGGCGTTGCGTACCCCGGGCGCCCGCAGCAGAGTGTTCTCGATCTCACCGATCTCGATACGGAAGCCACGGATCTTGACCTGGTTGTCCCGGCGGCCGAGGAACTCCAGCCTGCCGCCGGGGTGCCAGCGCCCCCAGTCACCGCCCAGATACAGCCGCTCACCCGGCCGGTGCGGATCGTCCCGGTAGGCCTCACGGGTCCGCTCGGGGTCATTGACATACCCCCGCCCCACGCACACCCCGGAGAACGCGATCAGCCCCGGGGCGCCCAGCGGCACCAGCGACAGACTCTCGTCGACGACATACACGTGCACGTTGTTGACCGCACGGCCCAACAGCACCCGCTCCGGCACCCCGTCCATGACCTCGTGGTTGGTGTCGTCCGAGGTCTCGGTCAGCCCATAGGCGTTGACCAGCTTGATCCCCGGCTGGACGGCGAACCAGCGCTGGACCAGCTCCCGCTGCAGCGCCTCACCGGTCACCGAGACACACCTCAGATCGGGCAGGTCGCGGGGATACCGCTCCAGATACGACACCACCACCTCCAGATGGGAGGGCACGACCTGCACCACAGCGACCCGGCCACGGACCAGCGTGTCGACGAACCGCTCCGCGTCCACGACCACATCCTGGCCGATCAGCAGCGTCCGTCCGCCCACCAGCAGCGCGGCCAGCAACTGCCACAGCGAGATGTCGAAACACTGCGGGGCCGTCTGCGCCACCACCCGCCCCTGACCGATCCCCAGGTCATCGATCTTGGCGTACAGGTGGTTGAGCATGCCCGCGTGCTCACACATCGCCCCCTTCGGTTCGCCCGTGGAGCCGGAGGTGAAGTAGATGTAGGCCAGCTGATCGGCCGCGACCTCCACGTGGACGTCGGTGTCGGTGTGCTGTTCCGCGTACGCCGCCTCGACCAGCACCCTGCGCACATCCGGGAGCGTGGCCAGGGCCTGATCGAGGGTGCGCGTGCTGCCGGACTCGGTGAGCACCAGCCGGCACTCCGCACGCGACAGCGTCGCCGCGATACGGCCGGCGGGGAAGTGGGGCTCGATCGGCAGATACACGCCCCCGGCCTTGAACACCGCCAACACCGCGGCCAGCCAGTCGAGGCCCCGTTCGGTGACCACGCCGACCACCTCTTCCCGGCCGAGACCCCGCAGCAGCAGGGCCCGCGCCAGCCGGTTCGCGCGCGCGTTCAGCTCCCCGTACGTCCACCGGCGATCGCCGTGCACCGCCGCCACCGCCTCCGGATGCGCCCGCGCCCGCTGCTCGAACAGCTCATGCACGCGCCGCGGCGGCAGCATCCGGCGCGGCCCGGCGAGCCCTTCGAGCTGATGGCGCACCTCCTGGGCCGACAGCAGAGACTGCCGCGCGTGCTCGGCCTCCGCGTCCGCCGCCATCGAGCCCAGCGCGGCCAGGTAGTAGCCGCCGATCCGGGCCGCGCACTCACCGTCGATCACCTCGGTGCGGTACCGCAGCCGCGCCACCAGCCGCCCGCCCCGATCACACCAGCCCACCCCCAGCACCGCACCGTCGGCCAACCCGTCCCCGGCGTCCTCCGGGTCGAACACGACCTCGTAACCCTTCACTTCCGGCTCCCGCCGCGGCTCCCCGGCCGGAGAGTCCCGGTGCGCCGACGACTCCGCCGCGGCGCGATGAGCGCTCAACACCAGCGCGCGCCACGAGGCGGGTGCGACGCTCAGCCGGCACGCCGGCACAGGGCCCGCCGCGTGGGCGGCATAACCCGTCACCACCTCCCGCTCACCCGACAGCGCGGACAGCACCTTGGCGTGTGCGGCCAGCAGCACCGAGCTCACGGGCACCCCTACGTCCTCCGCCAGTGCCCGCACCCCCTCCACCACGTCACCCGCCACCGCCACCTCGTACGCGGCCACACCCGCCACCGGCTCCCGGGTCCACCGCGGAACCACGGGGAATCCACCGGCGGCCGGCACACCGCTCCCACACTCCTGATCCGCTTCCACGCGTGCTCCCATCGAATGGCCCCTTCCTCACATCGCCGGCGAGCCGACGTGGTTGGCCGAAGACGTCCCCGCTGTCGAATCCGGCAGCTCCGTGGCGGGGTTTCCTCCCCAGTGCGCGTTCGGGGGGACTTCCTCGCCTTTCATGAGGAAGGAATCGGGCGCCAGCACGACGCCCTCACCCATCGTCACGCCGTAGTGCACATGGGTGCCGACCCCGAGGGTGCAGCCGGCACCGAGCGTGGTGCGGTCGGACTTGAAAGTGCCGTCCTCCTGTGAGTGGCACTGAAGTTTGCTTCCGGCGTTGAGGGTGCAGTCGTCCCCGACGGCGGTGAGCGTCCGCTCCGTCATATAGCAGCCGTCGTCGAAGACCCTGCTGCCCATGCGGACCCCCAGCAGCCGCCAGATCACATTCTTGAAGGGGGTTCCGTTGAAAACGTCGAGGTATTCGTCCGGCACCTTCCACAGCCGCTCGTGCCACCAGAAGTACGGGTCGTAGATGGAACACAGCCGGGGGCTCAGCGGGCGGAACGACGCGACGCAGCGCTCCACCAGGACGAAGTACAGGGCGGTGAGCGC
Source organism: Streptomyces sp. NPDC007917 (assembly GCF_042959105.1). NCBI lineage: Bacteria > Bacillati > Actinomycetota > Actinomycetes > Kitasatosporales > Streptomycetaceae > Streptomyces > Streptomyces sp. NPDC007917. Next base: position 19,962 of record NZ_JBIBKK010000016.1, read on the forward strand.
GAGCGTGAGAGCCATATACGCGGCGATCACCGTATGCCCGAGCACACCGTACAGGCCGATCGAGGCGAGACCGAGCGCCGTGAGCACAAAGGTGTGCAGCCACCGTACGAGCAGGAAGAAAATCATGGAGCGGAGGTTGTAGCGGTTCTTCGCGGCGAGCCTGCGGCGCAGTTCGTCCCCGGCCCTGAGGTGGTCGAACCGGGAGTCGCGCTCCACTGACCGGGGAATCTCGAAACAAGGCGAGCCGAGCAGCCCCACCCCTTCGCGGATCTCACCGTCGAGGGGGACCATCACCTTTGTCGCGAGCAGACAGTTGTCGCCCGTCCTGGCCCCGGCGGGATAGGCGATGTTGTTCCCGAGGAAGTTGTGCGCTCCGATCGACGCCCGGGACACCCGGAAGGACGTGCTCGAGAACTCCGCGTTGAGGAGGGAAAGTCCGTCGGCGACCATCGTTCCGCTGCCCACGGTAGCCAGATACGGGGTCTCGTGCCGCACTTCGGTGCCGAAGTTGGACCCCGTCTGCTCGACCTGGGACAAGTCGTATCCGAGGCCGCGGAGATAGTGGACGATATAGGAGCTGTCGCCGAAGAGCCACGTGAAGAACTTCAGGTTCGTCATGCCGGCTATCGCCCGGTGCGCCGCGTAGTGGAAGCCGTGGAGCGGGTAGACCTTGTCGGGCTTGATGGCCAGGCTCAGCAGGCGCGGAACGGTGCACACGACTGCGAGGCCCACGACGGCGAAGCCGAAGAACAGCACGGAGGACACGAGCAGCGCGTCGATGAGGAAACCCGACGAGGTGATTGCCGCCGTGCCCGCCTCCGCTCGCTCGCCGAGCGCCGGAATCGCCTGGAACAGCATGTAGACACCGCCGACGGCCAGCGGCAGATACAGGAGGAACAGCTGAATCACGGTGGCGAGGCCGAAGCGGAACCGGCGCGACGTACCGCACCGGGCCGGCCCGACCCTCACGTGGTCGATCTCCGTCGGCTGCGCCGGTGACCCGTGGCAGCGCACGCCGTCGGGGACCGCCTGGCCGCGGTAGAGGGCGGACGAGTGGCCGAGCTGCGCTCCGTCACCCAGCGAGGTGTCGATGTCGAGCACGGTCTTCTCGCCGATGAACACGTCCCGTCCGAGGGTGACCCGGCCGGTCTGGATGCGCCCGGCGTGCGCCCGGTAACAGAGGAAGAACGAGTCCTTGCGGATCACCGTGCCGGCCCCGATGGTGAGCAGATCGGCGCAGACGGGGACGGAGTGGGAGAGGATGGTGACTCCCTTGCCGATCCGCGCCCCGAGCGCCCGCAGGTACAGCACATACAGCGGATTGCCGACGAAGACGCGCATCGGATTGGCGTGGAGCAGCGCTTTGACGATCCAGAAGCGCACATAGGTCAGGCCCCAGACCGGGAACTCGCGGCTCTTCCACCGGCCGATGAGAATCCATTTGGCCGCGATCGGGAAGGCGCAGACGAGGACGAAGCCGATGCCGCCGAACAGAGCCGACCGCAGATAGATGTCGCCCAGGCCCGAGCCGGCGGCGACCCACTCATAGCCCCGGGCGGTGACAAGTCCGGTGACGGAGGAATACCCCAGGAAGGCCAGCAACTGGAGTGTTCCGCACAGCACGTAATCCAGCGTGCGGGTCTTCCGTGCCGGCGGTGACACCGACTGTGTCTGCGCCGCAGGCGGTGGATCGACAGCGGTGGCGACGGTGTCCGCGACAGCAGCCGCCAGGCTTTGGATCGTGGGGTGCCGATAGATGTCCTTCATCGACACCGACGGCAGGTCAGGTCTCTTTCTGACCCGCGCGCAGAATTGGGCCATGACCAAGGAGTTCGCTCCGAGATCGGTGAAGAAGTGGCCGGAGGTGGAGACCTGCTCGGCGGGGACGACCTCGGCGAGTACTTCGGCGAGTTTCCTCTCGATGTCCTTTCCCGTCGGGTCGGCGCGTCCGTCGATCGCGGGTTCGTCCGGCTCCGATATCAAGACTTCGGCGGACTTCTCAGCCATTCGAGCTCCTTGAGGAAATTTCGATGACCACCGGTCACTGGTTGCCGCTCGGACTCGATCGCGATGACACGACAGTAATGTTCGGCGGCCCGGTGTTCCTCGATTTCCTCCACCGACCGGGTGAGAGGCCTTGCCCTGCGGCCCGCCGGCTACCCGTCGGCCCGTCGGCGCCCGCGCAGCGTCGCCGTGAAACTCCGCCCGTAGGCGTGGCGGGTGGCGACGCGGATCCGGGTGCCGCCGGGGACGCGGTCGACCCGTACGCCCGTATCCGCCGAGCCGGCCCGCAGCGCGCGGCCCCGGATGAGGACCGAGACCGTGTCGCGCTCGGTCGTCGGGTCGGCCACCGCCACCGATACGGTCCCGTCGCGTCCCTCACGGAGGAGCACCGATGCCGGGCCGTCGACCGACAGGTGTCCGGCGCGGTGGTGGCCGCGCGTGAAGGCGTTGACGGCGACCAGGCCGAGGCCCTTGTGGCGCACCGCCTGGAGGCGCGCGGTGTTGACCAGGACGGATATTGGTCGGCCCGCGTACGCGAGCAGCTGCCGCTCGGACGCGTTCGGGACGAGGGCGTAGGCCATCGAGGCGGGCGGCGTGCCGGCCGGCTGCTCGACGGACACGGAGAAGACCTGTTTGGTCACCGCGGTGTCGGGGTTGGACAGGCGGACGGCGCGCCGGCTGCGGGTGACTGTCTCGAGCGCCACGGTGGGCCGCGGTCCGTCCAGGAACACATATCCGACCGCATGGCCCTGGCCCGCGTCGGCGTAGCGCAGCCAGGCCAGCGGGGCGGTCCCGGTGCCGGACCAGGGCGAGCCGTCGCGCAGCCGACCGGTGAGGGTGACGGTGTCCGACGGCCGGGCGAGGCGGGTGTCGAGCGTCGTCGTCACCGCGCGCCCCGCCGGGTCGCCCACGGCCGCGGCGAGGACGACGATCTCGTCGTCGAGCATGAACCACGACTTGGTGGCCCGGGCGTTGCGGTAGGCGACGAAGTCGTCGGGCAGGGTGCCGGCCTGCTGGGCGGCGTACGCGACGTCGTCGGCCTGGACCAGCCCGGCCGCGCCGTACGCGCCCAGGCAGGCGCCGCCGGAGAGTCCGCCCGCGCCGCGGGGGAAGTAGACGTAGGTGTTCTGCGACTCGGAGGAGGAGGTGAAGCCGCGCTCCGGGTTGTCGTACCACAGGCCGCCGTAGAGCTCGGGGACCGTACGGCGGGCCTCGACGGGGGCGGTGACGCCGGCCAGGCGGTAGGGCGAGACGGCGGTGAAGTAGTCGACGCCGAAGGCCTGGGTCTGGTCCTGGCCGGAGAGATACAGGTAGTGGGCCCCGTCGCCCTGGAACCAGGGCATGAGGTTCTCACCGTTCATGTACTCGTACTTGCTGATCCTCGGTGAGCTGCGGGCCAGCGCGAAGGCATAGCCGGGGCGGCGGTGGACGGTCTTGTCCATCGCGTTGAACGCGACGTGCCGCTCGGCCGGGTTGAGGTCCTTCGCCGGGATCCCGGTATCGGCGAGGATGTCGGCGTAGCGGGCGACGCTGACCGGGGAGAGGAAGCGCGCCGGGTCGAGGGTGGCCCGGGAGGTCTGCCGTACGAACTTGACATAGCCCTTGAGGGCGGTGGCGTCGGCCCCGGCCGCGTAGCCGGAGAGGTCGACGACGGCCTCGACGACCTCCGCGACATCGGTGTACCCCGTGGTGGTCCGGGACACCCCGCGGCCCTTGACGATCTCCATCATCCAGCCCTCGAAGACCAGCGGGGCGAAGCCGCGCACCACCCAGTCCCGTACGGTGCCGACGAGGTCCCGGCCCTGGACGTAGCCGGTGCCTTCGAGGATCTTGACTGCCTGGACCATGCGGGTGAGCAGGCCCTTGCCGTAGGAGCCGGTGTAGGCGACGGAGGCGTGCTGGATGAAGGAACCGTCGGCGTAGAAGCCGTCGGTGACGTGGTGGCTGAGGTGGTACGGGTCGATGGTGGCGAGGACGGTCGACTGGTCGGCGACGGCCTTGGCGATACGGGCCTCGTCGCCGAGCACGGCGCCCTGGAGGATGCGGTTGGTGGTGATGTCGGCGAGGTTGGCGCCGGTGTGGAAGCGGGAGTCGAGGTCGACGTCGCCGGCCCTGCCGTTGCGGAGGTAGGCGTCCATCGAGTCGACGCAGGTGGCGGTCAGGTCGGGGCGGTACGCGGAGAGCTCGTCGGCCAGCAGGACGAGGGTCCGGGTCAGAGGGGAGGAGATGCCGATCTCCCAGTTGAACCAGTTGCCGTAGTAGCCCTTCGACTGGTCGCCGTAGTAGTCGTCGTGGAGCCGGACCAGGCCGTCGATGACGCGTCGCTGGACCGCCGTGCCGTCGCCTGCGCCCGGGGCCGCGCCGCCGGGGGTGCGGGTGGCCAGGGCGATCTCGTACAGGTACTGGAAGGACGTCGTCAGGTTGGTGTCGCTGCTGCCGAGCGGGAGGCCGCGGAACAGCTCGCCGGGCCCGGCGCTGTCCAGGGCGGCCAGCCGGGCGTTGGCCGTTGCTCTGATGGAGGTGAGCTTGGCGGCGACCTCCGGCCGGGCGTTGGAGTCGGCGGTGCCGGCGAGGATCGCGACGGTGTTGTCGATCAGCGTGGCGTGGTCCGCGGCGGCGTCGGCGGGCGTCGCGTCCCGGGAAGCCCGGGCCCAGGCCCGCTGCGGCGGCGCCACCGCCGACAGGGTCGCCGCCGGGACGATCGACAACAGGGCACGACGTGAGATCCGCACGGGACGCTCCAGGGGTCGACCGGAAAGCGCTCGGCGCATTCAACCAACGGTGACCTTCCCTGTCACCAGTGCGGGCGAGGATTGCATGTTCATGCCTGGGGCGCCCTCGGCCCGTCCGGATCAGACCTTGCGGTAGTCGTACGCCTCCTCGGCCGCCCGCGCGACCGCGTCCACGTCCGCCCCCGCCGAGGCCGCGACGACCGCCGCCACCGCGCCCTCCACCAGCGGCGCGTCCACCAACCGGGAGCCCGGGGGCAGCTCGTCGCCCTCGGCCAGCAGCGCCTTCACGGTCAGCACGGCGCTGCCCAGGTCCACGAGGACCGCCACCCCCGCGCCCTGATCGACCGCGTGAGCCGCCTCGGCGACCAGCTCCGGACTGGTGCCGAGCCCGCCGTCCGGGGTGCCGCCGGCCGCGGCGACCGGTGCGGTGCCGCCGCCGGCCAGCCCGGTGGCCAGCTGCGCCACCGACTGGGCGACCGCGGCGCTGTGCGACACCAGCACCACGCCGACCCGCTTCTCCGCGGCCGCGCCGCTCGGCTCGCCGTCACTCATGAGGCCCCTCCCTCCCCCTCAGCCTTGGTGCGCTTCACACCGTCACCTCCGCCAGGGCCGCGAACAGCAGCGCCGACGAGGTGGCGCCGGGGTCCTGATGGCCGATGCTGCGCTCACCCAGATAGCTGGCCCGGCCCTTGCGCGCGAGCATCGGCACGGTGGCCAGCGCGCCCTTGTCCGCGGCCTCGCTCGCCGCAGCGAAGGACCCGCCGTCCGCGGCCAGCGCGTCCACCGCGGGGACCAGCGCGTCCAGCATCGTCTTGTCGCCGGGCGCGGAGCCGCCGAGCTGGGCCACCGCGTCGACGCCGGTCCGCAGCGCTTCGGCCAACTGGGGGACGGTGATCTGCTCCGCGTCGCCGAGCGCCTTGCCCGCCCGGCGCAGCAGCGTCCCGTACAGCGGCCCCGAGGCGCCGCCCACCTTGGAGATCAGCTGACGTCCGGCCAGGATCAGCGCCGCCCCCGGTGACCCCGGCGGCTCCTTCTCCAGGGCTTCGGTGACGGCCGTGAAACCGCGCTGCATATTGCTGCCGTGGTCGGCGTCGCCGATCGCCGAGTCCAGCTCGGTCAGCCTGGTGGCCTCGCGGCTTATGGCCGCGGCAGCCGCGCCGAGCCAGCGCTGGAAGAAGGCGGCGTCGAGTACCGGTTCGCCGGCGGTTTCGCGGCTGGACACAGAGCTGGGCACAGGGCGCCTCCTCAGTCGAATGGCCAAACGGCGACAGGTTGTGCATCGGCGGAAGGGGGCCGGTCCCGGTCAGCAGCCCCAGCGCAGCCCGGCGGTCCGTACCGGCGCGTCCCACAGCCGCAGCAGTTCCTCGTCGACCTGGCACAGCGTCACCGAAGCGCCCGCCATGTCGAGCGAGGTGACGTAGTTGCCGACGAGCGTACGTGCCACCGCCACCTGGCGCTCGCCGAGCACCCGGTGCACCTCCGCGGCGAAGCCGTACAGCTCGAGCAGCGGGGTCGCGCCCATGCCGTTGACGAGGACGAGGACCGGGTTGTCGGGCCGCAGGTCCTCCAGCACCGCGTTCACCGCGAAGTCGGCGATCTCGCGGGAGGTCATCATGGCCCGCCGCTCGCGCCCGGGCTCGCCGTGGATGCCCACGCCCAACTCCAGCTCACCGGCCGGGAGGTCGAAGGTCGGGCCGCCCTTGGCGGGGGTGGTGCAGGCGCTGAGGGCGACCCCGAAGCTCCGCGACGACTCGTTGACCTGCCGGGCGAGCGCCGCCACCCGGTCCAGCGGCGCGCCCTCCTCGGCCGCCGCGCCCGCGATCTTCTCCACGAACAGCGTCGCCCCGGTGCCCCGCCGGCCGGCCGTGTAAAGGCTGTCGGTCACCGCCACGTCATCGTTGACCAGCACCTTGGCGATCTGTACGCCCTCGTCCTCGGCGAGCTCGGCCGCCATGTCGAAGTTGAGGACGTCGCCGGTGTAGTTCTTGACGATGAACAGGACCCCCTTGCCGCTGTCCACGGCAGCCGCGGCCCGCACCATCTGATCGGGCACGGGGGAGGTGAAGACCTCGCCGGGGCACGCCGCGTCCAGCATCCCGGGCCCGACGAACCCCCCGTGCAGCGGCTCGTGTCCCGATCCGCCGCCGGAGACCAGCCCCACCTTGTCGGCGACCGGCGCGTCGCGCCGGACGATCACCCGGTTCTCGACGTCCACCGTCAACTCGGGGTGCGCGGCGGCCATTCCGCGCAGAGCGTCGGCGACCACGGTCTCGGCAACGTTGATCAGCATCTTCATATGCGTGTCCGTTCTCCGCCGGGTGGAGCTGTACGCGGGATGAAAATCCTACGGATCTCCGGCGCTCATGGCACCCCTTGGGTGCTGAGCCGAACGGATCAATGCGAAGAAAAAGGTACAAAACCATCATATGGTTCGCGCATGGAGAATACTGTCACCCCGGCGGCCGCCACCCCACGCCCGCGCCCGCAGCCCTTCGAGCCGGCGCGCCATCGCCGCCCCGCGCCCTGGCTCGCGCTGGTGGCCGCCGGTTACGCCCTCGTCCAGCTCCTCGTGGTCATCCCGCACACCGCGCACGCGCTGGGCTGGGACGAGTCCGTGTACGTCTCCCAGGTCGACCCGCGCAACCCGGCCGCGTACTTCAGCGCCCCGCGCTCCCGCGGCATCAGCATGCTGGTCGCCCCGGTCGTCTCGGTGACCTCCTCCATTCCGGTGCTGCGGGTACTCCTCGCGGTGCTGTCCGCCGTCGCCCTGTACGCCGCCTTCCGGGTGTGGCGCCGGATGCTCGGCCACGGCACGGTCGCCCTGGCCGCACTCCTGTTCGCCGGGCTGTGGATCACCCAGATCAGCGGATCCGCGGTGATGCCGAACCTGTGGGTGGCGATCGGCGCGGTGGCCGCCGTCGGCTGGTTCCTGCGCGCCCCCGGCGAGCGGAACGCGCGCTGGTGGCTGGCCGCCGTCATCGCGGGCGTGACCCTCGTACGGACCCCCGACGGGGGCTGGCTGGCCCTGCCGCTGCTGGTCGCGGCCGTGGCCATGAGGGCCTGGCGGCCGGGCCTGCCCGCGCTGCTCGGCGGGCTCGCACTGGGCGCCGCGCAGTGGGTGGGCGAGGCGTACGCCCGCTTCGGCGGCGTCCTGGAGCGGCTGGAGGTCTCCAGCGACGTGGAGGGCGGCATGGGGCTGCACTTCAACGTCGGGGCGGCGCTGCGCAGCCTGAATGGGCCGCAGCTGTGCCGGCCGTGTGAGGTGCCGCTGCGCCACCCGGAGCTGACCGTGTGGTGGCTGGCGCTGCCGCTGCTGACCGCCGCCGCGGTCGTCGTCGCCGTACGGGACCGCCGCGACCGCCGGGAGCGCGTGGCCCGCCCGGGCGCCCCGCACCACGGCCACCCGCTCGCGCTGACCATCCTGCCGATCGTCTGCGCCGCCTCGCTGGCCGTCCCGTATCTGCTGCTCATCGGCTACTTCGCGCCGCGCTTCCTGATGCCCTCCTACGCCCTGCTCGCGCTCCCCATGGCCGAGCTGATGCTCCGCACCGTCCAGGGCGTGCGCTCCCCGCAGCCCGTGGCGGTCGCGCTCGGCGTGGTCATCACCCTCCAACTGGCCTCCCAGCACTTGGTGCTCGGCCGTTCGGCGGCCCAGTCGGAGAAGGTCAACGGAAGCTACCGGACGGCCGCGGCCGGGCTGCACCGGCTGGGGCTGCGGTCGCCGTGTCTGGTCGCCGGCGACCACGCCCTGCCCATCGCGTACCACGCGGGCTGCGCATCCGCCCAGACCAGCGGGAACAACCGGTCCATCACGCCCTCGGCGCTGGTGCTGAGGTCCGCCCGGGAACCCACCGCCGTGCTCACCCACCGCTCCCGGCCGCGCCCTGCGGCCTATGCGCAGACCTGGGTGGCGTACCGGCTGCCGGGGACGGACTGGATCGCCCATCTGCCCCCGGATCAGGCGCGTGAGCTGCAATCCCGACAGAAGGTGTCCGGTAATCAGGGGAGCTCCCCCAGCTACCGCTGGGAGGTACCCCCTGGCCCCATGACGGCGGAAAAGACGACCAGTTGGGCCGGGTTCGAGGCGGCGGAGCCCGCGTTCTCCGCCGTGGTGGGGGAGCGGTTCCAGCGCTATCCGCATCATGTCCTGGCCACCCTGCGCCGGGACGGCAGCCCGCGTGTGACCGGCCTGGAGGTGGACTTCCGCTTCGGTGAGATGTGGCTCGGCATGATGCCGGACTCGCGCAAGGCCCTGGACCTGCGGCGCGACGCGCGCTTCGCGGTCCACGCCAACCCGGGCCCCGACACCGGGATGGACGGCGGCGACGTACGGGTCAGCGGGCGCGCGGTGGAGGTGACCGACCCGGAGATGCTGGCCCGGTTCGCCGCGGAGGTCCATCCGCCGGAGCCCTTCCACCTCTTCCGCGTCGAGGTGGCCGAGGTGGTGCGCACCGCCGTGGAGGGTTCCGATCTGGTGCTGCAGACCTGGCGTCCGGGCGAGCCGGTGCGGACCACCCGGCGCGGTGCGGACGACGGCGGTTCGCGGGCGGATGGCGGGAGTTGAGGCCCGTGTCCTCGGAGCCTGTTCACGGAAGGAGTGAGAAAAAGCCAGCCAAGCATGTGAAGTAGGCCAAGTTGTAACACGACAAGGTGTTTCCTTCTCATCAACTCTGTTGGTATCCCTTGGGGCTGTCACCAGCACGTCCCAGGGGTGTCCTCGGGGCGCAGTCCGGAAGGATCAACTCCCCTTGTCTGCCATCGACGACGCCGGCCGCCGTCTGCGCGCCAGGCGCAGACGGCGCGACTATCTGCTCTTCGCCGCGTTCGCCGCCCCGAACTTCTTGTTCCTGCTGCTCTTCGCCTACTGGCCGGTGGTCTACAACGGCTATCTCAGCCTGACCGACTGGGACATGATCTCCCCGGCCAAGGACTTCGTCGGGCTCTCCAACTACACCGACCTGCTCACCGACGCCGACTTCCGCGCCACCTTGTGGACCACCGTCGTCTTCGTCGTCGGCATCGTGGCCGGCGGCATAGCCCTGGGGCTGGCCACCGCGCTGCTGCTGAACCAGAAGCTGCGCGGCCGGAACGTGGTGCGGACCCTGACCTTCGCCCCGTATGTGCTCTCCGGGGCCGCCGTCGGCACCCTGTGGCTGTTCGTCTTCGACCCCAACTACGGGCTGATACGCCCGCTGATGGCCCCGCTCGGACTGACCGCCCCGGCGATGATGACCGACTCCAAGTGGGCGCTGACCGGACTGATCCTGGTCTACCTCTGGAAGAACATCGGATTCGTCGCCGTGGTCTACCTGGCCGGCCTCCAGGGCCTGCCCAGGGAGGTGTACGAGGCCGCCGAGCTGGACGGCGCCGGCCCCTGGACGCGGCTGCGCCGGATCACCCTCCCGCTGCTCTCACCGGTCACCTTCTTCCTCCTGGTGACCTGCACCATCAGCACCTTCCAGGCATTCGACGTCCTGGCCATGATGACCGCCGGCGGCCCGGGCACCTCCACCTCCACCCTCAGCTGGTTCATCTACGACCAGGGATTCCGCGCCTTCGACGCGGGACGCTCCGCCGCCGGCGCGATGATCATGTTCGTGGTGCTGCTGCTGATCACCGCGGGACAGGCCCGCTACCTCGAGCGAAAGGTGCACTACCAGTGACCGCCCTCGACCCGGCGGCGCCCACCCGCCGCCCCGGCGGCCGGGCCCGGCGCCTGGGCCTGTACGCGCTCCTCGTCCTCGTCGCGCTCATCGCGGCCGGCCCGCTGTACTGGCTGGCCTCCTCGGCGCTGAAGACCAACCCCCAGATCTACGCCTATCCGCCCCACTGGGTCCCCACCGACCTGCGCTGGAGCAACTTCTCCGACGCCTGGAACGCCGCCCCCTTCGACCGGTTCTTCCTCAACTCCCTCGTGGTCTCCGTCGTCGGCACCGCCATCGAGCTGTGTTCCGCCCTGCTGTGCGCGTACGCCTTCGTCTTCCTGCCCTTCCCCGGCAAGAAGTGGCTGTTCCTCTTCCTGCTGGGCGCCATGATGGTCCCCGGCCATGTCACCCTGCTGCCGAACTTCCTGACCATCGCCCAGCTGGGCTGGGTCAACACCTGGGCCGGTCTGATCGCCCCGGGCCTGGGCTCGGTCTTCGGCACGTTCCTGCTGCGCCAGCACATGCTGACGCTCCCCAAGGAGGTCATGGACGCGGCCCGGATCGACGGGGCGGGCCATCTGCGCACCCTCTTCCGCGTCGTGCTGCCCATGTCCCGGCCCATGGTGATCACCGTCGCCATCGTGGTCATGGTGACCAAGTGGAACGACTTCATCTGGCCGCTGATCGTGACCAGCAGCGCCGACATGCGCACCCTGCCCGTCGGCCTCCTCTTCCTGCGGGACCAGGAGACCTACGCCAACTGGGGCGCCATCCTGGCCGGCACGGTGATGGTGATCCTGCCGGTGCTCGTCGTCTTCTTCATCGCCCAGCGCTACATCATCGCCGGGCTGACCCAGGGAGCCGGGAAGTGAGCCACAGCCTCCCCAGCCGCCGCCGCTTCCTCGCCCTCGCGGCCGGGGCGCCCACTGCCGCCGCGCTGCTGAGCGCCTGCGGCTCCACCACCGGGCCGGTGGAGCAGCCGGGCGGATCGGCCCCCGACGGCTACGCCGGGCGCACCCGTGTCGTTCTGTGGTCCACCTTCGCGGACGTACCCGGCCGCGCCCTCCAGGACCTCGCCAACAAGTTCAACCGCGAGCAGCGCGACATCTATGTGGAGGTCCAGTTCCAGGGCACGTACGACGAATGCGCCCAGAAGGCGGTCGTCGGGCTGCTCGCCGGCCAGGCGCCCGACCTGTGCGTACTGTCCGATGTGAAGTGGTACCGCTTCTACTTCGGGGACGCGCTCGAGCCCTGGGACGACTACATCGACCCCGGCGAGCTGCGTGCCACCTACAACGCGAGGCTGCTGGGGGAGGGGCGGGTCAAGGGCCACCACTGGTGGCTGCCGCTGGCCCGCTCCACCCCGCTCTTCTACTTCAACCGCACCCTCTTCAAGAAGGCCGGGGTGCCCGACCGGGCGCCCGAGACCTGGGAGGAGATGTACGGCTGGGCCAAGGAGATCACCCGGCTGAAGACCCAGGGCAAGCGGGTGGCCATGGAGGCGTATCAGAAGATCGACGGCGACTGGCAGTTCCAGTGCACCGCCTGGCAGTGGGGCGGGGCGTACTCCCAGGGCATGGACGTCACCATCGACCACGAGGCCACCGTCGCGGCCGGGGAGTGGCAGCGCAAGCTGGTCCACAAGGACCGCATCGCCTATATGTCCACCGACCCCGCCGGGGACATGGGCAACCAGCTGATCGCCACCCTGATCACCTCCACCGGCGGGCTGCGGAAGATCTCCGAGATGGCCAAGGCGGGCGGCTGGCAGCTGGGCACCGGATTCCTGCCCCGCCACAAGGAGTTCGGGGTGACCACCGGCGGCGGTGGCCTCGGCATGTTCAAGCGGGTGCCCAAGGAGCGCAAACAGGCCGCGGCGGAGTTCGTACGCTTCCTGGCACGGCCACAGAACGCGGCCCAGTGGACCGTCCAGACCGGCTATATGCCCGTGGTCCCGGCCGCCACCAAGTCCCCCGCGCTGGCGCAGCTGCTCGCCGAGGACCCCAACTTCTCCACCGCGGTGAAGCAGCTGCCGCACACCCGCAAGGGTGACCAGGTGCGGATGATGGTGCCCAACGCCAATGTACAGATCTACACCGGGCTGCAGAAGATCTGGACCGGCAACACCCCCGCGCACCAGGCGTTCTCGGATGTCGCCACGCGGCTGCGCAAGGGAGTGGACCGGCACCGTCAATCCATCGAGGAGCATCTGTGACACCGCCCCAGCCCGCCACCCGGCGCCCCCTGGTCTACGGGCACCGGGGCGCCAGGGCCGATGAGCCGGAGAACACCCTGCGTTCCTTCCGCCGCGCGCACCAGGTCGGCGCCGAGGGGGTCGAACTCGACGTACGGGTGTCCCGCGACGGCCACCTCGTGGTGATCCACGACGCCACGGTCGACCGCACCACCGACGGCACGGGCGAGGTCGCCTCGCTCTCCCTGGCCGAGCTGCGGGAGCTGGACGCGGGCCAGGGAGAGCGGATCCCCACCCTCGACGAGGCCCTGGACGCCTTCCCCGGACTGGTGCAGGTGGAGATCAAGGCTCCCGAGGCGGTGGCCGCCCTGGCCGAGTTCGACCGGAACACGCCGCTGCCCGCGCGCGCCGTGCTCACCTCCTTCCACGCCGAGGTGCTCGACCGCGCCGCGCGGCTGATGCCCCAGGTCGAACGGGGGCTGATCACCGCCCACCCCACGGAGGAACTGCCCGCGCGCGCCGCGGAGGTGAAAGCCACCTGGGTCTGCCCGGAGCTGACCCCCGAGCTGACGCCCGGCCTGGTCGAGCGGTGCCACGCCCAAGGGCTGCGGGTGGACGCCTGGCCGGCCGCCGACGCGGACCGGCTGGCGCGCTGTGTGGCCCTGGGCGCCGACGCGGTCACCACCGACCATCCCGCGCTGATCGACGGTTGGCTGCGAGCGGTCTGACCGCCCGCAGCCAACCGCCGGCCCGGCCGGGATGTGCGGGCCCGGACGCCGCCTCGGCGGATGCGGCGTCCGGGCCCGCAACCCTTCCGAATTGTTGGAACACGTTCTACCGTGCCCCTCGATTCCAGGCGCCTACGCGGCGGACGCGAGACTCCAGGAGGGGCCGTGCACCTCGACTACACCCCCGAGCAGCGGCAACTGCGCACCGAGCTGCGCGCGTACTTCACCGAGCTGGTCCCCGACGACGCCTACGCCCGCTACGCCGACCCCGCCGGGCAGAAGCGGTTCTACCGCGAGACCATCCGCCGCCTCGGCGCGGACGGCTGGCTGGGCGTGGGCTGGCCGCGGGAGTACGGCGGGCGGGGGCTCGGCCCGGTGGAGCAGTTCATCTTCTTCGACGAGGCCGCCCAGGCGGGTGTGCCGCTGCCCCTCATGGCGCTCAACACCGTCGGGCCCACCCTCATGCGGCACGGCACCGACGAGCAGAGGGAGTACTTCCTGCCGAGGATCCTCTCCGGCGAGATCGACTTCGCCATCGGCTACAGCGAGCCCGACGCGGGCACCGACCTCGCCTCGCTCAAGACCCGCGCGGTGCGCGAGGGAGATCCCGACACCGGCCACTACACCGTCAACGGCCAGAAGACCTGGACCACCAACGGCGACACCGCCGACTGGGTCTGGCTCGCCGTGCGCACCGACCCCGGCGCCAAGCCCCACAAGGGCATCACCATCCTGCTGGTGCCGACCAGCGACCCCGGCTACTCCTGCACCGTCATCACCACCCTCGCCTCCCACGACACCACCGCCAGCTACTACGAGAACATCCGGGTACCGGCCACCCGCCGGGTCGGCGCGGAGAACGAGGGCTGGCGGCTGATCACCACCCAGCTCAACTACGAGCGGGTCACCCTCGCCGCCCACGGCACGATGGCCATCCGCGCCCTGCGCGGCGTCCAGCAGTGGGCCGCCGACACCAAGCTCGCCGACGGCCGCCGCGTCATCGACCTGGGCTGGGTGCGCGGGCGCCTGGCCCGTACCCACGCCAGGCTCGACGCCATGAAACTGCTCAACTGGCAGATGGTGGACGCCCTGCAGCGCGACGCGCTCACCCCCCAGGACGCCTCCGCGGTCAAGGTGTACGGCTCCGAGGCGCGCCGCGACGCGTACGCCTGGCTGATGGAGGTCGTCGGCGCGGCGGGCCCGCTCAAGGAGGGGTCGGCGGGGGCGGTGCTCCACGGCGAGCTCGAGCGCGGCTACCGCAGCAGCGTCGTGTTCACCTTCGGCGGCGGCAACAACGAGGTGCAGCGGGAGATCATTTCCTGGATCGGCCTGGGGATGCCGAGGGTGCGCCGTTAAAAGGACGCCCGGCACCGGCGCGCGCGGTGATCTGGGGGCGCGTCGCCGCACTCGACCATGCCGGCCTGCCTCCGTACGCCCATGAGCTGTACGGCCGCCCGGCGCCCGCTCCCGCCCTCGTCACCCGCCGACTGAGGGTGGCCGGGCGGGTGCTGCGCGGCATCCCGCCCGCCCTCCGCCGGCAGCTGCCGCCCCAACACATCCTGCGGGCCGTTGAGCGGCTGGCACCCGGTACCCGTCCGTCGGTCTACAAGTTGCGCCAAAACGCCGCCATACTGGACAACGGGGATGCGTCGAAGGCTCCATGACGGGCCGTCGGCTTCGACGGGGGCGGCGGGTGACACTCCCGCCGGAGGCAGGGGGACCATGGCGGACACCAGGCTGATCCAGGGCCGTTACCGGCTGCTCGACCGGATCGGGCGCGGCGGAATGGGCGAGGTGTGGCGGGCGCTCGACGAGTCGCTCGGGCGGCGCGTCGCCGTCAAGTGCCTCAAGCCGATGGGGCAGCAGCGGGACCCGTCCTTCATGGACGTGCTGCGCGAGCGGTTCCGCCGCGAGGCGCGGGTCGCGGCCTCGCTGCAGCACCGCGGGGTGACCGTGGTGCATGACTTCGGGGAGCACGAGGGCGTCCTGTACCTGGTCATGGAGCTGCTCGAGGGGCGCAACCTCAGCCAGCTGCTGGAGGACAACGAGCAGCGTCCGCTGCCGGTCCCCGACGTCCTGGACATGGCCGGCCAGCTCGCCGTCGCCCTCGCCTACACCCATGACCAGGGCATCGTCCACCGGGACCTCAAACCCGCCAACATCATGCGGCTGGCCGACGGCTCGGTGAAGATCTGTGACTTCGGCATCGCCCGGCTCGGCCATGACATCGGCTTCACGGCCCGCCTCACCGGGACGGGCATCACCATGGGCACCCCGCACTACATGTCGCCCGAGCAGATCGCGGGAGGCGCCGTCGACCACCGCAGCGATCTGTACTCCCTGGGCTGTGTGCTGTACGAACTGGCCACCGGCGCTCCGCCCTTCGACCTCGACGACGCCTGGGCGGTGCTCGTCGGCCACCGCGACACCCCGGCCGAGCCGCCGCGCCGGCAGCGGCCCGAGATCCCCGAGCCCTTCGAGCGGGTGATCCTCGACCTGCTGGCCAAGGACCCCGAGGACCGCCCGCGCGACGCCTCCGACCTGGCCAAGCGGATCGCCCTGGCCCGCGCGACCTGGGGCGCCGGGCAGCCGCTGGTACCGGCGTGGACCCTGCCGGGGCCCGGCGCGGGCGTCCCCGCGCAGCGACGGCCCCACCTGCCCGCATGGGCCCGGCACATGACCACCGGTACCGCGGCGGGCCGGGCCGCCCGGGCCGGGGCGCGGCCGGGTCAGCCGGGCGAGAGCGCCCGGCTGACCGGGGTGTGGACCGGCGGGGGCGGGGGAGCGGGGGCAGCCGGGCTCACCGGGGTGTGGGCCGGCGGCCCGGCGCCGCCGCTCGCCGGGCCGCCCGCGGTCGCCTTGGCGCCCCCGCCGCCGAACCTGCTCGCCACGCTCGCCGTCCGGCACACCATCGGGATGAGCCTGGCCCTGCAGGGCCGCTGGGAGGAGGCGGGCCAGGCGCACCGTGAGGTCGCCGCCGAACGGGAGCGCGTGCTGGGCCCCGACCACCCCGACACCCTCGCCAGCCGTTACGAGGTGGCCTTCGCCCTGGGCCGGCTGGGCCGCCACGGCGACGCGCTGGGCGAGTACGGGCGGGTGGCGGCGGGCCGCGAGCGGGTGCTCGGGCCCGAGCACCCGGACACGCTGGCCGCCCGGCAGGAGACCGCGTTCGCGCTGAGCCGCCTCGGCCGTCACTTCGAGGCCCACCAGGTCTACGCCGCCGTGCTCGCGGCCCGCGAGCGGACCATGGGCGCCGACCACCCCGACACGCTGCGCTGCCGCCACAACCTGGCCTTCAATCTGGGCCGCCTGGGGCGGCTCGAGGAATGCCACCGCGTGGCCTGCGAGGTGGCCGCGGCCCGCGCCCGGGTGCTGGGCCCGGACCACGCCGACACCCTGGTCACCCGCTACGAGGTCGCGTACGCCCTCGGGCAGCTGGGCCGCTGGGGCGAGGCGCTGCACATCTACCGGGAGGTGGCCGACGCCCGCGGCCGGACCCTCGGCCCCGGCCACCCGGATACCCTCGCGGCCCGCTACGAGGTCGGCATCAGCCTGGGCCGGCTCGGCCGCAGCGCGGAGGCCCTGGTGCTCTACCGCGCCCTCGTCGACGACCGCACCCGTGCCCAGGGTCCCACCGACCCGGAGACCCTGCGCGCCCGGCACGGCCTCGGTGTCAACCTGGGCCGCCTGGGCCGCTGGGAGGAGGCCCTGGCCGAGGCCCGGGACGTCTCGGCCCTCCGCGAGCGGACGCTGGGCCCGGACCACCCCGACACCCTGGTCAGCCACCGCGAGGTGGCGGTGGCCCTCGGCTGGCTCGGCAACTGGACCGACGCCCTGGAGCTCTACCGCCGGGTCGCCCGGGCCCGTGCGGACGTACTGGGCGCGGACCACCCCGACACCCTGGCCAGCCTGGGCGACGAGGCCCAGTGCCTGGAGCAGTTGGGGCGGCGCGAGGAGGCCGTCGAGTTGTACCGGCGGATGGCGGCGGTGCGGGGGCGGCGCGAGTGAGACGCCGGGGCCGCCGCGCCCCGTCGGCGCCCGAGCCGCGCCCCGTGCGGCCCCGCCTCCCCGCGTCCTGGCCCGGGCGATCACCGCGTGCTAGTCAAGAGGTATGCCTCACAGCGACGCGTACGACGCCGTCATCGTCGGCGGCGGCCACAACGGCCTGGTCGCCGCCGCCTACCTCGCCCGCGCCGGCCGCAGGGTGCTTCTGATGGAGCGGCTCGGCCACACCGGCGGCGCCGCCGTCTCCACGCGCCCCTTCGCCGGGGTCGACGCGCGGCTCTCCCGCTACTCGTACCTGGTGAGCCTGCTTCCGCGGCGGATCGTGAACGACCTGGGCTTGCGCTTCTCCGTCGCCAAGCGGACCGTGTCCTCCTACACCCCCGCCGTTCGGGACGGGCGCCCCACCGGGCTGCTGGTGGGCGGCGGCGAGGCCCGCACCCGTGAGTCGTTCGCCCGGCTGACCGGCTCGGACCGGGAGTACGAGTCCTGGCAGCGCTTCTACGGGATGACCCGGCGCGTGGCCGAGCGGGTGTTCCCGACCCTCACCGAACCGCTGCCCACGCGCCAGGCGCTGCGCGCGCGGATCGGTGACGAGACGGCCTGGCGGGCGCTGTTCGAGCGGCCGCTCGGCGAGACGGTCGAGGCGGAGTTCGAGGACGACCTGATCCGGGGCGTGGTCCTCACCGACGCGCTGATCGGCACCTTCACCCACGCCCACGACCCGTCGCTGCGTCAGAACCGCTGCTTCCTCTACCACGTGATCGGCGGCGGCACCGGCGACTGGGACGTGCCGGTCGGCGGCATGGGCGCGCTGACCGACGCGCTCGCGGACGCGGCCCGCGCGGCGGGCGCCCGGATCGCCACCGGCTGTGAGGCGACGGCGATCGCCACCGACGGGAAGTTCGCGGAGGTGATGTTCCGGGACGCGGACGGGGAGGGCCTGGTGGGCGCCCGGTACGTGCTCGTCGGGGCCGCCCCGCGGGAGCTGGCCGGGCTGCTGGGCGACGAGCCGCCCGACCCGCCGGCCGAGGGCGCGCAGCTCAAGGTGAACATGCTGCTGCGCCGGCTGCCCGCGCTGCGCGACCCCGGCGTCGATCCGCGCGAGGCGTTCGCCGGGACGTTCCACATCGCCGAGGGCTACGGCGAGCTGGAGGCCGCGTACGGCCAGGCCGCGGCGGGCGGGCTGCCCCGGAAGCCGCCGTCGGAGATCTACTGCCACTCGCTGACCGACCCGTCGATCCTGGCCCCCGACCTGGTCCGGGAGGGCCACCAGACCCTGACCCTGTTCGGTCTGCACGCCCCCGCGCGGCTCTTCGCCGCCGACCACGACGCGGCGCTCGCCGCGCTGCTGGAGGCCACCCTCGAACAGCTCGACGCCCACCTCGCCGAGCCGATCGCCGACTGCCTCGCGTACGACGCCCAGGGCATGCCCTGTATCGAGGCGAAGAGCCCGCTGGACCTGGAGCGGGAGCTGCGGCTGCCCGGGGGCAACATCTTCCACCGCGAGCTGGCGTTCCCGTACGCCCAGGAGGGCACCGGCCGCTGGGGCGTGGAGACGCGCCACGCCAATGTGCTGCTGTGCGGGGCGGGCGCGGTGCGCGGCGGCGGGGTGAGCGGGATTCCCGGGCACAACGCGGCCATGGCGGTGCTCGGCCGGTAGCCGCACGGGGCCGCAGAGCCAAAGAATCTGACGTTGCGTCAGAAAAACTCTTCCCTCGTCCGGCGCCCTGCGGCATCCTGCCGCCCATGGAGACGGGCTTGAGCAAAAAGCTGGGTGTCGAGCACGCCATCTTCGGCTTCACGCCGTTCCCCGCCGTGGCCGCCGCGATCACCCGGGCCGGCGGGTTCGGCGTACTCGGCGCGGTCCGCTACGGAGCCGCGGACGAGCTGGCGCGCGACCTCGACTGGGTGCAGGAGCACACCGACGGCAAGCCGTACGGCGTCGATGTCGTGATGCCCGCGAAGAAGGTCGAAGGGGTGACCGAGGCGGACATCGAGGCGATGATCCCCGAAGGACACCGCCGGTTCGTCCAGGAGACCCTGGCCAAGCACGGCGTACCCGAACTCCCCGAGGGCGAGGCGTCCGGCTGGCGGATCACCGGCTGGCTCGAGCACGTCGCCCGCAGCCAGCTGGACGTCGCTTTCGACTACCCCGTCAAACTCCTGGCCAACGCCCTCGGCTCGCCACCCCCCGACGTCGTCGAGCGCGCCCACGACCACGGCATCCTCGTCGCCGCGCTCGCCGGCAGCGCGCGCCACGCGCTCCACCACAAGGACGCGGGCCTGGACATCGTGGTGGCGCAGGGCTACGAGGCCGGCGGCCACACCGGCGAGATCGCGTCCATGGTGCTCACCCCCGAGGTGGTACGGGCGGTGGACCCGCTGCCCGTGCTCGCCGCAGGCGGCATCGGCAGCGGCGAACAGATCGCCGCCGGGCTCGCGCTCGGCGCGCAGGGCGTCTGGCTCGGCTCCATCTGGCTCACCACCGACGAGGCCGCGCTCACCTCGCCCGCGCTCACCCGGAAGCTGCTGGCGGCCGGGTCCGGCGACACCGTCCGCTCCCGCGCCCTCACCGGCAAGCCCGCCCGGCAGCTGCGCACCGAGTGGACCGACGCCTGGGAGGACGCCGAGGGCCCGGACCCGCTGCCGATGCCCCTGCAGGGGCTGCTCGTGGCCGAGGCCGTCTCCCGCATCCAGAAGTACGAGGTGGAGCCGCTGCTCGGCACTCCCGTCGGGCAGATCGTCGGCCGGATGGACACCAAACGCCCGGTGCAGGCCGTCTTCGACGACCTGACCCGCGGCTTCGAGCGCGCCATCGACCGCGTCAACCGCATCGCCGGACGGGTCTGAGCCCGCCGCCCCCGACCGCCCCTCCCGAAAAGACCGCCCCCTGCCTGATACGCCGCCAGAAGGAGGACCGGACCGTCATGTCCCGTACACCCAACGGCTTCTGGGCCCAGGCCGCGCTCGAACCCGACCGCACCGTCCTGATCGCCCCGGACGGCGAGGAGTGGACCGCCGCCCGGCTGCACGCCGCCTGCAACCGGCTCGTCGGCGGGCTGCGCGCCGCGGGGCTGCGGCGGGGCGACGCCTTCGCGGTGGTGCTGCCCAACGGCGTGGAGTTCTTCACGGCCGCGCTCGCCGCCACCCAGGCCGGGCTCTATCTGGTGCCCGTCAACCACCACCTGGTCGGCCCCGAGATCGCCTGGATCGTCTCGGACTCCGGCGCCAAGGTGCTGATCGCCCACGAACGCTTCGGCGAACAGGCCACCCTGGCCGCCGACGAGGCCGGGCTGCCCGCCACCCAGCGCTACGCGGTTGGCGAGGTCGGCGGCTTCCGTCCGTACGCCGAACTGCTGGAGGAACAGTCCGACCAGCCGCCCGCCGACCGCGAGCTGGGCTGGGTCATGAACTACACGTCCGGCACGACGGGCCGCCCGCGCGGCATCCGGCGCCCGCTGACCGGAGCCCTCCCCGAGGACGCCCACCTCGGCGGCTTTCTGCGCTTCTTCGGCATCAAACCCCGCGACGAGGAGCCCGACAACGTCCATCTGGTGTGCTCACCGCTCTACCACACCGCGGTGCTCCAGTTCGCCTCGTCCTCCCTGCACATCGGCCACCGCCTGGTCCTGATGGACAAGTGGACGCCCGAGGAGATGCTGCGCCTCATCGACGCGTACCGCTGCACACACACCCATATGGTCCCCACCCAGTTCCACCGGCTGCTGGCGCTGCCCGAAGAGGTCAGGGGGCGCTACGACGTGTCCTCGATGCGGCACGCCATCCACGGGGCCGCGCCCTGCCCCGAGCACATCAAGCGCGCCATGATCGACTGGTGGGGCAGCTGTGTCGAGGAGTACTACGCGGCCAGCGAGGGCGGCGGCGCCTTCGCCACCACCGAGGACTGGCTCAAGAAGCCGGGGACGGTCGGCAAACCCTGGCCGATCAGCGAACTGGCGATCTTCGACGACGAGGCCAACCGGCTCCCGGCCGGCGAACTCGGCACCGTCTACATGCGGATGACCACCGGCGGCTTCGCCTACCACAAGGACGAGGCCAAGACCCGCAAGAACCGCATCGGCGACTTCTTCACCGTCGGCGACCTCGGCCTGCTCGACGAGGACGGCTATCTCTACCTCCGCGACCGCAAGATCGACCTAATCATCTCCGGCGGCGTCAACATCTACCCCGCCGAGATCGAGGCGGAACTGCTCACCCATCCCGCCGTCGCCGACGCCGCGGCCTTCGGCATCCCGCACGACGACTGGGGCGAGCAGGTCAAGGCGGTCGTGGAGCCCGCGCCGGGGCATGAGCCGGGACCCGAGCTGGAACGGGAGCTGCTGGACCACTGCGAGGGCCGGCTGGCCGGATACAAGCGACCCAAGTCGGTCGACTTCGTCACCGAGATGCCGCGGGACCCCAACGGCAAGCTCTACAAGCGGCGGCTGCGCGAGCCGTACTGGGAGGGGCGTGAGCGAGCCATGTGACGCGGGTACTCTCGGCCGTATGCACACACTTGACAGCGTCGAGGTGGACGGGATCGAGCTGGTCTACCGGGTCTGGGGGGAGCGCGAGGCTCCCCCCGTCCTGCTGCTGGCGGGCCTCGGCGGGGACGGCGTCGACTGGGTGGGAATCGCCCCCGAACTCGCCCGCACCCGGCGCGTCTACGCCCTCGACCTGCGCGGCCACGGGGCCAGTGACTGGCCCGGGGACTACGGGCTGGAGCGGATGAGTGACGACGTCGCCGGCTTCCTCGCGGCCCTCGGCCTGCCCCGCGCCTCGGTCGTCGGGCACTCCTACGGCGGCGTGGTCGGCTACCTCCTCGCCCAGCGCAACCCCGCCCTCGTTGAGCGGCTGGTGATCGAGGACGCCCCGCCGCTGTGGCCCCAGGACCCGCCGCTGGAGGTGCCCGGGCGCCCGGAGGGGCGGCTGACCTTCGACTGGGCGGTCAAGACCCAGTTCACCGAGCAGCGCAACGCGCCCGATCCACGGTGGATCGAGGGGCTTTCCGCGATCACCGCCCCGACCCTGCTCATCGGCGGCGGCCCGGACAGCCATATCCCGCAGGAGCTGCTGGCCGACATGGCCGAGCGAATACCCGACTGCCGCCTGGTCACCATCGACGCCGGGCATCTCGTCCACGAGACGCGCCCCGAGGAGTTCCTGGCCGAGGTGCGCCCGTTCCTGGAGGCAGGGGAGTGACGCTGAACAGGGCCCTGCGCCACGCGCTGACCGCCGCCGCGGCCCTCGGACTGCTGGCCGCGGCGGCGCCCGGCGCGACCGCGGCTCCGGCCGTCTCCACCGCCGCTCCGGCCTCGGCTTCCGCACCGGCGCTTCCGTACGGGCGGCTGCTGCCGATCGCCGACCTGTCCGCCCAGCGGCTGCTGACCGCCGATCAGGTGGCGGCCGCGAAGTGGGGCACCGACAGCCCCATCGACGACCCGGAGCGGGAGCGGCAGGTCCTCGAGGCGGTGGCCGAACAGGCCCGCGCGCTGGGCGCGGACCCGGAGGCCACCGTACGGATCTTCCGCGACCAGATCGAGGCCAACAAGGTCGTCCAACGCGGCCTGTACCGGCGTTGGGAGGCCGACCCCGCCCAGGCGCCCACCGAACGCCCCGACCTCTCCAAGGTCCGGCTGGAGATCAACCGGATCAACGGCGAGCTGGTCAGGGCCGTCGCGGACTCGGCGCGGGCCCGGGCCGAGCGGTCCTGCACGGGCCGGCTGACCGTGGCCGCGCTGCGCGTACGCCACGACAGACAGCTGGACGCCCTGCACTCGGCGGCCCTGGAGCGCGCGCTGCGGTCGGTGTGCGCGCCGCCGAACGGGACCTGACCGCGGCCGGCCTCCCCACGGGGCTCCCGAGGCTACGCCTCGCCCGCCTCGCCGACCGACCAGCTGACGCCGTGGTCCCCCAGGAAGTCGAGGAAGCCGGCGGCGTCGAAGGCCTGGGCGGGGGCGAGGACCCCCGCTCGGGCCCCGTCGGCGGCGAGCCGTCGGGCCGCCTCGACGGCGATCACGGCGGTGGTGCCGTACGCGTCGCGGCCGCGCACCTCGCCCCGGGCGCGCCGGCCGTCGGTGCCCAGCACCTCCACCGCGAAGGCCCACCGCATCGCCTGGCGCTCCGTGACCGCCGGGCCCTCCGGCACCTGCTCGGCCAGCTCGGGGGACAGCCGCGCGAAGAGTTCGAACACCCCCTGGGAGGCGAGCCCTTCCACGTGCCGGGTGCGCACATGGCGGGGCACGGTCACCACCGCGGGCAGCGCGAACCGCACCACGGGCACCGGCTCCGAGCCGCCGGGCAGCACGATCTCCTTGCGGCGGGCGGTCGCCCGCGGTGACAGCCGCCCGTCCTCGTAGCCGAGACCGCCGTCGACCAGCGTGTCCCGCATCGCACCCATCGAGCGGATGGTGCCCCGCGAGGCGCCGCCGCTGACGATGTCGACGGCGATGGCGATCTCCTCCGCCTCGCCGCCCACGCGCGCAGCGGTCAAGGCGGTGATCAGGTCGCTGGGGAGGCCGTCATCGGTGACACCGGGGACGACGGCGACCCCGGCGCGCTCGGCCTCCGCGCCGAAGGTGTCGAAGACATGCCGGATGTAGGGCTGTTCGCCCGTGATGTCGACATAGTGACTGCCCGCGGCGATGGCGGCGCGCACCACGCCCTCTCCCCAGCGGGCGAACGGCCCCGCGCAGTTGACGACGGCGTCGGTGTCGCGGAACGCGGCGACGAGCGCGTCGTGGTCCTCAGCGTCCGCGACCCGTATCTCCGCGTCCTGGAACCCGGCCTTGGCCGCGGCGGCGCGCAGCCGCTCGGCGCCGCGCCCCACCAGCACCGCGTCGATGCCGCGGCGCCGCGCCTCCGCGACCGCGAGCCTGCCGGTGTAACCACTCGCGCCAAAGACGGCGATCTTCACAACGTTCTCCTCTGGGTGTGCCTTCTGGCTTGTGATCCACCGTAGGAAGAACCGGAGAGATTCCCGATGCCTCGCCGTATCCGGAACATGTCCGTTCGTCTCGCGTGCGGCGCGGTATCGATATGGTGGCGCGCATGGATGTCCTCAGCGACGCGATCACCTCCATGCGCGCCGGGCGGCCCCACGCCGGGCGCACCGAGAAGCACGGCTCCTGGGGCGTGCGCTTCCCCGACTCCGAGGGCGCGGGCTTCCACGTCGTGCTCCAGGGGACGTGCTGGGTGCTGCCGGGCGACGGCGAGCCGGTCGCGCTGGGCCCGGGGGACGTGGTGTTCCTGCCGCACGGGCGCGGACACGGCCTCGCCGACAGCCCCGGGACCCCACTGGCCGAGTTCCGCGGCTCCCTCCCGGGCCCCTTCGCCGAAGACGCCGCCTCCCCGGACACCGCCGACGGGGCCGAGGGCGCCCGCACGGAGCGGCGTCCGCGCCCGGACACGCTGTTGCTGTGCGGCGCCTACGTCCTCGACAGGGCCCGGCCGCACCCCCTCCTCGGCGAGCTGCCCCAAGCCCTCCACATCCCGGCCCGGCTCGGCCGCCACCCCGAGCTGCGCGCGGCCGTCGAACTGCTGGGCGGCGAGCTGGAGCGGGCGCGCCCCGGCACGAGCGCCGTGCTGACCTCACTGCTCGACATGCTGCTGCTGTATGTGCTGCGCGCCTGGTACGAGGAGCAGTCCGGCCACATGAGCACCGGCTGGGCCGCCGCCCTGCACGACCGGG
Organism: Streptomyces sp. NPDC007917; assembly: GCF_042959105.1. NCBI lineage: Bacteria > Bacillati > Actinomycetota > Actinomycetes > Kitasatosporales > Streptomycetaceae > Streptomyces > Streptomyces sp. NPDC007917. The sequence continues at coordinate 44,960 of NZ_JBIBKK010000016.1, forward strand.
CCGTCTCCGAGGCGCTGCGCGCCATCCACCGCGACCCCGCCCACCCCTGGACCGTCGAGACGCTGGGACAGGCCGCGGGGCTGTCCCGGGCGGCGTTCGCCCGGCGCTTCACAGCACTGGCCGGGCAGCCGCCGCTCGCGTATCTGACGTGGTGGCGGATGACGGTGGCGGCCCGGCTGCTGCGCGAGTCGGAGCTGCCGCTGCGCGCGGTGGCCGAACGGACCGGATACACCTCGGAATTCGCCTTCGCCAAGGCGTTCAAGCGGGAGTACGGGGTCGCGCCCGGCGGCTACCGGCGGCGCGGTCAGGAGTCCGCCGGGGCGCTCGCCGCGACGTCCCTGGCCCAGCGGTAGTCGGCCTTGCCGCTGGGTGAGCGCTGGATGTGGTCGCTGAAGACCACCGTACGCGGGATCTTGTAGCCCGCGAGCCGGGTGCGGCAGTGCGCCCGGACGGCGTCGGCCGTCAGCCCCGCCGCGCCCTCGCGGGGCTGGACGACGGCCGCGACACGGCTGCCCCAGCGCTCGTCCGGCACGCCCGCCACCAGCGCGTCGTACACATCCGGATGGGCTTTGAGCGCCTGCTCGACCTCCTCCGGATAGACCTTCTCGCCACCGGTGTTGATGCACTGCGAACCGCGCCCGAGGACCGTGATCACGCCGTCCTCGTCGACCGTGCCCATGTCGCCGAGCAGCACCCAGCGCTCGCCGTCCGCCTCGAAGAACGTCTCGGCGGTCTTCTTCGTGTCGTTGTAGTAGCCGAGCGGCACATGGCCGCGCTGGGCGATGCGGCCGGGCTCGCCGGGAGCCACGGGCCGGTACGTCGCCGGGTCGACCACCGAGGTACGGGCGTTGACGCGCAGCCGGAAGCCGTTCTGAGGGCCGGCGTCCTCGGTGGCGGTGCCGTTGAAGCCGGACTCGGAGGAGCCGAAGTTGTTCAGCAGCATGGTGTGCGGCGCCAGCTCGGCGAACTGGGCCCGTACGGTGTCCGACAGCACCGCGCCGGAGCTGCTGACGCTGAACAGCGAGGAGCAGTCGGTGTCCTTGAGGGGGCCGGCCAGGGCGTCCACCAGGGGGCGCAGCATCGCGTCGCCGACCAGCGAGACGCTGGTGACCTTCTCCTTCTCGATCGTGCGCAGCACCTCTTCGGGCACGAACTTACGGTGGATGACCACCTTCTGGCCGAAGTTGAAGCCGATGAAGGCGGTGAGCGTGGAGGTGCCGTGCATCAGCGGCGGGGTGGGGAAGAACACCAGGCCGTCGCCGCCCGCCGCCACCCGCTCCGCCAGCTCCTCGGGCCGGCTGACCGGTTCCCCGGTCGGCGCGCCTCCGCCGAGCCCGGAGAAGAACAGGTCCTCCTGCCGCCACAGCACGCCCTTGGGCATTCCCGTGGTGCCACCGGTGTAGATGATGAACCGGTCGTCGCCGGAGCGCGCCGGGAAGTCGCGCACGCGCGAACCCGAGGCCTCCGCCTCCTCGAAGGACACGGACGCGGGGCCGCCCCCGGCCGGGGGGCCGACCCGGACGAGATGGCGCAGGGTCTCGGTGCGGGGGAGCGCGGCGGCCACCCGGTCGGCGAACTCGGCGTCGTACACCAGCGCCGCCAGATCGGCGTCCCGGTAGAGGTAGATCAGCTCTTCCTCGACATAGCGGTAGTTGACGTTCACCGGCACGGCCCGGATCTTCAGACAGGCGAGGGAGGTCTGCAGATACTCGACGCCGTTGTACAGGTGCAGGCCGACGTGTTCGCCCGGCGCGACGCCCGAGTCCCGCAGATGGTGGGCGAGCCGGTTGGCGGCCGCGTCGAGCTGCGCGTAGGTCAGCCTCCGCTCGGCCCCGGTGCCTGGGTGGTCGATGTACACCAGCGCCTCTCTGTCGGGCACCGTGTCGACGATCGACTCGAACAGGTCGGCAAGGTTGTACTCCACGGCTCCTCCTGACCTGACACCGGGCGGGCTTGGGCTTGGCGGTCATTGGAGCGCCGTCCGGAAGAGATGTGAAGGCACACGGCCAATAAATCTGACTGGGCATCAGATTTCTCTTGAAGTCGTCCGGCGCCTCCTGCAACCTGTTCTGGGTCGAGACGGGAGGACTGCCGTGACAAGCGGGACCGAACATCTGACGGTGGAGCGCGCCGGCGCGACGCTGGTGCTCACCCTGAACCGTCCGGAGGCCAAGAACGCGCTCTCGCTGCCGATGCTCGTCGGCCTCCACGACGGCTGGGCCCAGGCCGACGAGGACGACGACATCCGGTCGGTGGTGCTCACCGGGGCCGGCGGGGTCTTCTGCGCGGGCATGGACCTCAAGGCCCTGGCGGGCGGCGACGGGATGGCCGGACAGCATTACCGGGACCGGCTCAAGGCCGATCCCGACCTGCACTGGAAGGCGATGCTCCGGCATCACCGGCCGCGCAAGCCGGTGATCGCCGCCGTCGAAGGGCACTGTGTGGCGGGCGGCACGGAAATCCTCCAGGGCACCGACATCCGCGTCGCGGGCCGCGGCGCCACCTTCGGGCTCTTCGAGGTCAGGCGCGGCCTGTTCCCCATCGGCGGCTCCACCGTCCGCCTCGCCCGCCAGGTCCCGCGCACCCACGCGCTGGAGATGCTGCTGACCGGGCGCCCCTACACGGCCGAGGAGGCCGAGCGGATCGGGCTGATCGGCCGCGTCGTCCCCGACGGCACCGCCCTGGAGACGGCCCTGGAGATCGCCGAGCTGATCAACGCCAACGGCCCGCTCGCCGTCGAGGCCGTCAAGGCGTCCGTGTACGAGACGGCGGAGATGACCGAGGCCGACGGCCTGAAGTCCGAACTCGAACGCGGCTGGCCCATCTTCGGCACCGCCGACGCGAAGGAGGGCTCGAAGGCCTTCGCGGAGAAGCGGCCGCCGGTCTACCGACGGGCCTGAGCGCGCCCAGGCGAACCGAGCCTCGAAAAGGAGAGAGGCACAACATGACACCGGCTTCCGCGCCCGAGGTGCTTTCCGCCCCTCTGGTCGTCGAGTTCCCCTTCACCCGCTCCCTCGGCCCCGTCCAGAGCGCGTTCCTGACCGGGCTGCGCGAGCGCACCGTGCTCGGCGTACGGACCGCCGACGACCGGGTGCTCGTGCCCCCCGTCGAGTACGACCCGGTCACCGCCGAGGAGATCCGCGACCTCGTCGAAGTCGGCACCACGGGCACCGTCACCACCTGGGCCTGGAACCCCGACCCGCGCCGGGGACAGCCCCTCACCACCCCTTTCGCCTGGGCGCTGGTCCGGCTCGACGGCGCCGACACCGCCCTGCTCCACGCCCTGGACGCGCCCGGCCCCGACGCCGTGCGCACCGGCATGCGGGTGCGGATCCGATGGGCCGAGGAGCGGACCGGCGCCATCACCGACATCGCCTGCTTCGAACCGTACGAGAGCGAACCCGACCCGCGAACCGCCTCGCACAGCGGCGAGTTCGCCGACCCCGTGCAGGGCATCGTGGCGCCCGCCCGCCTGGACTATGTGTACTCGCCCGGCCGCGCCCCGTCCCGCTACATCGCCGCACTCGCCGAGCGGCGGACCGTGGGGGAGCGCTGCCCGTCCTGCCGCAAGGTGTACGTCCCGCCCCGCGGCGCCTGCCCCACCTGCGGCGTCGCCACCGACGAACAGGTCGAGGTCGGCCCGCGCGGCACGGTCACCACCTTCTGCATCGTCAACATCAAGGCGAAGAACCTCCATATCGAGGTGCCGTACGTCTACGCGCACATCGCCCTGGACGGCGCGGACCTCGCCCTCCACGGCCGCATCGGCGGCATCCCCTACGACCAGGTGCGGATGGGGCTGCGCGTCGAGCCGGTGTGGACCGAGGGCGGGCGCTACCCCGACCACTACCGCCCCACCGGCGAACCCGACGCGGACTACGACAACTACAAGGAGCTGCTGTGAACCCGAGGCGCGTCGCCATCGTGGCCTTCGCGCAGACCCGCCACCGGCGCCGGTCCGCGGAGCTCTCCGAGGTCGAGATGTTGATGCCGGTGCTGCATGAAGTGCTCGGCGCCGTCGGCCTGCGCACCGGCGAGATCGACTTCACCTGCTCCGGCTCCTCCGACTACCTCGCCGGCCGCGCCTTCTCCTTCACCATGGCGCTGGACGGCGTCGGAGCCTGGCCGCCGATCTCCGAGTCGCATGTGGAGATGGACGGCGCCTGGGCGCTGTACGAGGCGTGGGTCAAACTGCTGGCCGGAGAGGCCGAGACGGCGCTCGTCTACTCCTACGGCAAGTCCTCGCCGGGAGAGCTGCGCGATGTGCTGACCCGCCAGCTCGACCCCTACTACCTCGCCCCGCTGTGGCCCGACCCGGTGTCCCTGGCCGCCCTCCAGGCCCAGGCGCTCATCGACGAGGGAGCCACCGACGAGCGCGCCCTCGCCGGGGTCGCCGCGCGCAGCCGCGGCGCCGCGGAACACAACCCGCACGCCCAACTGGCCGGCTCCGCCGCCCCGGACGCGCTGCTCGAGGACCCTTACCTGGTGCGGCCGCTGCGCCGCCACGACTGCCCGCCCATCGGCGACGGCGCGGCCGCCGTCGTCCTCGCCGCCGACGACACCGCGCGCCGCCTGTGCCCCCGTCCCGCGTGGATCCGCGGCATGGACCACCGCATCGAGGCGCACGGACTGGGCGTACGGGATCTCACCCGTTCCCCCTCGACCCGGCTCGCCGCGCGCAACGCCGGTCTGTTCGACGACGGCGCCGTGCCGCCCGACACCGCCGAGCTGCACGCGCCGTTCACCTCGCAGGAGGTGATCCTCCGGCGCGAGCTGGAGCTGGGCGAGGGCGTACGCGTCAATCCGTCCGGCGGCGCGCTCGCCGCCAACCCCATGATGGCCGCCGGGCTGATCCGCCTCGGCGAGGCCGCGGCCCGCATCCACCGCGGCGAGTCCGACCGGGCCGTCGCACACGCCACCTCCGGGCCGTGTCTGCAGCACAACCTCGTGGCGGTCCTGGAAGGAGAACGGGACGGTCAACCGGAAGGGGACCAGGCATGAGCGCGTGCATGAGCGTGTCTTGGCGCGCTGTGCGGGCTGGACTGAGGAGCCGCGCAGCGACGGAGGAGCGAGCAGTGACGAGGGAAGCCCGCGCGTTGGAGCGCGCCGAGACTGAGCGGGAGGAGGGGGCATGAGCAAGGAGCCCATCGCCGTCGTCGGGGTCGGCCAGACCAAGCACACCGCCGCCCGCCGGGATGTGTCGATCGCCGGGCTGGTCCGCGAGGCCGCCGTACGCGCTCTCGAAGACGCCGAGCTGACCTGGGCGGACATCGACGCCGTCGTGATCGGCAAGGCGCCCGACTTCTTCGAGGGCGTGATGATGCCCGAGCTCTATCTCGCCGACGCGCTCGGCGCGGTCGGCAAGCCCATGCTGCGGGTGCACACCGCGGGTTCGGTCGGCGGCTCCACCGCGCTGGTCGCCGCGAACCTGGTGGCCGCCCGCGTCCACCGGACCGTCCTCACTCTGGCCTTCGAGAAGCAGTCGGAGTCCAACGCCATGTGGGGGCTCTCCCTGCCCATCCCCTTCCAACAGCCGCTGCTGGCCGGGGCGGGCGGCTTCTTCGCCCCCCATGTCCGGGCCTATATGCGGCGGACCGGCGCCCCGGCCGCCATCGGCTCGCTCGTCGCGTACAAGGACCGCCGCAACGCCCTGCGCAACCCCTATGCCCATCTGCACGAGCAGGATCTGACCCTGGAGAAGGTGCAGGCCTCCCCGATGCTGTGGGACCCCATCCGCTACTCGGAGACCTGCCCGTCCTCCGACGGGGCCTGCGCCATGGTGCTCACCGACCGGGCCGGCGCGGCCCGTGCGCCGGCCCCGCCCGCCTGGGTGCACGGCGGCGCCATGCGCAGCGAGCCGACGCTCTTCGCGGGCAAGGACTTCGTCTCGCCGCGGGCCGGAAAGGACTGCGCTGCCGATGTCTACCGGCAGGCCGGGATCACCGACCCGCGCCGCGAGATCGACGCGGTGGAGATGTATGTGCCGTTCAGCTGGTACGAGCCGATGTGGCTGGAGAACCTGGGCTTCGCCGCCGAGGGCGAGGGCTGGAAGCTGACGGAGTCGGGCGTGACCGAGATCGACGGCGATCTGCCGGTGAACCCGTCGGGCGGGGTGCTGTCCACCAACCCCATCGGCGCCTCGGGCATGATCCGCTTCGCCGAGGCCGCGCTCCAGGTGCGCGGGCGGGCGGGGGAGCACCAGGTGGAGGGCGCGCGCAAGGCGCTCGGGCACGCCTATGGCGGAGGCTCGCAGTTCTTCTCGATGTGGCTGGTGGCGGCCGAGCCCCCGGCCGGCTGACCGCGGGCCCGGGCCGCCCCGCCCGGTGCCTGCCGCCGGCTTCCTCCCGTCGTCCCCGCCGTACGCCCGCGTGTGCGGTGCCGTCCTTCTTTCGCGGCCTGTGCGGCACCGGTCGCGATCGCTAGGGTGGGGCGGGGACGACGATCCGGGAGGAGCCAACCACGTGGCCGACACCACCACCGAACAGCCCCTGGCAGCCAGCGCAGAGAAGCCCGACCTCGATCTCACCACCGCCCAGTGGAGGTCGAGCAGCCAGGGCGTGGGCGATGTCGAAATCGCCTTCGTCGAGGGCTATATCGCCATGCGCCACGGCCGCCGGCCGCAGGACCCGGCCCTGATCTTCTCCCCCGCCGAGTGGCGCGCCTTCGTCATCGGCGCGCGCGACGGCGAGTTCGACCTGACCTGAGCAGGGGCGTCACGGGGCGAGCCGCCCGAGCGCGTCGGGCAGCTCGCCCTCGTAGACCAGCGTCAGCCGCCGCGTCACCCGCGTGATCGCCACATACAGATCGTGCCCGCCTTTGGGGGACTGGGACCGGATCCCGGCCGGGTCCGCGACCACCGCGCGGTCAAACTCAAGCCCCTTGGCCTGCGCCACGGTCAGCAGCACCAGCGGGGAGTCAAGGGCGTCGGGCCTGTCCCCGCGCGCGGCGCTGGGCAGCGCCCGCCCCAGCGCCTCCACGACCTGGTCGGCGGCCACCACCGCGAGCCGGCCGCCGCCCTGTTCGGCCAGGTCCGCCAGGTCGGCCTCGACGGCCCGCACCACCTCGCGCGCCAGCCGGCCCCGGGGGGCCCGTACGGCCACCGGCGGCTGCCCTTCGCGGCGCACCGACTCGGGGGCCGAAAGCTCCGGCGCCACCTCGGCCAGCACCTCCGCGGCCAGGTCCATCACCTCGGCCGGCGTGCGGTAGTTGACCGTCAGCCGCTCCTCGCGCCACCCGCCCCGGGTGTACGGGTCGAGCATCTGCCCCCAGGAGGCGGCCCCGGCCGGGCTGCCGGTCTGGGCCACATCGCCGACCACTGTCATCGACCGCGTGGGCACCCTCCGCATCACCATCCGCCAGGCCATCGCGGACAGCTCCTGCGCCTCGTCCACGATCACATGGCCGTAGGCCCAGGAGCGGTCGGCGGCGGCGCGCTCGGCGGTGCTGCGCACCGGCCCGGAGTCAAGGTGGCGGGCGGCGAGGGTGGCGGCGTCGACCGGGGCGGGCCCTTCGCCCTCGCCCTCGTCCTCCTCGTCCCCGTCCTCGCCTTTGTCCAGGCCGACGATCCGCAGCACTTCCCGCGCGTAGCGCTCCTCCTCCCGCCGCTCCTCCTCGGCCACCCGGGCCCTGGCCCGTTCGGCGGAGTCGTCGGTGCCCAGCAGCTCCGCTGCCTCGTCCAGCAGCGGTACGTCGCCCACCGTCCACGGCGCGTCCCGCGCGCGCAGCAGCGCGGCCCGCTCGTCGTCGGTCAGCAGCGGGGCGGCCGAGCGCAGCCGGTCGGGGTCCGAGAGCAGTTCGGCGACCAGCCGCCGCGGGGTGAGCGGCGGCCACAGCGCGTCGAGCGCCGCGCGGACCGGCGGCTGGGCCCACAGCTCCGCCGGGCCGTGGCGCAGTTCCTCCTCGTCGAGCGGCCGTCCGTGCCGCCGCGCCCGCTCCCGTACGAGGGCGTCGAGCAGATCGAGGACGAAGCGCTTGCGGGCCACGTTGTGCGGCGCGCCCAGCGCCTGTGCGCGCTTCCGGGCGCGGGCGCACGCCTGCCGGGACAGCCGCAGCACCTCGTCCTCCAGCGGGACGTCGACGGGGCCCGCGGGCAGCAGTTGCCTCTCGCGTACGGCGGCGGCGATCACGTCCACCATCCGCAGGTCTCCCTTGACGACCGCGGCCCGCGCCCCGTCCTCGGCGGTCGCCGACACGCCGGGGAACAGCCCGCCCAGTTCGGTGAGCACCACGTCGGTCTCGCCCAGGGAGGGCAGCACCTGGCCGATGTAGCGCACAAAGGCCGCGCCAGGGCCGATGACCAGCACACCGCGGCGGGCCAGGGTGTCGCGGTAGGTGTAGAGCAGATACGCCGCCCGGTGCAGCGCGGCCACGGTCTTCCCGGTGCCCGGCCCGCCCTGGACGACGAGCACCCCTTGCAGCCCGGAGCGGATCACCCGGTCCTGTTCGGTCTGGATGGTGGCCACCACGTCCGTCATCCGGCCGGTACGGCCCCGGCGCAGCGCGGCCAGCAGCGCGGCCTCGCCGACCAGGCCGCGCCGTTCGGACTCGGCCAGGCCGTCGAGGTCGAACACCTCGTCGTCGACCCCGGTCACCATCCGGCCCCGGGTGTGCAGATGGCGGCGGCGCACCAGGGTGCCGGGGTCGGTGGGGGAGGCGGCGTAGAAGGGGCGGGCGGCCGGTGCCCGCCAGTCGACCAGCAGCGGCTCGTGTGCGTCGTCGCGCAGTCCGATCCGGCCGATGTAGTGGCCGGCGCCGCCCGCGTGGTCCGCGTGGTCGATGCGCCCGAAGCACAGGCCGCCCTCGACCCCGTTGAACCGGGCGATGCTCCCGGCGTGTTCATCGGCGCGCACTTCGCGCTCGACCAGTGCCTGGCGCGTCCCGCCGTGTGCTCCGTCGCGTAACACCGTGCTCAGGGCCTTCTCTTCCCGTTCGCGCAGTGTGTCGAGCCGTTCGTACAGGGCGGTCACATAGCTCTGCTCGGTGCGCAGGGCCTCGGCGAGGGCGGCTTGACTGGCTTTCATAGTGCTGATACACTCCCAGTGTAGCGACTTCTGTATAGTGAAGTTCGCGCATCAAGTGGTAGAGCATATCAGCTCCCGCGCCCGAACAGCGCTGAGACGGCCCTCAGGTGAGCACGGCACAGCCCTTTTCCCTGAGTGATCGCAGGGGCCGCAGATCGTCTCCTCGCTCCTCGAACCCGTTCCAGCGCAGATCGAGCTTCTCCAGGGACGGCAGCTCCGCGATCCAGTCCGGAATCCCGCGCAGCCGGTTGCTCCGCAGGTCGAGGTGGCGCAGCAGCGGCAGCGCGCGCAGCGGCTCGGGCACCGACTCCAGGGCGTTGTCCCGCAGCTCCAGGTGGCGCAGCTGGGTGAGTGCGGAGAAGGCGGCGGGCAGGGAGGTGAGGCGATTGCCGCGCAGCCACAGCTCCCGCAGCCGGCCGAGCCGCCCGATCGACTCGGGCAGCCCGGCCAGCTCGTTGTGTTGTGCACGCAGCTCCACCAGGCCCGACATCCGGCCGATCTCCGGCGGCAGTTCGGCGATCCGGTTCTCGCCGACGTTGAGATACGCCAACTCGTTCAGCCGGCCGAGCTCGGGCGGCAGCCGGGTCAGGCGGTTGTCGTGCAGATACAGATACCGGGTCAGGCCCCGCAGCTCGCCGAGTTCACTCGGTGCTTCGGCGAGCTGGTTGTGCCCCAGGTCGAGCGTGTGCAGCCGGTGGAGGCGGCCGATGTCCGGGGAGAGGCGGGTGAGCCCGTTGTCCGCGAGGATCAGCACCCGCAGCCCGGTGCGCTCCCATACGTCCTCGGGCACCTCGCCGAGGCCCGCCTTCCAGAGGTTGAGTACGTCGGTCATGAGGGTGGACTCTATGAGCCGCCCGGGCCATGGCTAAGGCCAGGGGCGGAGTTCGGGGAGCGGGGCCGGGCCGCTGTCCAGCGGGCCGGTGGGGGCGCGTCCGGCCATCCACGCGGTGAGATCGGTCAGCCGCCCCCGTACGGTCAGCGGCTCGCCCGATCCGTGAGCGCGCCGCTCCGGTCCGTCGGTGGCCTCCAGGGTGAGTCGGGTGTCCAGCGGCGCGCGCGGGGCGAGGAAGTCCAGCACATGCGCGCAGAAGTCGCGCGACCAGTCGCCGGGGCCGTAGCCGAGCAGCGCGTCCGTCGTGTGGATCTCCAACTCCCGCCACCAGCACAGCACAACGCCGCGCACATCCGCGTCGCGGTAGCGCACGGGCCGCTCCCAGTCGCCCGGGCCCACCGCGGTGAAGGCGCCCTCCGCCTCGGCGAGGGCCTGGGTCACGGCGTGCCGCAGCTCGTCCGCCGAGCGCTTCGAGCCCGCCTCGATCGCGGCGTCCCGGGCCGGGCGGCCCCCGTCGTACACCTCGATCAGCTCACCCTGCATCGCGAACCTGGCCTGCCGGGCGAGCGCCGATCCGACGCCCCCGATGTGCGCCAGCACATGCGCGCGGCTCCAGCCGGGCAGCGCGCTCGGCTCCCGGACCGCGGCCTCGGTCAGGCCGTCGAGGAGGGTGCGCAGCCGCTGGTGTCCGGCGAGCACGGCGGCCACCACCCGCGCCGCGCCGTCGTCGCCCTTGCCGATGTCGGTGTGCGTGTCGTTCATATGTCCCCCACGGGCTAATGGTTGGAACGGGAGGCTACCATTAACACCATGGCCGACGACCGACTCGCCCTCGCACTCGCCGTCACCATCCGCCACGACGGGAACGGCGGGGTGGCGGATGATCTGACCGCGCCCGAAGGGCTGACCGCCTGGGTGCGGGAGCTGGCCGACCCGCTGCGGGACGCGCTGGGCGCCGAGGACTTCACCGCGGACGCGGCCGCGCTCGACGCCGTACGCGAGCTGCGCGCCGCCGTCCGCGCGCTGTTCGCCCGCGCGGTCCGGCCCGGCCCGCCGAGCTCCGCGGACGCCCACCGGCTGCTGCCCGAGGAGCTGGCCGTGGCGCGGCTGAACGCGGCGGCGGCCCGGGCGCCCGGCTCCCCGCGCCTGGAGTGGCCCGAGGGCGGTCCCCCCGTGGTCCGCGCCGCGTGGCCGCCGGGCCTCACCGACGCCGACCGGCTGGTGGCGGCGGTCGCCCGCGACGCCATCGGGTTTCTCGCCGGGCCGGAGCGCGAGCGGCTGCGGGCCTGCCCCGCCCCGCGCTGTGTGCGCTACTTCGTCAAGGACCACCCCCGCCAGGAGTGGTGCAAGCCGTCCTGCGGCAACCGCGCCCGCGTCGCCCGGCACCACCGCCGCCACCGGGCGGAGCCCTGACCCGCCTGGAATGATCCTGCCGGGAGTGATCCCGCCTGGGATGACCCCGCCTGGGATGATCCCGCCCGGAGACGGAACGATCCGGCCGTCAGGACGCCGACGTCGCACACGCGGCGAGGCCCGCCCACGGGCGCTGCCGCCCGCGGCTCACCGCCGCTATGCCGCGCTCGTCGTACCGGGCCGTCTTGTAGGACCAGGCCAGATTGCCCCGCATCACATGCCGCATGCCGTCCACATAGTGCGCGACGTGCCGCAGGGTGTCAGCCCCGGCCCCGGCGAGGAGCGCGGGAAGCCGCGCGGCGGTCTCCTCGAACCACCAGTAGCGGGCGTCGGCGAGGCGGGCGATGTGCCCCACCGCCTCCTCCAGGGTGCCGCCGGTGAGCTCCCGCTGGACGATCACGCTGTTGTGCACGTCCCCGGCGGCCAGCTCCTTGGCGAGGGAGACGATGTCATTGGTGAAGACCACCACATCGTCGGTGGCCTCCCGCATCCGCACGAGCGGAAAGCCGCCGTGCACCGCCTCCGGGAGGGTGTATCCGCCGAACCGCTCGTTGAGGTCCAGGCACGGCTGCACGCCGATCGAGTGGCGGCGCAGGGCCACCACCGCCTCCACCGAGCGCGGGCGGCTCCCGGTGCGGCCCAGCGCCTCGCGGTGGTAGGAGTGCAGATACTCCGTCCAGTGGCGGCGGAATCGTTCCCGCCACACCCGCGGCCTGCCCTGGTGGATACGGCGCCACAGATCGCGGAAGCTCTCGACGAGAGGGCCGCCGGGGCCGTGCCCGGCAGCCCTCTCGGCCGGCTCTTCCTCCTCCCGCGTCACCCGGACGACGGCGTCGAGCAGCCGCGCCACCTCCTGGGGACGGCATCCCAGCTCCCCGTCGAACTGGTCGTCGAAGACGAAGTACCACCCGCACAGATCATTGCCCAGGGCCAGGTCGGCGCCCGTCTCGCCCGGGTAGAAGTGCGCCGCCAGCAGATCGAAGCGCAGCGCGTCGTACTCCGCCACCGACCCGTCCCCCTGGAAGACGCCGTACCGCGACAGCCACGAAATGGTGTGCCGCCGCGCGGCCTCGGCGTCCGGGCTGATCAGATCGGCCGGTGGGAAGCCGAAGAGCGCCGCCGGCCGGTTGGCCGGTGGTGGTGAACCTGTCTTGTCCATGGTCCGTATCCGCCCCCTCAGGACATACGGGACCGCGCCGGCGCCAGGGACCGGCCCCCTCCGCGCCACGGTCCTCGCTGCACCCGGACATGGTGGCGTGGCCGCTGTTCCCTTCGATAGGGCGCATGGCGAATTGGCGTGTGCCAATGGCAATGCCGCCAGAAAATTCCTGCATACGGCGCTACGCAGCGTCCCGATCGGGCTACGCTCAGCTGTACCTGCCGAAGGGGTACGAGCGTGGCGGAGAACATGACACGACAGGGCCGGGGGCGCCGGACGCTGCTGGAGCGGGAGTCCGAACTCAGCGCCGTGGATCTCGCGTTGACCGAGCTGTGCGGGGATCCGGCCGAGGACCCGGCCGGGCCGCGCGCCGGCGGGGTGATCGCGTTCGCCGGGCCGGGCGGCGCCGGCAAGACCGCGCTGCTGGGCGAGGTACGGCGGCGGGCCGCCGCCCGTGGCTGCACGGTGCTCTCGGCGCGCGCCGGGGAGCAGGAGCAGGGCGTCGCCTTCCATGTCGTGCGCCAGCTCTTCCAGCCCGTGCTCGCGGCGACCGGAGAGGAGACCCACCGCAGGATCCTCGGCGGCTGGTACGACATCGTCGCGCCCGCCGTGGGCCTGGTGGTCTCGGCCGACGGCGGCTCGCCCGACCCGCACGGGGTGCGCGACGGCCTGGACTGGCTGGTGACCCGCTTCGCCGTCCAGCAGGCCCCGGTCGTCATGATCCTGGACGACGCCCACTGGGCCGACGCCGAATCCCTCGACTGGCTCACCCGGTTCGCGCCCCGCGCCGTGGATCTGCCCATGCTGCTCGCGGTCGGCTACCGCCCCGAGGAGCTGTCCGCCGACTCGGCGGCGCTGCGCGGGCTCACCGAGCGCCAGGGCTCGCGGCCGCGGCTGCTGGCGCCGCTCACCCCGGGCGCGGTCGGCCGGATCGTGCGCGAGGTGCTGGGCGCGGAGGCGGACGAGTCCTTCTGCCGCGAGTGCTGGGCGGTCACCGGCGGCAACCCCTTCGAGGTCCTCGAGCTCACCGCCAAGGTCCGTGAGCGCGATCTGAAACCGCAGTCGGTCAACCTCGCCCACTTGCGCGAGCTGGTCTCCACCGCCAAGGAAAGCGGCCTCAACGACCGGCTGAACCGGCTCGGCACCTCCGCCGTCCGGCTCGCCTGGGCCGTCGCGGTCCTCGGCAGCGAGGCCACCCCGGCCCTGGCCGCGGAGGTCGCGGGCCTGTCCACCACCGACACCGCGGAACTGATCCTGCGCCTGGCCGACGCCCGTATCTTCGCCCCGCCGCGCCCGGTACCGGCGGAGCGGCCTCTCGAATTCCTCCACCCGCTGATCGCCACCGCCGTCTACCGAGCGATCCCCGGCGCCCTGCGCGTGGCCATGCACGGCAGCGCCGCCGCCACGGTCCTGTCCGCGGGCCGCGGCTCCGGGGCCGCCGGCCGCCATCTGCTGGAGCTGCACCCGGAGGCCGACCCCTGGGTGGTGCGCCATCTGCGCGCGGCCGCCCGGGAGTACCTGCGGGCCGGCGCGCCCGACACCGCGCGCCGCTGCCTGGCCCGGGCGCTGCGCGAACCGCCCTCGCTGCAGGAGCGGCCCGCCGTGCTCTACGAACTGGGCTGCGCCGCCCAGCTCAGCGAGCCCGCAGTCACCGTCAACCACCTGCGGGCCGCCCTGGAGGAGCCCGCGCTCGGCCCGGAGCTGCGCGAGTCGGTCACCTACCGGCTGGCCTAGGCGTACGGCCACAGCGGCCGTATGGAGGAGGCCGCGCAGGTCGTGGCCGCCGAGGCCGGGCGGGCCACCAGCGCCCGCACCCGGCTGCGGATGCAGTCCGAGCAGATCATGTGGAACATGTTCCGCGCCGACGGCCAGGACTCGCCCGCCCGCTCCCGCCGACTGGCCCGGCTGGTCGACCGGCTCTCCGGCCACGGCATGGCCGAGCGCTATCTGCGGGGTCTGCGCGCCTTCGACGCGATGACCCGCGGCGAACCGGCCGCCACCGCCCTGCGCTACGCCGACGAGGCCCTGGGCGACGGCCTGAGCTGGACCGACGAGGAGTGGGGCTTCGAGGTGCCCATCCTGGTCGCCCTGACCTTCCTCCACTGCGACCAGCCGGGGCGCGCCGAGGAGCTGTTCGCGGACGGTGTCGCGGAGTGCGAGCGCAAGGGCTGGCGCGGCGCGCACCTGGCGTTCGGCCTGACCCTCCTCGGCCATGTCCGCTACCGCCGCGGGGCGCTCGCCGAGGCCGAGGAACTCGCCCGCGAGGGGCTGCGGATCGCCGACCTGGTCGGGCCGGAGACGCCCGCCCACTGGACCGCCGTCGGCACGCTCATCGAGACCCTGCTCAGCCGCGGCCGCGTCGAGGAGGCCCAGGAGTTCGCCGCCCGGCACTCCTGCGGCGGAAACACCCTCCAGGCCCTGCTGTGCCCGGACGTGCCGACCGTGCGCGGCGAACTGCTGCTGGCCCGCAACATGCACAGCGAGGCCCGGCAGCGGCTCACCGAGGTCGGCCACCGGATGGACCGGCGCGGTATGCGCAACCCCGCCTGGTGTCCCTGGCAGCTGCACCTGGCCCAGGCCCTGGCGCTGACCGAGCCGCGGCAGGCCGCCGACGTGGCCCGGGACGCGGTGCGCCGCGCCCGCCAGTTCGGCGCCCACTCCATGATCGGCCGGGCGCTGCACACCGCCGGGCTCGTGGCCCAGGGGCCGGAGCGGCTGAGGCTGCTGGCCGAGGCCGTCGACCACCTCGAACGCTCGCCGTCCGGCTACGACCTGGCCGTCGCCCTGGTCGACCACGGCACCGCCCTGCGCCGGATCGGGCTGCCGCAGGAGGCCGGGGAGCGGCTCTACCGCGGGCTGGAGGGCGCGGTGCAGTGCGGGGCCGACGCGCTCGCGGTGCGGGCCCGCGACGAGCTGTCCGCCACCGGGCTGCGCCCGCTGCAGCTGCGCGCCGACCACGGCTCCCCGCTCACCTCCCAGGAGCAGGCCGCCGCAGAGCGGGCCGCCCTCGGCTGGGACGACGACCGGATCGGCGATGAGCTGGGCCTGGCGGAGCGCGAGGTGGCCCAGGTGCTGTCCGGCGTGTACCGCAAGGTGGGCACCGACCGCACCGGGCTGGCCAAGGTCCTGGGCGCCCCGGCCGACCTCGCCATCGGCGCCCGTCTCCCGCGTCCGGTCTCCGGACGCTGACCCGGGCCCGGCCGCCCCGCGGCGGGGCCCGGCGGCGCGCCGTGCGGGGCCGTCGCCTCGCCGCTCCCCGAGGCTGATTCCGGCGCCGGGGCACGTACCATGTCCGCATGTCGTTCCTCCGCCGCCGCAGCCCCGCCACGCCCACCGGTCCGGACTTCGACGTCCTGGCCATGGACCCGGGGGACTGGCCCGGCGATCTCGGTGCCGGGCTGCTGCCCGCGGCCGACGGCAGCTGCCAGGGCGTCTTCCTGCGCTACGACCTGTTCGGAGGGCGCGGCCCCGCGATGATCATCGGGAATCTGCCCGAGGGGTCCCCGGCCCGCGAGCTGGCCGAAGGGCAGGTGCCGTTCGAGGTGACGCAGCTGCTGGCGGCCCTCGGGAACGATGAGCCGGTCCATGTGGTGGACACCGAGGACACCCCGGTCATGCACGAGGACAACCTCCTCATCGTGCGCCGCATCAAGCTCTCCGAGGGCCGGATCTCCTGCTCCCAGTTCGACCGCAGCGACGGTGTCCTGGTCACCATCGCCAGCTGGGACCGGCCCATCACCGACGACCTCTACCGGCTGCTCAAGCCACTGCCCGCGGAGATGTTCCAGCAGGGCTGAGGCCCGGCACCACTGGCGCGAGCCCAGGCCCGGCGCGCTGGAGGAGGTCCAGCGGCGCATCGACGAGAACGGCGACGGGAGTTCTTCACCTCGTACCCCGATCGGGTGATTGTCGCACGCCATGTCCGCCACCACCGGCGGCTGTTCGCGCGGCAGACGCCACGGAGGGTCGCGAGGTGGCCGTCCGGCACGAAGCCGACACGGTCACGCTCGCGGCCCTCCGCGGCCACACCTACACCTTCACCGCACGCGGCTGAACCGCGCCCGGGGCGAGCCCGCGGCTACCGGTCGGAGTGCTCGATCCGCACATCGGCTGCCCGGACGAACGCCACCCGGTGCCCGAACTGGATCTGGTAGTACGTGTCCTGGCCGCGCACCACCTTGTGGCCCGCCGGGTCGAAGGTGGTCGCCCACAGATACTCGCCCTGGGTCTTCAGCCCCAGCGCGTACCGCTGCCCCGCGAGCAGCTTGTACGGCAGCGGCGAGACGGCCTGCACCGGCACCCCCTCCGGGTACGCCTCCTTCTCCGGGTAGGCGCGGCCGTACACCGGCACCTCCGCCGCCCCCTCCTTCGGGGTGATGACCAGGCCCTTGCCGTTCACCGCGGTCGGCCGGCGCTTGGGGTTCTCGAACCAGGCCTTCTGCCCCAGGTACCAGATGGCCGTCCAGTCGCCCTGGCGCTCCGCGACCGCGAACTGCTGGCCGGTCGACGCGCGGGCTCCGGTGTCGTTGACGCCGGTCGTGGAGTCCGCCCCGCCGGGGCGCAGCCCGATGTCCTTGACCAGCGGGGCGTCCGCGCTCGGCGCGGTGTGCAGCCGCACCGCGCCCGAGCCGTGCGGGGCGCACGGCTGCCCGGCGGTGTCGCAGTCGGTGTACACGGGCTGGTGGGTGTCGTAGTCGGGGCGGATGGTGACGAGCCCGCCACCCGGGCCCGCGGTGGCGCGGAAGGGCGCGCCGAGGAGGGTGAAGTAGTGCGCCCAGTCCCAGTAGGGGCCGGGGTCGGTGTGCATCCCCTTGATGTTCGGGGTGGTGGTGCCGGGGACGTTGTCATGGCCCAGGATGTGCTGGCGGTCCAGCGGGATGTCGTACTTCCGCGCGAGATAGCGCACCAGCCGGGCCGAGGCGCGGTACATCGCCTCCGTGTACCAGGCGTCGGGGGCGGTCAGGAACCCCTCGTGCTCCAGGCCGATCGACTTGGCGTTGACGTACCAGTTGCCCGCGTGCCAGCCGACGTCCTTGAGCGCCAGGTGCTGGGCGATGTGCCCGTCGGCGGAGCGCAGGGTGTACTGCCAGGACACATACGTGGGGTCCTGGATCAGCTTGAGGCAGACGTCCCAGGTGCCTTCGGTGTCGTGGATGACGATGTAGTCGATCTTCTGGGACTCGGGGCGGTTGCCCAGGTCGTGGTTGCCGTAGTCGTTGTCGCCGAACTGCTCGTACGGCGCCGGGATCCACTCGCAGGAGACGCCCTTGGGGGCGTCGACGTTCGGATCCCGCGCGACGGACGGAAGTCCCAGTGTCCGCAGCTGCCGGGTGTCGGGGGACACCCCGGGCGCGGCCGGGAGCGAGACCGCCTCGCCCGAGGCCGTGGTGCGCGCCGCGCCGTCGCGGATCACCTCGAAGACGTCGTCGGCGAAGACAGCGGCGGCCGTGGCGTTGTCGGAGCCGGAGTAGGCCGCCACCGCCGCGTACCAGTCGGCCGGGTCCTCGCTCGACTCCAGCCCCAGCTTCTTCTGCTCGGCGGCCAGCAGGGCCGCGCCACCGCGCACATTGGCCGCCTCGTCGGAGCGCAGCGCCTCGGCGGACAGCCCGGTCAGCTCGGCGGCCCGCTCCAGCGTCCGCAGCCGCGCGGGCAACTGCCGCGGCTCGGGCACCTCGGTGTCGGGCACCCGACGGGCGCGCGCCAGGTCGCCGCGCGCGTCCTCCGCGCCGTGGCTGTGGTGCGGGGTGCGGGTCAGGGCGGTGGTCGCGTCGGTGAGGTGCATGGGGCCGTAGCCGCCGGTGACGCTGGGCGCGCCGCCGTGGCCGTCCCAGCGCGACTGCAGGTATGACACGCCCAGCAGCACGCTCAGCGGGACGCCGTACTCCTTCGCCGCGGCGGCGAAGGCCCGCTGCAGGGCGTCGCCCCCGGAGCGGGGCTCATCGGCCAGGGCGGCCGGGGCCTGGGCCGCGAGGGGGAGCAGAAAGGCGGCCGACGCGGCGGCGCCGGCCGTCCGCAGGGCGGTCCGTCGCGTGGGGCCGGGCGCCGGTCTGTTCGGGTCGTGCGCGCTGTCCTGTGCGGATCCTCGCATTACAGCCTCCTCCAAGGCGGGCCGAGCGTGCGCTGGTCATGCGTGCGGGCCGAGCCCACCTAGAGGTATCCGCTGCCGGGCGATCCGTCAATCATGTTCGACCGCTTGGGTGTTCGCACGTCAACGCCCATGCCGAGGCGCCCCCGGCTACCGCTGGGAGTGTCCCCGCCCGGCATGGGCGTGCGGGCCTGCGGCGCGTCACTGGTCCAGACCGATGACGCGCCCCGCGGCTCAACGGGTTCCGACCGCGGCCC
Source organism: Streptomyces sp. NPDC007917 (assembly GCF_042959105.1). Classification (NCBI taxonomy): domain Bacteria; kingdom Bacillati; phylum Actinomycetota; class Actinomycetes; order Kitasatosporales; family Streptomycetaceae; genus Streptomyces; species Streptomyces sp. NPDC007917. The sequence continues at coordinate 63,726 of NZ_JBIBKK010000016.1, forward strand.
GCACGGCACGCCGCGCGAGGGAGCAGTCGTCGTGCAGGCGGCGCAGCAGCAGACGCTGCTCCTCACCGGCCCCGACCGCGCCCGGAGCCAAGGGGGCGGGGTCGTGCATGGTGCGCTGCACGGCGGTTTCGTACTGGCGGATCTCCCGCGTCAGTACGAGCATCAGATTCACCAGGAAGGCGTCCCGCGCGTCGGGCCCCGCCGCCTGCGCCAGCTGGCTGATCTGGCGCCGCGGCCCCGGGGCGTCCCCGAGCGCGGTCCACAGCGTGGCCAGGTCGTACCCGGGCAGATACCAGCCCGCGTGGTCCCAGTCGATGAGAGCCGCCCCGGCGGGCGAGAGCAGGATGTTGTTCAGTAACGCGTCGCCGTGGCAGAACTGGCTCTGGCGGGCGGAGGTGTGCGCGAGGCCGCGCAGCAGCTTCCGCAGATCGCCCATGTCCCGGTCGGTGAGCAGCCCGAGCTCGTGGTAGCGCGCCAGCCGGGCGGCGTAGTCGATCGGCGCGTCGAACAGATCGGCGGGCGGCCGCCACAGATTGATCCGGCAGATGGCGCCCAGCGCGGCCCGCACGTCGGCGCGCGGCGGCGGCTCGGAGGGATGGCGCTGGGACGCCGCCACCCGCCCGGGCATCCGCTCGATGACCAGGGTGCAGTTGTCCGGATCCGCCGCGATCAGCCGGGGCACCCGGACCGGCGGGCGGTGGCGTACGAACGCCCGGTACATCGCTATTTCCCGCCGGAACCGCTCGGCCCAGGCCGGGGAGTGGTCCAGCAGGCACTTGGCGACCGCGGTGCTGCGGCCGGTGGTGCCGACCAGGAGCACGGACCGCCCGCTGCGCCGGAGCACCTGGACGGGGTTGAACTCCGGACAGATGCGGTGGACCGACGCGATCGCCGTGCGCAGCTGCGCTCCTTGCGGGCCGGACATGTCGAGTCTCCCGCTCAGCGGGCCGGGGCCCGGGGCCCGCCTCGCTCGCCCGCCGGGGGCGGGATCCAGGAACGGCCCGGCGCCGGGTGGCTGCCGACGGTAGGGCCGGGGCGGGGCGGACACGGAGGACGATGCTGCGTACATGGACAATACAGATCCCTTCGTGTTCCGACGAGTCGCGCGCCTCCCGGCCCCGGGTGAGGCCGCACCCTGGGGAATGCGGTCCGCCGGGCCGGGTGGCGCGGTCCTACACCACACCCGCCCGCGGGTGGCACACCATCTGGCGGACCCTGGCGAACCCTGGCGAATAGTCGCACGGGCCGTGACAGGACGGTTACTGTCAAGTCAGCCGAGAACCTGGGGGCTTGACGTGACGAGGGAACCCAACACCCGTCTCGCGGACCTGTTCGGCCTCGCCGGCTGGTCCAAGGGGGAACTCGCGAGGCTCGTGAACCGGAAGGCGGCGGCCATGGGCCATCCGCAGCTGGCGACCGACACCTCGCGGGTGCGGCGTTGGATCGACACCGGCGAGATGCCGCGCGATCCCGTGCCCAAGGTTTTGGCCGCCCTGTTCACCGAGCGCCTCGGTCGAGTCGTGACCATCGAGGACCTCGGGTTCGCACGGCAGGGGCGCGCGGGGAAGGGGCAGTCCGCGGACGGGCTGCTCTGGGCGCCCGAGTCCACGGCCGCGGTCCTCACCGAATTCACGGGAATGGACCTTATGTTCAACCGACGCGGCTTGGTGGGTGCGGGCGCCGCGCTCGCCGCAGGATCAGCCATCACCGGTGCCATGCACGACTGGCTGCACAGTGACCCGACGCTGGCCACCGACGCCCCCCGGACCGACGATCCGCTGTCCGCGGACTTCGCCGGCTTCGACCGCTACGAGGCGGCCCCCGTGGGCTCCCAGGAGATCGACGCGCTGGAACACTCGGTCGACGTCTTCCGCGCCTGGGACGCCGCCCGCGGTGGGGGGCTGCAGCGCAAGGCCGTGGTGGGCCAGCTCAACGAGGTGGGCGGGATGCTCGCCTATCGCCACCCCCCGGCGCTGCAGCGCCGGTTGTGGGGCGTCGCGGCCAACCTGGCCGTGCTCGCCGGCTGGATGTCCCATGACGTGGGCCTGGAGCCCACCGCTCAGAAGTACTTCGTCATCGCCGCGCACGCGGCCCGCGAGGGCGGCGACCGCCCCCGGGCGAGCGAGGCGCTGTCCCGTGCAGCCCGGCAGATGGTCCACCTGGGCCGGCCGGACGACGCACTCGATCTGATGAAACTCGCCAAGTCCGGGGCGGGCGAGGAGACACTGCCCCGCACCCGCGCCATGTTCTGCACCATCGAGGCCTGGGCGCAGGCGTCGATGGGCCACGGCCAGGCGGTGCGCCGCACCCTGGGCCAGGCGGAGGAGCTGTTCGTCTCGGACAAGGGGGATGTGCCGCCGCCGAGTTGGATGCAGCTGTTCAACGAGGCGGATCTGCACGGCATGGAGGGGCTGGTCTACCGCACGCTCGCGGAGCATGAGCCCGGTGCCGCGGCGATCGCCCAGCAGCATGCCAAGGAGGGGCTGCGGATGCGGGAGGAGGGCCGCGACCGGTCGCAGATCTTCGACCACATCTCCATGGCCTCGGCGTGCTTCATCGGCGACGATCCGGAGCAGGCCGACAAGTACGCGCGGCTGGCGCTGCTGACCATCGAGCACAACTCCTCCCACCGCACCTGGGACCGGCTGCGCGAGATGTACCGGCTCACCGGCCGGTACTCCACCAGCCCCGACATCCAGAGACTGCGCGAGGAGATCGAGCACCGGGCGCCGAGAGGGCTGGGGCCCAGGGGTTCGGCCCCGAAGACACCGGGCGACGGGGCGACGAGGGAAACCGGAAAGACGGCCGTGGTGTGATGGGCTGACGCGCTATGAGGTGACCCGCGCGACCAGCACGCACGCGTCGTCCTCGCGCCGCTCGTCGTCGAAAGCCTCCACCACGGCCCGTACGCACTCCTGTGCGCTGCGCGCGGTGGCGAACCGCGGTGCCAGCCCGAGCAGCCGCTCGGCCCCCGCATCACCGTCGGCGTCCGCGCCGAACGGCCAGAGTCCTCCGGTGTGCAGCACCAGCAGATCGCCGGGCTCGAGCCGAGCGCCGTGCTGGGTGTACGCCGCGCCCGGCGTGGCGCCGAGCAGTACGCCCTCCGGTGGCCGCAGGGCGCGCCCCGTCCCGTTGCGGAAGAGCAGCGGGGCGGGGTGCGCGGCCTGAGCCCACACCAGGGTGCGGGTGACGGGGTCGTACCGGCCGCATACGGCGCTGCCCAGGGCGGGCTGGGCGGAGGCGTCGAGCAGTTGGTTGAGCCAGCCCATCAAGGCGCCCGGCTCCACCCCGGCCACCGCCATCCCGCGCACCGCGCCGAGCAGCATCGCCACACCGGACGTGGCCGCCACGCCGTGGCCGGTGAGATCGCCGACGCTGAGCAGGGTCCGGCCGTCGGGCAGCTCCAGCGCGTCGTACCAGTCGCCGCCGATCTGTGCGCTGGTCGAGGCGGGGAAGTAGTGGGCGGCGAGGTCCAGGGCGGCGGCGCCTCCCGGGGCCGGCCGCGGGGAGCCGCGCCACACGGGCAGCACGGCCTGCTGCAGCTCGACCGCGACCCGGCGCTCGGTCTGCGCGATATGCCGCTGCTGCCGCAGCGAGTCACGGGTCTCGCGCACCGCGCGCTCACTGCGCCGCAGCTCGCTGACGTCCCGCAGCACGGCCCACATGGACGCCGTGCTGCCGTCGTCGTCGAGCACGGGCTCGCCCGACATATGGACGGTGCGCACCACGCCGTCGGCGCGCACGACGCGGAATTCCCCGTCGATCGGCTTGCCGTCGACGAGACAGTCGGTGACCAGCGCGGTCAGGGTCGGCTGGTCCTCGGAGAACACCCAGGAGGGCAGCTCGTCCAGGGTCAGCCCGCCCTCCTCACGGGCCCGGCCGAAGATCTGGTACAGCTCGTCGGACCAGGTCACGGCGTCGGTGAGGAGGTTCCACTCGGCGCTGCCGACGCGGCTCACCAGCGAGCCGTGCTCCCCGGGCCCGGCCTCCCGCGCGGATGTGGCGTAGGCGGAGCCCGGTGGCGGGGGCGGCTCGGCGGCGTAACCGGTGCCGGGCCATCGCCCTGTCCCCGTTGCCTCCGTTGTCTCCGTCTCCGTCTCCGAGGGCGCTTCGGCCTCGGCCGGGTCGGCGGGCAGCCCCTCGCGCAGCTGGTCCAGATTCCGGCCCAGGTCGTCCAGATGGTGGACCGCGAGGTCGCACAGCGCCCGCTGCCAGCGCAGCTGGGGGTCGTCCGCGTGGTCGATGTCCGCCGTGGTGTCCCGGCGGACGGCGTCGACGCCGCCGCGCAGCCGGCGGGTCTGTGAGATGAGCGCGTCGACCGTGTCCCTGGGCGGCTGGGGGGGCTGGGCTGCGGAATGGTCCGCGGAGCGGGGGGACGGCATGACGTTCTCCGATAAGGGCACGGCGTGGCCGGGTCGTGAGGGAAGGACCGGTAACGACTCTTGCACAGGCGGCGACGTTGCGTAAGCGGTTTGGCAATACCCGATACGGTGGTGCTTTTGGCATATGCCAGTGGCCGTCCTGGCCAAGTCGGCACGGTTACCCGGAGCGAACTGTTCCGGGTAGGCTGCGGCGCTCGGGATCTCATGGTCCAAGGCGTTGATCCACGTTCATCGCGCATATCACGCCCGGACACCGGCAAGAATGCCGGACGACGGAAATCCCGTTGCCAGCGAACCCCCCGCACCGGATGCTGACCTCATGTTCGATCCAGACATAGCGCCCAGCGGCACCCTGCTCGGCCTCCTCCAGAGAGGCCGCGGCGACGGGACCCTGCACGCCCTCGCGGCGCCGCGGGCCGAGGCGCTCGCGGCACTGCACCACTGTGTGCTGCGCGACCCCCGGCGCGACTGGCAGGTCGAGAACCGCTCCTTGTACTACGCCCGACTCTGCCTCGACCTCGACGCCGGGCTCGACGAGATCGAACAGCACCTCTTCGACCCCGACGACCTCATCGACACCGCCGAGGAGCGCACCGGCCTCGCCCTCGCCGTCCTCGGCCACCTCGCCTCGTACGGCCGCGAGGACGCCCTCCGTCTGCTCCGCCGCTACGCCGCGACCGGCGGCAACTGGCAGTGGGCGCTGGACGAGCTGGCCCTGCGCGACGAGGACACCGAGTTGCGCGCCCTCGCCCCCGCCGTCCTCGCCAGATACCCCGAGACCTCCGAAGGGGACGCCGAACTCGCCGCCGCCGTGCGCGGCGCCTATGAACCCCGGCCGTGGCGGCTGTGGGCCGACGACCCCCGGCACGGGACCCGGGTGCGCGCCGCCCAGGAACAGGGCTCCTTCGACCGCTGGCAGCGCCAGCTGCGCCCCATGGGCCCGCGCCCCGGCTGGAGCGTCCATGACGTGCTCCTGTGGGCCCAGCAGGAGGACGACCTGAGGCCCGGCGCCCGCCGCCCCGAGGCCGCGGCCCGCTGCCTGGCCGCCGTCGCCGGCCCCGAGGACCGGCCCGAACTCCTCGCCGCCGCCGAAGCCGCGCCCGACGCGGCCCGCGCCGCGGCGCTGCGGCACCTCGCCGAGACCGGCGACCCCGAGGTGCTCGACCTGATCGAAGCCGCCGCCACCGACCCCTCCGCCTCCGAGCTGGTCTCCCAGTCAGCCCTCGCCGCCTTCGAGCGGATGCGCAGCATCGTCGCCCTCGACCGGGCCCGGCTCTGGGCCCAGCGCCCCGACGCCCTCGGCGCCGCGGCCGCCGCCATGCTCGCCTCCCGGGGCGGCCAGTACGACGCGCCCCTCGTACTCTCCGCCCTGCGCTCCACGGTCCGGACCGAAGGCCCCGACGCCCAGGCGCTGTGGACCCTCGTCGACGGCGCGGGGAGGCTGAGGATCGCCTGCGCGGCCCCCGTGCTGCGCCATGTCTACCGCGAGACCGCCTCCTCCCACCTCCGCGGCCGCGCGGCGCGCGCCCTGGCCGCCACCGACCCGTCCTTCGGTGCGGGCTTCGCGGTCGAATGCCTCTGGGACTGCGAGGAGAGCACCCGCGAACTGGCCGCCCGGCACGCCACCACCGCGGACGCCCGCGTCGTCGATCAGCTCCGCAGACTCGCCGCCGACCCGGCGGAGGAGGCGGAGGTCCAGACGGCGGTCCGCAGCCGCATCGGCCCCGAGGACTAACGCTCATGGGACGTTCCACGTCCCGAAAGCTTCACGATGCCGGGGCCACCCTTCGTACGCCGACAACACGGGTATGCGTGTCGCCATCGTCACCGAATCCTTCCCGCCCGACGTCAACGGCGTCGCTCACTGCGCCCTGCAGACCGCCCGGCATCTGCACCGCCGCGGCCACCATCCGCTCGTCATCGCGCCCGCCGTACCGCACGACGGCCCGGCGGACCCCGACGCCTCCCGCCCCTACCCCGTCCTGCGCATCGCGTCCCTGCCCCTCCCCGGCTACCCGCAGGTGCGCGTCGCCCTCCCCAGCCGACGGCTCGCCGCCGCCCTGACCGCCCACCGCGCCGACGTCGTCCACCTCGCCAGCCCCTTCGTCCTCGGCGCCCGCGGCATGACCGCCGCGCTGCGGCTGCGCATCCCCGCCGTCGCCGTCTACCAGACCGACCTGGGCGGCTACGCCCGTACGTACTTCGGCGCGGGCGAGAACGCCGCCTGGCGCCGGATACGCGCCGTGCACACCGCGGCCGACCGCACCCTCGCGCCGTCCACCGCGGCCGCCCGCGACCTCGACGAGCACGGTGTGCCGCGGGTGCGGCTGTGGGCGCGCGGCGTCGACACCGAACGCTTCACCCCCGAGCGCCGCGACACCGAGCTGCGCCGCGCCCTCGCCCCCGGCGGCGAGCTGATCGTCGGCTATGTCGGCCGGCTCGCGCCCGAGAAGAACGTCGAGCTCCTGGCCCCCGTCTGCGCGCTCCCCGGCGTCCGGGTGGTCATCGTCGGCGACGGCCCCAGCGAGCCAGGGCTGCGCGCCGCGCTGCCCGGCGCCCGCTTCCTGGGGCGCCGCACCGGCAACGACCTCGCCCGGATCTTCGCCTCCCTGGACGTCTTCGCGCACACCGGCCCGCAGGAGACCTTCTGCCAGACGGTGCAGGAGGCCCAGGCCGGCGGCGTAGCCGTGATCGCCCCCGCGGCCGGCGGCCCGCTCGACCTGGTCGACCACGGCCGCACCGGCCTGCTGGTGCCGCCCCATGACGGGACCGCGATCGCCGACGCCGTCTCCCTCCTCGCGGCCGACCCGCGGCGGCGCTCGGCGCTCGGCCGCGCGGGGCGCGAAGCGGTCCAGGGCCGCACCTGGGAGGCGGTCGGCGACCAGCTGATCGAGCACTACACCGAGGTGCTCGGGGCCCGTACGGCGGTGGCCGCCGCATGAGCGCGCCCCAGCGGCGCGCGGGCGCCTCCGACCACACCCCCGACGACATACGCGCCCCCCTGCGGATCGTCAGGCTCGCCAACTTCGTCACCCCCTCCTCGGGCGGGCTGCGCACCGCGCTGCGCGAGCTCGGCGCCGGCTACCGTGCGGCCGGGCACGAACCGGTCCTGGTCGTGCCCGGCGCACACGCCTCGGACGAGCTCACCCCCCAAGGGAGGGTGATCACCGTCCCGGGGCCCCAGGTGCCCGGCACCGGCGGCTACCGCGTGCTGACCGACCGCCGACGCCTGGCCCGGCTGCTGGACGGGCTCGCGCCCGACCGGCTCGAGGTGTCCGACCGGACCACCCTGAGGTGGACGGGGGAGTGGGCCCGCCGGGCCCGTGTGCCCTCCGTGATGGTCTCCCACGAGAGCGCCGACGGCGTGCTGCGCACCTGGGGCGTCCCCGAGGCCGCCGCCCGACGCGCCGCCGACGGGCTGAACCGGCGCACCGCCCGGGCGTATTCGCGCATCGTCTGCACCACGGAGTGGGCGGCGCGCGAGTTTGTACGGATCGGCGCGCGCAATGTCGTACGCGCCCCCCTGGGCGTCGACCTGGACCACTTCCGCCCGGCCCACCGCGACCCGGCGCTGCGCGACCGGCACCGGGACGGGGCCGCGGTGCTCCTGGTGATGTGCTCGCGCCTGTCGCCCGAGAAGCGGCCCGGCCGCGCGCTCGACGCGCTCGCCGAGCTGGGCCGGCGGGGCGTCGGCGCGGCGCTCGTGGTCGCGGGCGACGGCCCGCTGCGGCCCCGCCTCGAGGCCCGCGCCCGCGAGGAGGGGCTCAGGGCCGCGTTCCTGGGCCATGTCGCCGACCGGGGCGCGCTCGCCGCGCTCCAGGCCAGTGCGGACGTCGTGCTCGCCCCGGGGCCGGCGGAGACCTTCGGGCTGGCCGCGCTCGAGGCGCTGGCGTGCGGTACGCCCGTCGTCGTGAGCGAGCTGTCCGCCCTCCCGGCCATTGTCGGCCACGCGGGTGCGACGGCGGCCGACCACGGCGCCGCGTTCGCGGACGCCGTCGAACACGTTCTCGCCCGCCCCGAGCCCACCCGCCGCGCGACGGCCCGCGCCCGCGCCGAGCGCTACAGCTGGCCCAAGGCGGTGGCCGCGTTCCTCGCGGCCCATGACGCGCCGCCTGTGTGCGGTGGGTCGCTCGTCGGCGGTGATGCCTCCGGCGGTGACGGCCGTACCGGTGACGCCGCTTCCCCGGGGCAGGGGGCGCACGCGGACGGTCTGCCGGTCGGCCCGGGCGACGGGGCCGCGCGATGAGCGCGGGGCGCATCGGCGCCGCCCGGCTTTCGGCCGTCCGCGGGACAGCCTCTGTCCGGGCGGTCTTCTCGGGGCCGCCACGCGGGCCACGGTGCCCCCGGCGACCGCTGGGGGCACCCTCGGCCGCCGCCGACCGCCCCGCGTCTCACGCGGCCGCATCGGCGGTGTCGCGCCGCGCGGGACGGCGGCGGTGACCGCGGTACGGGGCCCCGGCGCTCCGGTACCGGGGCGCTGTCCACGGCCGTCGGTTGCGGCCGCCTCGGCCGTCGTCGCGGAGTCCGATGCCGCGCCCGACGGCACGCTGTGCGCCCCGCCCGCCCAGCGGCCGCGGCCCCCGGTCCTGCCCGCCGACCGCTCAGCCCATGTGCTGCGCTTCGCCGCGCTCGGCGATTCGCTGACCGAGGGGATGGGTGACCCCGCGCCCGGCGGGGGGTGGCGCGGCTGGGCCGTGCACCTGGCGGGCGGGCTCGCGCCCCGGGCGGGGGCCGTGGAGCTCGTCAACGTCTCCCGGAGCGGCGCGCTCTCCACCGACGTCATGGACGGGCAGCTGGCCGCGGCCCGTGCCGCCCGGCCGCATCTCGCCTCGGTCGTGGCCGGCGCGAACGACACCCTCCGGGCCGCCTTCGACATCCGGCGGGTCGCCGAGGCGCTCGACACGGTCATCGGCACGCTGCGCGCCGAGGGGGCCGTGGTGCTCACCGCGTGTCTCCCCGACCCCGGCCGGATGCTGGGGCTGCCGGCGCCCCTCGCCCGGCCCCTGGCCCGCCGGATGCGCGCCGTGAACACCGTCGTGCACACGCTGTCCCGGCGGTACGAGGCCGTGCACATACACCTCGCGGAGCACGCCTGGGTCGCCGAGCGGGCGGCGTGGAGCGTGGACCGGCTGCATCCGAGCGAGCTCGGACACCGGTTGCTGGCGCGGGAGTTCCACGCGGCCCTCACCGCACGCGGGCTGGCCACCGGCCCCCCGCCCGCCGAAGCGCTCGACGGCCCGCCGCCCTCGCTTCTCTCCGGCGCCTGGTGGATGGCGACACGCGGCACCCGCTGGGTCGCCGACCGCTGCACCGACCTGCTGCCCGACCTGCTCAAGCTGGCGGCGATCGAGTGCCGCCACGCCGTACAGGGCACCGGCCACCAGCTCGACGCCCGGGACCTCCGGGAGACCCGCGCCGCCCTCGCGGCGATCGTCCGCGACCGGACGGCCCACGGGGCCCACCAGACCGGCCACGTCGACCAGCCCCGCCACGCCGACCGGGCCGGCCACGCCGACCGGGCCGGCCACGCCGACCGGGCCGTCCACGCCGACCGGGCCGTTTGGACAAATGGGGCGACAATGGCGGGGTGACGACAGGACGCTGGGAGTTCTGGATCGACCGTGGCGGGACCTTCACGGACATCGTGGGCAAGCGCCCCGACGGCCGTCTGGTGGCCCGTAAGCTGCTCTCGCACCACCCCGAGCGATACCGGGACGCGGCCGTCGCCGGTATCCGGCTGACGCTCGGCCTTGCCCCCGACGAGCCCGTCCCGGCCGACCGGATCGCCGTCGTCAAGATGGGCACCACCGTCGCCACCAACGCCCTGCTGGAGCGCACGGGCGAGCCGACCGTCCTGGTCGTCACCGAAGGCTTCCGGGACGCCCTGCGCATCGCGTATCAGAACCGCCCGCGCCTGTTCGACCGCCGCATCCTGCTGCCCGAGGCGCTGTACGACCGGGTCGTCGAGGTGCGCGAGCGGGTGGACGCCCACGGGGGCGTGGTCCGCGAGCCGGACCTGGACGCCACCGCGCACGCGCTGCGCGCCGCGTACCGGGACGGCTTCCGCAGCGCCGCCGTCGTGCTGCTGCACGGCTACCGCCACCCCGCGCACGAGCAGGCCGTCGGGGCGGTGGCCCGCGGGCTGGGTTTCACCCAGGTCAGCTGCTCACATGAGGTGAGCCCGCTGATGAAACTGGTGCCCCGCGGCGATACAACCGTCGTCGACGCGTATCTCTCCCCGATCCTGCGCCGCTATGTCGAGGACGTGGCGGCCGAGCTGCGCGGCATCCGGCTGATGTTCATGCAGTCCAACGGAGGCTTGCGCGAGGCCTCGCACTTCCGGGGCAAGGACGCGGTGCTGTCCGGGCCCGCGGGCGGGGTGGTCGGCATGGTGCGCGCCTCCGGCGAGGCGGGCCACGACCGGGTCATCGGCTTCGACATGGGCGGCACCTCGACCGATGTGTCCCACTACGCGGGCGAGTTCGAGCGCGTCTTCGGCACCGAGGTGGCGGGGGTGCGGATGCGCGCCCCGATGATGAACATCCACACCGTCGCGGCGGGCGGCGGCTCGGTGCTCCACTTCGACGGGCGGCGCTACCGCGTGGGGCCCGACTCCGCCGGGGCCGTCCCCGGCCCGGCCTGCTACCGGCGCGGCGGCCCGCTGACCGTGACCGACGCGAACGTGATGCTGGGCCGTGTCCAGCCCGGCCACTTCCCGGCGGTCTTCGGCCCCGAAGGCGACCAGCCCCTGGATGCCGACACGGTGCGCGCCCGCTTCGCCGCGCTCGCCGGCCGGATCGCGGAGGCGACGGGCGACCGGCGCGGGCCGGAGGAGGTGGCGGCCGGTTTCCTGGACATCGCGGTGCTCAATATGGCCAACGCGGTCAAGAAGATCTCCGTGCAGCGCGGCCACGACATCACCCGCTACGCGCTCACCAGCTTCGGCGGCGCGGGCGGCCAGCACGCGTGCGCGGTCGCCGACGCCCTCGGTGTGGGCACCGTGATCGTGCCGCCGCTCGCGGGTGTGCTCTCCGCGTACGGCATCGGCGTGGCCGACGCCACCGCCATGCGCGAACAGGCCGTCGAGACGGAGCTCGGCGAGACCGGCCTGGCGCGGGTGCGCGAGACCTGCGCGCGACTGGAGAAGCGGACGCGCGCCGAGCTGCGCGCGGACGGCGTCCCCGAGGAGACCGTGACCACCTCGGCCCGGGTCCATCTGCGGTACGCGGGCACCGACTCCACCATCTCCGTCCCCCTGGACACCGCCGAGGCGATGGCCGGGGAGTTCGTACGGGCCCATCGCGCGCGCTACGCCTTCACCATGGACAAGCCGCTCGTCGCCGAGGCGGTGTCGGTCGAGGCCGTCGGCGCGGCCGGTCCCACGGCCCCCGCGGGCGGATACGCGGACGGGCGGCCGGCGCGCGTGGGCGGGGCGCGCCCGGCCGCGACGGTGCGGATGTTCACCGAGGGCGCGTGGCGGGACACCCTGCTGTACGAGCGCGCCGAGCTGCGCCCCGGGGACGCCGTCACCGGTCCGGCGGTCATCGCCGAGGCGGACGCCACCACTGTCGTCGACCCCGGATGGCGGGCGGCCGTCGGCGAGCTCGGCCATCTGCTGCTCACCCGGGTGCGGCCGCGGCCGCGCACCGTGGCGGTGGGCACCGAGGTGGACCCGGTGATGCTGGAGGTGTTCAACAGCCTCTTCATGGCGATCGCCGAGCAGATGGGCCTGCGCCTGGAGAACACCGCCCACTCCGTGAACATCAAGGAGCGGCTGGACTTCTCCTGCGCCCTCTTCGACGCCGGGGGAAATCTGATCGCCAACGCCCCGCACATCCCCGTGCACCTCGGGTCCATGGGCGAGTCCATCAAGGAGGTGCTGCGGCGCAACGGGGACGCGATGCGGCCTGGTGATGTGTACGCCATCAACGACCCGTACCACGGCGGCACCCACCTGCCGGACGTCACCGTCGTCACCCCGGTCTTCGACGAGAAGGGGGCGGAGCTGCTGTTCCTCGTCGCCTCGCGCGGCCACCACGCCGAGATCGGCGGCGTCACCCCCGGCTCGATGCCCGCCTTCAGCCGCCGGATCGAGGAGGAGGGCGTGCTGTTCGACAACTGGCTGCTGGTGCGGGACGGCCGGCTGCGCGAGCGCGAGACCCGCGAACTGCTGACCTCCGGGCCGTATCCCTCGCGCGCCCCCGACGCCAACCTCGCCGATCTGCGGGCCCAGATCGCCGCCAACGAGAAGGGCATCCATGAACTGCGCCGGATGATCGGGCAGTTCGGTCTGGACGTCGTGCACGCCTACATGGGACACGTGCAGGACAACGCCGAGGAGTCCGTGCGCCGCATCGTCGGGCGTCTGAAGGACGGCTCGTACCGCTACGAGACGGACAGCGGCGCGGTCATCGAGGTGGCCCTGCGGGTGGACCGCGCGGCGCGCGGGGCCGTGCTGGACTTCACCGGCACCTCACCGCAGCAGCCGGGCAACGCCAACGCGCCGAGCTCGGTGGTGATGGCGGCGGTGCTCTACGTCTTCCGGACGCTGGTGGCCGAGGACATCCCGCTCAACAGCGGCTGCCTCAAGCCCCTGGAAGTCCGCATCCCCGAGGGTTCGATGCTCGCGCCCGCCCACCCGGCCGCGACGGTCGCGGGCAACGTGGAGACCTCACAGGCCGTCACCGGCGCGCTGTACGCGGCGCTGGGCGTGCAGGCCGAGGGCTCCGGCACGATGAACAACGTGACGTTCGGCAACGACCGTGTGCAGTACTACGAGACCGTCGCCAGCGGCTCGGGCGCCGGGGACGGCTTCGACGGCACGGACGCCGTGCAGACCCATATGACCAACTCCCGGCTGACGGACCCCGAGGTCCTGGAGTGGCGCTACCCGGTGCGCGTGGACGCCTTTGAAGTGCGGCGCGGCAGCGGCGGCCGTGGCCGCTGGCGCGGCGGCCACGGCGTCACCCGGCGCATCCGCTTCCTGGAGCCGATGACCGTGGCGCTGCTGACCGGCCATCGGCGGGTGCCTCCGTACGGCATGGCGGGCGGCGAACCGGGCGCGTGCGGCGCGAACCTGATCGAGCGCGCCGACGGCTCGGTGGACCGGCTCGGCGGCTGCGACGCGGCCGAGGTCGGGGCGGGGGACGTGCTCGTCGTCCACACTCCGGGAGGCGGCGGCTACGGGCCGCCGCCCGACTGAAGCGCCGGCCGGTGCTTCTTCGGCGGGGTTGTCGGTGGCGGATGTCAGATGAGGCGCATGCACGGGAACAACATCGGCGACTGGGCCGACCCGCAGGACATCCGGGCCGCCCTCGCGGCCGGCGCCGACCCCGACCGCGACCCGAGCGGCCAGACGACACCGCTGCACCTCGCCGCCGACGTGGGCAGCGCGGAGTCGCTCGCCGAACTGCTCGCCGTCGTCAAGGACGTGGACCGGCCGGACTGGGCGGACCGCACACCCCTGTGGTACGCGGTGCGCAGCTGGGACCGGGAGAAGGCGTCGGCGCTCATCGCGGCCGGTGCCGACCCGTGGCGTCGCAGCGCCGACGGGCGCAGCCCCGGCCGGATCGCCTGGCCGACACCGCTCGCCGACCTGGTGGCGGGCCTCCCCGGGGCCGTGGAGCCGACGCCGGAGGAGAGGGCCGCGCAGGAGGCGGCCGATGCGCTGATCGCCTCCTTCGACCCGCAGAGCGACGACGGGCACGGGGGGCTGTGCGTGGCCTTCGTGGCGGGCCGGGACGCGGCGGATGTGCTCGACGCGGGCATCGAACTCCTCGACGGGGGCGTGCTGCGGGCCCTGTCGCGCGGCACGGTGGCCGTCTCGGTCTTCGACCACCCGAACGCGTTCATCTACCCCGAGGTGTTCCGGGACGGCGAGGTGTGCCCGGGGGACGAGGTGATGCGCGACCCGGTGGAGGGCGCCCCCGAGGAGGCGTGGCTCCACCGCTTCGGCGACGGGCATCCGTCCGGCTGGATGGCCAGGGCGCTGGCGATGGCCTCCGCGCTCACGGGCATCAGGCTGGACGGCGGGGCCGCGTGGTTCGAGGAGCCGTGCGATCTGGTCTTCCGGATACCCGGGCGACCGCAGCGCTGACGCCCCGTCATGGCCGTGCCGGCCGCCGGGCTCAGACGCGCCGCCCCCACGGCCGTTTGCCGCCCCGGCGCCGGGGGACTCGCCACCGGTCAGCCCCGCCGAGCCCGCCGGCTGCCGGCTGCCGGCCCGGGAGCGGGACCCCGTACGGCGATCAGTAGCTGAGGAGTGGTCATGGAGTGGTGGCGGTACGCCGCGTGTGTGGACGAGGACCCGGAGGTGTTCTTCCCCGTCGGCGTGTCCGGTCCGGCGGCCCAGGAGCAGCAGGCGCGGGCCAAGGAGGTCTGCGGCCGCTGCCCGGTGAGTGACGAGTGCCTGGAGTACGCGCTGAACGTGGGGGTGACCCACGGCGTATGGGGCGGCACGGGGGAGGAGGAGCGCCGGGCGCTGCGCCGCCGGGCCCGGCGCCCGGCGCGCCCTCAGGCGTCCAGCGGGAGCCGCAGCGACGAGCGGTCGGCGTCCCATGCCGTGAGCAAGCGGTCCGACCAGCGCGCCTCCAGGTAGTTGGTGACCTGGACGCCGAAGGCGACGGCCGCGGCCTGGTCCGGCTCGCGGGCGAGGAAGTCGCCGATCACGCAGCGGCGCATCAACTGCTCGTGCACCGCGTCGGCTTCGATGTGCTCGGTGAAGAAGCGGACACACCGGGGCTCGGCGCCCAGTCGCTCCAGGGCCCGGGCCAGCCGCTGTGAGCCGGGCGACGAGGTGATCTCGAGGACGGCGAAATGGCCGGCCATGGCGCCGCGCAGCGAGCGGTGCAGGCCCAGCAGCGACATCAGGTTCACGGTGGCGAGTGTCGCGGCGGGCGCGTGGTCCACATAGCGGCCGTAGGCCGGGTCCAGCCCGGCGCCGGCCATGAGCTCGGCGAAGAGGCGGGCGTGCACCCTCTCGCCGTGGCCCGCCCCGAACTCGTCGAACTCCACCGCCACCAGCGATGCCTTGGCCTGTCCCACCAGCCGGGGGATCAACCAGGCCTGCGGATCGGCCTCCTTGAGCTGGTAGAGCGAGCGGTGTACCAGGTACTCCCGCATCCGCTCCCAGGTGCCGTGGCTCTGCAGGCGGTGGGTGACCCCCGCGCCCCGGGCCGGCTCGACCAGCAGCGCGTCGAGTTCACCGGCCACGTCCGCACCGCCCGGCACCGCCTCGCGCAGCGCGGCGAGGAACCGGCCCTCCAGCGCCTCGCGCAGC
This sequence comes from Streptomyces sp. NPDC007917, assembly GCF_042959105.1. Lineage (NCBI taxonomy): Bacteria > Bacillati > Actinomycetota > Actinomycetes > Kitasatosporales > Streptomycetaceae > Streptomyces > Streptomyces sp. NPDC007917. The sequence goes on from NZ_JBIBKK010000016.1 coordinate 79,386, forward strand.
CGCAGCAGATCCGGCTGCCACTCCCAGTCCTCGGCGACCCCCGCGAAGCCGCGGTAGTGCAGCTCGTAGCAGAGGTACAGCGAGAGCTGGAGGTCCTCGCCGAGCGGATCGGCGGCACGGGCCCACTGGGGCGCGAGCGCCGAAGGCGCCGGGGGTGGCGCCTGGGTCAGCGCGCCGCGGACGGCGGCGGAGATCGGGCCGCGCGGCCGGGGCAGCGGCGGCCCCGCCGGGGGCGTGCCCTCGGGTGTGCCGGGGGGCCCGCCCGTCACGGTGCCGTGAGCGCCGACGGTCACGGCTGATCACCCCCGGCCGCGCCGGAGCCACCGGAACCGGGGCCACCGGAACCGGAGGCATCGGAGCTGCCGGGGTCGGGCACGTCGTCGTGGCGCGCCAGCGGACGCACCGCGGGACCTTGGAGCACGCTTCCGTCCGGCGCGAACCGTGACCCGTGGCACGGGCACTCCCAGGCCCGCTCGGCGTCGTTGAACCGCACCAGACAGCCCAGGTGGGTGCAGCGCGCGGCCAGCGTGTGCAGCACGCCCCGCTCGTCGCGGTGGACGGCGCGCTGCCGGCCGCCGACGCGGACGACCGCGCCGCCCCCCGGAGCGATGTCCCGGACCGCCTCGGCGCCCGCGGCCGACAGCCGGTCGCCGACGAAGTGGCGGGCGGTGTGCGCCTGAAGCCTGAGCAGCGCCGGGGTCTCGTGCAGCGGGCTGATCCGCCACGGGTCGTACAGGCCGGTCCACGGCGGTGGCGAACCTGTGATCCGCCCCGCCAGCAGGCGGCCCGCGCACACCCCGCCGCTCAGGCCCCAACCGGCGAAGCCGGTCGCCACATAGGCGTGCCGGGAGGCCGGGTGCAGCCGCCCCACGAACGGCACGTGGTCGGTGGTCCAGTTGTCCTGCGCCGCCCATCGGAAAGCGGGCTCGACACCGGGGAAGCGCCGCCGGGTCCAGGAGACCAGCCGCTCGTAGCGCCCGCGGACACTGCCCGCGCCGGGGGTGAACTTCTCCCCGGTGACGATGAGCAGCCGTTGCCCCTGGCCGTAGGGCGCGGTACGGACCGAGCGGGTGTCGTCCTCTGGCGTCAGGTACATGCCCATAGGGTCGTGGTCGGCAGGGAGCACGCCCGCGACGACCAACTCGCGCATCGGCTTCAGCCGGGCGAACAGCAGCGAGCGGTCGAAGATCGGGTAGTGCGTGGCGACCACGACGTCCCGGGCGCGGAGCGACGCCCCGCGATCCGTGGTCAGCCGGCACGGATCGCCCTCCTTGAGGGCCACGACCCGCGAGTTCTCGAAGACGAGGGCACCGCGCGCGGCCAGGTCCTCGGCGAGGGCCAGCAGGTACTTCCGGGGGTGGAACTGTGCCTGGCCCCTCACCTTGACCGCGCCCGCCACGGGGAACGGCAGACCCGTCTCGGTCACGAACGAGGCATCGAGACCCGCCCCCTCGGCGGCCTCGGCCTCGGTGCGTACCGCCCGCAGGGTCTCCTCGGACTCGGCGTAGGTGTACGCCGGGACGTTCTCCAGGTCGCAGTCGACGCCCAGGTCGGCGGCGACCTCGACGACCCGGTCCACCGCGTCGGTCTGGGACGTCGCGTACAGCCGTGCCGCCTCCTCGCCGCGCGCGGAGCGCACGCTCTGGTGGACCAGCCCCTGCAGGGCCGAGAGCTTGGCGGTCGTGTGGCCGCTCACCCCGGCGGCCAGCCGGCCGGCCTCCACCAGCGCGACATGGCGCCCGGCGCGGGTCAGCTCCCACGCCGTACAGATGCCCGCCATTCCTCCGCCGACGACGGCGACGTCGACGTCCGGAACGGCCGGCCCGGGTCCGGGCTCCAGGGTGGGGTACTCGGGTCCGGGCGCCGACTCCATCCAGTACGAGGAGGGCGCGAACCCGGTGGGAAGACTCGTCATGGGCAACTCCTCTCCCGTCGGCGAGTGCCCCGGGCCGTCCGCTTCGATCGCCCTCTGGGGACGCTTTTGGAACGTTCCGGCAGGCGCGCCGCCGTTTGAAGGGCCCGGTCCGAAGGTACTCGGGCGTATGCGGTTGATCAGAGCGCCCGGAGTGTACGCGCCGCAGGACGACACCACGCTGCTGGCCGGGGCGGCGTGCCGCGAGCCCGGGGCGGCGGGCGGGCGCGTCCTGGACGTGGGGACCGGGACCGGCGCCCTGGCGCTGGTCGCCGCTCGCTGCCGGGCCGCCGAGGTCGACGCCGTCGACATCTCGCCGGGCGCGGTGGCGACGGCCTGGCTGAACGTCCGGATGCGCCGCGCGCCGGTGCGTGTGCGCCTGGGCGGCCTGCCGGACCCGGTCGGCGGACGTCGCTACGACCTGATCCTGGCCAATCCCCCGTACGTCCCCGCGCCCCCCTCCAGGTTGCCACGGCGTGTCCGCGGCCGCTCCTGGGACGCGGGGCCCGACGGCCGGGCGGTGCTCGACGACCTGTGCGCGCGGGCGCCGTCCCTGCTGCGGCCCGGGGGCGTGCTGCTGCTCGTGCAGTCCGCGCTCAGCGGAGTCGGACCCACGCTGGAACAGCTGCGGGCACAGGGGCTGCGGGCGGAGGTGACCATCCGGCGGGTGGTCCCGTTCGGGCCCGTACTGCGGGGGCGCAGCGCATGGCTGGTCTCCCGGCGGCTGATCGCCCCGGGGGAGGAGAAGGAAGAGCTGGTGGTGATCCGTGCCGTCCGTACCGCCGACACCGCATGAGACATTCGAGCCGCCCGCCGGCCGGGCCACGGCACGGCGTGTGATCGTCGACCCGCAGGGCCCGCTGCTCGTCGAGGGGCCGGTGGAGGTCGTCCTGGAGGACGGCACCACGGCGCGCTCCGACCGGGTGGTGGTGGCCGTGTGCACCTGTCGCCGCAGCGGCCGCTATCCGTGGTGCGACACCAGCCACCGCCGCCGCGCCGCCGCGCGGCGGTGACCGGCCGCCGGGGCGGCGGCCGGTCGGTGGCGGTGGGCCGGGCTCAGGGCAGCGTCGCCCCGTGGTTGGCGAGCGCCTCGACCACCGGCTGGTAGTACGTGACGCCGCCGGTCTGGCAGTTGCCGGAGCCGCCGGAGGTCAGGCCGATGGCGGTGTTGCCGGAGAAGAGCGGCCCGCCGCTGTCCCCGGGCTCGGCGCACACATTGGTCCTGATCATCTGGTAGACGACGTTGCCGTTGCCGTAGTTGACCGTGTAGTTGAGCCCGGTGACGGTGCCGCCGCGCAGGCCCGTGGTGCTCCCGCTGCGCTGGACGAGCATGCCCACGAAGGCGTTGCCGGCACCGGTGATGGCGCGGTAGGTGCCGTTGTAGAGGTACACGTTGCTGGGGTGGACCAACAGCGGGTTCGTGTACGAGACGTAGCCGTAGTCGTTGACGGGGAAGCTGGAGTAGGCCGTCGGGCCGATGGGCACGCCGAGCCCGGCGGACCAGTTCGGGTAGCCGTTGGTGCAGTGGCCGGCGGTCAGGATGTAGTACGAGGCGCCGATGTGCACGTTGAAACCGGCGGAGCAGCGGAAGCCGTTGGACGAGTAGATCGGCTCTCCGCCGGAGAGCAGCTGGGTGATCCTGCCCCGGGTGCGCTGGATGTGCAGGGCGCCGCTGCTCGCGCCCGCCGCCTTCTTGAGCGTGGCGAGCTCGGAGGCCGAGACGGTGCTGTCGACGTCGACGCGGACGGAGCCGCTGTCCTCGTCGACGGCCCACGCGGTGCCGCCGACGTCCGCGGCGAGCATCGCCTCGCTCGCCGCCCTGAGCTCCGAGGCGCTGTAGGTCTGCCCGGGGGCCGCGAGGGCGGCCCCCGGCGCGGTCAGCGCGAACACGGCGGCCAGCCCGGCTATGAGGGCCGCCGCCCGCAGGCGTGTCGCCGTGCGCAGGCGTGTCGCCGCGCGGGCGGGGCGGCTCGCCGGGCCGCTTCTGTGGAGCGGGTGCTCGATCCTCACGACGGTCCTCCTGATGCCGGGGGAGAGGAGGCCCGCGCCACGGCCGGTGTCCCGTGGTGGCGCGGGCTCAGTGGGTGAATCCCTGCAGGCAACAGTGGTGTCGGCGTTCGCCCGGTACAAGGGTGGTTGGGCGGTGCCCAGGGGTCGTGAGGAGTGGCCCGATCACGGTGATCACGCCCGCGCCCCGGCGTGCGCGCCCCCCCGCGGCACGCCCGTCGCGCTAACGCCGCCGCAGCACGCCGCGGATGAAGGACGCCTGCCCGGCGTGGAGCAGATCGTCGGAGATGACGCTCACCAGCCGGACGCCCAGCGTCACCGGCGGGGTCCATGCCTCATCGACGACGGCGTCCAGATCGGCGTCGCGCAGCCCCCGGACGAAGCCGACCGTGCGCTCGTGGACGGCGTCGTGGTACCCGAGGAGCAGCTTCGGGGGCACCCGGACGGCGGCCACGTCCTTGGACCGGTGCCCGTAGCCCGTCGCCGCCGCCGAGAAGGGCAGCTCGAACCGCTCGTACCAGCCCTGCTCGGTCCAGACCTGTTCGGCCTCCGCGACCTCGGAGACATGGTCGTCCTGAACCCGTGTCAGGTGCCACACCAACCAGGCGACGGAGTTGGCCTTGTCATCGAGGCGCGTGGCCAGCTGCTCCACCGTCAGCCCCTTCACCGCCTCGTGAACCGTCTCCTGAACGCGGCCGAAGGCGTCGGCCAGGACATCTGCGCTGTTCATTCTCACGATCGTAGGCCGCCTGTCCGCCAGGCGCGGGAGCGACAGGCGCGCCGGCGCGGGCGAGGCCGAGCGGGAGGGCCCTCCTTCAGCGGTCGCGGGGTGTCCTTCACGCCGGATTCCGTCATCTCCGGGGTCAGTTGACGCCGTGGGTGAGCGGAACGGCTCCGCGGTGCGTATGGAAGGGAGGCCATGCCGTCCAGGCCCCGGCGGCCGGGGCGGCGCCGTGCTGGAACGACGTGAAGGAGGCAGGGTGGTGGGACACACGCGGCGCAGGGCGCACCGTGTCGCGCGCCTCGTGGCCATCGGGGCCGTGGTGTGCGGCGGCGTGATGGTCTCTCAGGCCGCGGCGGACGGATCGCCCGCCCAAAGGTCCGGCGGCGATCCCACCCGGATCCTGGGGACGAGAGACACCCGCGACGCCGAGCTGGCCGGGGACCTGGTGGACAAGCTCGGCACCTCCCGTACGGCGGGCAGCTGGATCGGCTCCGACGGCCGGGCGGTGGTCGCGGTGACCGACGCGGAGGCGGCGGACCAGGTCAACCGGGCGGGGGCGCGGGCCAAGCAGGTGCGCTACAGCATGCGGCAGCTGCGCTCCGCGACCGAGACGCTGCGGGAGGCGCCCCGGGTGGCCGGGACCGCGTGGGCGGTGGACGCCATGTCCAACGAGGTGGTGGTGCTCGGCGACAGCACGGTCTCCGCCGACCAGTGGTCACGGATGAAGGGCGTGGCCGCGGGGATCGGCGGCGAGGTGCGCATGGAGCGGACCACCGGCTCCTTCACCACCCGGACCCTGGGCGCCGAGCCGATCTTCACCCAGGGCGGGCGCTGCTCGGCGGGGTTCAACGTCACCAACGGCCAGGCCGGGTTCATCCTGACCGCGGGCCACTGCGGTCCGAACGGCACCGCCTGGTTCGCGGACACCCAGGGGAACACCACCGTCGGCACGACCGTCAGAAGCGACTTCCCCGGCAGCGACTTCTCCCTGGTGCAGTACCAGAACACCTCCTTGGACCAGAGCAGCGTGCTGAACGTCGGGAACGGACAGACCGTACGGATCACCGGCGCCGCCGACCCGGTCGTCGGCCAGAAGGTGTTCCGCAGCGGCAGCACCTCGGGACTGCGCTCCGGCTCGGTGACCGCGCTGAACGCGACGGTGAACTACCCCGAGGGCACGGTCAGCGGGCTGATCCAGACCGATGTGTGCGCCGAGCCGGGCGACAGCGGGGGCCCGCTCTTCGCCCAGAACGTGGCGCTCGGAGTGACCTCCGGCGGCACCGGCGACTGCACCAGCGGAGGCGTGACCTTCTTCCAGCCGGTGACCAAGGCGCTGACCGCCCTCGGCGTCACCCTCCCGAACGCCCCCGCCAGCGACGGCGACGCGGCGGGCACGGCGCCCACCACCCCGGACGACGGCTCGGGCACGGCCGCCCAGGGCGCGGCGGGCGGCGCGGGCGGTACGGGGGGCCAGGGCAGCCAGGCGGGCCCGATCATCCCGGGCACCGAGGGCGACACCTCGACGCTCGCCGGGGTCGTCGCGTACGCACAGAGCCTCGGCCCCGGGCTGGCGCTCATCGGCGCGGGACTCCTCGGGTTCCTCGCCACCCTGCTCATCCGGCCGGGCCGTCGCGGGTACAGGGGCTACTCGACGCGGTGGGGGTGAGGTCTTCCCCGTGAGGTCTTCCCCGATCCGCGCCCTGGTGCCGGGGTGCCCCGGCCCGTGGGCCGCCGGGCAGGGCGCGGGGAGGGGCCGCCCGCCCCCGTGACGGTGCGGTGCGGAGCGCCACCCGGCGCGGGCGCACCGCTCCCGGGGCCCACCGCTCCAGGGGCCCACCGCTCACAGGGCCCACCCCGGCGCCGGACGGATCCGCGGCCGGTGCGAGGCGATCTCGCCCTCGATGTCGCGCTCCGCGGCGATCAGCAGCTGTTCGCCCAGGTCGTGCATGGCCCGCCCGGCCGCGAGCTCGTCGCCGATCTCCGGCACATCGCGGTCGTCGGGGCTGCAGCGGGCGACGCCCCGGCCGGTGAACGAGGTTTCCTCCGTGTCGAGCACCACGCGCGCCTTGGTCGTTCCCTGGTCCTCGTAGAGGTAGAGGTGGACCTTCCACTCCACTGTCTGCGGCATGGCCGACTCCTCACCTGATGTCTCACCTGATGGTGGTCCGGCGTGATCCGGACGCGGCTTGTTCGCGGCTCCCCGGCCGGGCGGTGGCGCCGAGCTCGCGGTCGATGCGGCCGCGCACCTCCTCGGTGAGCGCGGCCAGACGCTCGGAGACGACGGGCCGCTGGGCGGCGGGGGCGCGGATGCGGCGGGCCGGGTGCGGAAGGTCCGCCAGGTCGGCGAGGAACCGCTGGTGGCTCTCCGCGACGGTGGCGCGTTCGCGGGTGCGCTCGCCGCCGCGCATCACCGTCTCCAGCACCGGCCCGCCGTACGGGGCGGGGTCCTCGTCGGCGAGGCCGATCACGTCGGGCTGCCCGGCGCGGCGGAAGACCTGCTTGGGGCCGGGGGCCGTGACCTTCGCCGAGGAGAGCTTCATCACCGGCCGCCCGTCGTACGCGACCAGCTTGTAGGCCGAGTCCAGATACGGGGCGTCGGCGGAGACCCCGACGCGGGTGCCGACCGCGTAGATGTCGATGGGCGCCGCGGAGCGCACCAGATCCTCCACGGCGTACTCGTCCAGACCGCCGCTGACCACGATCCGCACCTCCTGGAGACCGGCGGCGTCCAGGATGCCGCGCGCCCGCCGGGACAGCAGGCCGAGGTCCCCGCTGTCGAGCCGGATGGCCGAGCCGGGGACCCGGGCGCCCCCGTCCAGGTCGCGCAGCACACGTGCGGCCGTGTGGACCCCCGATTCGGTGTCGTAGGTGTCCACCAGCAGCGTCATCGGTCCGGGGTGGGTCCGGGCGAAGGCCCGGAAGGCCGCCTCCTCCGAGTCGAAGGCCTCCACGAACGAGTGGGCCATCGTGCCCACGGCGGGCATCCCCTCGGCGCGGGCGGCCGCCACATTGCTCGTCGCGGTGAATCCCACCACCCCGCCGAGCCGCGCCGCGTGGTAACCGGCCTCGGGCCCATGGGTGCGGCGCAGCGAGAAGTCCACGACGGGGTGCCCCGCCGCCGCCAGGACACACCGGGCGGCCTTGGAGGCGACCGTCGTCTGATGGTTGAGCCGGTTGAGCAGATACGTCTCGATCAGCTGGGCCTCCGGCAGCGGCGCGGTGACCTCCAGCAGGGGCTCACCGGCCAGCACGACCCGGCCCTCGGGCACCGCCCGCACCTGGCCGGTGAACGCGAGGCCGAGCAGCGGACGCAGTTCGTCGACCGGCCGCCCGAGCACCACGGCGAAGTCCTCGACGTCCTCGGGGCCGACGCGGAAGCCGGAGAGGAAGTCCAGCGCGGACTCCAGGCCCGCGTCGACCAGGAAACCGCGGTCGGGTGGCAGATCCCGGACGAAGAGACTGAAGGTGGCGGGGCCGGTCATCCCCTCGCGCAGATAGGACATCGCCATCGTGACCTCGTAGAGGTCGGTGGTGGTTGCCTCGGACATCGTCGGCACCTCCTCAGTGCCCGCTTCATGCCGATATCACCCACTCTAATAAGTGTCTTGCGTTGTTTTGATGTGTTGTGTCTTGTTCGCGGTGTTCTTGGTGGCATCCGGGGCGGTGGCCTTGGTCTCGCGCCGGAAGGCCCAGGTCATCCGGGGTTCGACCAGGGGACGGAAGAGGCGGCGTACGGGGGCGGTGCACAGCAGGGTGATCATGGCGATCGCGGCGGCCGTGACCGCCAGCTCGCCGACGGGGGTGTGCAGCCACGGATGGTCGTACCAGCTCCAGAACCGGGAGGACTTGATCACAAAGCCGTGCAGCAGATAGCCGTACATCGTCCCCGTGCCGAGCGCGGTGATCCACAGCTGCCGCCCGGGCACCCAGGCCAGGAAGGCGGCCGTCAGCAGCAGCGCCAGCGCGAACAGCGCGGGTGTGGTGAACACCCCGGCCCAGGCCGGCACCCCCAGGCCCGTCACGCTCCCGCGGTGGTAGAACCACCCCGCGTCGAGCCGGGGCGCCAGCGCGTACGCGGCGACCAGCGCCCCGGCGCCGACCGGCAGCGCCGCCAGCCGGACCCGGCGGGTGCGCAGCCGCGTGAAGTGCTCGGGCCGCAGCGTCAGCCCCAGGACGAAACAGGGCAGAAACGCCAGCACCCGCTGCAGGGCGAGATCGCCGCCCACATCCGGCGAGACCGAGGCGAGCACGGCCAGGGCCAGCGCGATCGGCACCGGGTGGCGCAGCGCCAGCCACAGGGGCGTGGTGAGCCGCCAGATGAACAGCGCGACCAGGAACCACATCACATACCAGGGGTCGAGCAGGCTGATCGGATAACCCGGGTCGTCCTGTGCCCAGCGGTAGAAGAGGGTGTACGCCACCTCGAAGACGAGGTACGGCACGGCGACCCCCGTCAGGAGCCGCCGCACCCGCCCGGGCCCCAGGTCGAAACCGCGCGAGAAATAGCCCGATATCAGCGCGAAGGCCGGCATGTGGAAGGCGTACACCGTGAGATACACCGCGGTGACGGCCCGGCTGCCGTAGGTGAGCGGTTCCCAGGCGTGGCCGCAGGCCACCAGCACGATGGTGAGGTACTTCGCGTTGTCGAAGTACGGGTCGCGCCTGCGGCTCCGGGCCCCGCCGCCCCGAGGCGGAGCGGCGGCCGGCGGCGTTTGCGCGCGCGTGGGGGTGTCCTGCAGCACTGGGTCTCCCGGCAACCTCTGGTCGAATGTCATTGGACCGGGGGCGCCTGCCCGGCTCGGCCGCCTCCATGACTGATCGCCGTGAGGAATGCGCCACGCGGAATTCACCACGAGGTGAGGTGCGCTGGGTGCCCCGGCGGCAATCCGCGGGTAGTCCTACGTTTCGAACCACGGTCACCGCAGGTCACTTCGCCCACACCGCGAGGCCCGAGACTCAAGGCCATCGCCGGACCTTACGGAGGAGCCATGCCCGCACCTGTGTTCAGCCGTCGCCACGGCATGCGCGCCGCGGCCGCCGCGGCCCTGGCCATGCCACTCGCCGTCCACTCCGAGGGCGCCGCCGAGGCCGACTCAGGCCCGGAGCCCGACGCGCGGCTGCGCGTCATGACCTTCAACCTCCGCTTCGCCTCCGACGCCGAGCCCAACTCCTGGGCGCAGCGCCGCCCCGCGATGCGGGAGCTGCTGCGCCGCGAGGCGCCCCAGCTGCTGGGCACCCAGGAGGGGCTGTACGGCCAGCTGCGCGACATCGCCCACGATCTCGGGCCGCGCTACGACTGGCTGGGCACGGGACGGGCGGGCGGCAGCCGCGATGAGTTCATGGCCGTCTTCTATGACACCCATCGGCTCGAACCGCTCGAGTACGACCACTTCTGGCTGTCCGACACCCCGTATGCGATCGGGTCCAACACCTGGGGCGGGGCCGTGGTCCGGATGGTCACCTGGGTCCGCTTCCATGACCTGCGCACCGGCGGCCAGTTCTACGCCCTCAACACCCACCTCGACCACCGCAGCCAGCCCGCCCGCGAACGCGCCGCCGCCCTGATCACCGAACGGCTCCACGGCCTCGACCCGGCCCTTCCCCGCATCGTCACCGGCGACTTCAACGTCGCCGCCCACGGCAACCCGGTCCATGACGCCATGCTCGACGGCGGCTCCCTCGTCGACTCCTGGGACGCCGCCGAGCGGCGCAGCGCGCAGTACGCGACCTTCCACGGCTACCGGCCGCTGGTCCCGGACGGCGACCGGATCGACTGGATCCTCACCTCACCGGCCGTGCGCACCCACTACGCCGCCATCAACCCCTACTCCCGGAACGGCCAGTTCCCCAGCGACCACCTGCCGGTGCAGGCGGTCCTGGAGCTGCCCTAACCCCCGATGAGCCGCCGGGCGCGCCCGATGAGGGCGCGCGCGGCGGGGCTGATGGGGCCCTCGGCGCGCCAGGCGAACGCCAGGGCGCCGCGCAGCGCGGGCCGGGTGATGGTGAGGGCACACAGGTCCGCACGCCGCACCACGACGCCCGAGGGCACGATCGCGATGCCCAGCCCGCGCGCCGCGAGCTCGGCGAGCACGGCGGGGGTGCCGGCCTCGAAGGCGATCCGCGGGGTGAAGCCGGCCGCCGCGCAGGCCTCGTCGAGCAGCGAGCGGATGCCCGCGCCCCGGGGCAGGCTGATCAGCACCCGGTCGCGCAGCACGTCGAGCGGGATCGAGGACCGCCTCGCCAGTTCGTGGTCCGGGCTGACCGCCGCGACGACCGCGTCCTCGGTGACGACGTGGGTCTCGAGGCCCGGTGGCGGCGTGGTGCCGTAGGCGATGATGGCCGCGTCCAGCCGGCCGCCGCGCAGCGCGTCGACGAGCTGGTCGGAGCTGTCCGTGGTGAGGGTGATCTCCACCGCCGGATGGTCCTCGTGGAACTCGGCCAGCAGCGTGGGCAGATCGACGTTGTGCGAGGTCACCGTACCGATGGCGACATGCCCGCGGACCAGCCCGGTCAGCTCCTCCACGGCCAGCCGCACCCCGGACACCGCCGAGAGCGCGGCCCGGGCGTAGGGGAGGACCGCCGCGCCCACCTCGGTCGGCCGCACCGAGCGCCCCGAGCGGTCGAGCAGCTCCTGTCCGAGCTCGTGCTCAAGGCGTCTGATCTGCGCGCTGACGCCCGGCTGGGCCACATGAAGCCGCTCGGCCGCCCTGGTGAAGTTGGCCTCCTCCACCACGGCCACGAAGTATGCGAGCTGCCTGAGTTCCATGACGCCACGCTATAACGATTACTTCTGATGTGCAGCACAACCAGCTCTTGGACTTCTAGATCGCGAGGCCGCAGAGTGGAGGTGTCAGCAAGAGAAGGACACGACAGAGCGACAGCAGGAGCAGCCATGACCGACCGGACCACCGCGCGCGAGCGCGCCACCGAGCCCGAAGACCTCACCCGCCTGTTCGTGGAGCGGGCCAACGCCGGTGACGTCGAAGGCCTCGCCGAGCTGTACGAACCCGACGCCGTGCTCGCCTTCCCGCCGGGGTCCCGGACGGTCGGCCGCGAGGCGATCCGGGCGGTGTTCGAGCAGATGCTGGCGCGGACGTCCCACTTCGAACCGGAACCGGCGCTGCCGACCGTCCGCAACGGCGACCTCGCCGTCACCTCGACCCGGCCGGCCGACAACACCGGCGGGCGGGTCCAGGTCGTACGGCGGCAGCCCGACGGCAGCTGGCTGCGCGTCATCGACCGCCCCGAGATCAGGGACTGACCATGCGGGTGCTGATCGCCGGGGCCGGTATCGGCGGGCTGACCGCGGCCTTGAGCCTGCACGCCACGGGGTTCGAGGTCACCGTGATCGAGGCCGTCCGCGAACTGCGCCCCCTGGGCCTGGGCATCAATCTGCTGCCGCACGCCGTGGGCGAGCTGACCGAGCTCGGCCTCGGCGACGACCTCGCCCGGATCTCGGTGGCCACCGCCGAGAACGTGTACTGCGACCAGTGGGGGAAGACGCTCTTCGCCGAGGAGCGCGGGCTCGCCGGGGGCTACCGGTGGCCGCAGTACTCCGTGCACCGCGGCCGGCTGCAGTCGCTGCTGCTGGCCGCCGTGCGCGACCGGCTCGGCCCGCACGCCGTACGCACCGGCACCCGGCTGCTGGACTTCGAGCAGGACGCCGACGCGGTCCGCGCCCGGGTGCCCGGGGGCGAGATCGAGGCGGCGGTGCTGGTCGGCGCGGACGGTCTGCACTCGGCGGTGCGCGCACGGCTGCACCCGGACCAGGGCCCGCTGCTGTGGTCGGGGGTGCGGATGTGGCGCGGAGCGGCCGAGGCCCCGCCGTTCCTCGGCGGCCGCTCGGCGGTCATCGCACGCGGCGCGGGCAACGCCGAACTGGTCATCTATCCGATCGGCCCCTCCCTGGTCAACTGGGTGGCCCTGGTGCCGGTGGCCAAGCCGGGGCCGCTGCCAGGCGACGCCAACTGGAACGCCCCGGGGCGCGCCGAGGAGGTGCTGGGACACTTCCGCTCCTGGGACCTGGGCTGGCTCGACGTACCCGCGCTGATCAACAACAGCCCGCAGATCCTCGAATACCCGATGGTCGACCGCGACCCGCTGCCGGCCTGGGGCGAGGGGCGGGTCACCCTCCTCGGCGACGCCGCGCACCCCATGTACCCGGTCGGGGCCAACGGGGCATCGCAGGCCATCGTCGACGCCCGGGTGCTGGCCCGGGAACTCGCCCGCGACTTTCCCCGGGGCCTGGCCGCCTACGAGTCGGCGCGACGGGAGGCGACCGCCGCCGTCGTCGCCGCCAACCGCGAGATGCAGCGCTCGGGGGACGCGCGTTCCCCGGAAGAACTCGCGCGCATCACCACCACCTACCGGCGCGCCACTCGCGCCGACCACCGTCACTGAGGAGTACCACATGGCCATTTTCGTCCTCGTCCCCGGCGGCTGGCACGGCGGCTGGTGCTATGAGCAGCTGGACGGACAGTTGCAGCAACACGGCCACCGCGTGCACGCCCTCACGCTCACCGGCTTCGGCGACCACGCACGGCCGATGAGCGGCACGGTGAACCTCGACACGAACATCCAGGACGTGGTCGATGTGCTGACGGCCGAATCGATCGAGGACGCGGTGCTGGTCGGGCACAGCTATGGAGGGATGGTGATCACGGGGGCCGCGGACCGGGTGCCGGAGCGGGTGGATTCCCTGGTGTATCTGGACGCCTTCGTACCCGAGGACGGCGACTCCTGTTGGACCCTCGCCTCCGAGGAACTGCGTGGGTGGTATCTGGACGTCGGGGAGACCGGCTACGCGGTGCCGCCCCTGCCGCACCTCGACCCCCGCGCCACGCCCCATCCGCTCGCCTCGCTCCTCCAGCGGATCCGGCTCACCGGCGACCTCGGGCGGTTCCGGCGCCGGGACTATGTGTACGCGACGGGGTGGGACGGCGCGTCGCCGTTCGCCCCCACCTACGAGCGGCTCCGCGAGGACCCGCGGTGGACGGTGCACGCCGTGGAGGGCAGGCACAACCTCATGCGGGACGCGCCGGACGACCTGCTGAAGATCCTCCTTGACGCGGCGCCGGAGCCGGGTGTTCAGAGGTGAGCGACCCGCTGCCAGGCGTCGAGCAGCCGGGCGGCCGAGCCACCCACCGGCCCGACGGCGTCCGCGAGGGTGGCGGCGTCGGGCAGATGGGCCGCGTTCACGGCGGCGACCGCCGCGCCCGCGTCGTCGATGGCGGCCGAGCAGACCGCCAGCAGATAGTCCGGCACGGTCAGCTCGGGGTCGGTGCAGCCCACCAGCGGTGTGCCGACCGCGGCGACCAGCGGGAACACCGTCCCGGGGATGCCGATGGCCGCCTCGGCGCGCGCGGTGGCCATGACCGACGGGACGTCGCTGATCTCGTAGCGGTCCCACAGGCGGCGGTCCTCGCGCGGGTGCAGCCCGACCAGGATCCGCTTGCCCGCCGCTGCGAGCTTCTCCGCACTGGCCAGCAGCAGTTCCGTGCCCGGGGCCGCGTCCCCGGTGGCGTCCGGGTGCGTGACGCTGGTCAGGACGAGCACCAGACCGGGCTCCGGGCGGCGCGGCGGGAGGCCGTCGGTCTGCGGTGAACCGACCACCCGGATCGGCCGCCGCACCCCGAGATACCGGGCGAACGCCCGCGCCTCGGCGGGGGAGGAGGCGGTCAGCAGCCGCAGCCGCGGCCGCAGCTCCCGCGCCCGGGGCGCCTCGACCGGCTTCTGGTAGGCCAGGGCGCTCGCGGCCGCCGGGAGCCGCCGCAGGCGGGCGGCGCAGTCCGCCGGCCAGTCCCCGGCGCCCGTGACGACGAGCAGATCCGCCTCCGGCGCGTCGGCCGGTGTGGCGACCGGGACCGGGTCTCCCGGGGTGATCCGGGTGTGGTCCGGCACCAGCTGGGTCAGTTGCCAGCGCCGCCGCGCCACCTCCGTGAGCAGCGGCTTGACATGGTACGTACCCCAGGGCTCATTGGTGGCCACCAGCACCCGAAGCGGCCTGCCGCGCACGGGACCGGCGGCCACGGCCGCGTCCGCACCGCCGAGCACCAGGCCCGCGGCCCCTCCCAAGACCCCGCCGAGCACGGCGCGGCGTGACACCTGAAGTCCGTTCATGACCGGCACGGTAGCGGCGTGGCCGGACCGACGGAGGCGACGGTGCGTGAACACCTCCGGAACACGCGCCGTCGCCCTCACCAGGCCGGCCGCAAGGCGGGCGCCGGGGCGCTCAGATACGGGTGCGCAGCCTGATGACCGTGCCGTCCGCGTCGGTCTGCATCTGCACCACGTCACACAGCATGCGCACCCCCCACAGCCCGAACGCGGGCTCCGAGTCGGCCGGCGGGGCGAAGCCCCACAGCGCGTCCGGGTACCAGTGGCCGGGGCCGGAGATCTCGCTGACCAGATCGCCGTTGTCGGTCCACATCCGCAGCGCGGCCGGCGCGCTCCCGTGCCGGGCGGCGGTGGTGGCCACCTCGACCACGGCGGCGACCATGTCGCGCAGCGCGTCCCCCGCCAGCCCATGGCGATCGGCCCGCTCCGTGGCGAAAACGCGCAGGGCGTCCAGATCGGCCGTGTTGACCGGCATCGTCTCGGCCAGCCGGGGGGCGCGGGGGAGCGGCCGGCGGTCGCAGGTGGCGATGAACGGGCCCGGGTCGGTGTACTCCTCGCTCTTGCGCGGCCCGTGTCCGTCGATCATCTCGGGGTGGGTCTGCCGCGCGTAGTCGAGGATCTCGGAGGGCAGTGCCTGCTGGTCGTAGCAGCAGATCACGCGCGCCCCCGAGTCGCTGAACGCGGCGTTGACGATGGACTCGTAGCGCGCCCACTCCACGACCTCGAGCGGGGTGCGCCCCTGCCACACCGGCTCGGCGACCAGCCGGGCCCGGCGGGGCTTCTCGGCCTCGACATAGGCGTGGTACGCGGCGATGGTGCGCACCGGGTGCTGGTACCAGTGGAGCGCGTCCTCGAACTGCACCGAGGAGGCGTCCTGGCCCAGGGCGTCGCGCAGCGCGCTGATATTCGACTTGGAGGCGACCACGGCGACGGCGTCGTCGGCCTCGAGCCCGGCGCGCAGGAACGGCACGCCCACCGAGACCACCTCCTCCTCGCCGCGGTAGAGGAATCCACGGTGCACCATGGAGGCGCGGTGCTCCGCCACTCCACTGCTCTGGCCGGACATAGGGCCTCCCTCACGCTGCGCCGGAAAATCGCACACGGGTCCGCGACTTAAGAAGTCCGGACGGTGTGATGCGCAGTCTGCCACCCTCGCCCGTGCGGCGCACGGGGGCCCTCACCATTGAACAATGCCTGAACACAACGGCGTTGCGCGACGACGGGACCGGGCCGGGCGACGGCGGAGGTGCGCCCGGCGCACATGGACGCGCCTTGAGGGGTGGCATAGCATCCCGGCGTGACACAGCTGAAATACGTCAACGCCAATGGACTTGAGTTCGGCTACTTCGAAGCGGGCCCCGCAGATGCGCCATTGGCGCTGTGCCTGCACGGCTTCCCCGACACCGCACACACCTGGCGCCATCTGCTGCCCGCCCTCGGCGACGCGGGCTACCACGCGGTCGCCCCCTTCCTGAGGGGCTACGCGCCCACCGGTGTACCCGCCGACGGCGCCTACCAGGCCGGCGCGCTGGCCGCCGACGCCAACGCGCTGCACGACGCGCTCGGCGGCGGCGACGACGCCGTACTCATCGGACACGACTGGGGCGCGATCGCCGCCTACGGCGCCACCGCCCACGCCCCGCAGCGCTGGCGACGGGCCGTCACCATGGCCGTCCCCCCGCTGGGCGGGGTGCTGGCCGACTTCTTCGGCTTCGACTACGGCCAGTTCAAGCGCTCGTTCTACATCTTCCTGTTCCAGACGCCGCTGGCCGAGGCGGGGGCCGCGGCCCACGACATGGCCCTCATCGACGGCCTGTGGCGCGACTGGTCGCCCGGTTACCACCACGCCGAGCAGGACATCGCCCACGTCAAGGAGAGCCTGCGGGAGCCGGCCAACCTCGAGGCCGCCATCGGCTACTACCGCGCCCTGTTCGACCCCTCGCGGCACCTGGAGAAGTACGCCGCCGAGCAGGAGGCCATCACCCGGACCGGGGAGCGGCCCACCCTCTATCTGCACGGCGCGGCCGACGGATGCATCGGCGCCGACGTGGTCGGCAGCGCGAAGGACCACCTCCCGCCCGGCTCGCGCGTCGACCTGGTCGAGGGGGCGGGACACTTCCTGCACCTGGAGCGGCCCGAGGCCATCAACAGGAAGGTCCTGGCCTGGCTGGCCGAGTGAGCAGACCCCCCTTTACCCGGGGCCCGGTTATCCCCCGGCCACCGGGGGAAGAGTGGACAGCGGCGTGCGCGGCGGGCCCGGTATACCGGGCCCGCCGCCCGGTTTACCGCCGCTATACCGCCGCTACCCCGCCCTCTTCGATGCTGGGCACATCGCTACAGCCGCCCGGTAGGGATGCGTCTGGAGAGGGCCAGTGAACGTCGACGAGCAACAGCAACAGCACACCGAGCACGATGCCCTCTACGCCTGGAGCACCTACCAGGTCTCCGGCGGAGTGGAGGGATCCGGCCCGAGCGGCACCTGCCGCGCGGAGAAGACCGCACGCGCCTGCCTCGAAGCGGCGCTGCAGGCCGCGGCGGTCCACTCGGACGTGTACTCCTGGGGGCAGCTCAGCCGGGTGCGGGCCGACGTCGATCTGCCCTTCCATCTGTGGTCCCGAGCCCCGCTCGCCTGGGCGGAACCGGGGCCGCGGGAGACGGTCACCTGGCGGCCCGGTCTCGCGCCGCACGGACAGTGACCCGTAACGGCATGTGGTGAGGCGGTGGCAGTGCTCGTGGCAGGGGAATTCGGGATGAACAGCAGCGGGGCCGGCATCGGGCTCAGGACACCGGGAATCCGGCAGCACGCCGGACACGGCCGCCCCCAGGGGCGTGAGGCGAATCCGGCCCGGGTCTACAACTATCTCGTCGGCGGCAAGGACAACTACCTCGCCGACTACGAGCAGGCCCAGCGCTTTTTGAGCGTCGCCCCCGAGGTCAGGGACACCGCGCTGTCCAACCGCCGCTTCCTGGCCCGCGCCGTGAGCCATGTGGCCAAGGACGGCATCGCCCAGTTCCTGGACATCGGCGCGGGCCTGCCGGTGAGCCCGAATGTGCACGAGGTCGCGCAGGCGGTCAATCCACGGGCCCGGGTGGTCTACGTCGACAACGACCCGATCGCGGTGAGCCACGGACGGGCGCTGCTGGCCGGCTCAGGCACCACGACGTTCAGGGCCGATCTGCGCGCCCCCGAGCAGATCCTGGACCACGACGAACTGTGCCGGCTGCTCGACCCCGAGCAGCCGGTGGCGATCGTGCTGGCGTTCGTCCTCGACTACATCGACGACGCGGACGACCCCTGGGGGCTCGTCGCCCGGCTCATGGACTGGGCCGCGCCGGGCAGCTGTCTGATCCTGTCCCATGTCACCGGCGACTTCACCCAGAACCCGTACCGTGACTGGTCCGGGTTCACCGGTCCCGTCGTGTCCGGGGCACGCGACCGGTCACAGATCCTGGACTTCTTCACCGGCCTCGACTTCCTCGCCCCCGGACTGGTGCAGCTGCCGCTGTGGCGGCCGGGCATCGGCGCCGAGGACGACCCGTCCCGCGTCTGGGCCTACGGCGGGGTCGCCCACAAGCCGTGACCGCCCACAGGCCGTGACCGCGAAATCGGCTGGCCCGTGCGGTGCGGCTATGGCAACGTGCCCGTCGTGACACACAGCGACACCATCCGGATCACCCCGCTCGCCGACCGCCCCTCGCTGATCGGCCGCGTGTACGAAATCAGCGAGACCTGGCCCGAGTTCATCACCCATGACCTGGTCTCAAGCGCACTCCTGAGCCGGGTGGTGGAGGAGTTCCCCGAGTACTGCGTGGTGGCGACCGACGGCGACCGGGTGGTGGCACGAGGGCTCGCCGTGCCCTTCAACGCCGAGCTCGACGGCCGTGAGGAGACGCCCGACCAGGGCTGGGACCGCGTGGTGACATGGGCGTTCCGCGACCGGCGCGGCGGACATCCGCCGACCGTGGCCAGCGCGCTCGAGATCACGGTGGACACCGACTACCTCGGCCGAGGGCTGTCCTACCGCATGCTGGGCGCGCTGCGCGCCACGGCCGCGCGGCAGGGCCACGACACGCTCCTGGCCCCGGTGCGCCCGACGGCCAAACACCTGAGTCCGCACGTCCCCATGGCCGAGTACATCCGCGCACGGCGGGCGGACGGACTGCCCAGCGACCCCTGGCTACGGGTGCACGTCAAGGCGGGGGGCACCCTCGAGAAGGTCGCTCCCGCCTCGATGACCGTCAGCGGATCCCTGGCGCAGTGGCGCCAGTGGACCGGTCTGCCCTTCGACCGCGACGGCGACGTCGAGGTGCCCGGAGGACTGGTGCCGGTGCGCTGCGACACCGCCCAGGACCGCGCGGTCTACGTCGAACCCAATGTGTGGATCCGCCACGGCACGCGTCCCCACCAGGCCTGAGGAACCCCGGCCGGGCGCAGGCGCTCCGGCCGGGCGCAGGGGCCTGGGGGCCGGGTCTCAGCGCGGGCCGGGGCCGACCTGCAGCGTCATACAGGCGGGGAAGAGCCCGCTCCAGGTGTGCCCGCGCCAGCTCTCGTAGGTGCCCGGCCGCTTCCACACGGGCAGGGCCTGGTCCAGATGCGTCCGCCCCTCGGGGAACCTCCCCTGCTCCATGTACGTGATCCCCATCTCGTACAGGGCGAACCCCTGGTGGTGAATGTTGCCGGTCCGCCGCGCGCCCTCCAGGGCCTCACGGAAACAGGCCAGGGCCTCCTCGGGGCGGCCGAGACCCCGGTGGGCCCGGCCGAGGTTGCCCAGGCCGATCACCTCGGCCGCCAGATCGCCGGTCTCCCGGGCCAGGGCCAGCTGGCGCTTCTGCACATCGATGGCCTCCTCGTGGAGCCCCAGCTCGCACAGCGCGTCGGCGAGGTTGCACAGGGACCGCAACTCGCCCTCGTGATGGCCCAGTTCACGCCAGACCTCCAGCGCCGCCTCCAGACACTCCCGGACGTCGTCGTATGCGCGCAGCAGCCAGTGCGCGCCCGCGAGGTGGTCCAGCGCCCACGCCTCGCCCTCCAGATCGCCGAGGCGGCGGGCGGCCTGGAGAGCCAGCTCGTTGACCGACTGCAGGTCCTGGGCGTGCGCCCGCGGATAGAGGAACCACTGCAGCGACTCCGCCAGTCGCACACCGAGGCGCGCGATCGGCTCCGGCCGCTCCACGGCGTGGGCGACGGCGGCCAGCAGATTGCGGAGTTCGGCCTTCAGCCAGGCATCCGCCTCCGCGCTGTCGCCCAGCGGGACCACGTAGCCGTCGCCGGCGCCGTCGACAGGGTGCCCGGGCCGCGGGCGGAGCGGATCGAGCAGGGTGACCGCGTGCTGCGCGGTGGCCAGATAGCAGGACAGCCCGCGCGCCACGGCCGCCGACCGCTCGGCCTCGGAATCCTCCTGCTCCCCCCGCTCGGAGGCGAACAGCCGGAGCAGGTCGTGCATGTGGTAGCGGACCGAGTCCGGGCTCTCCAGGAGCTGCGCGTCCACCAGCCGCTCCAGCGCGCTCTCGGTCCGGCTCGCGCTCAGCCCCAGCAGGGCGGTGGCCACCGGCAGGCTCACATCCGGCCCGGGCAACGCGCCCAGCAGCCGGAACGCCCGCGCCGCGTCCTGGTCGTCGGACCGCCGGCCCTCGCGGAAGCCGTCGTAGCTGACCTGGAAGCTGGTCCGTACGGCCAGGTCGCCGAAGCTCAGCTCGTCCAGCCGGCCGCGCACGTCGGTCAGCTTGGTCACCAGGGTGCGCAGCGGCCGGCCGGGGCGGGCGGCCAGCCGGGCCCCGGCGATCCGCAGCGCCAGCGGCAGACCGCCGCACAGCCGGGTGATGGCCTCGGCCTCCTCGGGCTCGGCCCGGACCCGCTCCGCGCCGACGATCCGCTCCAGGAGCGCCACGGCCTGGTCGCGGGGGAGGACGTCCAGGTGCAGATGGGTGGCGCCTTCGAGGGTGGTGAGCATTTCGCGGCTGGTGACCAGCGCAGTGCAGCCGGGCCCGGCGGGCAGCAGCGGGCGGACCTGCTCCACGGAGGCGGCGTTGTCCAGGATCACCAGCAGCCGCCGGCCCGCCGCCAGCGAACGGAACTGGGCGGACGCCTCGTCGGTGGAGCTGGGCACGCTGGAGCCGTCCACCCCGAGCGCGCGCAGAAACCGGCCGAGCACTTCGCCGGGGTCCAGGGCGGTCACCCCGGCGGTGGCGCCGTGCAGATCGACATAGAGCTGACCGTCGGGAAACCGGTCGGCGAGCTGATGCGCGGCGTGGATGACCAGGCTCGACTTGCCGACCCCGCCGGTGCCGTCGATGGCCGCGATCACCACGGGCCGTCCGCCCGCGCCCCCGTCACCGCCTTCGGCCGCGGCGGCCCCGGAGCCGTCGTGCTCCTCGGCCTCTTCGATCAGCGTCCGTATCACCGCGACCTCGCCATGGCGCCCGGTGAAGGCGGGGCTGGCGGGCGGGAGCTGGCGGGGGCCGCGGGGGGTGCGGGCGGCCCCAGGGGGCGCGGCGGGTGTCCCCGGGCCGGCGCCGGGCGCCGCCCCTTGCGCCGCGCGGTCCGGCGGCGGCATCAGGGTCTCGTCGGCGGTCAGGATCCGCTGGTGCAGTCGCTGCAGCGCCGGGGTCGGCTCGACGCCCAGCTCATCGGCCAGCGCCCCGCGCAGATCGCGGTACGCCGCCAGGGCTTCGGCCTGCCGTCCGGACCGGTACAGCGCCAGCATCTGGCGGCCGCGCAGGTCCTCCCGGAAGGGGTGTTCGGCCGTCAGGGCCTCCAGCTCGCCCAGCACCGAGGCATGCCGGCCGCACCGCAGATCCGCCTCGATCCGCGCGTCCACGGCCTCGAGGCGGCACTCCTCCAGCCGCGCGGCCTCCGCCTCCACGGCCGGGGTCGGGGGCACGTCCTGGAACGGCGCGCCGCGCCACAGCCCCAGCGCCTCGCGCAGCCGCTCGGCGGCGGCCTCGGGCGCGTCCCGGTCCAGGCCGCGCCGACCCTCCTCGACCAGCTGCTCGAACCGGTGCGCGTCGAACTCGGCCGCCTCCACCGCGAGTCGGTATCCGTGTGCCTTGTAGCCCTGCTTGTCGGTGATCAGGACCTCACCGGATTCGTCGCCCAGGGTCTGCCGCAGCCGCGACACATAGGTCTGCAGCAACTTGCCCGCGCTCTGCGGACGCCCCTCCTCGCCCCACAGCTCGTCCATGAGCCGTTCGGTGGGCACGGTCCGGTTGGCGTGGCACAGCAGCACCGCGAGCAGCATGCGCCACTTGGCGGGGCCGAGGGAGACCCATCGGCCGCCGTCCCACAGCTCAAGCGCGCCCAGGACCCGATACCGCACCCGTTACCTCCGAGGTCCTCGGCCCAAGCCCGGCCCCTGTCTCGATTCGTCGATACGTCAACTCACCGCTCTGGCAATGGTTATACCTCTCCAGGGGCCGTTCCCGTGCATCATTCACCGGTCGCGGAGCAGTCTCCTCCGATCCTGCCGGGTCAAGGTGTCCGAAAACGCTAGGACGGCCAGTGGGCCGGGTGGCTCAGCGCCCGGGGCAGCCTGGTGGTGGCGTCACCCTTGGCCGCGTTGAGCTGGGCCTGGGTGAGGAAGACGGCTCCGGTGAGGTCGGCGCCGGTCAGATCGGCGTCGCGGAAGTCCACCCCGATCAGATCCGCCGACCGCAGGTCCGCGCCGGTCAGATCGGCCGCGATGAGACAGGCCCCGCGCAGGTTGGCGCCGCGCAGATTGGCACCCCTCAGACGGGCGCCGATGAGATCGGCCCCCCGGTGGTTCTTCTTACGGCCCGGGACCCGGGCCCGCACCAGCTCGCCGACGCGCAGCAGCAGGGCGTTCACCTCCTGGCGCAGCGCCGCCACATCCAGCCCGGCCAGGGACTCGGCGCTGCCGTGGGTGAGGCCTTCGAGGTCCGTCAGCGTCCGGCGGAGGTCGGCGTGGACCGGGCGGGCCGCCGGCAGGGCCAGCGACTCGGTCACGTACCACAGCAACTCGTGCAGGGCCCGCATGACGGGGAACACCTCGAACATCCGGGGCGCGGTGTCGGGGGCCTGCCGCCAGTCCCGGCCGCCGAAGGTGGTCTGGGACACCTTCTGGCCCGCCCCGAAGCAGTCGAAGACCGTGCAGCCGGAGAAGCCGCGCTCGCGCAGCTGTGTGTGGATGCCGCAGCGGAAGTCCGCCTGAAGGTTCGTACACGGCCGTCCGGCCGCCTTGTCGACCGCGAAGTCCGCCGAGGCGGCGAAGGGCAGGGCGACGCAGCACAGTCCGAAGCAGTTCGCGCAGTCGGCCCGCAGGGAGAGCCGGTCGGGGCCGGCGGCGGGAGTGGCGGCCGAGGGGGTTTCGCGCTCGCGGGACAACGTGCCTGATCTCCTGCCGTGAGAGGAACACCGCCGTATGCCGTGCTCGGGGCCGGTGTCCATTGTCCCCGAGACCCGGGCGAGCCGTGTTGGCGGGCTGTTAGGAGGCTGTTAGCGAGCGGTTAGCCCCCTTGGGCGCCGCTGAGGCGACGGAGGGTTCCGGCCCGACCCCTTGGTTTGAGAACCAAACGCAGCGCCCGTACGCTGCGCGTATGAAGGATCCGCGGCCCTGCTCCATCGCCGACTCGCTCGCCGTGGTGGGGGAGAAGCACTCGCTGCTGGTACTCCGCGAGGTGTTCCTCGGGGTGCGGCGCTTCGACGCCATGGTCCGCAACATCGGTGCGCCGCGCGACATCCTCGCGGCGCGGCTGCGCCGCCTGGTGGAGGCGGGTGTGCTGGAGAAGGTCCCCTACAGCGAGCGGCCCCGGCGCTTCGAGTACCGGCCCACCCAGGCCGGCTGGGAGCTCGAACCGGTGCTGCTGATGCTGATGAAGTGGGGCGACCGGCATCTCGCCGACCGGCCCCCGGTGGTGCTCGAGCACTCCTGCGGCGCCGAGTTGGACCCCGTCGTGTGCTGCGGAGCCTGCGGGCAGCGGGCGTCCCGGGACACGCTCACCCACCGCGTCGAGGCGCCGGGGTGGACCACCACCGGACCCGAGGCCGGCTGAGCCGCGGCGGCGGCGGTTGTCCGGTCAGCGGCGGTGCCACAGCCGCCGGCCCCGGCGGCCGGGCCCCCGGCGTCCGGGGCGGGGGCGCGACGGGACCGGCCGCCCGCCCCGCTCTCCCGGCCGGGCGGCCACGCCGCGGTCGGGGCGCCAGGGGTCGTCCGGCGACGGGATCGGCAGCTTGCGTTCCGCCTGCACCTGGATCTCGTAGTGGGAATCGTGTCCGGTCGCGTGCCATGCCTGGTCGTAGACGTCCACGATGGAGCGGACGGCCGACCCGGCGACGCCGCGGCGCCGGACGAGAACGGCCAGCCAGGTGAAGAAGCCCATGACCACGGAGAGGCAGCCGACGACCACCAGGAACGGAAGTAACTCGCCCATGGAGAGACCTTACGCCGGGGCCGGTCCGCGCGGGCCCCGGCGTAAGGTCCTCCCGTGGGCCGGAGGGCGCGCTCAGGCCTGGGCGACGGTGAACCGGACCCGGTGGTGGCGGGGGTGCTCGGCCTCGTCCAGCAGGGCCACCGCGAGGTCTTCCATGGAGATACGGGATACGCCGTCGGCGTCGACCAGGAGCTCGTCGGCCCCCAGCCGGTAGGTGCCGGTGCGCTCGCCCGGTTCGAGCAGGGCGGCCGGGCTCAGATAGGTCCAGTCCGCCTCGGACTCCGCGCGGCACACCTCGAGTTGTTCGGCGCAGGCCAGCGCGATGCCCCGCCAGGCGGCGGGGAAGTCCGGGGCGTCGACGACCGGCGTGCCGCCGGTGCCGGGCACGGTCAGGGTGGCCGCCCCGCCGACGACCAGCAGCCGGACGCCGCTGCTCGCCACCCCGGCGAGCAGCGCCTTCGTGGCGGTGACGAGCTCGTCCTCGCTGCCGGGCGCGGGCCGGGTGGCGGTGATCACGAGGTCCTGGCCGGTGCTCAGCCGGACCACGTCCGCGACGTCGGCCGCGTCGCCGACCCGGGCCGTGGCGCGGGCGGGCAGGGCGCCCAGCCGGTCCGGGTTCCGTACGACCGCGGTGACCTCATGGCCCCGGGACAGCGCCTCGGCCACCACACGGCTGCCCACGCTCCCGGCCGCTCCGAAGACGGTGATGCGCATGGTCATCGGTTTCCTTTCGGCTCGGCCGTCCGGCGGACGGCGAGATCGCTGAGGGGGAGGGCCGGCCGTACGCGGACGCGATCGGCGCGGCGGGCCGGGTGGATCTGGGCCATGACCATGGCGGCGAGGACCACCGCCCCGCCCAGGGCCTGCCACGCGGTGAGTCGCTGGCCGAGCGCGAGCCAGCCGAGCACGGTGGCGACCAGCGGGCTGAGCAGCCCGAGGAAGGTGACGTCGGTGGGGGACAGGGCGCGGATCCCGCGGAACCAGAGGGCATAGGCGAGGGCGGCGCCGACGAGCGAGAGATAGCCGTAGCCGGCCAGGTTCTCGGCGGTCAGCGTCGTCGGGGGCGGCCCTTCGGCGAGGAGGGCGACGGGGAGCAGCAGCAGGCCACCGGCGACCAGTTGCCAGCCGGTGGTCGCCAGCAGGGGCGCGGGGGAGGTCCACCGCTTGCTGAGGACGACCCCGGTGGCCATGACGAGCGCGCCCCCTGCCGCGGCGGCGACACCCAGGGCGTCCAGGCGGGCGTCCGCCCGCAGGACCAGCAGGCTGACTCCGGCCACGCCCGCCACCCCGGCGACCGCGGTGCGCCGGGACAGCCGCTCGCCGAGCAGGCCGGAGGCGAGGACGGCGACGAGGAGGGGCTGCAGGGCGCCGACGGTGGCGGCGACCCCGCCGGGCAGCCGGTAGGCGGCGACGAACAGGAGGGCGAAGAACGCGCCGATGTTGAGGGCTCCGAGCACCAGCGCGCGCCACCACCACATCCCCTGCGGCAGGCGCCGCGTGAGCAGGACGAGCAGCAGACCGGCCGGCAGGGCGCGGACCACCGCGGCGAGCAGCGGGCGGCCCGGAGGCAGCAGTTCCGTTGTGACGAGGTAGGTGGTCCCCCAGACGCCCGGCGCGAGCGCGGTCAGCAGGACGACCCCGATCCGATTTCTTAGCACTAAGACAAAGTATCTCAGTGCTAAGGAATTGACTAGGCTGGGGGTGTGACGGACCACGTGGACCTGGTGTTGGAGCAGTGGGGCGCGGAGCGCCCCGATCTCGATGTGTCGCCGATGGCGGTCATCGGGCGCCTGAAACGGCTCTCACGGCTGATCGAGGCCGAGACGCGCCGTACGTTCGGCGCCCATGGGCTCGACCCCGCGTCCTTCGACGTGCTCGCCACCCTGCGCCGCAGCGGGCCGCCGTACCGGCTGACCCCCGCCGCCCTGATGCGCGCGGCCATGGTCACCTCGGGCGCCGTCACCCAGCGCCTCGACCGCCTCGAAGCCCGTGGCCTGGTGACCCGTACGCCCAGCGAGTCGGACGGCCGGGTGGTGCATGTCGCCCTCACCGACGAGGGCCGCGCGCTCATCGACCGGGCCCTGCCCGACCACCTCGCCACCGAGAGCCGGTTGCTCGCCGCCCTCGGCAAGGCCGACCACGACACCCTGGCCGACACGCTCCGGAATCTCCTGGAGTCGCTGGGCGACACCCGGGACTGAGCGGCGCCGAGCGGGTTGGGCGGTCATCACCTCGGTTCAGGACGGACAGGAGGCCGACCGCAGGGTCAGCAGGGCGGCGGCGGGCAGGCCGGGGGAGGAGCGGTTGCGGGCGGGTTCGGCGGGGTCCGCCGCCGCGCCGCCCAGCGAGACCGCGATCTCCCGGGCCAGATCCGTGCGTTCGCGGTCCACCGCGTGTCGTACGACGCCCTCGGCGACCGCCGCCGCGCGGTGCTGGCCGAAGCTCTGCCCCCGCCACCCGGGCCGGGAGTCCCGCGGCTCCCAGGCGACGGCGATGCCCGGGAGCAGCCGCCGCGCGAAGACGGAGGTGTCCGCGCCGATGCCCGGCAGCCGGCGCACGGCCGCCGTCAGCGGGAACACCACGTCCGCACGGTCCGCGTCGAGGTAGACCACGAGGGCGTCGCGGCGCGGATACGCCCACGGGCGCGAGAGGACCTTGGCCCGGTACGGCACGGACCGCGCGGCCAGCTCCGTCAGCAGGGCACCCCACACCCGCGGGGCGGCGTCCGGGTACCGCAGATGGACATACATCCGCAGCACCTCGCGGTCCGCCCCGTCCGCCGGCCGTCCGTCGGCCCCGTCCACCAGCAGGAACCCCGGGGAGAGGGCCGGTCGTACGGCGGGCAGGTCCGCGACCACCCGCCCGCCCGGTGCCACAGCCGTCGGTGTCGCGGCCTCGTCGTCCGCCCGGGCAGGGCCCCGCACCGCGTCCAGGGGCAGGCTCACCCGCACCCGCCCCAGCTCCGCCGTGAGAGCACCGCCGCCGGGCGGCGCGGCGGTGTGCACCACCGCCTCGACGGGGGCGTGCGCGTGCGGTGTCGCGGCGATCAGCCGCGCTTCGAAGGCGTGGTCGCGGCGCGGCAGCCGGGCCGGCGCGTCGGGCTCGAGCGCCGTTCCCGCGTGCCACCGCTCGTACAGCGCGGTGGCCAGGGCCAGCCGCACCTCCCGCGCCGTGTCGCCCGGGATGCGGCGCTCCTCCAGCCATACGTCAGGCACCCCGTCAGGTCGCATCCCGCGCAGGCGCAGATGGGTCAGCGCGGCGCGCAGGGCGGGCGACAGCGGGCCCGTCCCGGCCCGCCCGGAGGTGTCCGTCATGCGTCGCCCCCCAGCCCGAGCACGTCGATGAACCGCGCGGGCGCGAGCAGCGCGGCGCGCCCCACGCCCGCCGTCCCCCGCTGGACGGCCGTCAGCCGCGCGCTGTGCGTGGCGGTGGCGAGCACCCGGTCGAACAGATGCCACCCGGCGTAGGCCACCGCTCGCTCCGCGAGGCCCGGGTCGGCCGTCGGCCGGGCCTCGCGGTACCCCCGCCAGAACGCGGCGATCAGCGGCCGTACGGCATCGAGCCGGTCGGCGCCGCCGCGTACCAGGGACGCGTGGACACCGCCGTCGGCGCCGGACGGGTCGGCCGCGCCAGCTGCGTTGTCCGGTGGGCTGGGCTCGAACTCGGTGAACATCAGCGTGGCCGCGCGGAACAGCCACTGCCCGACGAAGCCCCCGACATCGCGGGCCGGATCGGCGAGGCGGAACTCCTCCCAGTCGCACAGATGCAGCTCGTCGCCGTGCAGCAGGAACTGATCCAGCCTCAGATCGCCGTGCGCGGGGGTCGGCGCGGCGGCGCCCGAGCGCCGGCCGAGCGCGTGCAGCGCGGCCTTGAGGTCGTCGTCGTGCTGCAGCAGCGCCCAGAACGCGAGCTCGGCCGCGCTGCTGCGGGTGTACTCCGCCACGGTCAGGGCGGACAGCCGGGAGGCCAGGCCCCGCGCCTGACCGGCTCCCGCCCCTGGCACCCCGGCGGGGTGGAAGCAGTGCAGCTCTCCCACCGCCCGCCCGGCCCGGTGCGCCAGTGCGGCGTCGAACCGGCTCTCCTCGGCCAGCACCGCCCCGGACACCGCGCCCTCCAGCAGGGCGTAGACCAGGACCAGCGCCTCGCGGTCGCCGCCGAGGAAGGCCGGAGCGCTCCAGCTGAACGGCCCGGCCGCGGCCCGCACCACCTGGAAGGCGTACGCCCGGTCGAAGCGTGCCGTGGCGTCGTGCGTCCGCCGGTCCAGCCGTTTGACGAAGACCCGCGTGCCGTCCTCGGTGCGGCCCGCCCAGTTGTCGTTGCGGCCCGGGTGGCTGATGAGCCCGTCCGGCACCAGCGGCGGGAGGGCGAGCCGCGTCAGCGTGAGCGCCACCTCGGGCGCCTCCGAGAGCGGTACGGGTGCCAGATCGTGCCGTGAGGCGTCCGGTGCGCCGTACACATCCTCCGGAATCGTCGCTGTCATGCCCGAAACGCTAGGCATGGCTGCGAAGAGGCGGAAAGTGGCAGGACTTCGCCTGGCAGATCCCCGCCGGTGGACCCCCGCGAGGGCCGCGAAGCCGTGCCAGGGGGCAGGACCCTGTCAGTTTCGGGCGGTGGCGGGGGCTCCCCGGCCGGCGCCGCCGCGCCGACTGCCGTCGGCCCCCCGGGGTTGGGCCAGTTTCCTGCGGGTGTCCGGGCCGGGCGACGGCTGCTGGGATCGAGGGGACGGACGGGAGGCGGGCCGGGGGCGGACCCGCGCCCGTCCGTGCGTACTCGACACCGCCCGCGACATCACGACCCGAGGAGTCAGCAGTCATGAGCGCCATCGACCTGATGGGCGGCTACGCCGCCTACACCACGCCCGACGCCACCGTCGCGGAACTCGCCACCACCCGCACCGTCCACGACCCGGACGCCTCCGCCGTCACGACCATCATCATCACCACCACGCTCTCGCTGCTGACCACCATCACCAAGGGCGACTGACCCAAGAGGCCAGGAGGCCAGGAGGCCAGAAGGTCAGGAGGCCGAGACCGGAAGAGCCAGGGGCCCCGCCGACGTTCGCGTCGGCGGGGCCCCTGGTCGTCTCACGCCGACGTCAACCGCGGTCGCGGCGGCGCCTTCCGCCCTTCTCCGCCTCCGCCGCGGCCTCCGCCTCGCGCCGGGCGATCGCGTCGATGACATCGCTGATCGTGCCCAGCCCCTCGGGCGAGAGGTTCACCGCGCGCAGCGCCACGTCCCGCACGCCCGCGTCGCGCAGCGCGCCGAGCAGTTCGAGCTCGCGGGCGATCTCCGCGCCCTGCTCGTGGTCGAAGAAGTAGGCCGGGGGGACCTGGAAGAACTGTGCCAGCGCCTCCAGATGGCGCTTGGTCGGGTTGTCCCGCCGCCCGGTGCGCAGCTGCCACAGATAGGTGGCCGAGAAGGTCTCGCCGGTGGCCTCGCGGCAGGCGCGGGCCACTTCCTCATGGCTGTACTGCTGGCGGTCGGGCCGGCGCACGACCTTGAAGAGAGTGTCGATCTTGTCGGCCAGCGCCGACGGCGTGGGCTCCTCCCCTGTCACGGCGCACCTCTCTCGTTCGCGCCCGCCGCGGCTGCGCGGCGGGCGGCAGCAGACATAGGTCCTCAACATGCCGCCATTCATTCTAGTTGACAGGCCGCCAAGCTGCTGTGCAGGATTTTCCACACAACATTCATCTCAGCTCACACACTCGTGGAGCCGTCCATGACCGATCCGCCCGACCGCGAGATCTTCGGACGGGACCGTGAGATCTCCGAACTGCTGGCCCTCCTGACGGACACGGCCCCGCCCGGCGTGGTGCTCTCCGGCGGGCCCGGCATCGGCAAGACACGGCTGGCCCGAGCGGTCGCGTCCGCGTACGCGTCGGCGAGCGGGGCCGAGACGTTCCGCTTCGACGGCTCCGCGTACGAGGACCCCGGCGCGGAGCTCATCCGGCTCGTCGAGCGCCTGCGCGAGCGCCCGAGTGCCGCCAGGGACGGGGGTCTTGGCGGAGCGGGCGCGCCGCCGCTCGTCCTGGCCGAGGGCCTGGCCCCGGCCGGCCACGAGGGCGTGCCGGCCGCGGTGGCGCGCGCCGGCGTCAGACTGATCGTTACTGCCCGCGAGCCCCTGGCCGCCGCGGCCTCTGCGGGCTTTGTGAACCGTACGGTCGGGCCGCTGCCCGTCCCGCTCGACTGTTCGGCGCTCGACCTCGACAGCATGTGCCGCATCCCGTCCGTGCGGCTGTACGTCGCCTCCGTACGTGCCCTGAACCCCGCGTTCCGCGTCCAGCACCACAACCAGGAGGCGGTTGCCCGTACCTGCGCCGAACTGCGAGGCATCCCCGGTGCCCTGGTGCTGGCGGCGCGGATCGCCGCCCTGGAGGGGCCCGAAGTGCTCTGGGCCGCGCTGGACGGGCGGTTCGACCCCGGGCCCGAGCGCCCCGCGGGCGCCGGAGGCGACAGCGGCAGCCTCGCGCGGCTGCTCGACGCGTACGGCGGCCCGGCCCCCGCCGCTCCCTCGCCCCGCGCCCCGGCCACGGACCCGGGCGCGTCCGTACGGGACCGGCACCACCCCGAACTGGGCGACGCCGAACGCCGACTGCTCGCCTGCTCCCGGATCTTCAGCGGCGGGGCCGGCCCCGAGGCGCTGCGCCGGATCGCCGGCGTCCCCCTCAACGCGTTCCCGGCGGCGCTCGAGACCCTGCTCGGCCGCCGTCTGCTGAGCGTGTCCGCCCTTCCGTCGGGCCGTCTCGACGGCTTCACCCGCACCCGGCTGCACATCCCGTTCGAGCCGTCCGCCCACGGCGCCGGACCGGATTCCGCGACCGCCCCCGACAACCCACGCCTTGCGCACGCCCGTTACTACGCCGAGCTGGCGCGCACCGCCGCACGCCGCATCGCCGAAGGCGACCAGTACGCCGGGATCACGGCCTTCCGGAGCGAGGAGCGCAACATCGGCTGCGCCCTGGACACGCTGATCGGCCTCGGCGCGGCGGACGAGGCGATCGCCCTGGTCGACCATGCGCGTACGTACTGGTACGCCTCGGGCGCGCCGTTCACCTGGGCCGATCAGCTGACCGCCCTGCCGGAGGCGCCGGTCGGCACGCCCCGCCGTACCCGGCTCAACCTGCTGCTGGCCGAAGCGGCGATCCGGGCCGGGGAGCCGGAGGCGGCCCTCACCCTCCTCGGCACCGAGGGGCAGCGGGGGAAGATGGCCGGAGCCGCCGAGGACCCCGAAGGCGCCCTGCTCGCGGCCCGGTCGCTGCACCTGAGAGGCCTCGCCGAGGCTCCGCACCGGCCGGGTGAGGCGCTGGCCGCCCTGCGCACGGCGGTGGCGGGCCACCGGTCGCACACCGGCGAAGGACACGCGCTCCACCGCGTCATGCTCGACGCCTCGCTCGCGGAGTTCCTTCACGGCAGCCTGGCGCAGGCCACGGCCCTGGCCGTGGAGGCCCTGACGGGAGCCACCCGGCGCCGCGACACGCTGGTCTCCGGCACCGCTCTGCTCCAGCTGAGCGTCTTCGCCGCCGCGCGGGGCCGGGAGGCCGAAGCGGACGGCTACTTCGACCGGGCCGTGGCCGGTCTGCGGACCCTCGGCGCCCCCGCCGTGCTCGGCGCGCTGCTCGCGGTGCTGGGCACGCCCCTGCTGCCCAGGACCGCGGCCCGCGCCGCCGACGTGGTCAGATGCCTGGGCGGCTGCCACGCGGCGCGCGGCGCCGACGGGCTGCTCGACGAGCCCGGGTACCCGGACTTCACCGTGGGGCGGCTGGAGGGGCATATGCGGCGCCACCTGGGCGAACGCGCTTTTCTCGCCGCCCTGTCGGACGGGGCGGGGACGCCGCTGCCCGACCTGGTCAAGGAGTTCGCGGCCCGTCGCGCACTGTTACGCCCCGGCCCGGACGCCGACCCGGACCGTAACCCGGGCATGAGCCGCAGCTCCTTGAGGCCCGCGGCCCACGACCGCTCCACGGCCGCGACCCCCGACCCCGGCGGCCCCGGCCCCCGGGGACCCGCCGCCCCCCGCTCCCGCCCGGACCTCCCCGCCCGCGCGTACGCGGGGCCGCCCGACGGCGACCGGCCCCCGCCCGTGCTCGGATGCGGTGGCCCGCTGCGCGGTGACCCGCTCACTCCCCGCCAGTCCCAGGTCTCCGCCCTGATCACCCTCGGTCTGAGCAACAAGCAGATCGCCCGGCGGCTGCAGATATCGGAGTGGACGGTGGTGAATCACATCAGGGAGACCATGCGGAAGCTGGGCTGTTCCTCACGGGTCGAGATCGCCACCTGGGTGCACCACACGACCGACGCCTCCGCGCTCAGCCCTTCCGCCCCGGCGCCGACGCCGGTGCCCGCTCCCGCCCCCGGCTGAGCCGGAGCTCGGCGGGCACCCCGGCGCGTACGGGTCGCTCCGCCGCGGACCGGGCGAACGCGTCGGCCACCCGTACCAGCCAGGCCGCCTCGGCCTCCACCGTGCCCCGGACCGGCCGAACGGCAGGACCGGAGGTGGGGCTGGCGGCGGAGTTGGCGGCGGAGGTGGTGGCGGAGTTGGTGGCGGCGCCGGCCGGGGCCGGCCCGCCGTGGCGTACGCCGCTCCTCGCCGCCACGATCGCCGCCGCGACGGCGGCGGCCTCCGCCTCCGCGGCGCGGGCCTGCTCGACCTCGGTTTCGCCGACCACGCCCGCGTCCTCGCCGCTGTTCCCGCCGTCCGCCGTCCCGGCCTCGGCCGCCGGGCCCGCCGGTGCGGCGTACGGGCGCAGCGCCAGGTAGCCGTCGCGGATCTCGATCACCCGGCGGTACAGCGCGAACTCCGCGCTGCGCGGCGGCAGCCACGACAGCCGGCGCGTCCGGGCGCGCAGGGCGATCCCGGGGGCGGCGGCGTGGAGCGCCGACCAGAGCGGCTCCAGGGCGCGGTAGCGGCGGTACGCGCGCAGCCAGCGGGCGGGCGCCGTCAGGGCCCCGCGCCACCAGGCGGCGGTCGCGCCCAGGCAGGCCAGCACCAGGCAGGAGGCGGCCAGCACCATGGCGACCGGGTCCGTGCCCGCGCCCTGACGGCCGGTCCGCGCCATGTTCGCGACGCCCGCCAGCCCCCACAGCGCCCACAGCCCGCCGACACACGCGCTCGCGGTGACCAGCCGCAGCCCCGTACGGAACGGGCCCGGGCCCGAGCGCCGGATCTGGGCGTGGACCGGCAGCGCGAACAGGGTCAGGCTCCACAGGCTGTACAGCGTGAAGAGCACGTCGAACGCGACCAGCCCGACCCTGCCCTGCGCCCCGGGGGCGACGACCTCGCCCTCCTCGACAACCGCGCCCGAGGCCAGGAAGCACACCGCGGCCACCGCGCACACGGTCACCGTGACCCGCACATGCCACCGCGCCGGGATGTGCCGCGCGTCGGGCAGGTCGAGGGCCATCGCCGCCAGGGCCAGCCAGGCGAGCGCGGCCATCTCCAGTTCACGGCCGACGCAATGGGGCCAGGCCTCCGCCGCGGCGGGCAGTACGCGGCCGGCGGCCGTCACCGTCGCGGGGGCGAGAACCGCCATCGCGGCCCCCATGCACACCCCGAACAGACACAGTTGGCGGGTGCCCGGGGCGAACCGGCGTCTGCGCGCCAGCCGGAGTTCGTACCAGCCCACCGCCATCGCCGCGGCGGCGGGCAGGTAGCCGAGCAGATCACCCATGGTCACGGCCGGCAGCCGGTGGTTTCCCGGCCCGTCCGCCCGGGGGCGCCGGCCGTTCCGGCGGCGCCCCGACGAGCGAGCCGAGCGGGGCCTGGCCGGGGCTCGACGGGCTCGGACCCCGGTCGTTGCGCAGGGCCCGCTGCAGAATCAGCGAGGCCAGGAACTCGGCTTCCTGCTCCTGCGGCTGGGTGTAGACGGTCCGGCCGAGCACCCGCCGCACCAGGGAGCCCGTCAGATGAGGCGTCAGCAGGCCCAGCGAGGCAGGGTCGGCCGTGCCCTCGTGTCCCCACAGAAGGTGGGCGGTCTCGTGCAGCACGATGTGCTGCCGGTGGAGGGCGGTGGTGTCGGCCGCGTAGAGGATGTAGTCGGCCCGGTCGGTGGTCGCGAGCAGACCGCAGGGCAGGGAATGGCGCACGGTGATCGGCAGCAGTTCGATCGGGCGCCCCCGCCGCTCGGCCAGCAGCGCCACGAAGGCGACCGGGTCGAAAGGGCTCGGCAGTTCGAGACCGTCGGCGACCCGGCGGCTGCGCCACCATAATCGCGCTCGGTTCACCGGCCGCCCACCAGCGCGCGCATAAGCCGCCCCCTTCAACTGCCCCGCGATTTAGCGGCACTGGCGACTGTACCGGCATCCGGTGGATCCACAAGCGCGAGAAGTGGCCTTGCTCCTGGCGGCGGCGCACGACGCCATTAAATCCACATGTTAGATTCCAGTTATCGGGGGGCCGTGCTCATGTGGTATGCGTCTCGCGGTCGTGTGGGAGGAACGGGAAGGAACGGAAGGAACGGTGGGTAGCTGATGCCGTCTGTCGCTGGTGTGCAGGGGAGGGTGTCGGACCTGATGCGCGAGGTCACGGCGGACCGGGGCGGGGCCCTGTGGCGGCTCGCCGCCGAGGGGCGTCAACTCGACTCCAACGTGATCCGGCTGCCTGCCGACGGCCGGGTCGACTTCCATGTGGAGCAGGACCTCGACGTGCTGCTGTATGTGACCGGCGGCAGCGGGTGGCTCGAGGTGGCGGACGCCCGGCAGGAGCTGGAGCCGGGCTGTGTGACATGGCTGCCGCACGGCACCCGCCGCGCCCTCTCCGCCGGCGCGGACGGTCTGGTCTATCTCACCGTGCACCGCCGCCGCCCCGGCCTCACGATCCGCTCCGCCGCCCGCCCCGCCGCCCGCCCCGCCGCGCCGGAAGGGGGCGAGCCGGCCTGCTTGCTCAACCGGGTCTGCACGGAGTGCGGCCGGCTCGCGCAGGAGTCCGACGCCCGCTACTGCGCCCGCTGCGGCACCCGCCTGCCGTCGGACTGACGCGCCCGCGCACGCGCACCGGCGTGACCGGGGGCGACCCGCCGGTCACGGACGGCGGCGGTCCCGCCGGTCACGGGCAGCGGCGCCCCCGGTGGCGCCGGTGGTGCCGCGCGGGCGCCGGGCGCGCGAGGCGGAGCGGGGGGAGCCGGGGCTCTCCGCCGTTCTGCCGGTGCGCCCTTCTCGCGATCCCATTCGCCGGGGTACCAACTTCCCCGGGCCCGTACCACCTTGTGTTTCGGCACTCCCTTTCTCCGCTCGACACCGCGGCGTACGTTGTCTATTCCACAAAACGTTGAAGCGTGATGTGGATTTCTCTCGGCCGAGGGGGTCAGGAACCCGCGGCTGACTCCATCGCATTGGACGCAAAGACATGACTGTGCTCAGCCGCGGCAGGGCGTCATGAGCCCGCCGAACACTTCCCGCGAAGTCCGCGGAAGCCCCAGGGACGCCGTGGTGACCGGCCTGGGCTTCTGTCTGCCGGGCGACGACGGACCGGCCTTCACCGCAGGTCAGGTGTGGAACATCGCCTCTCGGGGCGGCTGCTGTCTCGGGCGGAACGGGACGTACTACGGCTCGGTCGAGCTCTCCGACGGCATGTTCGCGGAACGCGTTCCCGAAATCCCGGAATTCTTCTCCCGGCATTTCACCGACGCGCACCGGTTCGGACTGGTGTCGCTGGTGGAGGCATGCGCCGATGCCGAACTGGACATCCACGCCGGCGACCTGGGAGAGGCCGCGCTGCTCGTCGGAAGAGGCGGGATCGACAGCAATGTGGAGAGTTATGTGGCGGCGCTGCGCACCGACCCCGCGCACACCGCGCCACTCGACGCGCTGGAACTGTTCGTCGCGGGCGGACAGGCCGGCACCCCCTCCGATGTCGCCGTGGTGCAAGGGGCGCTGACCCGCACCACCGGCCCGTGTTTCACGGTGGCCTGCGGCTGCGCCTCCGGATCCGTACAGCTCGGCCACGCCCAGCGCCTGATCGCCGCGGGCGAGATCGAACTCGCCGCGGTCACCGGCGTCGACGTCTTCAACAGAGAGGTCATCCGGACGGCGGAACGCCTGCTGGAGAGCGCCCGACGCGCCTATGAGGCCTTGGGCGGCGAGCCCGGCATGCTGGGTCTCACCCCCTCGTCCGACGCCGTGATGCGGCCGTACGACCGGCGCTCCGAGTGCATCAACTACGGCGAGGGCGCGGCGACCGTCATCGTCGAGAGCCGCGAGCGCGCCCGCCGGCGCGGCGCCCACATCTATGGCCAGGTGCTCGCCACCGCCCTCACCCGCGACGGGCTGGCGAACCCGCTGGGAGCCGATGACACCGGCGCCCAGCTGGCGGACGCCGCGCGCCGCTGCCTGGGGGAGCGGTGGCGGATCGAGCGGGTGCCGTACATCCACAGCTGTGGTCACGGGGACTCGGCCGTGGCCGCCGTGGAGGCGGGCGCCGTCCGGACCCTGTACGGGGCGGCGGCGGACCCGGTGCTGATCACCTCGCAGGACGCGTGCTTCGGCCACCACGGGGCCCCGGCCGGGTGCCTGGGCGCCGGCCTGACGCTGATGATGATGGAACAGGGCGCGGTGTGTCCCACCGCGAACTGCGAACAGCCCATGGACGGGCTCCCCTTCGACCCGGTGCCCGGAACGCGCACCCGGCCGCTCGACTTCGACTACGCGCTGTGTTTCAGCTACCAGACCGGTGGTGTCAAGCACGCCATGCTGCTGGGCGGCCCGGACGCCATCTAGCGCCGGCCGGCGGGCGGCCCCCAGCGCGGAACCACCCCTCACGGCCGACCCCGCCGTGGCACAACCCCTCGGAGAACCCGATGAGTCACAACACACACGCATCCGGGCGGCCGCCCGGACAGGACGCCGGCCGTATCGCGGTGGTCGGCATGGGCTGCCGGTTCCCGGGAGACGTCGACTCGCCCGCCGCGCTGTGGCGGCTGCTGATGGACGCGCGGGAGGCGCTGGGGGATCCCCCGGCCGAGCGGGTGGAGATGTGGGCGCCGCACGGTGGGCGGGAACTCGACGCCCGGACCCTGGCCGACGGCACCCCCGTGCCCGTGCGCGCCGGTTATCTGCGCGACGTCTCCGGCTTCGACGCCGACTTCTTCGGCGTGTCCGGCCGCGAGGCGGACGTCCTCGACCCCCAGCACCGGCTGCTGCTCGAAGTGGCCTGGGAGGCCCTGGAACACGCCGGGATGCCGCCGGAGCGGCTGGCCGGCACCTCGACCGGCGTCTTCACCGGGCTCAGCTACCACGACTACCTGGACGGCCTCGACTGGCGACCCCACGAGAACGAGGGCTCCATCCTGGCGAACGGGCACTGCGTGGCGGCCGGCCGGATCTCCTATCTGCTGGGGCTGCACGGCCCGTGCGTCGCCCTGGACACCGCCTGCTCCTCGTCGCTGGTCGCCGTGCACCTCGCGGCCCAGGCGCTGCGCGCCAGGGAGTGCGATCTGGCCCTGGCCGGCGGGGTCACCCTGATGTTCGACCCCAAGATCACGCGCTCGTTCACCCGGATGGGCATGCTCTCGCGCCGTGGCCACTGCCATGCCTTCGACGCCGCCGCCGACGGCTTCGTACGCGGCGAGGGCTGCGGGATCGTGGCGCTCAAGCGCCTCGCCGACGCCGCACGGGACGGCGACCGGATCCTGGCGGTGCTGCGCGGCTCCGCCGTCAACCAGGACGGCCGGTCCGACGGGCTCGCCGCGCCCTCGGCCGCCGCCCAGCGCGCCCTGTACGAGGAGGCGCTGAAGCGGGCCGGGGTCGACCCGCGCGACGTGGGGATGGTCGAGGCGCACGGCCCCGGCACCCCGGTGGGGGACCCGGTGGAGTTCACCAGCCTCGCCGCGGTGTACGGGAGCGGCCCCGGCCGGTGCGCCCTGACGTCGGTCAAGACCAACCTCGGCCACCTGGAGCCCGCCGCCGGGGTGGCCGGGCTGATCAAGGCGGTGCTGTGCCTTGGCCGGGGGGCGATCCCGCCCAATCTGCACTTCACCCGCTGGAACCCGGCCATCGAGAACGCCGGGGAAACGCGGCTGTTCGTGCCCACCGAGCCGACGCGCTGGCCGGTGCTCACCCCCTCCCGGCTGGCCGCCGTGTCCTCCTTCGGGTTCTCCGGCACCAACGCCCATGTGCTGCTGGAGGAGCCACCCGCCACATCGGCACGCCGGCGCGCCCGGCCACCGCGGCGGGAGCGGGACACGACGCCTTTGGTGTTCCTGGTGCCGGCCGGCTCCCGGGCGGCCCTGCCGGCCGCGGCGGGGCGCCTCGCGGACTGGCTGGAGGGCGACGGCGCGGCCGTACCGCTGCGCGACATCGCCCACACGCTCGCCGCGCGGCGCAGCCCGGGCCGTGGGCGGCTCGGCGTCATCACGGCGTCCCGGGACGAACTCGTGCGAATTCTACGCGCGTCACAGGCGGGGCGGAGCCACCCCGCAGCGGTGGCCGGGGAGGTGGGGGCCGCGGTGTCCCGGCGACCGGTGTGGGTGTTCTCCGGCCAGGGCTCGCAATGGGCAGGCATGGGGCGCGGCCTGCTGGAGCAGGAGCCCGCCTTCGCCGCCGCGCTCGCCGAGGCCGATGAACTGATCGCCGCCGAGGCCGGGTTCTCGGTGCTCGACGTGGTGCGCTCCGGCGAACCGGTGACCGGCTGCGCACGGGTCCAGCCGGTGCTGTTCGCCCTGCAGACCGCGCTGGCGGCGGCCTGGCGCGCCCACGGCGTGGAACCCGCCGGGGTCATCGGACACTCCATGGGCGAGGTCGCCGCCGCGGTCGTGGCCGGGGCGCTGTCCCTGGCCGACGGGGTACGGGTGATCTGCCGCCGCTCCGCGCTGCTGACCCGGGTCGCCGGGCGCGGCGCGATGGCCACCGTGGGGCTGGGGGCCGACGACGTACAGGCCGAACTCGACGCGGCAGCCGACGCGGCAGCCGGCGACGGGCACGGCGCCGAAGGTGGTGCCGAACGTGGCGCCGAATCCGTGGCCAGGGGAGCCCCGGTCACGGATGCCGCGGCCGCGGATGCCGCGGTCACGGTCGCGGTCATGGCCGCGCCCGACGCCACGGTCGTGGCCGGAGACGCGGCGCACCTGGAGCGCCTGGTCGCGGGCTGGGAGGCGCGCGGCATCCCGGCCGCCCTGGTCGCGGTGGACGTCGCCTCGCACTCCCCCCAGGTCGACCCCCTCCTGGCCGATCTGCGCGACGCCCTCGCCGATCTGACGCCCTGCGGCCCCCGCGTGCCGTTCTACTCCACCGTGCTGGACGATCCGCACACCGTCCCCGCCTTCGACGCCGACTACTGGTGCGCCAATCTGCGCCGCCCGGTCCGGTTCGCCGCGGCCGTCGCCGCCGCGGCCGCCGACCGTCATCTGGTCTACGTCGAGATCGCCCCGCACCCCGTCGTCACCCACTCCGTCGGCCGCTGCCTGGAAAGCCTGGAAGGCCTGGACGGAGGACACGTCGTGCTGCCCACCCTGCGCCGCGACGAGGACGAGACGGCCACCTTCCGCACCCAACTGGCCGCCCTGCACTGTGCGGGCGTCTCCGTGGACTGGACACGGCTGTACCCGAGGGCCGCCCTCGCCGACGTCCCCACCATCACCTTCGACCGCCGGCGCCACTGGACCCGGCCCACCCTGACGGCGGCCCCAGGAGGGCGGCCGGGCCCGGCCGCCGGCCCGCTGCCCGGCAACCACACGGAGGTGCCCGGCGATCCGGTCCGGCACACCTGGCTCGGGGATGCCGGGACCGCCGCGCAGCCCTGGCTCGACGACCACAAGGTCTACGGCGCCCCCGTGTTTCCCGGAGCCGCCCACTACGCCCTCGCGCTCACCACCGCCTGCGAGGTCTTCGACGCCCGGCCCACCGAGGTCGAGGTCACCGATGTGCACTTCCGGGAGCCGCTGCGGCTCGCCGAGCACACCGACATCACCACCACCCTCACCCTGGCGGCCGCCGACCGCGCCGACTGCGCGATCTTCGGACGCGCCGACGACGGCACCTGGACACGGCAGTCCACCGCGGTGGTGCGCAGGCCGGCCGTACCGCCGAGGCCCCACGCCGCGTCCGTGGAAAACCTCGCCCTGCGCCACCCCGTCCCCCTCGACCCCGCCTCCCTGTACGCCCACATGCGGGCCCGCGGGCTCCACCACGGGCCGGCGTTCAACGGGATCACCGAGGTGCACGCCTCCCGCCGCGGCGACAGCTTCTGGGCGCGGGTCGAGATACCCGAGGCGGCGCGCACCCCCGAGCACGCGCTGCGCGTCCACCCCGCCCTCGTCGACCTGTGCGGCCAGCTCCTCCTCTCGGGGCTGCTGCACGAGACCGACCACGGGCTGATCCTGCCGGTCCGGATCCGCTCCCTACGGGTCCTCGGCGACACCGCGACCGCGGTGTACTGCCACGCCCGCGTCGTCGAGGCCACGTCCGACACGCTCATCGGCCACATCCGGCTGCTCGACGAGGCGGGCACCCCCGTCCTGGCCATCGACGGGCTGCGGCTGGCGCGCCACGCCGTCCCCGAGACCACCGAAGTCGACCACTGGTTCCTCGAGACCGGCTGGCACCGCGCCGAACGGCCGGCCCCCGCGGCCACCGTCCCGGCGGGGGACTGGCTGGTCGTCGGGGAGGGCGGGACGGACGACTCGGCGCGCGAGCTGGCCGGCGCGCTGCGCGCGGCCGGGGCGCGGGCCGACGCCTGGGACTGGCCGCCGGAGGACCACCGCCTCGACGCCTTCCACGAGTCCATGGCCGACCGCCTGGCCCGTGGCGCCACCACGGCCGTGGTCCTGCTGAGCGGTGCGGCAACCGGCACGGACCCGGCCACCGAAGCCCTCACCCGCACCCGCAGGACCCTCGGCGCCGCCCAGGCGATCGCCACCCGCGAGCCGGAGCCGCCGCGCCTGTACGTAATCACCCGCGGCGCCCGGGCCGTGGCGCCCGGGGAGGCCGCGGACCCGGCGCAGAGCGCGCTGCGCGGGCTGGTACGGGTCCTCGCACTCGAACACCCCCGGATGCGCCCCACGCTGGTCGACACCGCACCCACCGCCGACGCCGAGCCCGCCGACCCCTGCGGGGGCGCCGCCCCGCCCGGGGCCACCGCCCTGGCCGGGGGCCCGGAGGCGCCCGAACCGCCTGGGGGCACGGGCTCCGCTCAACGCCCGGCCCCCGCCTGGCTGCCGGAGCTCGCCGCCGAACTCCTCGCCGGCGCGCCCGAGGACGAGGTCGCCCTGCGGGGTGAGGCCCGGTTCGTGGCGCGGTTGGCATACGCGCCGCTGACGGACGCCGAGCGCTCCGCGGCCGCTGCCCGCGGTGTGCGCTACGGCGTGGACGGCTTTCGGCTGCGGGCGGGACGCCTGGGGGACCTGGACAGTCTGGAGCTCGCCGCGACGGGGCGGCGTCGGCCGGGGCCGGGTGAGGTGGAGTTGCGCGTGTGCGCGGCCGGGGTGAACTTCCGGGATGTCCTGACGGCCATGGGGCTGCTCCCCGGCGACAGTGACATCCGGTACCGGATCGGCTTCGAGTGCGCCGGGGAGGTGACCGCGGTCGGGGCGGGCGTCACCGATCTCGCCGTCGGCGACCGGGTGCTCGCCGCGGATGTGAACGGTGGTGCGTTCGGCTCGTTCACCGTCGTCCCCGCCGAGGTGGTAGCACCCGCTCCGGCCGGTCTTGACGCGGTCACCGCCGCGGGGTTGCCCATCGCGTTCCTCACCGCCTGGTACGCGCTGCGCCATGTGGCCGGGCTGGCCCCGGGGGAGCGGGTGCTGATCCACTCGGCCACCGGAGGGACCGGGCTGGCCGCCATCGCGGTGGCGCGGTTGCTGGGCGCCGAGGTGCTGGCGACCGCGGGCAGCGAGGACAAGCGGCGCTTTCTGCGCGGTATGGGCATCAGCCACGTCATGGACTCGCGCTCGCTGGACTTCTGCGCGCAGGCCCGGGCGGCGACCGGAGGGGAGGGGGTCGACGTCGTCCTCAACTCGCTGTCCGGCGCGGCGATCAGGGCCGGGCTCGAAGCGCTGCGGCCGTTCGGCCGCTTCGTCGAACTGGGCGTACGCGACATCCTCTCCGACGCCCCGCTGGGTCTGGCGCCGCTGCGCCACAACATCACCCTGAGCACCGTGGACCTCGGCGAGCTGCAGCGCGAGCGCCTGGCGGTGTTCGGCGCGGCGCTGCGCGAGGTGGTCGCCGAGCTGGCCGAGGGGCGGCTGGCGCCGCTGCGGTGCACGGCGTTTCCGCTGTCGGCGGCCACCGACGCGTTCCGGCTGATGGCGGGCGCCGGCCACATCGGCAAG
This sequence comes from Streptomyces sp. NPDC007917, assembly GCF_042959105.1. Lineage (NCBI taxonomy): Bacteria > Bacillati > Actinomycetota > Actinomycetes > Kitasatosporales > Streptomycetaceae > Streptomyces > Streptomyces sp. NPDC007917. The sequence continues at coordinate 121,789 of NZ_JBIBKK010000016.1, forward strand.
TTGGTGCTGACCGTGCCCGAGGAGGGCGAAGCCGGCGCCGTGCTGCCCGACGGGCCGCGGCCGGTGCGCGAGGGCGGGGCGTATGTGATCACCGGCGGTCTGCGCGGCCTGGGTCTGGCCACCGCGCGCTGGCTGGCGGCCCACCGCGCCGGACACCTCGTGCTGAACGGCCGTACGGCCCCCGCGGCCGCCACCGCACGGGAGCTCAGCGAGCTGTCGGCGGGCGGGACCCGGATCACCGTGGTGCTCGGCGACATCGCCCGACCGGGCACGGCCGAGCGCCTGGTGGCCGCCGCCACCGCGGACGGGACGCCGCTGCGCGGGGTGGTGCACAGCGCCATGGCGCTGGACGACGCGGCGGTCACCAACATCCGCGAGGACCAGCTGCGGCGGGTGTGGGCGCCCAAGGTCACCGGTGCGTGGCGGCTGCACGAGGCAACCGCCGGGCAACCGCTGGACTGGTTCGCGGTGTTCTCCTCGATGGCCTCCCTGCTGGGCAACCCCGGTCAGGGCGCGTACGCCGCCGCGAACGCCTGGCTTGACGGGTTCGCCGCCTGGCGCTCCGCGCGCGGGCTGCCCACCCTCGCGGTCAACTGGGGTCCGTGGGGCGAGACCGGCGTCGCCACCGGTTTCGCCGACCGCGGTTACGAGACCATCCCCACCGACCGGGGCCTCCGAGCGCTGGGCGCCCTGCTGGCGCACGGGCGGGTGCAGACCGGGGTGATCCCCGGTGAGCCGGGCACCTGGATCCCGGCGGCCGGGCGGCAGTCGGCGCTCTTCGGCCCGCTGCTGCCCGACAACACCGACAATGCCGAAAACGCCGACAATGCCGATAACACCGGCAGCGCCGGCGGCGCACAGAGCGCGGGCGACGACATCCGTGCCCGGCTGACCGCACTCCCCGCAGGTCTGGCCCGCCGCTCGGCCCTGGAGGCGTACCTGGGCGACCACATCCGTACGGTCCTCCGCCTCAGCGGTTCCACGCTGGACCCGCAGACCTCACTGAAGGCCCTCGGCTTCGACTCCCTGCTGGCCATGGAGCTGCGCGTACGGCTCGAATCCGCCCTGGGCGTCAGGCTCGCCGCCAACTTCGTCTGGCAGCACCCGACGGTGGCGGAGCTCGCCGTCGGACTCGCCGAGCACATGGGGCTGGACATCGCCGGGGGCACGCCAGGCGGCCGACACCTGGCCGCCGACTGACGGTGACCGCGGCGTCAATTTTCGGACACACGGCGGGCCAATTCTGGTCAGGTGCTGGTCCGTCGTGTGTTCCTCAGCCGTGTCGCTCATGCCGCCCTTGTCGTCCACCCGCACCAGTGTGTGCTGCTCGGGCTCGCGGGCTCGTTGGCACTGGCGACGGGAGGACGGACCGCCGGCGCGCTGCCGGTGGCGGACGTCCTGGTCCCCGATTCCGGCCGCGTCGCGCTCGGCCTGGTCAGTACGTACTTCGGCCTGGTGCTGCTGGTCGGGGCCTGGCTGTTGCTGGGCCGCGCGGTACGCGGCCCCCGGCCGCCCGGCCCGCGCACCCTGCTGCTGACCCTCGTCGTCTGGGCCGCCCCGCTGCTGGCCGCGCCCCCGCTGTTCAGCCGGGACGTCTACAGCTATCTCGCCCAGGGCGCCATGGTCGACGCGCGCATCGATGTGTACGTACACGGCCCGGCCCGGCTCGGCGGGCCGCTCGCCGCCGAGGTGGCGCCCCTGTGGCAGCACACCCCCGCCCCCTACGGCCCGGTGTCCCTCGCCTTCGAGACGGCGGTCGTGGGCGCCTCCCGCGCCGAGGTGTCTGCCGGGGTCTTCGGCATGCGGCTGGTCGCGCTGGCCGGTGTGGCGCTGATGATCCTCGCCCTCCCCGCACTGGCGCGCCGCTGCGGCACCGATCCGGCCGCCGCCCTGTGGCTGGGGGCGCTCAACCCGCTGTTGCTGCTCCACCTGGTGGGCGGGGCGCACAACGACGCCGTGATGATCGGGCTGCTCTGCGCTGGTCTGGTGGCCGCGACCGGCCGGTGGCCCGCCTGCGGCGCCGTGCTGGTCACCCTGGCCGCCCTGGTCAAGGCGCCCGCCGCGCTCGGGCTGCTGGCCGTCGCCGCGCTCTGGGCGCATCTGCTGACGGGGAGATGGCGGCGCACCCGGGCCGCGCTGGCCACCGGCGCCCTGGCGCTCGGCACCACGGGCGCGGCCACGGCCGTCGCCGGCACCGGCTACGGCTGGATCACCGCCCTGACCACCCCGGTCTCCCCGGACAACTGGGCGCTGACCAGCGCCCTCGGCCGCGCCACCGGCGCCGGTCTGCACGCCCTCGGCAGCGGTCTGGCGCCGCTGGCCACCCCGGCCTGGCAGGTGCTCGGCCTGCTGGCGACCGCCGTCACCGTCGGGGTCCTCTGGCTGCGTGCCTCCCGCTCCCGCCCCGTCTACGCGCTGGGGCTGAGCCTGACGGCGGTGGCGGCGCTCGGCCCCGCGATCCGCCCCTGGTATCTGCTGTGGGGGCTGTTCCTCATCGCCGCGGCCGCGCCGAGCGGGCCGGTGCGCCGCGCGGTCGCCGCCGCGAGCGGGGTGCTCGCCCTGGCCGTACTGCCCAGCGGATTCGCGCCGGACCGAGCGCAGCTGGCCCTCGCCGTATGCGGTGGCGCGCTGGCGTTGCTCACGCTGTGGTGCGTCAGACGGGCCCCCGGACTCGCCGCAGGCGACCGCTGGACGGAGCACGCGGCATGACGGGGCCCACCACCACGCGCGGCCGGCTGCTGCTGACGCTCGGGCTGACCGGGGCCGTGGCGCTCTTCCTGGCCACCGTGCCGCTCCACCGCGACTGGTTCGACCTGAGCGTCTACTACGGCACCGTCGACCACTGGCTGCACGACGGCGGGCGCATCTACGACTACACGGTGCCCGGCGCGGACGGCACCGCCTACGGCTTCACCTACCCGCCCTTCGCGGCCCTGTGCATGCTGCCGATGGCCCTGGTGAGCTGGCCGGGCGCGATCACCATCTGCATGCTGCTCAACCTGGCCGCCTCGGCGGTCGTGCTGTACTGGCTGACCGGCCCCCTCGTACGCCGCCACGCCCGGCACCGGTGGTTCGCCTTCGCCGTGGCGGCCTGCCTGTTCGCCCTGCTGGAGCCGGTGCGGGACACCTTCAGCTTCGGCCAGGTCAACCTGGTCCTGCTGGCGCTGGTGCTCTTCGACGCCTGGCTGCTGTCCACCGGCCGGGGCAGGTACGCGGGGTTCGCCATCGGCGTGGCCGCCGCGATCAAGCTCACTCCGGCGATCTTCATCTGCTATCTGGCCGTCACCGGGCGCCGGCGCGCCGCCGGTACGGCCGCGGGCACCGCGGTGGCGGCGACCCTGCTGGCCGCCTGGGTGGCGCCGACCGCGTCGCGGGACTACTGGACCGAGGACCTGTGGGACACCGACCGCATCGGGGTCGCCGCGTATGTCTCCAACCAGTCGTGGCGCGGTGTGCTGGCCCGGCTCACCGACCCCGTCCCGCCGAGCGGCGCCATCTGGGCGCTCGGGGCGCTCGCCGTCCTGGCCCTGTGGGCCCGTCGCGTGCGGCGCGCGGCCGCCGCGGGGGACGAGGCGGCGGGGTTCGCGCTGACCGGCGTCGCCGCCTGTCTGGTCAGCCCGATCACCTGGGTGCACCATCTCGTCTGGCTGATCCCGGCCCTGACCGTGCTGGTCGACACCGGGCTGCGGTCCGGCACGCCGCCCGTGCGCCGCCGGCTGCTGTCCACGGCGGCCGCGGTGTATGTGATCCTGTGCAGCAGCGTGGTGTGGCTGTGGCGGTTCCACTTCACCGGCGTGGACGGCTTCCTGGGCAGCAACGCCTACGTCTGGATCTGCCTCGGCCTGCTGCTCGCCCTCCCGGTGCGCGAGCCGGAGGTCACCGCGCGCGAGCCGGCCGTCGCCTGTTCGCCACCGCCGCGCCGACCGGATGTCGACCGGAGTACGCCCCAAGGCCTTCCGCGGCGGACAACCTGACCACACTGCCCCGGTCTCTTTGCCCCCTCAGCACCTGTGAGCGCACATGCCCGCGATGATGCCCGAGCGGCAGAGCCTCCCCGCCCGCCGGCGGCTTCCGCTGCGCCAGATCCTGTGCCTGCTGCCGATCGCCCTCGTCGCCGCATGGGTGATCGGGCACTGGTCGCTCATCGGCTCCGGCGCCCGTCAGCTCCTCGACGCCGACCCCTACTGGCTGCTCGCCGCGGTCGCCGCGACCGGCCTGGGCTGGGTCGCCGTCTCCTTCGCCCGGCAGGGCACCGTTCTGGAACGGCTGCCCCCGGGGCGGCTGTTCGCCACCCAGTTCGCGGCGGGAGCGGCCAACCACCTGCTGCCGTCGGGGATCGGCGCGAGCGCGGTCAACATCCGCTTCATGACCGGCTGCGGCCTCCCGGCCGCCCGCTCCTCGGCCGCGCTCGCCCTGTACTTCCTCGCGGAGGCCACCGCCCGCGTCGGGCTGCTGCTGGTCCTCCTGGTCGCCTTCCCCGAAGCGCTCAGACTCGGGCCGCTGCTCCCGGGCCGGATCGGGGCGGCGCTGCCGCTCGCCGTCGGGGCGGCGGCCTGTGCCCTGGTGGTCGCGGTCCTGGCGATCCGTCCGGTGCGCCGGATCGTGCGCACCTTCCTGGTCACCGCCCTCACCGACGTCCGCTCCCTGCACGCCCGGCCGTCCAGGGCGCTTGCGCTGTGGGGCGGTTCGCTGGCCTTTCCCGTGCTGCAGGCGGCCGGGCTCGCGGCGGTCGCCGTCGCGGTGGAGCTGGAGGTGCCGCCCGCGCACGTCGTGCTGGCCTACCTGGCCGCGACCTGCCTGGCCGCGGTCGTCCCGTCGCCCGGAGGCATCGGCTCCGTGGACGCCGCGCTGGTCGTCGCGCTCGTCGCGGCCGGGGCCCCGGCGGACGCCGCCACCTCCGCGGTGCTCGCCTACCGCTTCATCACGGTGTGGCTCCCGCTGATCCCCGGAGCGCTGGTGCTGGCGACCCTGGTGCGCTGGAAGATTGTCTGAACCCCCGTAGCCCCCTGATGCTTCGTACGTTGCCTTTTGCCGCCCAAAAGGTGAACACAGAAAATACGAAGGATTAATTCCGGAAGTCCCCCCATCGTTTTGTAAATTCCCCGGACCGCGGGGCAACCAATCATGGATTCGCGGGGTCAAACAGGCCGAGTGAGCGCGCCGCGCATTCCACTGGGGGGAGTCGTGCGACGTCCATTCGAGTTGCCCGCGCACGCGGCCGGGACGTGTGACCCACGCCATGGGAACTCGTCCGCGTCGCCGGACAGGTAATCGGCGTGAAGTCACAATTCACGCCGTCTATCGGAATTGGATCCTGACGAATTCATGCGATCGCTCATGACCCGTCGGCCGGCCCGCACTCGGCCGCAAGACCAGCCGCGCGAAGCCGCCGCGCCGCCCGTGCCTGACGCGCTGCCGTCCGCGCCCGCCGGGCCGTCCGCGCCTGACGCGCTGCCGGGCGCCCCGCGCGGTGTCCGCGCCCGGGCCGCCGCGCTCGCCGCGCTGGTCACGGTGGCCGCCCTCTGTCTCGGCGACGCCGTGGCCCGCAGCTTCCCCTTCGGGTTCCGGACCCGCAGCGTGAACGACCTGGGCAACCAGTTCGTGCCCTTCCACGCCCATCTGTGGGACCTGCTGCACGGCCGCGGGGACGGCGGCCTGTTCCTCAACTGGCAGTCCGGCTACGGCGCCGGCTTCCTGCCCGACCTGGGCACCTATCTCGGCAGCCCGTTCGCGCTGCTCGTCGCCCTCTTCCCGCGCGACGAGATCGACCTCGCGGTGTATGTGATCACGCTGCTGAAGATGGCCACGGCCGGCGCGGTGATGGCCCAGCTGCTGCTGACGCTGCGCCCCGGCCGGTGGTGGGCGGCCGGGGCGCTCGGCGCCTCGTACGCGCTGTGCGGCTGGTCCGTGGCCGAGGCGTCGTACAACCCCATGTGGCTGGACGGGCTGATCGCGCTGCCGCTGCTGTGCCTGATCGGCCACTGGGCCCTTGCGGGGCGGCGGTTCGTCGTGGGCACTCTGCTGGTCGCACTCGTGTGGATCGCCAACTTCTACACCGCGTACATGGCCACCCTCGGCGCCGTACTGCTGCTGCTCACCCGGCTGCTGGTGGAACACGCCCCCACCGGCGTCCCGCTGCGTCGGCGGCTCGCCCCACTGTGGCGGCCGGTGGGCCGGCTGGCGGGCGTCCTGGCGCTCGGCATGGGCCTCGCGGCGCCCATGGTCTCGGTCATCTACTTCGGCACCAAACACGCCTACCCGGGCCGGGTCCTGGAGTTCACCCCCAAGCCGTGGACGGACGTCATGGCCCGGCTGCTCCCGGGCACGTACAACTTCAGCAGCCCGGCCGTCTACGTCGACACCGTCGCGCTGCTGCTCGCCCTGACGCTGCCGTTCAACCCGGCGGTCCCCAGGCGGCTGCGGAGCGGCTGGACGCTGCTGGTCGCGGCGGTGGCGCTGTCCCTGCAGTGGGGGCCCACCCAGCTGGCCTGGCACGCCTTCAGCGTCCCCAACGGAAGCCAGTACCGCGAGACCTTCGTGCTGTGCGGGCTGCTGGTGACCGCCGCCTGGCTCTCCTTCGCCCACGGCATCCCGGGCCGGCGCCCGCTGCTGGCCGCGGGCGCGCTGCTGTCGGTGATGGCGGCGGCCGCCTCCCGCGCCACCGAGCTGATGCGCCCGTGGACCTATCCGCTCCTGCTGGCCGGGGTCGCGGCCGTGGCGGCCGCCCTGCTGCTGGCCCGGCTGGCCCGCAAGCACGGCCGTCCGCTGCTCGCCGCCCTCGCCGTGGTCCTGCTGATCGGTGCCCAGGTGGGCCAGTCCGCGGCCACCACGGCCGTCGCCGACCGGCTGCGGCTGGGACATCTGGACGACTACGCGCCCTGGGGGCAGCGCCAGCAGAAGCAGCAGGAGCTGATCGCGGAGGCGGACGGCTGGCCCCGGTACCGTACGGACCCGGGCCGCGAGCAGACCGTCGGCAACGACCCGCTGCTGGTCGGCGGGCAGGGCGCGCAGTACTACAGCAGCCTCACCGCCGATGTGCTCAGCCGCACCCTCACCGCCCTCGGCGGCGGCTGGACCTCGCGCGGCCGGTCCGTGCAGAGCCTGGACAACCCGGTCACCGACGCCATCTTCTCGGTCGGCGCCCGCGTCCACTCCGCGCCCGATCCGCACCGGGACCCGAACGCGACGACCGACATCGAGCCGTACGTCACCCGCCAGTCCGTACCGCCCCTGGTCACCGTCCGGCCGGCCGCCAAGAAGGCGCCCGTGTACGGCCCCTCGCCGTTCCACAACCAGGAACTGCTGCTCGGGGCCCGGGTGTACACCCTGCCCGGCCGGATCTCGGTACGCGGCGCGGACGGCAGCCCGGCCGCCCGCACCCCCGACCACGGCTACCGACTGCCCCCCGGCCCCACCAAGCAGTCCCGCCCGAAGGCGCTGCTGACCACCACGTGCCCGGGCGGCTCCCAGGTCTTCCTGTGGGCGCCGCACTACTGGGGCACCGCCGCGCTGCGCGGCGCCGACCGGCCCCCGGTCGGGTTCCGGGGCGACCACCCGGTCACCAAGATCGCCCCCATGCAGCCGCTGGGGAAGGCCCCGGCGTCGGGGCGCGTCGAGGTGGATCTGACCATCCAGAAGGGCGGCACCGTCCCAGCCGACTCCATCGGCTGCCTGGACACCGGGCGGCTGCGCGCGGCCACAGACCGGCTCCGGGACCGGGGCGCCACCTCCGTCCATGTTTCCGACAGCGTTACCGACAGCGGCATCCGGGCGGAACTGCCCCCCGGCTCCCGCGGGATCGCCGTGGTCGCCGCCCCGCGGATCGCGGGCTGGCAGTGCGCCACGGGAGGCGGCCGGCACCGCCCGGCCGACAGCTACCTGGGCCTGATCGCCGTGGAGCTCGACGGCTCCGCCACCTCCATCGACTGCACGTTCCGCCCTCCCGGCCTGCGTCTCGGCTCCGCCGTGGGAGCCGCCGCACTGCTGGTCCTGACCCTGCAGGCCGGATACCGGCTGCTGCGCAACCGACGGGAGAGCCGCCATGCCGACCACTGACGCCCGCGAATTCCGCACGGGGGAGACCATGCTCATTTCCATCGTCGTACCCTGCTACAACGAAGAAGCCGTGATCGCTCGTTTTCATGAACACCTCACCCGAGAACTCACGGCGGTCGACCACGACGTCGAATTCGTTTATGTGGATGACGGCAGCAAGGACCGTACGCTTTCTCTGCTGAAAAAGCTGGCCGAAACCGATCCCCGGGTCCGCTACGTCTCCTTCAGCCGCAATTTCGGCAAGGAAGCGGCGATGCTGGCCGGGCTGCGGTACGCCTCCGGCGACGCGGTCGTCATCATGGACGCCGATCTGCAGCACCCCCCGGAGCTCGTCAAGCGCATGGTGGAGCTGCACACCCAGGGCCATGACCAGGTCATCGCCAAACGCACCCGCGACGGCGACCGGGTCACCCGGGTCCTCACCGCCCGCGCCTACTACCGGCTCATCAACCGCTTCGTCGATGTGGAGCTGGTCGACGGCGTCGGCGACTTCCGGCTGCTGTCCCGGCGGGCGGTGGACGCCGTGCTGGCGCTGACCGAGTACAACCGCTTCTCCAAGGGGCTGTTCGCCTGGGTAGGCTTCCCGAGCGTGACCTTCGAGTACGAGAACGCCGTACGCGAGGAAGGGCGCAGCAAGTGGACGTTCGGCCAACTGCTCAACTACGGGGCCGACGGGCTGATCTCCTTCAACAACAAGCCGCTGCGCGCCGCGGTCTACCTCGGCCTGCTGCTGCTGTCGGTGGCCGCGCTGTACGCGGCGTGGATCGTGGGCAGCGCGGCGGTCAACGGGGTCGACACCCCCGGCTATGTCACCCTCCTCGTCGTCATCACCGCGCTGGCCGGCGTCCAGATGGTCATGGTCGGTGTGATCGGCGAGTACATCGGCCGCATCTACTATGAGGTCAAGCGGCGCCCCCACTTCCTGGTGCAGTCCACCAACGCCGTCCCCGCCGCCCCGCTCAAGGACCCGCTGAAGGATCTCGTCCGGTGACGCCTCGCACCCGACCCGCGCGCCCGGCGATGCTCGGCCAGATCCTCAGATTCGGCCTGGTGGGCGTCGTCAACACCGCCACGTACTACGGCATGTACCTGTGCTTCCTGCGCTGGCTGCCCTACCTCGCGGCCCATGTCACCGCCTTCGCCCTCAGCACCGTCGGCTCGTTCCTGCTCAACTGCTGGTTCACCTACCGCACCCGCCCGACCTGGCGGAAGTTCCTGCTCTTCCCCCTGACCACGGCCGCCAACTTCGTCATCACCACCGGCGGGGTCTACGTCCTCGTCGACCTCCTGCACACCGGCGACCGGGCGGCCCCGCTGATGGCCGCCGCGGTGGCCGTGCCCATCACCTTTGTCCTCTCCAGGACGATCATGCTCGGCCAGGGCTCCCGCGCGCCCGCCGAAAACCGGGTGCGGCGGCGGACGGCGGCCACTACCGTGCCAGGCCGTCACCTGGACATCGAGTACGGGAGAGGTATGCCGGCCGGAGAAGAGTCGCGCGTGTACGAGATCCGCGTGTACGGCTGCGCGGGCACCGAGGAGGCCATCGCCCTGCAGGAGCCGATCGCCCGCCTCCTGTGTCCGGAGGAATGGCACGACGGCCCGTGCGACATCCCCTGGGAGTTCACCCTCGGCGCTGACGAGCGGGCCGAAGGCGACGGGGCCACGGTGCTGGTGCTCGGCGTCCACACCTCCGGTGTGCGGGCGGCGGAGGTGGCCGACCAGGTGCGCGCCGCCATCGGGGAGCGGGGCCCGGTCGAGCTGAGGGAGGGCGACGCCGAGCGGTTCGAGGCACTGGTGGAGCAGTACCGGATCGAGAGCGGGTCCCGCGGGCTCTGAGCGCGTCCTACCGGGTCAGCCGGTCGGCCCCGCGTCGCGGACCAGCAGGGCGGCCTGGACCCGGTTCGAGCAGCCCAGCTTGGCCAGGACCCGGCTCACATACGTCTTGATGGTCTTCTCGCTCATGTGCAGCTCCCGGCCGATCTCGGCGTTGGACATGCCCTCGGCCACCAGGCCCAGCACCTGCGACTCGCGCTCGCTGAGCGCGGTCAGCCGCTCGGCGGCCTCCCGGCGGCGCCGGGCCGCGACCGGGGCGATCAGGTCGAGCACCGGGCGGGTCACCGCCGGGGACAGATAGGCCTCGCCGCCGTGTGCCGCGCGCACCGCGCGGATCAGCTCGTCGGGCGTGCAGTTCTTCAGGACGAACCCCGCCGCGCCGCTCTGCAGCGCCTGCAGCACATTCGGCTCGGCCCCGAACGCCGTCAGCACCACCGCGCGCACCGCGGGCGCCTGCCGTCGCAGCTCCTCCAGCGCGCTCAGCCCGTCCAGCAGCGGCATGTTGATGTCGACCAGGGCCACATCCACCCGGTGGGAGACCGCCTGGGCCACGGCCGCCCGGCCGTGCTCCGCCACCGCGACCACCTCGATATCGGGCGCCGACTCCAGTACGGTGCGGATACCGGCCCTGATCAGCGGCTCGTCGTCGGCCACCAGCACCCTGATCACCTCAGCCCACCCCCAGCAGCATGCCGACCGGCAGCACCACGAACATCACGGCGGCGGTGGCGAATCCGAGCGCGACGGTGCGCAGGCCCCCGACCCCGGCGTCACCGTCGTCGCCGTCGGGGTCGTGGCCTGGGCCCGAGACGGTGTCGGGGAGGGTGTCCGGGGCGGTCGGCACCATCGCCACCAGCCGGAAACCGCCGTCCGACAGCCGGTGGTCGACGAACCCGCCGATCTGCCGCATCCGTTCGTCCAGCCCCCGCAGTCCGTGTCCGCCGCCCGCCTTGTCCAGGTCCAGTTCCCCGCCCGCGACCGGGCGTTCCCCGTCCGGGACCGGGTTGACCACGGTGAGCAGCAGCGCGTCGGGTTCCCAGGTGACGCACACCGTCACCGGGCGGCCCGGGGCGTGCTTGGCCGCGTTGGTCAGCCCCTCCTCGACCACCCGGTACACCGCCTCCCCGGCCGCCGGGGGCAGCGGGCGGGGCTCGCCGCCGCGCCGCAGCGCCACCGGCACCCCGGCCGCCCGGAACTCCGCCACCACCGAGTCGATCGCCTCCGCCCCGGGCGCCCGGGCGGCCGTCTCGTCCGGCCCCCGCAACGCCCCCACCAGTTCGTGCAGTTCGTCCATGGCACCGCGCGCCGTCTGGGCCAACTGCCGGACGGCCTTCCGCTGCGCCGCCGGCAGCTCGGTCACCTCCAGCGCCGCGGCCTGCACCGACACCAGGCTGAGCCGGTGGCCGAGGGAGTCGTGCATGTCCCGGGCGATCCGCAGCCGTATCCGCAGCCGCTCCCGCTCGGCCAGCAGCTCCCGCTCCCGGCGCAGCCGCCGGTTGCGCCGGCCCAGCTCCGCCACCAGCCGCCGGTGCTGCGCCAGATACCGGCCGACGAGCAGCGGCAGCGCCACGAACACCACAAAGACCGAGACCAGTTGCGGGACGGCGGGCGCGTCCGCCGGCCAGGCCACCAGCCGTACCGCGAGCCAGCCGAGCGCGGCACCCGCCACCTGGGCCGTGTCCCGCCCCATGGGCACGCGGGATCCGGCCCCGTAGGCGGCCCACAGCAGCAGGACGTACGAGCCTCCGGTCAGCGCGGCCAGCAGCAGGGCCGCCGTGAAGGCCGCCGCCGGGGCCCGCTCGCCCAGCGCGACCACGCCCGCCACCGCAAGCGCGTACCCCACGGCGGCCCAGGGGAGCGGGACGCCGTGGTGTGCGGCCACGAACAGCGCGGTGTCCGCCACGACCACGGCGGCGGCGAGAAGACTTCGGCCCAGGGGCGGCAGGCTCATGGCAGCAGGCTAAGGCCTCGATCGCGCTGTCCACTTTGGTCGCCGGGCTCGGCGACTTTCGACCACAGCGCGGCAGCCGGCCTCGTTCCTAGCGTGAACGGCGTGATCGAAGTGCGCGACCTCAGCAAGAAGTACGGGACCACCACCGCGGTCGACCGGCTGTCCTTCACCGTGCGGCCCGGCCAGGTGACCGGGTTCCTCGGGCCGAACGGGGCGGGAAAGTCCACCACGATGAGGATGATGCTGGACCTCGACCGCCCCACCACGGGCCATGTCCTCATCGACGGCGACCGCTACCGGCGCCTGCCCGATCCGCTGCGCCGCGTCGGTGCGCTGCTGGAGGCCAGGGCGGTGCACGGCGGCCGCAGCGTGTACGACACCCTGCGGTGGCCGGCGCGCAGCAACCGCATCCCCGAGGGGCGAGTGCGCGAGGTGCTGGAGCTGGTCGGGCTGGCGGGCGTGGCCCAGCAGCGGGCCAAGGGCCTCTCGCTCGGCATGGCGCAGCGGCTGGGCATCGCCGCGGCGCTGCTCGGCGATCCGCCGGTGCTGCTGTTCGACGAGCCGGTCAACGGCCTCGACCCCGAGGGGATCCTCTGGATCCGCACCCTCATGAAGGACCTGGCGGCGGAGGGCCGGACGGTGTTCGTCTCCAGCCATCTGATGAGCGAGATGGCGCTCACCGCGGAACACCTCGTCGTGATCGGGCGCGGCAGGCTGCTCGCGGACACCACCGTGGCCGAGTTCATCGAGGCCAACTCCCGCTCCAGCGTGCGGATCCGCACACCCGAGCCGGAGCGGATGCGCGCCGCGCTGGCGGCCGTGGGCGTCCGGGTGGAGCAGGCGGCCGACGGGGCGCTGGAGGCGTACGGGACGCGGGCCGCGGCGGTCGGCGAGCTGGCGGCGGCCCAGGGTCTGACGGTGCACGAGGTCAGCACCCGACAGGCCTCGCTCGAAGAGGCGTTCATGCGGCTCACGGGCGAGGCCGCCGACCACCGGGCGGGGGGTGCGCGATGATGGACACGGCCCGGGCGCGGGCGGCTTTCGCCGCCGAGTGGATCAAGATCCGTACTGTTCGGTCGACGCTGTGGACCCTGCTGCTGTCCCTCGTCGTCAGCGTCGGTCTCGGGCTCCTCGTCGGCCACTCCGTCAGCGAGAGCTTCTCCGGGATGGACCGGGAACGGCAGGAGAACTTCGACCCCGTCGCGACGGGCTTCCTCGGCCTGACCGTCGGCCAGATCGCCGTCGTCGTGTTCGGCGTGCTGCAGATCGGCGCCGAGTACACCAGCGGCACCATCCGCGCCTCGCTCATGGCGGTGCCGCGCCGGGGGGTGTTCTTCGGGGCCAAGGTGGCGGCCACGACGCTGATCGCCCTGGTGTTCTCGCTGTTCACCGTCTACGTCACCTTCTTCGCGGCGCAGTGGGCCCTCGGCCCGCAGGGCGTGTCCCTCGGCGACCCCGGCGTGGTGCGCGCGACCCTGGGCGCCTGGGCGTATCTGACGCTGATGTGCGCGTTCTCGATCGGGGTGGCCACGATGCTGCGCAGCACGGCGCTCACGCTCGGAATCCTGATCCCGCTGCTCTTCCTCAACTCGCAGGGGCTCGGCAACGTGCCCAGGATCCGGACGGTCGCGCAGTTCCTGCCCGACCAGGCCGGGGCGGTGATGATGCGGGTGGTCACGGTGGACGAGTCGTTCATCACCCACCGGGACTTCGGTCCCGGGGCCGCGCTGGTGATCCTGCTGGCCTGGACGGCGGCGGCCCTGATCGGGGGTGTCATGGTGCTGCGCCGCCGCGACCCTTGATGCATAAGATGTGCAAGTGCATAACTACCGCATCAGGACGGCCACGCCCGAAGACCTCGACGGTGCCCGCAGCGTGATGCTCGACACCGTGTACCGGGACTTCGGTACGGGGTATGTGCCGCGCTGGCACGGCGACATCGTCGATCCGGAGCGCGCCTACCTCCGGTCCGCGCGGCACACCCTGCTCGTCGCCGTCGACGAGCGCGACGGGCGGGTCGTCGCCACGGGCGCGCTCGACGCGCGGGGGCCCGCCCATCCGCCCAACCCCCGCTCCCTCGCCGAGCGTTACCCCTCGGGCCGGACCGCGCAGCTGCGCCGGGTGTACGTACGGCCCGAACACCGGCGGCGCGGGCTCGCCCGGGAGTTGGTGGGCCGGCTGCTGGACTTCGCGGCGGCCGATGGCGGCTACCGCGCGGTCTATCTGCACACCGACCCCGCGGTGCCCGGCGCCGAGGCGTTCTGGCGGTCCCTGGGGGAGGTGGTGTGCGACGAGCGGACGGCGCCCGGTGGCGGTCAGAGCGTCGTGCACTTCGAGCTGCCCATGCGGGCGGGGCGCCAGGAAATCAAAGAAGCTAATGGAAATGATAATCATGTAGTCTGTGCGGCGTCCCGCTCGTAAAACCCGTGGAGAACGAGGACCATGCGCTTCGCCCGCCGCCGCCGGCTGCTCTCCGGCCTGCTGCTCGCCCCGCTGCTCTCCGGCTGCTTCGCCGCCGAGGACAACTCCTCCCCGTCCGGCTCCGGATCCGGCACACGGCTGCGCGTCGCGCTCGCCTTCCCGCCCGCCGAGAACTTCTCGCCGTACGGCAGTGACGCCACCCTGCTCAGCCGGCTCGGCGTCACGGAGGGGCTGACCCGGCTCGACGCCAACGGCGCCGCGTCCCCCGCGCTCGCCGAATCATGGCGTCAGGAGAACGAGCACGCCTGGCTGTTCACCCTGCGCGAGGCCCGGTTCCAGGACGGGACCGACCTCACCCCGGCCGCGGCCGCCACCTCCCTCACCCGCGCCACCCGGGCCGACCCGGCCCCCGCCGCGCTCTCCGGGACGAAGCTCACCGCCGAACCCGTCGGCAAGCGGCAGGTCCGCGTCACCACCCCCGACCCCGACCCCGCGCTGCCGCTGCGGCTGTCCAGCCCGAGCCTGGCCGTGCTGTCCGCCAAGGCGTACCGGAAGAAGGGCACCGTCGACCCGGCCGGCGCCGCCACCGGACCGTATGTGCTCACCAAGGCAGGCGGCGGCAACCGGGCCACCTTGGACCGTTTCGACGACTACTGGGGAGGCCGGGCCCAGGCCTCCGGCGTCGACGCGCGGTTCATCGCCGACGGCACCGCCCGCACCAACGCCCTGCGCACCGGCGAGGTGGACATCGCCGAAGCCGTGCCGGTCGCCCAGACCTCCTCACTCGAGGCGGGCACCGCCCGCGAACTGGCCACCGCCCGCACCACCAGCCTGCTGCTGAACACCCGCTCCGGCCCCTTCAAGGACCCGAAGGTGCGGGCCGCGGCCCGGGAGGCGGTGGACACCTCGGTCCTCGCCAAGGACGTGTACGAGGGCCGCGCCGACCGCGGTCAGGGCGTGTTCGGACCCGCCCTGACCTGGGCGGCCGGCAAACGCGTGGAGCCGAAGGAGCGGGCGCGCGCCGCGCGCGTCCACGGCACCGCCATCACCCTCGCCACCTACGACAACCGGCCCGAGCTGCCCGAGGTCGCCCAGGTGCTGCAACAGCAGCTGAAGAAGGCCGGGTTCACGGTCGAGGTGGAGGTGCGCGAGTCCTCGCGGATCGAAGGCGACGCGCTCGCCGGCGAGTTCGACGCCTTCGTCGGCGCGCGCAACACCATGCTCGACACCGGCGACCCGGTCTCCGTCCTCGCCAGCGACTTCACCTGCGACGGCAGCTACAACCTGGCGCTGCTGTGCGACAAGCGGGTCGACCGGGCGGTCGCCGCGGCCCGGTCCGCGGCCGACCCCGTGAAGCGCCAGGACGCGACGATGGCGGCGGAGGCCGAGGTCCTGCGCACGGACGCGACCGTCCCGCTCGTGCACCAGCGGATCGTCCACGGCGTCCGCACCTCGGTCCACGGCGTGCTCCTCGACCCGTACGAGCGCACCCTCATCGGCCCCGGGACCCGGCGCTGAGCGCCATACGCCGCGGCGCCCCGGCGGGCGCGCTGTGGCGCGTCACCGTGGCCGCGGCCCTGCTGTGCGGCATCGGCTTGCTGCCGTGGCTCTCCCGCACCGACCCCGCACGCACCGTGCTGGAGGCCCGGTCGGCCGAACGCGACCCCGCCCCGGAGGTGCTGGCCGCCGTACGCGACGAACTCGGCCTCGACGCCGGGCCCGTCCACCTGCTCGGCCAGTGGCTCGGCGGACTGCCGCGCGGCGACGCCGGCCACTCCTGGATCTCGGGCGAGCCCGTACTGCCCGCCGTCGCCACGGCCCTCGGCGCCTCACTGCTGCTCATGGCCGCGGCCCTGGCCGTCGCCGTGCTCACTGCCGCCGCGGTGTGCGCGCGCACCCTGAGGCTGGGCCCGGTCCGGGCGACCCCCGGACCGGGCCCCGGGGCGCGGCGCACCGGCGGCGCGGCGGCGATGCTCGCCGCGCTGCCCGAGTTCCTGACCGCCTCCGTCCTGGCCACCGTGGTCGGGGTGCAGCTCGGGTGGCTGCCCGCGCTCGGCTGGTACGGGCCGCGCTGGCTCGTCCTGCCCGCCCTGGCCATCGGCCTGCCCACCGGGGCGCTGCTCGGCCGGATGCTCGACGACGCGCTGCCCGGCTCCTTCGCCGAACCGTGGGCGCGGGCCGCCGCCGCCCGAGGCATCCCGGGCCGGCGCATCGCCCGGCACGCGCTGCGCCGGTGCGTCCCCGGACTGCTGCCCAACCTCGGGCTCTTCGTGGTCGGCCTCACCGGCGGCGCGGTCGCCGTGGAGCAGATCTTCGACATACCCGGGCTCGGCCGGCTCACTCTGGAAGCCGCCATCGCCCAGGACCTGCCCGTGCTCCAGGCCGGCACGCTCGCCCTGGTGGCGCTCGCCGCCGCCGTGAGCGGCCTGGCCCACCTCGCGGGCCGCGCCCTCCTCGGGCCCGCGCTGCGCGACGGCGCGCTGGTCACCCTGCACCGGCCCGCCGCCCCGGAGCCCCGCACGCTGCCCCTGCTCCTCGGCGCGCTGCTGCTCGGCGTCATCGCCCTCGGCCTGGCCCGCGACCCGCTGGCGCTGGACACCGCCGCCCGGCTCCGGCCCCCCTCCTGGGCGCATCCGTTCGGCACCGACGCCCTGGGCCGCGACCTGCTGGCCCGGGTCGGTCACGGCGCCCTCACCACCCTCGCCCTGGCTCTCGCGGTCAGCGTCGCGGCGCTGCTGGCCGGAGTGGCGCTCGGGCTGGTGCCACGGGTGTCCCAGGCCCTCGTCGACACCGTCAACGCCGTACCGGCCGTGCTCGCCGGACTCCTCGTCACCGGCGTCACCGGCGGCGGCCCCGCCACGCCCGCGCTCGCCGTGGCCGCGGTCGCCTGGGCCCCGCTGGCCGCGCACACGGCCGCCCTGCTGCGGCAGGAGCTCGCCACCACCCACCTCGCCGCCACCCGCGCGCTCGGCGCCGGACGGCTGCATGTGCTGCGGCGCGCCCTGCTGCCCGCCGTACTGCCACCGGTCACCCGGCACGCGCTGCTGCGGCTGCCCTCGGTGGCGCTCGCCCTCGCCTCCCTCGGCTTCCTCGGCCTCGGCGCCCAGCCGCCGTCCCCCGAATGGGGTCTGCTGCTGGCCGAGAACCACCCGTACGCCGAGCGCGCCCCCTGGGCGGTGCTGGCCCCCGCCGCGATGCTCGCCGTCCTCGGCGCGCTGGCGGTCACCGCGGCCGACGGGGTGCGGTGGCCGTGGCCGGGCCGCGCCCGGCGCGGCGGCCGGGCGCCCTCCGCGCTGCGGCAGCGGGCCCGATGACCGGCACCCGGGCGCCGGCCGGCCCGACCCGCCGCCGGCGGCGGCGCGCCGGGCTGCCGCCGCTGCCGCCCCTGCTGCGGCTGCTGATCCGGACCCAGCTCGCCTTCAACATCGGCTTCTACGCGGTCCTGCCCTTCCTCGCGGAACACCTCGGCACCGCCATCGGCATGGCCGGCTGGCTGGTCGGCCTGGTGCTCGGCCTGCGCACCTTCAGCCAACAGGGGCTGTTCGTGGTGGGCGGCGCCCTCGCCGACCGCTACGGCATCCGGCCGGTGGTGCTGGCGGGCTGCACGCTGCGGATCGCGGGTTTCGCATGGCTGGGCTGGGCGGAGCGCACCTGGGCGGTGATCGGCGCGGTGCTGCTGATCGGCTTCGCGGCCGCGCTGTTCTCGCCCGCCGTGGAGTCCGAGGTGGCCCGCCAGGCGGTGGCCTGGGAGAAGGCGGGCGGCGGACCCCGCACCCGCGTCCTGGCGCTGTTCTCCGTCGCCGGGCAGGCCGGGGCGTTCGTGGGACCGCTGCTGGGCGCCCTCCTGCTGGCCGTGGACTTCCGCGCCGTATGCCTGGCCGGGGCGGCGGTCTTCGTCCTCGTCCTGGCCGGACATCTGCGGCTGCTGCCCCAGCACATCCCCAGCCGCGCGGACGCCGGCAAGGACTCGGTCCCCGGGGGCGCCCGGCCCCCGGGCGGCGTACGGGCGCTGCTGCGCAACCGGCGCTTTCTCGCGCTGTGTCTGGCGTACGGCGTCTACTTGCTGGCGTACAACCAGCTCTACCTCGCCCTGCCCCTGGAAGTGGAGCGCGCGGTGGGCTCGCAGGCCCCGCTGGCCTGGCTGTTCGCCCTCTCCTCGGCGCTGGTCGTGACCGCCCAACTGCCCATCACCCACTGGGCGGCCGCCCGGCTTGACCTGCGCCGCTCCATGACGGCCGGGCTGCTGCTGCTCTCCGTGGGATTCGCCGCCGTCGCCGCCGCCCGCCCCGCCGCCTGGACGGGCACCGCCGGGCTGCTCCCGTCGGCGGCACTCGTCGTCCTGCTGACCCTCGGCCAGATGCTGCTCGCCCCGGCCGCCCGGGCCTGGGTACCCGACCTCGCCGACGAGGGCCGGCTCGGCCTCTACACCGGCGCGCTGTCGTCCGTCTCCGGCCTGGTCGTCCTGGCCGGCAGCGCGGCGACCGGCTCGCTGCTCGACGCCGACCTGCCGGCCGCGGTTCCCTGGCTGGTGCTCACCGCGCTCCCGGTGGCCGCGGTCGCCCTGCTGCCGCGCCACCGGGACGCCGGGCCCACCCGGTGAACGCGTCGGTCTCAAAGGAACGACGCCGACCATGTCCGGGATGTGGAAACCCGCTTGGTGCTCCTTGACCGGATGTACTCGCCACTGATTTGATCGAGGACATGAAGCGACAGGATCTCACGCGGCGACGCCACGTCGATCTCGCGCGTGTCTCCAGCGCGTCCTGTCCCTGCCGGGCCTGAGCGAGCCCGCCCCCGTCCTCCCCGCATCCTCGTCGCGCCGCCTTTGACACATCCCGGCCGCGCGCGTCCCGGCTGTGCGCTCTCCCACGCCACGAGGTCACCAGCGTGATCGCGGCACCGCACCCGTACGCCTCGATGCCCCGTCAACTCGCTCTCGCGCCCTGACCGGCCGACCGGCCGGACCACCGCAGCGCACCACCTCCCCGAAGGGTCCTTCATGGCCACCGTCCTGTCCGTCTCCGGAAGCCCCTCCGCCACCTCCCGCACCGCCCGGCTGCTGCGCCACCTGGACGCCCGGCTGGAACGTCACGGACACGAGGTGATACCGCTGGACGTCCGCACCATCCCCGCCGAAGCGCTGCTGGGCGCCGACTTCGCGCACCCGGCCATCGTCCGGGCCACCGCCTTGTTCGCGCGCGCGGACGGCGTCGTCATCGGTACGCCCATCTACAAGGCCGCCTACTCCGGTCTGCTGAAGTCCCTGCTGGACCTGCTCCCGCAGTACGCGCTCGACGGCAAGACCGTGCTGCCGCTGGCCACCGGCGGCACCACGGCCCACGTCCTGGCCATCGACTACGCGCTGCGTCCGGTGCTCAGCTCCATGGGCGCCGGGCACATCGTCCAGGGCTGGTTCACCCTCGACAAGGACCTCCAGGTCGGGCCGGACGGAGCCCTCACCATCGCCCCCGGCCCCGCCGAAGCCCTCACCCAGGTCGTCGACCGGTTCTCCCTCGCGCTCGGCGGCACCCCGCTGCTCGCCGCCGCCGGCTGACACCGACGGCGCCCCCCCGCCCCCTGCCGGCCGCACGCCACCTCGAACGGAGTTTCCCCGTGAGTCTCACCTTCCACTGGTTTCTACCCACCAACGGCGACAGCCGCCATGTCGTCGGCGGCGGCCACGGCAGCCCGGCCACCGCGAGCGGTGGCGACCGGCCGCCGTCGGTGGGCTACCTCTCCCAGATCGCCCGTGCGGCCGAGGACTTGGGGTTTGTGGGGGCGCTGACGCCGACCGGGGCCTGGTGCGAGGACGCGTGGCTGACCACCGCGATGGTCAGTCAGCGCACCGAGCGGCTGAAGTTCCTGGTGGCTTTCCGGCCCGGGTTCCTGTCGCCCACGTTCGCGGCGCAGATGGCCTCGACCTACCAGCGGCAGACCGGTGGGCGGCTGCTGCTCAACGTCGTCACGGGTGGCGAGAGCCGGGAGCAGCGCGCGTATGGGGACTTCCTGGACAAGGACGCCCGGTATGCGCGCACCGGTGAGTTCCTGGGCATCGTGCGTGATCTGTGGGACGGGAAGACCGTGGATGTGGCGGGTGAGCATCTGCGGGTGGAGGAGGCCAAGCTGGCCCGGCTGCCCGACCCCGTCCCCGAGGTGTACTTCGGCGGTTCCTCTGCTGCCGCCGGAGCCGTGGCGGCCCGGCACGCGGATGTCTACCTCACCTGGGGTGAGCCGCCGGCGGCGGTGGCGGAGAAGATCGCGTGGGTGCGGGGGCTGGCGGCGAAGGAGGGGCGGAGCCCGCGGTTCGGCATCCGGCTGCATGTGATCACGCGGGACACCGCGGAGCAGGCGTGGGCCGAGGCGCGGCGGTTGCTGGAGGGGTTCGACGAGGAGACCGTTCGGGCGGTGCAGGAGGGCCTGGGCCGCAGTGAGTCCGAGGGGCAGCAGCGGATGCTCGCGCTGCACGGCGGGGGCCGGGACGGGCTGGAGATCCACCCCAATCTGTGGGCCGGTATCGGGCTGGTGCGCGGTGGCGCGGGGACCGCGCTGGTCGGCAGCCACGCCGAGGTCGCCGACCGGATCGCCGAGTACCACGCCCTGGGCCTCGACGAGTTCATCCTGTCCGGATACCCGCACCTGGAAGAGGCGTACTGGTTCGGCGAGGGCGTGCTGCCGATCCTGCGCGACCGTGGCCTGTGGAACCACCCCTTCCGTGGCGAGGAGCGGATCGCCGTTTAGACCCGTTCAGACCGCGTCCGCTGACCGGCCCTGCGGCGCTTGCGTGAGAACCATCGTTCTCGTACAGCCCTCGGCAGAGGATGAGAACGATGGTTCTCTCCTGTGAGGAGCTGCTGATATGTCCGAGGAATCGCGTCCCCCGTTCCCTCCCTTCACCAGGGAAACCGCCATCCGGAAGGTCCGCGCCGCCGAGGACGGCTGGAACTCCCGCGACCCCGGGAAGGTCGCCCTGACGCGCTGCCACGCAAGCATCAACGACCTGCCGATCAAGGAATCGGAGCGCAGGTTCCACTGGCCGCTGGGCCGCCGCCCGGACGATCACCCGGGGCTGAGCGACCTCGGCCTGTGAGGCCCTTGGCGTGCGCTCGACGGGGTGGGCGGCCGCCGACTAGGCTCAGGAGTACGGCATCGCGTGTCGGTCACCGGCTGGGTGAGGCATGGAGGTGTCCGGGACATGCTTTGTGGAGGCATTCCACCATGTCAGTCGAGCTGAATCACACCATCGTGCACTCCCGGGACAAGCGGGAGTCCGCCGAGTTCCTGGCGAACATCCTGGGTCTTGAGGTCGGTGCCGAATGGGGCCCGTTCATCCCCGTGGACACCAGTAACGGAGTCACCCTGGACTTCGCCACGGTCCCGGCCGAGCCCATCACCACGCAGCACTACGCCTTCCTCATCTCCGACGAGGAGTTCGACGCGGCTTTCGGGCGGATCAAGGACGCGGGGATCACCTACTACGCCGATCCGCACGGGAAGCAGCCGGGCGAGATCAACCATTACTACGGCGGGCGCGGCCTGTACTTCCACGATCCGGCCGGCCACGTCATGGAGATCATCACCCGTCCCTACGGCAGCGACGAGGAGGACTCGTCGGCGTCGTAAGGCAGTCACCGGACCGCGCCCACGGTCTCCTCGCTCAGACAGGCGTAGGCCCGCAGCCGGTCCGGGTGCTCGCGCTCCGCGCCGACCCGCAGCGCCGCGTACGGCCCTGAGAGCCCCGCAAGGCGTGGCACCTGACGGATGATCAGAGTGTCGCCAGGGGCTATCAGGCCGTCCAGGACCGCCTCCACGAGCAGATGGTTGAGGTGCACCAGACAGTCCGCGACCGTGATCCCGGCCGTGGCCACATACAGCTCGCGCCGCACGGGCGGCCGGTGGCGCGGGCCGATGGCCTCCGGGATCCGGACGGGAGTGTCGGGGCGGAGTGGCAGGCCGCTGGAACCGTCGAAGAGCTTGAGCAGTCTGCGCAGCCCGGCGGAGGCGCCCGCCGGGGCCGGTCCTGTCCACGCGACCGAGCCGTCCTCGGCGATGTGGTCGAACCGGACCCGGTCGCCGAGGTTGTCCGGATTTCCCGCCAGGAAGACGGTACGGGAGAACGAGCCCCGCCACGCGGCCAGCCGCTCCGGCGCCAGGCCGAGGGCGAACTCACAGGTGGCGCGCGTCCACCCGGCCTGCTCGAAGCGGCGCACGACGGACACGGCGAGCAGCCCGTCGGTGTCCGCGAACTCCTGGATCCGGGCGTGCGCCTCCGACAGGGCGGTGGCGGTGGACCAGTCCACCTCCGCGGCCAGATCGGGGCGGGCGACCCGGATACGCCGTACGGCCTCGGCCCGCAGCAGGTCCTGGGAGAGCTTCACAGGAACACCGCCGGCAGCAGCTCGTGGACCGGGGCCGGGCGGTGCTTGGCCAGCAGCCCGGAGGTCAGGCGGTACGGGTCGACGTAGGTGTGGTCGCCGCGTTGCCGCGCCAGAAAACCGTCCAGCGCCGTGCCCGGCGAACTCGCCTTGCCCCGGGCCGCGTTGACCCGATCCGCCTTGCCCCGGGCGGCGTTGTCCCGATCCGCGCTCTCCGGGGCCGCGTCGGCCGTGGCCCCGTACGACGCGAGCATCCGCTCGGCGCGCACCACGCACTGGCGCAGCAGTTCCGGACGGAACGACTGCCGGTCACCCGGCCCGAGCGTGGCGATGAAGTACAGCCGCATGCCGAGCCGCAGCGCCGGTCCGTCGTGGTCGGCGCCCAGGGCATCGAGCAGCGCGCCCGCCGAGTGGCCGCGCCAGTCGCCGTGGCGTGCGGACCGGATCTGTCCGTCGATCGGCACCCGCCCCACCGGCACTCGCCGCACGACCGGGCCGAGCGCCGACAGCACGCGCTGCAGCAGCTGGTAGTCGGGCTCCAGCTCGCGGTCGTACAGCAGCACCACCTCGTCGTAGCCCGGGACGAGCGGGACCAGCTCACGCAGCGCGCACGCCAGGTAGTTGGGCCGCCCCTGCGCCGTGGCGATCTGCCGCAGCGGCAGCCCGTACCGGGTGGCGTCCAGGTAGACCGGCCCGCCGTACTCGCGCATGTCCAGGCACAGCCCGAGCGGCACCAGACGGTCGAGCACTTCGTCGAGGGTCATGCCGGGCGGCTGGTGTCCGGTGAGGCCGGGGTCGTGCATCCCGAGCCGCGCGTACTGCGCCGACCACAGCTCCAGGACGCGGGCGCTGGACGGATGCACCCAGCCGTGGTGCTCGATCGCGTCGAGGTACGGCCGCAGCGCGGACACCGGGGCCCGGCGGCCGTCGGCGCGGTAGCCGATGTACAGCTCGCCGATCTCCTCCTCGGACAGCTGGGAGTAGTCGGTGTCGCCGAGCGTGTGGTCCAGGTACTCCCAGAAGCCGAGGGTCTGGTCGGTGGGGTGGTAGGTGGTGGGGCTGTAGCGGTAGGTGACATCGGCCAGCCGCGCGGTGGCGCGGTACATCACATCGACCCAGAAGAGCCCCTTGAGGTGACTGGGAGTCAGCGGTTTGCCGGGGGTGATGGTGACCGGCGCGAGCAGGACCCGGGGCTGCCCGTGGCCGGCCGCGGCCCGGCCTTCGGCGCCACCGGGCAGCGGCGCCGGGCCCAGCGGCCGCCCGGGGGCGCCGCGGAGCAGCGGTACGGGTTCCGCGGTGCCGGTCATGCGGTCCGGCTTCCGTGGACCAGGAACACCCTCTCGGCGCCCTCGGCCGTACGCGGCGGCACGGGGTCCCGCCACCTGCCGTAGTGGGCCGACGGCTCCCCGGGCTGCACCGCCTCGACGGTGAAGCCGTGCCGCCCGAACAGCGCCTCGGGCTCGTCCGTGCCGAACACCCATGGGCAGCCCCAGCCGGCGAACACCTCGAGCAGGCCGCGCATGTTCGGCGCGGTCAGCGCCCTGTCGTTGACCACGTCCGCGCCGATGCGGCTGCCGGGTGCCGTGACCGCG
This sequence comes from Streptomyces sp. NPDC007917, assembly GCF_042959105.1. Lineage (NCBI taxonomy): Bacteria > Bacillati > Actinomycetota > Actinomycetes > Kitasatosporales > Streptomycetaceae > Streptomyces > Streptomyces sp. NPDC007917. The sequence goes on from NZ_JBIBKK010000016.1 coordinate 146,013, forward strand.
GCGACCCGCCGCAGCAGCCCCTCGACCTGGCCTTGTGAGAAGTAGTACAGCAGCCCTTCGAAGAGCCAGGTCGAGGGCAGAGCGGGGTCGTAGCCCGCCTCCAGCAGAGCGTCCTCCCAGCCGGGGGCGAGCAGGTCGGCGGGGACCGGGCGGCGGTCGGCGCCGGGCCGCTCGGCGGCCAGCAGTTTCTCCTTGACCTCCAGGACCGAGGGCCGGTCGAGCTCGAAGAAGCGGATGTGGTCCGGCCACCCCAGCCGGTAGGCCCGCGCGTCCATGCCCGCCGGGGCCAGCACGATCTGGGTCATCGACGAATCGGCGGCGGCGCTCCGCAGCCAGTCGTCGAAGAAGCGGGTGCGGATGGGGTTGAAGTCGAAGGTGCTCGGCACCGTGCGCGGGACGTCGCCCTCCGGGAAGGTCGCCGAGCGGATCTCGGCCAGCAGCTCGGGGCCCGCGTCGCCGACGAGCGCTTGCGCGTACGGGTCGTGGTAGAGCCGGTCGTCCCTGCGGCTCTCCCCGGCCCGGAGCGCGGCGGTGAGCAGACAGGTGCGCTCGATGGCGTCGAGTTGCGTCATGATCGATCTCCTTGCCGGGCGGCGGCGCCGGTGAGCTGCCGCCAGTTCTCCGGGTCCTGTCGGAAAAGCCGGTCCTTGACCTGGGTGGGGCGCACCCCGCGGCCCACCGAGTCCTGCCACTCCTTCAGGAAGGCGTCCCTGTCGAGCCGGAGCAGGCCGGCGGGGCCCAGCCGGCCCGCGTCGCGAGCCGCGCGGTAGTCGGCCGACTCCCGGGTGAGCTCGGTGTCGAGCGCGGCGGTGAGCCGCCGTGTCTCGTTGGCGCTCCACGCCGTCTCGCCGGCCAGGGCGAACACATACCGGGGCGGCCGACCGCCGGTGGTCTCCACATGGCATGCGGCGTTGCGCACGGCGAGGCCGGCGCCGCCCAGCGCGGACTGCAGGGCCCGGACGACCTGTGCGTCGCGCAGCCGCTCCCCGGCCACGTCGGAGCGGTTCCCGCGGCCGGCGTACGACAGGCGCGGCACCCCGTCCACCGTGTCGACCACACGGACCACATCGCCGCCCGCGTAGCGGTACAGGCCGCCGACATGGCTGTAGATCGCGTGGTACTCCCGGCCCGGCTCCAGGTCGTGCGGTCCCAGCGTCTCCACATCGGGGCCCAGGTCGCGGTCGGCGTCCACGAACTCGTACACGGAAGCCGTGACGACCAGGCTGCCCGCCGTCGGGTGCCGGTCCAGCGCCACGGCGACCGGGCCCTCGGAGGCCGCCACGGGTGCCGGCAGGGCCGTCACCGAGGGGCCGAACTCCTCGCGGAGCCGGGGCAGATAGAGCGAGGCGAGGCCGGTGGTCCAGCAGAACAGCACCCGCATGTTCGGCCAGATGTGGGCGGGCCGTACGGTGCCGAAGTACGCGGCCAGGCGCTCCAGCTCGGCGGCGCGCCCGGGGTTGGGGGAGCGGAACGGATGGCCGCCGAGCGTGCCGTCGCGGACGTCCTTGACGATCCGCGGCCACCACAGCCTCAGCTGGTACGGCACCGCGGCGACCATCGCCGGATTGATCCCGATGACACAGCGCACATCGCTCTCGACGGCCATGCGCAGCCGCAGATACATCTTCTCCACGTGGTCGTCCGCCGCCACCGGCACCGGCAGGGTGGCCCAGGGGGCGGCGGTGCCGGGCTCGGCCGACAGGTGCTCACCGAACATCCTCCCGAAGTCCACCTGGCTGGCGCCGACGTGGGGGCGCCCGGAGGCGGTGGTCGCGGGAGCGACGACGGGGTCGTGCTTGAGGTTGAGCACCGCGTCCGGCCGGGTGAGGACATCCGGGAAGTGTTCGGCCATCGGGGCCCACGCGGCGTAGTAGAAGGGGAAGAAGGTGGTGTGCATGAAGCGCGGGGTGACCGGGATCTTCTTGTGCGCCCCCGTGCTGCCGCTGCTGGTGAAGAACACCGCGGGCTGGTCGGCGGTCAGGACGTTCGGCTCGCCCTCGGCCATGCGCTCGATCCACGGCGAGAGCGCCGCGTAGTCCTGGACCGGAACCGCCTTGCGGAGGTCGTCCAGGGTGCGCAGGCGGTCGAAGCCGTGGGCCTTGCCGTAGTCGGTTCCCGCGTTGAACGTCAGCAGGTCGGTGAGGACTTCGCGCTGCCGCGCCGCCGGGTCGGAGAACGCCCGCCGCAGCCGCTTCCGCTCCTCGAACACGCGCGCCCGGTACCGGTCGAGCCGGTCCTCGGCGGCCGCGGGCTCCGCGGTCCGCTCCTCGGAGTCCGGGGGCCGGGTGTTCGGGGGCTCTGCGGCCTGGGGCTCAGCGGTCTTCATCTGACAACACCTTTCGTATGGCCTGAGCGGTCTGGGCGACATCGCCCTGCGCCCGGATCACCGTGACCGGCAGATGGCTGATCTCGTCGAGCATCAGGCGCCGCAACCTGGTCTGGTAGGCCGCGAAACCCTTGGGGTCGGGGCGGTCGCCGTAGTACTCCAGCCGGTTGGTGTCCGCGCCGTTGCCGGAGCGGCGCCAGGCCGTGGCGGTGGACACGTCCAGGAACACCACGCGGCGCGGCTGCGGAAAGGAACGCCACCACGTGAACATCGGGTTGTCCCGCAGCCCGGCGAGCCTGCACTTGGCCAAGATCTTGTAGTAGTACGAGTCGACGAGCGTGGGTGACGATGTGTCGCGCTCCTCGATGCGGTCCCGCAGGTGCACCACCGCCGTCTGCAGCATGCTGGCCGTGAACTCCGGCGAGTAGTCCCTCCCCAGGGACGGAAGCACATCCACCGCCACATCCCTGCGCAGCCGGCCGATCAGCGCGTGGGAGGGCTGAAGGAAACGTTCGTCCGTGGAGATGAGCCGCCAGGACGGGGACGACCTGGCGAACTCGGACATCACCGAAGACTTTCCGGCGTAGTCCGGCCCCAGAAGGACGGAGAAACCGGGATGAGTCGTCCGCACGATCGGCACTCCTTACGTAGTTCCGGTGCTGCACCGCGGGCCGGGCCGCGTGGCGGCCCGCCGATCGGCTGCCGGGGGTGCCGTCCCGGCTGGGTGGGGAAAGTCAACATCGCGGACATGGGCATCCGATCAGGAAGCGTTGGGAGGTGGCCGGATGTTCGGACGTCGAGCGCCGGAAAGTGGAGTGTCCCCCATCGGATCGGTGCTGACGTCGCACAACACGCCGCACGTCCGGGCCCGCCGAGGGCAAGACGATGTCCATATCCTGGTCCGTCCCTCGACGGGGACGGGCAGAAGGCCGGAAGACCGGACTTGCCTGCGGACTTTTCCCGCCGCGCGGAACACTGCTGCCCGCGAGCCCCCGGCGACTAGAGTGATCCACGAGCGTCGGGGGACAGGGCTCGGAGGCGAGGCAATGCGGGGGACGGCCTTTTCACGCGCGTGCAAGGAGCGGCAGTGGGCACGGCCGGCGGTCTTTCTCATGGTCTACGCGACGGTGGCCGCGCGGCTGGGAGAGCCCCACGAGGTGACGGCGCGCCAGTTCCACCGGTGGCGGCAACCCGGGCCGCCCTGCCCACAGCCCTCCGCGCAGCGTGTCCTGGAGGAGATGTTCGGCACCCCGCTGCACCACCTCGGCTTCGACGTGCCCGAACACCGCCGCCGTGACGCGGTGGCGCCCCCGGTGGCCATGGCCGGGCCGCCCCCGGCCGCGCTGCGGTTCACGGTCCTGGGGCCGGTGCGGGTGCGGCGCGGCGACGAGACACTGGCCGCGGGGCGGCCGCAGGAGCGCGCCCTGCTGTGCGCGCTGCTGATGCGCCGCGGCCACACGGCCACCGCGCAGGAGCTGATGGACGCGGTGTGGGGCGGCAAACCGCCGCCCCGCGCGCTCGCCACCCTGCGGACCTACGCCTTCCAGCTGCGCAAGACCCTGGGTCCCCGCGCCCTCGTCTCCGACTCCGGCGGATACGCCCTGCACATGCCGCCCGAGGCGCTGGACCTGATGGTGTGCGAGGGCCACGAGGCGCAGGCCAGGCTCGCCCGTGCCGCGGGCGATCTGCCGCGCGCCAGGACACTGCTCCGCAAGGCCCTGGACCTGTGGGACGGCGAACCCCTCGGTGGCGTCCCCGGGCCCTACGCGCAGGCCCAGCGCGCCCGTCTGACGGAGTGGTGGCTCACCCTGTTACAGGCCCGGCTGGAACTCGACCTGGAACTGGGCCACGACACGGCGGCCATCGCGGAGCTCACCGCGCTGTCCGTCGAGTACCCGCTGCGGGAGCGGCTGCGCGCGCTGCAGATGCTCGCGCTGTACCGCGGCGGCCGGCAGGCCGAGGCGCTGCGGGTGTACACCGACACCCGCCATCTGCTCGCCGAAGAGCTCGGTGTGGACCCGGGCCCCGAGCTGACCGAGCTCTACCAGAACATCCTGTGCGCGTCCCCGGCCCTCATCCGCCCTCCGGTTCCGCCGCCGCGCCCGCCCGCCAAGGACGCCGTCCCCTACGTCTCACCGCGCCCCGCGCAACTCCCCGCAGAGCCGCCCGACTTCACCGGCCGCACCGCCCTGGTGCACCGCCTGGCCGAGCAACTGTCCCGCGCCCAGGGCACGGTGATGCCCGTCCTCGCCGTCCGAGGGCTCGGCGGAGTGGGCAAGACCGCGCTGGCGTTACGGGTCGCCCACACGGTCCGCGGCCACTTCCCCGACGGGCAACTCCACGTCGACCTGCTCGGCCACGGCGACCGCCCCGCCCACCCCGGAGCCGCCCTCGCCGCGTTCTTGCGGGCCCTGGGCATCCCCGCCGCCGCCGTCCCCGAAGGAACACCCGAACGGGCCGCGCTGTACCGGTCCACCCTCGCCGGCCGCCGGGTGCTGGTCGTGCTCGACAACGCTCACGACGGACCCCAGATCCGTCCCCTGCTCCCCGGCGCCCCCGGCTGCGCCGCCCTGGTCACCAGCCGCGCCCGGCTCGCCGACCTCGACGGCGTCCGCCCGCTGGACCTCGACGTCATGACCCCGCAGGAAGCCCTCACCCTGTTCACCGGCGCCATCGGCGAGGAGCGCGCCGAGGCCGAACCCGCGGCCTGCCGGGACACCGTCGCCGCCTGTGGCTTCCTCCCCCTGGCCATCCGGATCGCCGCGGCCCGCCTGTCCGCCCGCCCCGCCTGGACCGTGTCCGCCCTGGCCACCCGGCTCGCCGACGAGCGCGGCAGACTGGACGAACTGCGGATCGGCGATCTCGCCGTCGCCTCCTGCTTCGCCCCCGCGTACCACCGACTCCGTCCCGACCAGGCCCGCGCCTTCCGTCTGCTGGCGCTCGCGGACGGCCCCGAGCTGTCCCTGCCCGTGGCCGCCGCGCTGCTCGGCCGCGACCGGCACGACCCGTCCGTCGAACCCCTCCTGGAATCCCTCGTCGACAGTGGCCTCCTGGAGTCACCCGCCCCCGGCCACTACCGCTACCACCCCCTGATCCGGCTCTACGCCCGCCGCGCCGACCACGAGGTCCCCGACCACGAGCGCGCGTCCGCGCCGGCGACGCGGCTGTACGACACCGGGGTGCCGCCACGGGGGATGAGAGACTGGGCGCGGACCAGGGAGGGCTGATGGGGCAGGCGCGGCCGTCGATGCAGGAGCTGATCCAGCGGCGCAGACGCGCCCGATTCGTGGGCCGACATGACGAACTGGCGGCGTTTCAGCGGAATTTCACCTTCCCGCCGGAGGACGAGCGGCACCGTTTCGTCTTCCACGTCCACGGCAACGCGGGCGTCGGCAAGACCTGGCTGGTCCGCCGGCTGGAACAGGCCGCACGCCAGGACCACGGCGCGCTCACCGCCTGCGTGGACGAGCCGGCGGACGGCGTACTCGAGGCGATGGCGGCCATCAGCGCCCAGTTCGCCCGGCAGGGGCGCGAGTTCACCTCGCTGGACCGGAAGCTCGCGACCTACCGGCAGCGCCTTCACGAGGCGGAGTCGATACGGCCGGAGGGCGATCCGCAGGCGCCCAGCCCCGGCGGGCTGGCCGTGGCGCGGGCGGGCCTCTTCGGCATCGGCATGATCCCGGGTGTCGGGGCGCTGACCGGCGCCGTCGATCCGGCGCAACTCGCCCAGGGCGCCGACCGGCTGCGTGTCACGCTCAGCGCCCGCTTCCGCAACCAGGAGGACGTCCAGCTGCTGCTCGACCCGCTCCGGGTGCTCACCCCGCTGCTGGTGGCGGAGGTGTCCAAGGCGGCCGCCGCGGCGCCGTGGACGGTGCTCTTCTTCGACACCTACGAGCGCACCGGGCCGCTGTTCGACTCCTGGCTGCACACCCTGCTGACCAGCGAGCGCCACGGCAGGCTGCCCGAGAACGCCGTCGTCGTCCTGTCCGGGCAGGGCCCGCTCGACCCCGGCCGCTGGGCGGACTACGCCGACGCCGTCGAGGACCTGTCCCTGGAGCCGTTCACCGATGCGGAGGCGCGGCAGCTGCTCACCGCCAGAGGGGTCACCGACGAGCGGGTGGTCCGGGACGTGCTGCGGCTCTCCGGCCGGCTGCCGGTGCTGGTGTCCACCCTCGCCGAGAACGCCGGACACCCCGATGGCGTGCACGATCCCAGCGCCACGGCCGTCGAGCGCTTCCTGAAGTGGGAGCGCGACCCGGTCCGCCGGTCCGCCGCGCTCGCCGGGGCGTTGCCGCGCCTGCTGAACGAGGACGTCTTCCAGGCGGTGGTCGAGGACGGCGCGGCGGAGCTGTTCGCCTGGCTGCGCTCCCTGCCGTTCGTCAGCGGGCGAGGCGGCCCGGTCCGCTACCACGACGTCGTACGCGCCCCGATGCTCCGCCTCCAGCGGAGCGGCTCGCCCCAGCGGTGGAGCGCCGCGCACACGCGGCTGGCGAGCGCGTTCGCCCGGTGGCGGGAGGCGGCCGCGGCGGGTCTTGAACCGGCCGGGCTGTGGAAGCACGAGCCCTGGCGCGCTCTGCGGCTGGAGGAGTCGTACCACCTGCTGTGCGCCCGGCCGTCCACGGAGCTGCCCGGCGTGCTGCGCGACGGGATCGACGCCTGCGACGCGGGCCCCGCGGTGGCCCGGCGCTGGGCGCGGACGCTGGCCGAGGCGGGCGAGGACACCGACTCGGCCCCGCTGCGCGAGTGGGGGCGCGCCACCCTGGCCGCGCTCGCCGACGACCACCGTCTCGGGATCGAGGTGCTGGGCCTGTTGCTCGCCCGGGCGGAACTGGACGACGCGGGCCGGGTGGCCGCGCTCACGGTCCGCGGCTGGCATCGCAGATCCGTCGAGGAGTACGAGGCCGGGCTCGCCGACTTCCGGCAGGCCCTCACCCTGGACCCGGCCCATGTCCGCGCCCACTTCGGAACAGTCGTGACGTACCGGGCGATGGGCCGTTTCGCGGACGCTCTCGAGGCGCTGGACCGCGCCGACCGGCTGGCCCCGGACTCGGAGTGGATCCCCAGGGAGCGCGCCGAGACCTACCGCCGGGCAGGCCGCCGCGAGGAGGCGTTCGCGGCGTTCGACCGGGTGGTCGAGGCCGACCCGGCGGACGCCTTCGCCCTGGCCGGCCGCGGACAGATGCGGGCCGAACTCGGCATGGAGCACGAGGCCCTGGAGGACTTCGACCGGGCCATCGGCCTGTACCCCGAATACGTCTGGGCCCTGCTCCGGCGGGCCCGCCTGCGCAGCCGGCTCGGCGACGTGGCAGGGGCGCTGGAGGACCTCGACCGGGCGGGGGGCCTGGCCCCCGGGGCGCGGGACATCGTGGGGGAGCGCGGCAGGGTGTACCACTTCGCCGGCCGATACGAGGAGGCGCTGGTCCAGTACGACCGGGCGCTCGCCCTCGACCCCGGGTACACCTGGGCCCTCGGCAGCCGCGCGATGACCCACGAGGCCATGGGGCGGCGTACCGACGCCCTGGCGGACCTGGAGCGTGCGCTGGCCATGAACCCCGGCTACGCCTGGGCCCTCGCCCAGCGCGAGCGCCTGCTGTCCGAGGCCGCGCCGCCCGCGGCCGGGGCGTGACCCGCGCGGTCCGCCTCCCGTCCGGCCTGCCGCCGAAGCCCCGCCGGCGGGGGGATCAGCCCTTCACCGCCACCCCCTTGAAGAACGTGTAGTGGAACGTGCCGCCGTCGTCCGCCGTCCGGTGCAGATCGGCGATGCCCCGGTCCCAGTCGCCGCGGGTGGTGAGACCCGCGGCCAGCGCGTCGTCGCGGACGGACTCGACCATGGCGATGAAGGTGTTGCGGGTGAAGCCGGACACCAGGGCCGGGCGGGTGCCGTCGGCGTAGACAGTCCGCGGGCGGACGACCACGTCGTCATATCCCGCCTCGGTCAGCAGCGGCTGCAGCCGACGGCCGATCAGGGCGTCGCCGCCCGCCGCCGACTGCAGCGTGACCTGGTGGTCGATGGCCGCGTGGGCGTACGGGCTGGAGGGGTGGAAGAACGCCGACCCGTGGTCCCCCTCGACCACGGTGATCGTGCCCCCGGGCCGCAGCACCCGGCGCAGCCCGGCCAGCGCCCGCCCCGGCGCGCGCAGATGCTCCAGTACGAAGCACACGAAGACGTGGTCGAACGACGCGTCCGCGAACGGCAGGTCGAACACATCGGCGTGGCACCACTCCACCCGGGCCCCCGGCGCGTGGGCCGCCACGTTGGCGCGGGCCCGGGCGAGGGATGTGGCGGAGATGTCCGCCGCCACGAGGTGTGCTCCGGGGCTGGACGTGAGCAGATGAACGGTCTGGGCGCCCACCCCGCAGCCCACTTCCAGCACCCGGCTGCCGGCCGGGTACGCGGTGTCCGCGTGCAGCAGCGCGGCGAGCGTGTCCGCCTGGTCGCCGAGGCGGCGGGCCTCGTGGCGCGAGTAGCCGTGGACATAGCCGGGCGCCGTGTCCGTGTCCATGCCGGTGTGCGTGTCCATGCCGGTGTGCGCGTTCATGTGAGTGTCCGTGTGCATGCCTTCAACGTGTCGCCATAATGGCCCGGTGAACAGGTCCAATGAGGGGACGATCGACCGGTCCATAACCTCCGGCTCCGACTTCCTGCAGCTGAACACCGAGGAGGCCCCGCCGGGCGGGCTCGCCGACTGGCTGGCCCGGCGGCTGCGGGCCGCGATCGCGGACGGGCGCCTGCCGGTCGGCAGCAGGCTGCCGGCCACCCGCGTGCTGGCCGGGGAGTTGCGGGTGTCCCGTGGCGTGGTCACCGAGGCCTACCGGCGGCTGAGCGAGGACGGACATGTCGCCGGGCGCGGGCGGGGCGGCACGGTCGTGGTCGCCGCGCCGGTGGCGGCGGCGCCGCCACCACCCGGCCGTGAACCACCGGGTGGCCACCCGCCGGCCGGCGCGCTGTTCGCCGCTCCGCCCGGAGCGGACGTCTTCGACGCGCTGCGCTCGGCGCCGGCCCGGATCGACCTGTCGCCCGGCCTGCCCGATCTGGCCTCGTTTCCGCGCACCGCCTGGCTGCGCGCCGAGCGCTCCGTGCTCGCCGGCCTCTCGGCGGCCGACTTCGGGTACGGGGACCCCCGCGGGACGCCCGCGCTGCGGCTGGCCGTCGCCAACTGGCTGGCCCGCAACCGCGGGATCAGGGCGGACCCGGACGATGTCCTCGTCGTGGCCGGTACCGCCCAGGCACTCGGGCTCATCGGGCAGGTCTTCCGGGCCGACGGAATCCACCAGGTGGCCGTGGAGGACCCCGGGTCCCTGGGCGCCCGGCAGCATCTGCGCCACTGCGCGCTGGACACCCCGCCGGTCCCGGTCGACTCCGACGGCGTACGCGTCGACGCGCTGCGCGCCACCGGAGCCCCGGCCGTCCTGCTGACCCCGGCACACCAGTTTCCGACCGGGGTGGTGCTCGGCGGCGAGCGGCGGCGCGCCCTGATGCGGTGGGCCGGTGAGGGCGGGCTGATCGTCGAGGACGACTACGACGCCGAACACCGCTACGACCGGCCACCGGCCCCCGCCCTGAGGTCGATGCTCGCCGAACACGTCTGCTACGCCGGAAGCGTGTCCAAGCTGCTCGCCCCCGCCCTGAGGGTGGGCTGGGTGCTCGCGCCGCCCAGGTACCGGGACGCGCTGGTGGCCGCCAAGCGGTTCGCCGACCTCGGCAACGCCGCGCTGCCCCAGCTGGTGCTGGCCGAGCTGATGGAGTCGGGCGAACTGGAACGCCATCTGCGCCATGTGCGCCGCCGCCACCGTCGCCGCCGGGACGCGATGATCGGCGCCATCCGGAACCGGCTGCCGGGCGCCGTGGTGCACGGCGCCGCCGCGGGCCTGCATCTGATGGTCACCTTCGACGGCGAGTTCTCCGACACCGATCTCGCCACCGCCGCGCTCGCGCACGGTGTGAAGACCCAGCCCCTGTCGTGGCACAGCAGCCGTCCCGGCCGCCCGGGGCTCGTCCTGGGCTACGCGGCGAGTACGCCGACCGCCATCGCCGAAGGCGTGGCCCTCATCGGCGAGGCGCTGGGGCAGGCGCTGGGGCAGCGGGAGGGGCAAGGCGCGGGGCAACGGCTGGGGCGGGACTCGGCCACGGGCTAGTTTGGGGGTGTGGGCGGCGATGCGACGACGCTGTTCCTCTGCGGCGATGTGATGCTCGGCCGTGGCGTCGACCAGATCCTCCCGCACCCCGGGGACCCGGAGCTGCGGGAGCCGTACATCCGGGACTCCAGGGCGTATGTCGAGCTGACCGAGGAGGCCCACGGGAGGGTGCCGCGCCCGGCGGACTACGCGTGGCCGTGGGGGGACGCGCTGCGGGTGCTGGAGGAGACGGCGCCCGACGCCCGGGTGGTGAACCTGGAGACGAGCGTGACCCGAAGCGACGAGTTCGCGCCGGGCAAGAGCGTGCACTACCGGATGAGCCCGGCCAATCTCCCCTCCCTGACCGTGGGCCGGCCCGATGTCTGCGTCCTCGCCAACAACCACGTACTGGACTTCGGCCGTCGGGGGCTCGCGGAGACGCTCGACGCCCTGGCCGGGGCGGGGCTGCGGGTGGCGGGCGCGGGGCGGGACGCCGACGCGGCGCGGCGGCCCGCGGCCGTTCCGGTCCGTGGCGGCCGGCGTGTGCTGGTCTTCTCCTGCGGCACCGGGTCCAGCGGCATTCCGTACGAGTGGGCCGCGGCGCAGAGCCGGTCCGGCGTCGACTTCCTCCCCGAGCTGTCGGAGGCCTGCGCGGCCCGGTTCGCCCGCCGGATCCGGCAGCTCAAGCGGCCGGGCGACATCGCCGTCGTCTCCATCCACTGGGGCGGCAACTGGGGGTACGACGTCTCCGACGAGCAGATCCGCTTCGCGCACGCGCTGCTCGACGGCGGCGCCGACGTGGTGCACGGCCACTCCTCGCACCACCCCCGCCCCCTGGAGGTGTACCGAGGCAAGCTCGTCCTCTACGGCTGCGGCGACTTCATCGACGACTACGAGGGCATCACCGGCTACGAGGAGTACCGGGACGATCTGCGGCTGCTGTACTTCGTCGCGGTGGCCCCGGACACCGGTGAGCTCGCCGGAATCAGGATGGTGCCCATGCGGGCCCGGCGGATGCGGCTGTGCCACGCCACCCCCGGCGACTCCCGCTGGCTGCGCGCGGTGCTCAACCGGGTCGGCTCCGACTTCGGCTCCCGCGTCGTCCTCGGCCCGGACGGCGCCCTCTGCCTGGAGTGGCCCCAGGCCCGGTGAGCACAGGGACAGCGCCTACGATCACGGACATGCCCGACACGCCGGCCATCACTGGAACGGAGCGCTGAGCGTGAAGATCGACTGGAACCGGCGTACCTGCGCCCGGCGCGGCCACGTCACCTACTCACCCACCGAGGACGACCTGCGCGAGCGGCTGCACGCCGCGACCGCGCTGGGCGACGCCTGGCGCTGTCTGCGCTGCGGCGACTTCGCCCTCGGCGAGCCGCACGGCTCCGGGCCCGCGGCCGACGCCCCGCTCGTCCCGCGCGGCAAGGCCCTGCGGGACCTGATCGTGATGCGCTTCATCGCCGCCGAGCGGATCGTGCGCGGGCTGTTCGTGTTGCTGGCCGCCGTCGCGGTGTGGCGGTTCAGCAACAGCCGGGCCGCCGTGCGCAAGCTCTTCGAGGCGGACCTCACCGTCTTCCGGCCGGTCGCCCGCCACTTCCACTACGACCTCGACCACTCGCCGGTGGTCGACAGCATCCGCAAGACCTTCGAGTACCGGCACTCCACCCTGGTGATCGTGGCCGCGGCGCTGGCCGCCTACGCGATCGTCGAGATCGTCGAGGGCGTGGGGCTGTGGCTGCTCAAGCGGTGGGCCGAGTATCTGGCGGTGGTGGCCACCGCCGCGTTCCTGCCACTGGAGATCTATGAGCTGACGGAGAAGGTCAGCTGGCTGAAGATCGCCACCTTGGTGGTCAACGTCCTCGCCGTGCTCTACATCATGCTCTCCAAGCGGCTCTTCGGGCTGCGCGGCGGCCATGCCGCGTTCGAGGCGGAGCGGCACAGCGCCTCGCTGCTCGAGGTGGAGGCCGCGGCCGGTCATCCGGCATTGATCATTCGCCCCGGCGGCACGGAGGAGTGACGATACGCTCGAGCCGCGGACGAAACGCTGATGCGAGAACGGCAGGAGCTGGCGCGGGCCATGAACACCGACCTGACCAACACCACATCGAGCAGGATCAACGCTGCCCTGGTACAGGCCCGCAGGGCGATTGGCAGCCCTGCGGTCGGCATGGTGCTGACGCTGGTCATCGTCACCGACGAGGCCAACCACTACGACGCCCTCAAGGCCGCGGGCGAGGCCTCCCAGGAGCACCCCTCCCGGATCCTCGTGGTGATCAAGCGGCCCGGCCGCACCCCGCGCGAGCGCGGCACCTCCCGGCTGGACGCCGAGGTGCGCGTCGGCGGTGGCGACGGCAGTGGCGAGACCGTACTGCTGCGGCTGCGCGGCGAGCTCGCCCAGCACCCCGAGTCGGTGGTGCTGCCGCTGCTGCTGCCGGACGCCCCGGTGGTGGTCTGGTGGCCGGTCGACGCCCCGGACCACCCGGCCAGGGACCCGCTGGGCAGGCTGGCACAGCGGCGGATCACCGACGCGTACGCGGTCGAGCGCCCGCTGCGGGAGCTGGCGGCCCGCGCCGCCTCGTACGCGCCCGGCGACACCGACCTGGCCTGGACCCGGCTCACGCCCTGGCGGTCCATGCTGGCCGCCGCGCTGGACCAGGCACGGGCATCGGTGATCTCGGCGGTGGTGGAGAGCGAGGCGGACAATCCGAGCGCCGAGCTGCTGGCGCGCTGGTTCGCGGGCCGGCTGAGGGTGCCGGTCGAGCAGGTGGTCACCGACGGTCCGGTGGTCACGGGCGTGCGGCTGCGGACGGCGGCCGGGGACATCCACATCGACCGCCCGGACGGTCCGGTGGCCAAGCTGTCCATCCCGGGCCAGCCCGACCGCACCCTCGCGCTGAAGGTGCGCAGCACCGCCGAGCTGATCGCGGAGGAGCTGCGCCGGCTCGACCCCGACGAGGCGTACGCCGCCGCCCTGCGCGCCACGATTCCGTCCGCCGCGCCCGGACAGCTCGGCTGACCCCTCCCACCAGCCACGACGGCCGACCCGAACCGACACCCTTCCCCCGCCACGTGCGGGGGAATAGGGGCGACAGGTGCCACGTTCCGGGGATATAGTTGAATCGTAAACATCCTAGGAGGGTGAGACCGGTGCAGTTCGGGATTTTCACGGTCGGCGATGTCACGACGGACCCCACCACGGGTCGGGAGCCGACCGAGCACGAGCGGATCAAGGCGATGGTCACCATCGCCCAGAAGGCGGAAGAGGTGGGCCTCGACGTCTTCGCGACCGGTGAACACCACAACCGGCCGTTCGTGCCCTCGTCGCCGACCACCATGCTGGGCTGGATCGCGGCCCGCACCGAGCGGCTGATCCTGTCCACCTCCACCACCCTGATCACCACCAACGACCCGGTGAAGATCGCCGAGGACTACGCGATGCTCCAGCACCTGGCCGACGGCCGGGTGGACCTGATGATGGGCCGCGGCAACACCGGCCCGGTCTACCCCTGGTTCGGTCAGGACATCCGCCAGGGCATCCCGCTCGCGGTCGAGAACTACGCGCTGCTGCGCCGGCTGTGGCGCGAGGACGTCGTCGACTGGGAGGGCAAGTTCCGCACCCCGCTGCAGGGCTTCACCTCCACGCCGCGGCCGCTGGACGGCGTGCCTCCGTTCGTCTGGCACGGCTCCATACGCTCGCCGGAGATCGCCGAGCAGGCCGCCTACTACGGCGACGGGTTCTTCGCCAACAACATCTTCTGGCCCAAGCACCACTTCAAGAAGCTGGTGAACCTCTACCGGGAGCGGTATGCGCACTACGGGCACGGCACGCCGGAGCAGGCCATCGTCGGCCTCGGCGGGCAGGTGTTCATGCGCCGCAACTCGCAGGACGCCGTCCGTGAGTTCCGGCCGTACTTCGACAACGCGCCCGTCTACGGCCACGGCCCCTCCCTGGAGGAGTTCACGGCCGAGACGCCGCTGACCGTCGGCAGCCCGCAGGAGGTCATCGAGAAGACGCTGACCTTCCGCGACACCTTCGGCGACTACCAGCGCCAGCTCTTCCTCGTCGACCACGCGGGTCTGCCGCTGAAGACGGTGCTGGAACAGCTCGACCTGCTGGGCGAGGTGGTCGAGGAGCTGCGCAAGGAGTTCGCCAAGAACCGCCCGGCCGAGGTGCCGGACGCCCCCACCCACGCGTCGCTGGTGGCCCAGCGCGACGCCAAGGCCCTCGAGGAGGTGGCCCAGTGAAGAACGTCGTACGGATTCCCCAGCAGCCCGGCGCGCCGCGGCCGGTGAGGCTCGCCGTCGTCTCGGCCGGGCTGAGCGTGCCCTCGTCCACCCGTCTGCTGGCCGACCGGCTGGCGGAGGCCACCCGGCAGCGGCTGGCGGCGGACGGGCACGAGGCCGAGGTGCGCGTGGTCGAGCTGCGCGACCTGGCCGGCGACATCGCGAACAACATGGTGACGGGCTTCCCGTCGGGCGCCCTGGAGGAGGCGATCGAGACCGTCACCGGCGCGGACGGGCTGATCGCGGTCACCCCGGTCTTCTCGGCCTCCTACAGCGGGCTGTTCAAGTCGTTCTTCGACGTGATCGACAACACGGCCCTGGCCGGCAAGCCGGTGCTCGCCGCCGCGACCGGCGGCACCGCGCGCCACTCGCTGGCGCTGGAGCACGCCCTGCGGCCGCTGTTCGCCTACCTGCGGGCGATCGTGGTGCCCACCGCGGTGTACGCCGCGTCCGAGGACTGGGGCGGCTCCGGTGACCCCCTCACCGACACCCTGCCCACCCGTATCGACCGCGCGGCGGGCGAGCTGGCGGACCTGGTCGGCGGCCGGCGGGGTGCCGCGGCCCCCGAAGCCGAGGCCGTCGTGCCGTTCGAGCAGCAACTAGCGGCCCTGCGGCCGGAATAACCGATCGTCTCAGGGAGGAGCTCACATGATCGACAACTTCAACGACTACCGGCCCGACGGTGAGCCCACCGCCGACCGCTGGGTCACCGCGCTGAGCCTGTTCGACGACAAGGAGCGCGAGGAGACCACCGCGGAGCGCTGGGAGCGGGCCGGGCTGTTCTTCGAGGCGAAGCAGTACGCCGAGGCCGCTCGCCTCCTCGTCCAGGTCGTCGAGGAGGCCCCGGAGCAGACCGCCCCCCGGCTGCTGCTGGCCCGCGCCTACTACCACTCCGCGCAACTGCGCCGCGCCGAGGAGCAGCTGCGTGAGGTGATCGCGCGTGACCCGGTCGAGCACTACGCCCATCTGATGCTGGGCCGTACGCTCGAGCGGCAGGGGCGCGCCGAGGAGGCGGGGACGTGGCTGCGCCTGGCCGAGGCGTTCTCCTTTGGCCAGGTGCCCGAGGCGGACTGACCGGGCTGAAGCCGGCGGTTCGGCGCCGGGCCGGGGCCGATGGGCCCCGGCCGGCGCCGGGGCGGGAGGTCAGCGGCCCATGGTGAGCCCGTCCCGCTCCGCGCCCCTGCTGAGTACGGCGCGGCGGATGGACTCGAGGGCGTCGGTGTGGCCGCCGGCGCGCGGGAGGTTCACCACCCGGATCGGGTCGTTGTCCACGGCGTGGGGGATGAACTCCGCCTTCTTCACGGTCCACGGCTTGTCCGTGGTGGCGGGCGGCGCGAAGGTGAACCGGGCGGCCGAGCCCATCTGGCCACGCGGGTCGTTCATGACGCCCGCGACCTGATCGCCCATGCCGTAGACGACCCAGGTGTCGTTGACCTTCTCGTACGCCTGGGGGATGTGGGCGTGGGTGCCGATGATGAGATCGATGTCGTGGCGCCCGCCGTTCATCGAGGCGGTGAGTTTCTTGGCGACCGAGAGCTGGAGCTGGTCCGGCGCCTCCTGCCACTCGGTGCCCCAGTGCAGGCTCACCACGACCACGTCGGCCCCGGCCCGGCGCGCGGCCCGGGCGTCCTTGACGATCCGCGCCGGGTCGATGAGGTTGACCAGCCAGGGCTTGTCCTTGGGCACCGGGATGCCGTTGGTGCCGTAGCTGTAGGCGAGCTGGGCGACCGTGGCGTCACCGGCCTTCATGAGCGTCGGCATCGCGTGCTCCTCGGCGGAGCGGGCCGATCCGGCGTGTCGGAGTCCGGCGCGGTCCATCGCGTCGAGGGTGCGGGTCACGCCCTCCGCGCCGGCGTCCAGCGTGTGGTTGGAGGCGGTGGAGCAGGAGTCGTAGCCGAGTTCCTTGGCGGCCTCGGCGACCTCCGGCGGGCTTTTGAAGGTCGGGTAGCCGGTGAACGGCCCGCCCGCTGCGCCGTAGACCGTCTCCATGTGGCATATCGCCAGGTCGGCCCGGGAGACCACGGGCTCGGCCCCGGCGAGCATGGGTCCGAAGTTGTAGCCGTTGCCGCCCGCGTCCGCCCGCGCCTGGCGGATGACCGAGTCATGGATCAGCAGGTCACCGGTGGCCACCAGGGTGAACCCCCTGGTGGGCCCGGGCTTCGCCGCGGCCGCGGTCCGGGAGGACTTCTCCCCCGATTCGGGGGTGGCGGGTATGCCGGCGGTGCACGCGGTGGCCGCGCCGAGCAGCGCGGCGACCACGAGCGCGGTCCGTTGACGGGTCTCGAGAGACAAAAGGCTCACCTCACGCTCACATGGGGCAAACAGGTGGATAGTCGTATTTATGTGCGTGCGGGAGTCCGCTCGTGACGCGACGGCGCCGGGCTTCACCGGAACGGCCGACGAAAGGCACCCGATGGGCCGACGCCGCTACGCCGCCGGGCCGAGCACCGCAGCGTGTCGCCGGGGGCGGGCCCGATACGGGGCGAGAGCGGGGCCGGGCGCGCGGTCGGATGCGGAGCCGGGGCCGCGGGCGGATTCACGGTCGGACGCGGAGCCGGGCCGGGGGCGGATTCACGGCAGGCCCGTACGGCCGACAGTTGCCATTGCAGCGAACTGCCAGGCCATTCGGCCGCATTACGGCCCTACACTCGGGAAACCGCCCCTGAAATCGGCAGCCCACTTATCGAGGAGGCCAGACCCTTCATGCCTGTCAATGGCTCCGCCCCGGGGATTCCGTTTGCCGCGCAGCGCGAATTCTGGATCGCCCACTCCCTGCGCCCGGACAGCACCGCTTACACCATCGGCGAATACATCGAAATACCTGGCCGGCTGCGTTTCGACTTATTCGAGTCCGCCCTGCGCCGCGCCTTCGCCGAATGCACAGCGCTCACGGTGCGGTTCACCGCGGACGAGGCCGGTCCGCGGTGGGCCGTCAAGGGCCGCGACGACTTCCCGCTCATCCGCGTCGACCTGACGGCGGAAGCGGACCCGCGCGCCGCCGCCGAGCGATGGATGGCGGAATTCTTGGCCGGGCCGGTTCCGCTGCCGGACGGGGAGCTGGTCGCCCATGCGGTGATCCGGTTGGCGGACGATCTCTATTTCTGGTGCAGCCGATACCACCACATTCTCGTCGACGGATTCAGCGGGCCGCTTATCGCGCACCGAGTGGCGGGGGTCTACTCGGCGCTGGACGCGGGCGAGGAAATACCGCCGAGCCCCTTCGGTGATTTCGGCCGGCTGCTCGCCGAGGAAGAGGAATACCGCGCGTCAAAGGCGTTCGCCCGGGACCGCGACTACTGGCTCAAGCAATTGCGCGATCTTCCGGAACCCGTTTCCCTGACCCGTCGGCGCGCGCCCGCCTCCGGTTTCACCCGGGCCTCGGACCGGCTGTCGCCCCAGGACCTGGTCGCCCTGGACCGCGTCTGCGAGCGGGCGAGGATCCATCGCTCCGCGATGCTCTTCGCCGTGGCCGCGCTGTATCTGCACCGTATGACCGGGGAGCCGGAGGTGGTGCTCGGGCTCGTCGTCACCGCCCGCACCACCCCGACCGCCAGGACCACCCCCGGCGCACTGTCCAACGTCCTGCCCGTCCGGCTGTCCCCGCGCCCGGAGACGACCGTCGAGGAGCTGGCGCGCGCCGCCCAGAAGGCCATGCGGTCGGCCCTCGCCCACCAGCGCTACCGCGCGGCCGACATGGCGCGCCTGGTCTCGCCGGACGATCAGCCCACCCCGCTGTACTCGATGATCGTCAACATCATGTCGTTCGACTACGACCTGCGGTTCGGCCCGCACCCCGCCGCCGCCCACAACCTGTCCACCGGCCCCGTCGAGGACCTGGCGCTCGCCTTCACCGACCGCCTGGACGGCCGGGGCCTCACCGTCGACCTGGACGCCAACGCCGCCGTATGGGGCGAGGCCGAGGCGCGGGGCCACGGCGAGCGGATCTCCCGGCTGCTGAGGGCCGTCGCGGCCGGCGGCGGCGGTATGTCGCTCGCCGAGGTGTCGCTGCTCACCGACCGCGAGCGGGGCTTTCTGCTACGCAAGGCGACCGAGGTGGCCGTGGTGGTGCCCGACGCCACGGCGGGCGAGCTCTACGAGCGGCAGGCCCGGCTCCACCCCGGGCACGCCGCCGTGCTCTCCGGCTCCACCGAGCTCTCCTACGCCGAACTGGGCGCGCGGGCGGGCCGGCTGGCGCGGGCGCTCATCGAGCGCGGCGTCGGCCCCGAGACGCCGGTCGCGCTCGCACTGGAGCGGTCCGTCGAGTTCGTCGTCGCCGTCCTGGCCGTCTGGAAGGCGGGCGGCGCCTTCCTGCCGGTCGACCCCCACTATCCGCCCGCGCGGATCGAGTTCATGCTCTCCGACGCCCGGCCCGCGCTGACGCTGACGACCACCGCCCACGCGCGGACCATCGGACACCTGCCGGGCGACCGGCTGCTCCTGGACGCCCCCGAGACCGTCCGCGACC
The DNA here is from genome assembly GCF_042959105.1 of Streptomyces sp. NPDC007917. Taxonomy (NCBI): domain Bacteria; kingdom Bacillati; phylum Actinomycetota; class Actinomycetes; order Kitasatosporales; family Streptomycetaceae; genus Streptomyces; species Streptomyces sp. NPDC007917. The sequence goes on from NZ_JBIBKK010000016.1 coordinate 165,203, forward strand.
TGGCGGGCCGCGACCCGGCGGACGTACGGGACGAGGAGCGGAACGCGCGGCTCGAACCGCGCCACCCCGCCTATGTGGTCTACACCTCCGGGTCCACCGGCACGCCCAAGGGGGTCGTGGTGACCCACGTGGGCCTGCCGAGCCTGGTGCACACCCAGCGCACCCGGTTCGGCGTCGGGCCCCGGTCCCGGGTCCTGCAGTTCGCCTCGCCGAGTTTCGACTCCGCGGTCTGGGAGCTGACCGCGGCGCTGCTGTCCGGCGGCTGCCTGGTCATCGGCGTCGACGGCGCGCCGCCCGCGGGCCCCGAGCTGCCGGAGCTGATCAGCGGCCTCGGCGTGACACACGCCGTGCTGCCACCCGCCGTGCTGGCGAGCCTGGACCGCGGCACCCTCCCGGCCGGCCTCAGGCTGATGGCGGTGGGCGAGGCGCTGCCGCCCGAGCTGGCGGCCGACTGGGCCGCGGACACCGTCCTGCTCAACGGCTACGGCCCGACCGAGGCCACCGTCTGCGCGGCCATGAGCGGCCCGCTCGGCGGCGAGGGCACACCCCCGATCGGCACCTCCACCGCCAACACGGCCGCGTATGTACTCGACGCGGCCCTGCGCCCGGTCCCCGTCGGCACGGTCGGCGAACTCTGGCTGAGCGGGCCCGGGCTGGCCAGGGGCTATCTGAACCGGCCCGGCCAGACCGCGCAGCGGTTCGTCGCCAACCCCTACGGCCCGCCCGGGTCACGGCTGTACCGCACCGGCGACCTGGTGCGGCGCAGGGAGGACCACCAGCTCGAGTACGTGGGGCGCGCCGACGGGCAGGTCAAGGTGCGGGGCCTGCGGATCGAGGCCGGCGAGATCGAGGCCGTGCTGGCGGGCCATCCGGCGGTGCGGCGGGCCGTGGTGACGGCCGACGAAATTCGCCCCGGCGCCACCCGGCTGCTGGCCCATGTCCTCCCCGAGCCGGGCACCGACCACGCCACGGCCGCCGCGCTCCCGGACGAGCTCATGGACCGCGCCAGGAGCGGGCTGCCGGAGTTCATGGTGCCCGCGCGGATCGTCCTGGTGGACCGGCTGCCGCTGAGCCCCAACGGCAAACTCGACCGGGCCGCGCTCCCCAAGCCCCAGCCGGCCGAGAACACCGAACACCGGGCCCCGCGCACGGACCGGGAAGAGCTCTTCCACGGGCTCTTCACCGACATCCTCGGGCTCGACCGCGTCGGCGTCGACGAGAGCTTCTTCGCCCTCGGCGGCGACAGCATCCTCTCGCTCACCCTGGTCAGCCGCGCCCGCGCCGCAGGACTCGCCATCTCCCCGCGCGAGGTGTTCGAACACCGCTCCGTGGCCGCGCTGGCACGCGCGGCCCGCTCCGCGGCGGACACCTCCCACGACGGCACCTCCACTGGCGAAGGCCCGCACGACACCGACGACAGCGGCGAACTCCCCCCGACCCCGATCATCCGCTGGCTGACGGGGCTCGGCCCGGACGCCGTCAAGGAGTTCCACCAGTCGGTGCTGGTACGGGTGGAGGGCGGCCTGTGCCACGACCACCTGGCCGGTGCGCTCGACACCCTGCTCGACCGCCATGCCGCGCTGCGCCTCACGCTGGGCGCCGGGGTGGGCGGCCCGCTGGAGATCGCCCCGCGCGGCGCCGTCCGCGGCCATGAGTGCCTGACCCGGGTCCCCCTGCCGGACGTGAACCCCGGCGCCGACGACACCGCGCGGTGGCGCAGGATCATCGACGCGGCCTCGGAGGCGGCGCGCGGCCAACTCGACCCGGAGAAAGGGGTGTTACTGCGGGCCGTCTGGTTCGACGCGGGCCCCGACCGGCCCGGCCGGCTGCTGATGCTGATCCACCACCTCGCGGTCGACGGGGTCTCCTGGCACGTGCTGCTGCGCGACCTCGCCGACGCCTGGGCCGCGGCCGCCGAGGGCCGTCCCCTCGCGACCCCCGGCCCGGTCACCTCCCTGCGCCGCTGGTCCCGGCTGCTGACCGAGGGCGCGCACCACGAGGCCCGGACGGCCGAGCTCCCCCTGTGGGAGAGCATCCTCGACGGCGCCGACCCGCTCCTCGGCCCCCGCCCGCTGGACCCCGCCCGGGACACCGCCACCAGCGCCCGGATGCTGTCGCTCTCCCTGCCGGGCGAGGTCACCGCCGCGCTGCTGACCTCCGTACCCGAGCGCTACCACACCGGGGTCAACGACGTCCTGCTGACCGCGCTGAGCCTCGCCGTGGTCGAGTGGCGGCGCCGCCGCGGCATCGGCGACACCGGCGATGTGCTGCTTGAACTCGAGGGACACGGCCGGGAACAGCTCGCCGACGGCGTCGACCTCAGCCAGACCGTCGGCTGGTTCACCAGCATGTTCCCCGCGCGGCTCGCCCCCGGGGCGCTCGACTGGGACGAGGTGACGGCCGGTTCCGCGGCGCTCGGCACCGCCGTCAGGACGGTCAAGGAACAGCTCGCGGCGCTGCCGGACCACGGCATCGGCTACGGCATGCTGCGCCATCTCAACCCCGGCGCGGCGCGCCGGCTCGCCGGACACGCGGGCCCGCAGATCGGCTTCAACTACCTCGGCCGGTTCACCGTGTCCGACGGCGCCGACTGGCTGCCCGACCCGGACCCCGACTTCGGAGCGCTGCGCGGCGGCTTCCCGCCCGGTATGCCACTGCCGCACACCCTGGCCCTCAACGCGCACACCGAGGACCGGGAGGACGGCCCGCGGCTGACGGCGGTGTGGATCTGGGCGGGCGAACTGCTGGACGAGCCGGCCGTACGGGAGCTCGCCGACGCGTGGTTCGCCGCGCTCACCGGCCTGGTGACCCATGCACGGCACATCGGAAACCTCGCGTACGCGGCACACCGGGGCCACACCCCCTCCGACTTCCCCCTGGTCCCGCTGTCCATGGCCGAGGTGGAGCGGCTGGAGCGGGCCGTGCCGGACCTGGCCGACGTCTGGCCGGTGTCCGGTCTGCAGCAGGGGCTGCTCTTCCACGCCGCGTACGACGACACCGCGCACGACGACTATGTGGTGCGGTTCGGCCTGGACCTGGCGGGCGAGGTCGACCCGGCGCGGCTGCGCACCGCCACCGAGGGGCTGTTCGCCCGGCACCCGGGGCTGCGCGCGTGTTTCGTACGGGAAGGGCTCGCCGAGCCGGCGCAGGTGATCCCCGCCCGGGTGGCGCTGCCGTGGCGGGAGCACGACCTGTCGCGGCTGGACGGGCCCGCGCGGGAGGCCGAGACGGCCCGGCTGCTGGACGCCGACAGCGGGCGGCGCCTGCCCGTGGACACCGCCCCGCTGGCCCGCTGCATGCTGCTGAGGCTCGCCGAGGACAGCTACCGGCTGGTCCTGACCAGCCACCACCTGCTGCTCGACGGCTGGTCGATGGCGCTGCTGTCACGGGAACTGCTTGCGCTGTACGACGCGGGCAACGACCCCCACGACCCTGCCGCGCCCGCCGCGCTGCCCACACCCCGCCCGTACTCCGCCTATCTGTCCTGGCTGAAGGGGCAGGACACCCAGGCGGGGCTGGACGCCTGGCACACCGCCCTGTCGGGGGTGGCCGGGGCGACCCTCGTCGCGGACCAGGACACCCCCGCGGCGGCCGCCACCGGGCGCCACGTGCTGGAGCTGACGGCCGAGCAGACCGCCGCCCTCGCCGCCTTCGCCCGCCGCCACGACCTGACGCTGAACACGGTGGTGCAGGGCGCCTGGGCGATCGTGCTGGGCTGGCTGACCGGCCGCGACGACGTGGTCTTCGGCGTCACCGTCTCCGGGCGCCCGCCCGAGATCGACGGCATCGACACCATGGTCGGACTGTTCATCAACACCGTGCCCGCCCGGGTCCGGCTGCGCCCCGACGAGACCCTCCCGCAGCTGCTGACCCGCCTCCAGGGCGAACAGGCCCGACTGCTGGACCACCACCACATCGGCCTCACCGACATCCAGCGCCGCATCGGCACCGGCCGGCTCTTCGACACCCTCCTGGTCTACGAGAACTACCCCCACGACCCGGACGCCCTGCGCTCCGCCTCCAAGCGGCTGACCGTCACCGGGGTGCACCCCGAGGACGGCACCCACTACCCGCTCAGCGTGGTCGCGATCCCCGGCGAGCGGCTGCGGATCCACGTCAACTACTGCCCGGACACCGTCGGCCAGGGCCGGGCGTCGGCGGCCGCCGACGCGCTCGAACGCCTGCTGACCCAGGCGCCCGGACCATCCGGAACACCAGGGGCGGCCGAGGCCCCGGTGGCGCGGCTGCTGACCGCGGCCGCGGGGCAGCCGGCACCCGGGCGGGTCCGGTGCGAGGAGACCCTGCCGGGGCGGTTCGAGGCACAGGCGCGGGCCACCCCGCACAACATCGCCGTGGTCGACGGCCCGCGCTCCCTGACGTACGCGGAGCTCAACGACCGCGCCAACCGCCTGGCGCGAGTGCTGACCGGGCACGGCGCCGGGCCGGAGCGGGTGGTGGCCCTGGCGGTCGACCGCCGCGCCGAGCTGGTCGTGGCGCTGCTGGCCGTTCTCAAGAGCGGCGCGATGTATCTGCCGGTGGACCCCGCCTATCCGCGCGAGCGCATCGGGTTCATCCTCGCGGACGCCGCCCCGGTGTGCGTGGTCACCACCACCGACACCGCCGGCGCGCTGCCAAAGGGCCCGGACGTACCGGCCGTGCCGGTCGTGGAGCTCGACGCGCCGCGGGTCACGAGCGCCATGAAGGACCTCGCGCCGACCGACCTGACCGACGCGGACCGCGGCGGCCCGCTCACCCCGGCGCACGGCGCCTACATCATCTACACCTCGGGCTCGACCGGGCGGCCCAAGGGGGTGCTGGTCCCACACGGATGCGTCATCCGGCTGTTCACCTCCACCGACCACCTCTTCGGGTTCGGCGAGGACGACGTGTGGACGCTGTTCCACTCCTACGCGTTCGACTTCTCGGTGTGGGAGATCTGGGGCCCGCTGCTGTACGGCGGCTCGCTGGTGATCGTTCCCCACACCGTCACCCGGTCCCCGGCCGAATTCCTGGAACTGCTGGTCGAGCAGGGCGTCACCGTGCTCAACCAGACCCCGTCGGCGTTCTACCAGCTGCTCGGCGCCGACCGCGACCGCCCGGAGCCGGTCGCGCGGCTCGCCCTGCGGTACGTGGTGTTCGGCGGCGAACGGCTCGACGTCTCCCGCCTGGGGGACTGGTACACCAGACACCCCGAGCAGGCGCCGCGGCTGGTCAACATGTACGGCATCACCGAGACGACCGTGCATGTCACCCACACCGAACTGGTCCGCGCCGACGCGGCGCGGGACGGCTCGGTCAGCCCCATCGGTCGCCAGATCCCGGATCTGCGGCTGTATGTCCTCGACCATCTGCTGCGGCCGGTGCCCCCGGGCACCGTCGGCGAGCTGTACGTCGCCGGCCCCGGCCTGGCCCGCGGCTACGCGGGGCGGCCCGCGCTGACCGCCGAGCGGTTCGTCGCCGACCCGTTCGGCGCCCTGGGCGAGCGCATGTACCGCACCGGAGACCTGGCGCGACGGGGAACGGACGGCGGGCTTGAGTACGTCGGACGGGCCGACGGCCAGGTCAAGCTGCGCGGCTTTCGGATCGAGGTCGGCGAGATCGAGTCCGCGCTCACGGCCCTCGACCAGGTGGCGCGGGCGGCCGTCGTGCTGCGCGAGGACCGGCCGGGCAGGCCGGCGCTGGTCGCCTATCTGGTGGCCGAACCCGGCGCCACGCTGCCCGGGCCCGCCGCGCTGGCGGGGCTCGCCGCGGCCCGGCTGCCGGGCCACATGGTGCCCTCGGCGTTCGTGGAGGTGCCCGAACTCCCGCTGACGGTCAACGGCAAACTGGACCGCGCCGCCCTCCCGGCGCCCGACTTCACGGCCGCCTCGACCGCGGCCCGGCCGCGCACCCCCGCGGAGGAGACGCTGTGCTCGCTGATGAGCGAGGCGCTGGGGGTGGGCAGCGTGGGCGTGGACGACGACTTCTTCCTGATGGGCGGCGACTCCATCGTCTCCATGCGCTTCACCGACATGGCACGCCACGCCGGCCTGGCGCTGCGGCCCAGGGACGTGGCGGAGGGCCGTACGGTCGCCGCGCTGGCCGCGATCGCCGAGCGGAGCGCGCCGCGCCCGGCGCCGGCCGGCGAGGGCCGCCACCGCGACGGCGGCGGCGCGGACGACGGGGTGGGCGAGCTCCCGGCGACACCGATCATCAGGCGCATGTGGGACTGCGAGGGGCCGATCGACGCGTACCACCTCTCCATGGCGGTCCGCGTCCCCGCGGGCGCGCGCGCCGAGCATCTGATCGCCGCCCTCCAGGCGCTCGTCGACCGCCATGACGCGCTGCGGATGCGGCACAAGGACGACCGGGGGCGGCGGGCGCTGGAGATCGCGGAGCCCGGCTCGGTCCGGGTGGCCGACTGCTTCACCCACCAGGTCATCGAGGTCGAAGACGAGGCGCAGTGGCCCCCGGCGCTGGCCGAGGCGTCCTTCCGCCACCAGGCGGAGCTCGACCCCGCGTCCGGCCGCACCCTCCGGGCCGTCTGGCTGGACCCCGGGCCGGGGCGGCCCGGCCGGCTGCTGATCCTGCTGCACCACCTCGTGGTCGACGGGGTCTCCTGGCGGTTCCTGCTGCCGGACCTCGCCCGCGCGTACGAAGCGGTGGCGGCCGGCCGGCGGCCGGATCCGCGGGCACCGGCGACCTCCTACCGGAGGTGGGCGCACCACCTGGTCGAGGAGGCCGTGGAGCCCGCGCGCGAGAAGGAACTGGAGATGTGGACGCGGATGTTCGAGCCGAAGCGGCCCACACTGGGCACCCGGCCGCTCGACCCGCGGACCGACACCCTGGCCTCGGCGCGGATGCTGCTCCTCGACCTCCCGGAGGAGGACACGGCGACACTGCTCGCGGTGCCCGGCGCACTCGGCGTGGACCTGCGTGATGTGCTGTACGCCTCGTTCGCCGTCGCCTACGCGCGCTGGCGGGGCGAGGAGGGCACCGGTGTGCTCGTGGACCTCCAGGCCCACGGCCGCGAATTCCTCGCCGAGGGGGTCGATCCGTCGGCCACCGTCGGGTGGTTCACCGCGCAGTTCCCGCTCGTCCTCGACCCGGGGCAGATCTCCGAGGAACAACTCGACGCCTCCGGCGCCGCGCTGACCGAGGCCGCCGCTCGGGTGGGGGCCCAGCTCGCGGCCCTGCCCGACAACGGCATCGGATACGGCCTGCTGCGCTACCTCAACCCGCGCACCGCTCCCCGACTGGCCGCGCTCGGCGACCCGCAGGTCTCCGTCAACTACCTGGGCCGGTTCCAGGTCGGCGAGCGCTCCGCCCACTGGACACCCACCGGCGAGGCGGGGTCGGCGATGGGCGGCGGGGCGGACGCCGGGGCGCCGCTGGAGCGCACCCTCACCCTCACGGTCGCGGTCGAGGACCGCGAGCGGGGGGCGAGGCTGGCGGCGCGGTGGATCTGGCCGTCGGGCGTGCTGGAGGACGACCAGGTGGCCGAGGTCGCCCGGCGGTGGTTCGACGTGCTCCGCCGCTACGCCGGACACGTCAGGGCGGCGCGTACCCAGGCGCCCTGACCGCCCCGGTCGCGCCCCGTCCCGGCCCGCCGGGTCCCCTGCGGATCGCTCAGATCCACGGGACGAGCGGAACGGCTTGGGGGCGGCGCGCCGCCAGGTGCATCAAGCTGATCGTCTGGCGGACGACCTGCTCCTTGAAGCGGGCGGCGACCCGGCCCGTGAGCACCAGCTCACGAGGCGTGTCGTCCGCCCGCACCGCCTGGACCAGCCCGTCCCGGCGGCCCAGGCTCACGCACTGGATCAGGAACCGGAAGCGCAGCGGCCGCGGCTCGCGCCCGCGGGCCTCGTCGATGAGGGAGGAGGCCGCGTGCGAGCCGGTGGGCAGGGCGGTGGCGCAGGCCATGCGCAGCGCCCCGGCGGCCGGTGAGCCGGCCGCGGCGCTGTCCCCGGCCGCGTAGATCTCCGGATGGGAGGTGGAGCGCAGGGCGGCGTCGACGCGGATCCGGCCGGCCGTGTCGAGCGCGAGGCCCGCCCGGGCGGCGAGCTCGGTGTTCGCGGTCATCGAGGCCGCCCAGACGACCGCGTCGGCGTCCACCTCCTCGGGGGCCGCCACCCGCTGGCCCTCCTCGACGCGGACGCCCAGCACGGTCAGGGCGGTCCGGACATGGGCCCGGCCCTTGGCGGACAGACCGCCGCCGATCTCGCCGCCGGTGAGCAGGCGCACCCGCCACTCGGGGTGCGCCTCGGCGATCTCGGCGGCGGTCTCGATGCCGGTGAGGCCGCCGCCGACGACCGCGAGCTCGCCGGGGCCGTCGAGCAGCCGCTTGTGCAGTTCGGCGGTGGTCTCCAGGGTGAAGGCGCGCTCGCCGGGGGGCACGGTGCGGCTGCCGAGGGCGTACACCAGACGGTCGTAGCGGAGGGTGCGTCCGTCGTCCGTGGTGACCAGGCGGGCCGTGGGGTCCAGGCCCGTGGCGCGGGCGGCGAGGTGGGTGACACCGGTGCCGCGCAGCAGCTCCCGCAGCGGGTGGGTCACATCGGGGCGCCCGGCGGCGTGTTCGTGCAGCCGGACGCGCTCGGTGAAGTGGGGACCGGGGTCGACCAGCGTCACCCGCGCGTGCGGCGCCAGCCGCAGGGCGGCCAGCAGCCCCGCATAGCCCGCGCCCAACACCAGGACCTCGTGCTTCTCCATCTCGGTGGCCTCCTTGTGAGGGGGTGTCACCGGGGAGACGACACGGCGTCCCGGAGTGTGACATGACGCCCCTCACCTCTCCCCGAGGTCCAGGTGGCGCAGCTTTTCGGGGTTGAGGACGGAGTCGATCGCGGTGATCCGGCCCTGGTGCACGGTGAACCCGAAGACCGTGATCTGCGCGCGGCCCGCGTCGACGAGGACCAGTCCCGGGGCGCCGTTGACCTCCCGCGCGTGGAGCACCATGGTGGCCGGGTCGAAGCGACGGGCCAGGCCCAGGGCGAAGCAGGCGACCTTCGCGCTGCCGCGGATGGGGACCCGGGCCGCGATGACCTTGCCGCCGCCGTCCGAATGCCATACGACCCGCGGATCCAGGATCTCCAGCAGGGCGTCCATGTCACCGTCCATGCCCGCGCGCAGAAAGGCGTCGACGGCGCGCCGGTGCTCCCCGGGGTCGACAGAGCGGCGCGGGGCCTCGCTGCGCACGTGCCTGCGGGCGCGGGAGGCCAGCTGCCGTACGGATTCCGGGCTGCGGCCGACGACCTCGGCGATCTCCGGGAAGGGGACCGCGAAGACGTCGTGCAGGATGAACGCGGTCCGCTCGGCGGGGGTGAGCCGCTCCAGGACGGTGAGCAGGGCGAGGCCCACCGACTCGTCCAGGGTCACCCGGTCCTCCGGGCCCCCGTCCGCGACCAGCGGCTCGGGCAGCCAGGGGCCGACATAGGACTCGCGGCGGGCCCGGGCGGAGCCGAGCTGGTCGTAGCAGATCCGGCTGACGACGGCGGTCAGATACGAGCGGGGGTCCTCCGCCCGGTCCTCGGGCAGCGCGTCCCAGCGCAGCCACGACTCCTGTACGGCGTCGTCGGCGTCGGCCACCGACCCCGTGATGCGGTAGGCGATGGCCCACAGACGGTCACGGTGCTCTTCAAACACTGCCGACTCTGCCATGTTCTCGATCCTCTCGTGTATCGGTCCCGATTCGGGTGACCCGGGAAGAGGACGACATGGCGGGGCCGAGTGTGACAGCTCCGCTCGCCGCCCGCGGGTGGAGCGCGGCGAATCCGCTCCAGCCCTCGGCGAGTGGCCCCGATGTCGGATAAAATCAATCAAAATTCATCAAATAGGACTCCTTGCAGCGATGACAACGGGGCCCGCGTCCGCCGGGCCACCGGAACGGATGCCTATGAACAGCGGGTACAAGGGATCGGAAGAATTCGGCCCGGACCCCCTCGGAGACTTTCTCGCACGCTTCCTCGGTGTCGGACCGGCCGGGCAGCGATCCGGCTCCCGGCACGTCGACTTCGGACGCCTGATGAGCGAGCCCGCACGGCAGCTCGTCTCCTCCGCGGCCTCGTATGCCGCCGACCGCGGATCCACCGACCTCGACACCGAACACCTGCTCCGCGCGGCGCTCACGGCCGAGCCGACCCGCACCATGATCGTCAGGGCCGGGGCCGACCCCGAAGCCCTCGTCGCCGAGATCGACCGGCAGACGGGGGAGGGGACGCCGCGCAGCTCGGTCGCGGTCACGCCCGCCGTCAAGCGCGCGCTCCTCGACGCCCACGAGATCGCCCGGTCCGCGGGCTCCTCGTACATCGGCCCCGAGCACGTACTGATCGCGCTCGCCGCCAACCACGACTCCACGGCCGGGCAGCTGCTGCACGCGGCCCGGTTCGAGCCCCGCCCGAGCCCCCAGGGGCCCCTCGCGGCGGCCCCCGGCGCCACCGAAACGCGCCCCGGCCCCAGCCGGAGGGAGACCCCCCACCTCGACAAGTTCGGCCGCGACCTGACCGAGATGGCCCGCGAGGGCCGGATCGACCCGGTGATCGGCCGGGACGAGGAGATCGAGCAGACCATCGAGGTGCTGGCCCGCCGGGGCAAGAACAACCCCGTCCTCATCGGCGAGGCCGGCGTGGGCAAGACCGCCGTCGTCGAGGGGCTGGCCCAGCGCATCGCCGAGGCCGACGTCCCCGACATCCTGCTCGCCCGGCGCGTCCTGCAGCTCGACTTCGCGAGCGTGGTGGCCGGCACCCGCTACCGCGGCGACTTCGAGGAGCGGCTGACCGGCCTCATCGACGAGATCCGCGCCCACTCCCAGGAACTGATCATCTTCATCGACGAGCTGCACACCGTCGTGGGCACCGGCGGCTCCGAAGGCGGCCCGATGGACGCCAGCAACATCCTCAAGCCCGCCCTGGCCCGCGGCGAACTGCATGTCATCGGCGCCAGCACACTGCAGGAGTACCGCCGCCACATCGAGAAGGACGCGGCCCTCGCCCGCCGCTTCCAGCCCATCATGGTGCCCGAGCCCGCCCGCTCCGACGCGCTGGAGATCCTGCGCGGGCTGCGCGACCGCTACGAGGCCCACCACCAGGTCCGCTACACCGACGAGGCGCTGCTGGCGGCCGTCGAGCTCTCCGACCGTTATCTCACCGACCGCTTCCTGCCCGACAAGGCCATCGACCTGATGGACCAGGCCGGCGCCCGCGTACGGCTGCGCTCCAGCACCAGGGGCACCGACGTCCGGGCGCTGGAGCGGGAGGTCGAGCAGCTCACCCGGGACAAGGACCAGGCCGTGGCCGCCGAGGAGTACGAGCGGGCCACCGCGCTGCGCGACCGGATCGGCGACCTGAACCGGCGCATCGAGGAGGGGTCCGGCAAAGAGCACCCGCCCGGCAAGGTCGCCGAGGTCACCGTCGAGGACATCGCCGACATCGTCTCCCGGCAGACCGGCATCCCGGTCAGCAGCCTCACCCAGGAGGAGCGGGACCGCCTGCTCGGCCTCGAGGAGCACCTGCACAAGCGGGTGATCGGCCAGGAAGAGGCCGTCTCCGCCGTCGCCGACGCCGTACTGCGCTCCCGCGCCGGCCTCGCCGACCCGGGCCGCCCCATCGGCAGCTTCCTGTTCCTCGGCCCCACCGGCGTCGGCAAGACCGAACTGGCCCGCGCCCTGGCCGAGGCGCTCTTCGGCAGCGAGGACCGCATGGTCCGGCTGGACATGAGCGAATACCAGGAGAAGCACACCGTCAGCCGGCTGATCGGCGCCCCGCCCGGATACGTCGGCCACGAGGAGGCCGGGCAGCTCACCGAGGCGGTGCGCCGGCAGCCGTACTCGCTGCTGCTCCTGGACGAGATCGAAAAGGGCCACACCGACGTCTTCAACATCCTTCTGCAGGTGCTCGACGACGGACGGCTCACCGACGCCCAGGGCCGCACCATCGACTTCAAGAACACCGTCATCGTCATGACCAGCAACCTCGGCTCCGGGGAGATCTCCGGGCGCGGCGCGGTCATGGGGTTCGGCGGTGGCGCGGAAGCCGACGAGGAGGCGCGCCGCGAGCGGGTGCTGCGCCCGCTGCGCGAACACTTCCGGCCCGAGTTCCTCAACCGCATCGACGAGATCGTCATCTTCCGGCGGCTCGCCGACGAACAGCTGCGGCAGATCACCGATGTGCTCCTGGAGGAGACCCGGCGCCGGCTGCGCGCCCAGGACGTGCCCGTCGACTTCACCCCCGCCGCCGTCGACTGGCTGGCCCACCACGGCTACCAGCCCGAGTACGGCGCCCGGCCGCTGCGCCGGACCATCCAGCGGGAAGTCGACAACCCGCTGTCCCGGATGCTGCTCAACGGCAAGCTGCAGCCGCACAGCCATGTGGAAGTCGACGTGGAAGAGGGGAAGCTGACCTTCCGCAAGGAGGAGAACCCCACCGGCGCGCTTGGCTGACAACGGTCTGGTGAACACTGGTTGCCGAGCTCGCGAGCGGGCGCGATAGCGTGTACAAGCCAACAGGGACACCATCACCCGTGGCACTTGGATTCCGCTCGCCCGCACGCACGAGGAGCCCACTTGACCAGCCCGGAACAGCGCATGGCCGACCTGCTCAAGACCTTCGGAGACCCGGCGGCGTGCACCGCCCATCTGCTGTGCGACCGGCACCCGGCCGACGCCGTCGCCTTCACGGTGGTCGGCGCCGACCTCAACGGGCACGACATGACCTTCGGCGAACTCGGTGAGGCCTCCGCGCGGATGGCGAGCGCCCTGACGGGCCTCGGGGTGGGCCCCGGCGACCGGGTCGCCACGCTGATGGGCAAGTCCGCCGAACTGCTCGTCGCGACACTCGCGATCTGGCGGATCGGCGCCGTCCAGGTGCCCCTGTTCACGGCGTTCGCACCCCCGGCCATCGCCCTGCGGGTCACCGGCAACGGCACCAAGGTCGTGATCACGGACGCCGGGCAGCGCCCCAAGCTGGCCGCGGGCCCCGACCTCCCCGCGGACCGGCCGTGGCGGATCGTCACCACCGGGCCCACCGAGGAAGGCGACCTGTCCTTCGCCGAGCTGCTGGCGGCACACCCGCCGCTGGACACGCCGGTCGCCCTCGGCGGGGACGCCACCATCGTGGAGCTGTTCACCTCCGGCACCTCCGGCCCGCCCAAGGCGGTGCCCATCCCGCTGCGGGCCGTCGCGGGATTCGCCATGTACCAGGAGTTCGGCCTCGACCACCGGCCCACCGATGTGTTCTGGAACGCCGCGGACCCGGGCTGGGCCTACGGGCTGTACTACGCCATCATCGCCCCGCTCGCCCTCGGCCTGCGCAGCCTGCTGTTCAACAGCCTGTTCTCCGCCGAGGCGACATGGGCGGTGCTGTCCCGCTTCAACGTCACCAACTTCACCGCGGGCCCCACCGTCTACCGCAAGCTGCGCGGCACGCCCGCCCCCGACGGAGTGCGGCTGCGGTGCGCCTCCGCCGCCGGCGAGCCGCTCCCGGCCGACGTGGTCACCTGGGCGGAACAGACCCTCGGCATCCCGGTGCGCGACCACTACGGCTCCACCGAGCTGGGCATGGCCATCGCCAACGCCTGGCACCCCGCGCTGCGCACCGACCTCAAGCCCGGCTCCATGGGCCGGCCCCTGCCCGGCTGGAGCGTGACCGTCCTGCGCGAGGACACCAACTCCGCCGTCGCCCAGCCCGGCATGCCCGGCCGGGTGGCGATGGACATCACGAAGAGCCCGCTGATGTGGTTCGAGGGCTACCGCGACGCCCCGGAGCGCACCGCTGAGAAGTTCAGCCCCGACGGACACTGGTTCTACTCCGGCGACACCGCCGCACGGGACGAGGACGGCCATCTGTTCTTCTCCGGGCGCAGCGACGATGTGATCCTGATGGCCGGGTACCGCATCGGCCCGTTCGAGGTGGAGAGCGTGCTGCTGGAGCACGAGTCCGTGGCGGAGGCGGCCGCGGTCGGTGTCCCGCACGAGGAACACGGCGAGGTCATGGAGGCCTTCGTGGTGCTGCGCGCGGGGGCCTCGTCGCCTTCGGACCCCGACGCCCTCGCCGCCGAACTGCAGCAGCTGGTCAAGGACCGGCTGGCCAAGCACGCCTACCCGCGGCGCGTGCACTTCGTCGCCGAGCTGCCGAAGACGTCGAGTGGCAAGACCCAGCGTTTCCTGCTGCGCCCGCGGCAGGTCAGCTCCCGCGCTCGCTGAGCCGGGCCCGGGAGGGCCCCCGCTCGGCTATCGTGAACGGTTACGCGGGGGCTGGGGGCACCTCCCAGCGGCAGCTGGGGAGAACCGAGCCCTGAGAAGAAGGGGCCGAGGGGAAAGGCCTACGTGAACGAGGCAGCAGAGGCGACCGGCTCGGGCAAGGCGGGCAGGCGGGCCGAGTCCACCGCGGGCAGGGACGTGTCCACGGTCAGGGACGTCGCCAAGCGCGCCGGGGTGTCCGCGTCCACCGTCTCCCGCGTCATGGGCGGCACCTATCCGGTGGCCGCGGCCACCAGGGCCAGGGTGCTCAAGGCGATGCGCGAGCTGGACTACGTGGTCAACGCGCACGCCCGCGCGCTCGGCGGGTCCACCAACAAGACGGTGGCGTTCGTCGTCGACGATGTGACCGGACCCTTCTACGCGCACATCGCGCGCGGCGTGGAGGAACAGGCGTCCGCCGAGGGGCGGCTGTGCATGCTGTGCACCACGCACGGCGACCCGCAGCGCGTCCTCGCCGTGGTGGAGATGATGCGCGAGCAGCGGGCCGACGCGGTGATCGTGGTCGGCGGCGCCTGGGAGGACAAGGCCTACCAGGACCGGATGACCCACTTCGCGCACGCCCTGGACCGGGTGGGCTCGCGGCTGGTGCTGGTCGGCAGGCCGCCGCTGGGCGAGGGCGTGCCGGCCACCGTCGTGGACTACGACAACGAGGCCGGCGCCTTCGCGATGACCACCCACCTGCTCAGCGCGGGACACCGGCGCATCGCGTATCTGGCCCGGGTCCCGGGCCTGTCCACGAGCACCCAGCGCATCAGCGGCTTCACCCGGGCCCATGAGCTGATGGGCCTGAGCCCGGATCCGGCCCTGATCGTGGACGGAAACTTCACCCGCACCCACGGCTACCGCGCGGCTCAGGAGCTGCTGGCCTCCGGGGCGGATTTCAGCGCGGTGTTCGCGGGGACCGACATGGTGGCGGCGGGGGCGCTGCAGGCGCTGCGCGAGGGTGGCCTCCGGGTGCCCGAGGACGTCTCGCTGGCCGGTTACGACGACATTCCGGTGGCGATCGACGTCTACCCGGCGCTGACCACCGTGCACGTACCGCACGAGGAGCTGGGGCGCACCGCGGTGCGGCTGGCGCTGCACCGCGAGGAACTGCCCGAGAGCCAGCATCAGGTGCTCGGCACGCACATCGTCATCCGCGCGTCCACCGGAGGCCCCGGCCGCCCGCAGGGCCGGGGCGCGCCTTAGAAAACGGTCTCTGAGATAGCTTCCTGAGACGGTGGAACCCGCTGCGGGAGCTATCGAAAAGTTTCGCGTCTGGTAGCGATGGAAGACGTCACGGTGAGGTGCCCTCATCATGGTAATCGCTTTCCACAGTTCCGCCACCGCACGCCTTCTTGGAGCGACCACCATGGCGCAGAGCCGGCCGAGGTTCCTCGTCTGCACCCGCACCACCGCCTATCGGCACGACTCCATCCCCGACGGCGTCCGCGCCTTCCGTGAGCTCGGCGCCGAGCACGGCTTCGACGTGGTGGCCACGGAGGACCCGCGGGCCCTCGAAAGCGGCCTCGACCGCTTCGCGGCCGTGGTGTTCCTCTCCACCAGCGGTGATGTGCTCACCCCCGAGGGGCGGGAGGCGCTGCGGGCCTTCTGCGGGGCGGGCGGCGGGTTCATGGGTGTCCACGCCGCCGCGTGCACCGAATACGGCTGGCCGTACTACGGCGAGCTGCTCGGGGCCCGCTTCGACCGCCACCCCGCGCTGCAGCCGGGCGTCCTCACCATCGAGGACCGGGACCACCCGGCGACCAGCCATCTGGGCGCCACCTGGGCGTTCACCGACGAGTGGTACGACTTCCGGGCCAGCCCGCGCGGTGCGGTGCGGGTGCTGGCCTCCGCCGACGAGGCCTCGTACGAGGGCGGGGGGATGGGGGACGACCATCCGCTCGTCTGGTGTCATGAGCACGACGGCGCTCGGGTGTTCTACACCGCGCTCGGACACACCTGTGAGGCGTACGACGATCCCGCCTTCCGGGCCCACCTCCTCGGCGGGCTCCGCCACGTGGCGCGATCACCACTCTGACCACATCCCGCACCACCCCCCATCCCCCACACCCCCCATTTCGCACCCCCCACACCCGCACCCCCCCCACGACCCCCCACGATGGGAGTGACTTCTCGATGAGCCGCGAGAACACACACAAGCTCAGCCGCCGCGGAGTGCTGAAGGCCGCCGGAGGGCTCGCGCTGGCGGGCGCCGCCGGCGGCATCGCCACCGCCGTCACCGCGGGCTCCGCCGACGCCGCCCCGGCCACCTTCACCCACCCGGGCATGCTGAACGCCTACGGCGAGCTCAACCGGGCCAAGGTACGGGTGGCCGCCGGGGACGACCCGTGGCTGGCCGGCTGGAACCGGCTGATCGCCAACTCGCACGCACAGTCAGGCTGGAAGGCCAACCCGCAGGCCACCATCATCCGCGGCGGCACCGGCGAGAACTACGGCATCCTCTACAACGACATCCACGCCGCCTACCAGAACGCCCTGCGCTGGAAGATCGCCGGGACCACCGCCCACGGAGACACCGCCCGGGACATCCTCAACGCCTGGTCCGCCAAGCTCACCACGGTCACCGGAACCTCCGACCGGTTCCTGGCCGCCGGGATCTACGGCTACCAGTTCGCCAACGCCGGCGAGCTGATGCGCGGCTACTCCGGCTTCGACCTCAACCGGTTCAAGAGGATGATGCTCAATGTCTTCTACCCGCTGAACAACCAGTTCCTCACCGGTCACAACGACGCCTGCATCACCCACTACTGGGCCAACTGGGACCTGTGCAACATGAACTCGATCCTGGCCATCGGCATCCTGTGCGATGACGGGGCCAAGTACGACCAGGCCGTGAACTACTTCAAGAACGGCGCGGGCAACGGCTCGATCAAGCACGCCATCCCGTTCGTGTACGACAGCCAGGGCCTCGCCCAGTGGCAGGAGTCCGGCCGCGACCAGGGCCACACCATGATGGGCATGGGCCAGATGGGCGCCTTCTGCGAGATGGCCTGGTCCCAGGGCGACGACCTGTACGGCTACGACAACAACCGCTTCATGAAGGCCGCCCAGTACGTCGCCAAGTACAACCTCGGCCAGGACGTCCCCTTCACCACCTACACCTGGGGCTCCGGCCAGAACTGCGACCAGCAGTCCCACACCGCGATCTCCGCCGCGAGCCGCGGCCAGATCCGGCCGGTGTGGGACATCCTGCACTACCACTACGCCAGGCGCCGGGGCCTGTCCGTCCCGTACATCACGGCCATGGCGGAGAAGGTCCGCCCCGAGGGCGGCGGTGGAGACTACGGCTCCACGAGCGGTGGCTTCGACCAGCTGGGCTACGGAACCCTGCTGTACGCCAAGTAGGGCGGTACGGCGGTCTTCGTTCCACGCCGGTCATCCCGAGGCCCCGCAGTTGTTACAGCTCCAACCGCCGGTGGGCCCCTGGATGACCGGCGCTCCGCACTGACTGCAGTTCACAACGGCCCCCCTGTCTCACCTTGTACCCATGAAGACGCCGTAACTCTGCCCCAGGCTGCTCGCATTTCAGGCGGAGATCGAAAGGGCGTCGTTCACATGGCCCGGCGGGAGGCTCTGCTCGGCCCAGATGACTTTGCCGTGCGGGGTCTGCCGGGTGCCCCACCGCTGGGTGAGCTGGGCGACGAGCAGCAGGCCCCGTCCCCCCTCGTCGAAGCTGCGGGCCCGGCGCATATGCGGGGCGGTGCTGCTGGCGTCGGAGACCTCGCAGATCAGCCCGGTGTCATGGATCAGCCGCAGCTGGATGGGGCTGCTGGCGTGGCGGATGGCGTTGGTGACCAGCTCGCTCACCACAAGCTCGGTGGTGAAGACCGCCTCCTCCAGGCCCCAGGCCATCAGCTGCCGCGTGGCCCACCGGCGCGCCTCGGCGACGGTGGCCGGAGTGGCCGACACATCCCGGGTAGCCACGCTGCCGGTGTCCAGGGTGCGGGTCCGGGCGATCAGCAGGGCGATGTCGTCACTGCCCCGCTCCGGGGTGAGGACGTCCAGCACGGACTGGCACATCTGCTCGGCCGACTCGGCGGGCCCGGCCAGCGCCCGGCACAGCAGCGCCAGCCCCTCGTCGGGGTCGACGGTGGTGGACCGCAGCAGCCCGTCCGTGTACAGGACGAGCGTGCTGTCCTCCGGGAGCTCCAGATCGACGGTCTCGAACGGCAGGCCCCCCACGCCCAGCGGCGGCCCCGGGGGCACACGCGGCAGCGTGACCGCGCCGCCGGGGGTGACCACGACGGGCGCGGGATGGCCGGCGCTGGCGAAGGAGGCCGTGCGGGTGATCGGGTCGTACACCCCGTACAGACAGGTCGCGCCCAGCTCGCCGGTGCTGTCCTTCCGCTCCTCGGCCGCGTCATCGCCGGTCTGGTGGCGGGGCTCGGCCTCGGCGGTGTGGAATTCCTCCTCGTCCAGGCGGATGACCAGATCGTCCAGGTGGGTGAGCAGCTCGTCCGGGGGAAGGCCGATGTCGGCGAGTGTGCGCACCGCGGTCCGCAGCCGCCCCATGGTCGCCACCGCGTGCACCCCGTGCCCCACGACATCGCCCACGACCAGGGCGATCCGGGCCCCCGAGAGCCTGATGACGTCGAACCAGTCGCCCCCGACCCCCGCCGCGGTGCGCGCCGGAAGGTAGCGGGAGGCGATCGACGCGGCCACCTGCCGCATCCCCGTACGCGGCAGCATGCTGCGCTGGATGGCCAGTGAGACGGCGCGCTCGCGCGTGTAGCGGCGGGCGTTGTCCACGCACACCGCGGCCCGCGCGGTGATCTCCTCGGCCAGCAGCAGATCGTCGTCGTCGAACGGATCGCGCGTCCGGTGGCGGTAGAACATCGCGACCCCCAGAGTGGTGCCCCGGGCGATCAGCGGCACCGCCATCATCGAATGGATCCCGTACCGGTGCACCGACTCGGCACGCCGGGGAACCTCCCTGATCCAGCGCCGGATCTCCTCGTCCCGGATCGAGTGCCGCACCCCACGGCCGGCCGTCAGGGCCTGGGCGGGAGGCGAGTACTCCGGCCACGACTCCGCGCCTCCGGCCTCCAGCGCCGCCTCCGGGCAGCCCGCCAGGACGGACTGCTGCGCGATACGGCGGAAGTCCACGGCCCGGCTCGCCGGCCTCACCATCGGCTCCTGACCGTGGTAGATCGCGTCCAGCAGGTCGACCGTGACGAAGTCGGCGAACCGGTCGACCGCCACGTCCGCCAGCTCCTGCGCCGTCCGCGTCACGTCCAAGGTGGTGCCGATCCGGCCGCTGGCCTCGGCCACGATGACCAGCCGACGGCGGGCCCGGTACTGCTCGGTGTAGTCGAAGACCACCGCCGACAGGCCCCGCACTACGCCCATCGCGTCCTTCACGGGGATCAGGTAGACGGTCCGGGCGGGGTCGAAGCCCTCGTGGCTCAGCCCTTCTCCGGTGCGGATGACCTGCTCCTGGAGCCGGTCGAGCTCCTGGACGATGGGCCGCGGGTCCATCTCGCGCAGGCGCAGCCCGCGCATCCGGTCCACCGACCGCCCCATGAGACGGGTCATGGCCACGTTCGCGCCCACCAGCCGTGCCTGGGCGTTGTAGACCGCCACGGGAATCGGCATCTGGGCCAGCGTCCAGTTCTCCAGCAGCCGCTCCTCCTCGGACAGCCCCGGGGGGCCGGGCTCCGGGCCGGGCCGGGCCTCCGCTTCCCTGCCCGCCACCACGAGCCAGTGGATCCCACCGCGGGCGTCGGTCAGCGGATGTGCCTGGACCGCCAGCGGTACGCGATGCCCGCCCCGGTGCCTGGCCATGATCGGGCCGCTCCACCCGTCGCCCGGCTGCGCGCGCAGATACCTCCGGGCCGAGGCGGGGAGATCCCCGGCGAGGAGATCCCGCACCGGATGCCCCAGCATGTCGCCGGGCTGGTACCCGAGCAGCCGCGCCGCATCGGCCCCCCAGGCCGTGATATATCCCCGGGCATCGACCTCGATCGCCGCCGAGAGCGGCGCGGCCCGCTGATGCCCGATTTCCCCGGCCCCGCCGCGGGACCTCGCGGAATCGTCCTTGCGCATCGGCATCTGCCTCGCCGGGCCGTGTCCGAATGCCCGGGCCCGGGGCCCGGACGCCACGGCCCCTCCCCACAATGATCCCCGGGCCCAGGCCCGCTCAATCGACTCCGCGCCGCGGTCCGGGACCGGATCCGCCCGCGACGGGCTCAGCGGGACCGGAGCCACCCATGACGGCTCAGCGGGCCGGGACGGCGCCCTGCTCGGCGGTACGCACCGCCAGGTCCGCCAGTGCCGCGGGGGCCCCGGCCTGGCCGCGCACCCCCGGAAAGGCGTTGATGTCCACGATCAGCGGCGCCCCGCCGCCCGCGTCGATCACATCCACGCCGTACACCTGCAGTCCGAAGACCGATCCGGCCCGCAGCGCCAGCCGCGCCCAGCCGTCCGGCAGGTCCCCCGGCGCCAGCGGCAGCGCAGGGCCGCGGGCGGGGTCCGCCAGCTCCGACCGGCGCACGGCCGCGAAGACCCGGCCCGCGATCACCCACAGCTTGTGGTCCCAGCCGCTGTTCTCGGTGAACGGCTGCACCACCACCGGCTCATCCGACCAGACGGTGGCCAGGGCGCGCAGCCCGGCGGCGTCGTCGACCCGGGCCACCAGATCGTGCCGCCGGCTGTGCCGGCTCTTGACCACCACCGGATACGCGGGCTCCTCGCCGATGAGCCGGGCGAGGGCCGGCACGGTCCGGGTGCGCGCGAACGGCAGCCCGGCCCGGAGCGCCAGCGCGGCCATCGCCGTCCGGTCCTGGCACAGCCCGGTCGCCCCCGCCGCGTTCAGCACCGGGGCGCCACGCTCCTCCAGGCAGCGGGCCAGGGCGAGCGCGCGGGGCGTCCGCGCCTTCAGCAGATAGACATCGGCGGGTGTCCCCAAGGAGTCAGGATCTTCCGGCCCGCCCTCCCAGGCGCCCGGGTCCACTACCTCCACCCGGTGCCGGGGCGTCAGCAGCGCGGCCGTGGCCGCCAGCAGCGGATGGTCCGGCTCCGGGGTGATCAGACCGATCCTCATCGGCCCTCGCCGGCGCTCGCGGGGACCTGTTCCGCCACCCGCGCCCGCGCCCTGGCGGGCACCGCGGCCGCAGCCCCCGCCCCCGTACCGCTCGCACCCCGGCGGGCCAGTTCCAGGACGGCCCGTCCCACCCGTGCCGCCGCGTCCGGCACCTGACGGAAGCTCGGGAAGTCGTTCACATCGACGATCACCGGGCCGTCCGGGCCCAGCAGCACATCCACGCCGTACAGATCCAGGCCGAAGGCCGCCCCGGCCTCGGCGGCGATCCGGCCCACCTCGGCGGACAGCGGCACCCGTCGCTCGCGCACCGGCCCCTCGGGGTGCAGCGGCGAGCTGCGCTCGGTCGCGTACAGCTCGCCGCCCACGCAGTAGACCTTCAGATCGACCCCGGAGTTGGCCACATACGGCTGGGCTATCAGCATCCCTTCCCCCGTCAGCTCCGCCCGCAGCCCGGCCAGCCGGTCGGGGGAGGACACCAGCCGCACCGCCCGCCCCGAACTCCCGTCAGCGGGCTTGACCACCAGCGGAAACTCCGCCTCCGGAATCTCCGCCAGCGACTCGGGCCGGGCCGCCGCATAGGTCCGCGGCATCGGCAGCCCCCGGGCGGCGCCGATCGCCGCCGCCAGCACCTTGTCCCGCACCCCGCGAATCGACCGCGCGTCATTGACCGTCGTCAGCCCCACGGCAGCCGCGGCCTCCAGCAGCGTCAGGCCCGGACCCCCGGAGACCGTCTTGAGCACCCAGGCGTCATGGCTGCCCGCCCCCACCGCCTCCGCCACGCTCACCAGCGAACTCCCGGGCCACACCACATCCACCCGGTGTCCCCAGGCGGTGAGCTGCCGGATCACCTCCAACGGCATACCGTCGTGGCGGTAGTGCTCCTCCACCAGAAAGCAGAGCCTCATCGACCTTCCCTGTCACGCCGGACGTTCGCCGACCCGTCCGGCGCGCCACAACGTCTCAGCATGTCATGGCGCGCCGGAGCACTCGCGGGCGGGAACGGGACGGCCGTGCGTCAGGAGACGATGTCCTTGCGGCTGAACCCGCGGAAGGCCAGCGCGATCAGCACCAGCGCATACGCCACCGAGACCGACACGCCCTGCACCATGCCGCTCCACTCCGCATGCGGCTGAAGCGCGTCGAGCCAGGCGAACTGCCAGTGCGCGGGCAGGAAGTCACGCCAGGAGCCGAGCGCGGTGACCGCGTCCAGGACATTGCCCACGATGGTCAGCCCGACCGCCCCGCCGACCGCGCCCAGCGGGGCGTCGGTGACGGTGGACAGCCAGAACGCCAGCGCCGCGGTGACCAGTTGGGACAGGAAGATGTACGCGACCACGACGGCGAGCCGGCCCAGCGCCTCGCCCGTGGCCAGCGAACCGCCCGTGGGGAGCCGCAGCGGCTCCCAGCCGTACGCCACCGTCCCCACCACCAGCGCCACCAGCGGCAGCAGCACGATGGCGGCCGCGCTGAACCCCAGCGCCACGGCGAGCTTGCTCAGCAGCAGCCGGGTCCTGGGCACCGGCGCGGCCAGCAGATAGCGCAGCGAGGACCAGTTGGCCTCGGCCGCCACGGTGTCCCCGCAGAACAGCGCCACCGGCACGACCAGCAGGAACGCGGCCGAGACAAACAGCGCCGTGGCGGCGAAGTTGGCCCCGGAGGCCGTCGCGGTGACCATGAGCGTGGTCCGGTTCTCGCGCCCCTCCGGGGTGCCGCCGAGCGCGAAGGCCGCGACCAGCACGAACGGCAGCGCGGCCAGCACCGTCGCCATCACCAGGGTCCGGCGCCGGCGCAGCTGCCGGACCGCCTCGACCCGCAGGGGCAGGGTACGGCCCGGACGGTGTCCGGGCGCCGCCTCCACCAGGGAACTCATGCGCCACCCTCCCGCTCGACCTCGGCGCGCTTCAACGCGCGGGATTCCTTCGCCACTGCTCGCTCCTGCGGCACGCTCATGCGGGCTGTCCTCCCCGCTCAGTCTTGGCGCGCTTCCACGCGTGGGCTTCCCTCGTCACTGCTCGCTCCTTCGTCGCTGCGCGGCTCCTCAGTCCAGCCCACGCAGCGCGCCAAGACACGCTCATTCTGGCGCTCCGATCAGGGTCAAGAACGCGTCCTCCAGGCGCCGGTTGGGCCCGAAGCTGGTCACCGGGATCTCCAGGCGCACCAGTTCGTTGAGTAGCCGCGCGGGGCCGGTGCCGTCGAGGCGCACCAGCAGCCCGTCGCCGGTACGCGCCGCGGAGGCGACCCCCGGCAGCGCGCCCACCTTCTCCACCAGGGCGTCGCTCAGCTCGCCCTCGTGGCCGACCAGCAGACTGCTCCCGGTGCCGGCGATTTCCTCGACCGGGCCCGTCTCGACGAGCCGGCCGCGGTCCATGACCACCAGATGGGTGCAGGACTGCTCGACCTCCGCGAGCAGATGGCTGGAGACGATCACGGTGCGGCCCGCCGCCGCGTACCGGATCATCACCTCGCGCATCTCGCGGATCTGCGGCGGGTCGAGCCCGTTGGTCGGCTCGTCCAGGATCAGCAGATCGGGCAGGCCCAGCATGGCCTGGGCGATGGCCAGCCGCTGGCGCATGCCCTGGGAGTAGGTGCGCACCGCGCGCTCCAGCGCGTCGCCGAGCCCCGCGATCTCCAGCGCCTCGTCCAGGTGGGCGTCCTCGGCCGGGCGGCCGGTGGCCCGCCAGTACAGCTCCAGGTTGGCCCGGCCGGTCAGATGCGGCAGAAAGCCCGCCCCTTCGACGAAGGCGCCCACACGGGAGAGCACCGAGGCGCCGGGCCTGATGGTGTGTCCGAACACGCGGATCTCACCGCTGTCGGGGGTGATCAGCCCCATCAGCATCCGCAAGGTGGTGGTCTTGCCCGCGCCGTTGGGCCCGAGCAGACCGAGGACCTGTCCCTTCTCCACGGTGAAGGAGAGGTCCTTGACCGCGTACCGGTCGACCGACTTCGCGTACCGCTTGCTCAGCCCCGTGATCCGCAGCGGCACCTCGGCCAGCTCCGGGTCGGGCGCCGGGGCGGCCGTGCGCCTCCTGCCGGTCAGCAGCAGGGCCAGCGCCACCACGGCGGCCACCAGCGGCAGCCCCCACACCCACCAGGCCAGAGCGGCGGACTGGGTGCGCACGCCCGGTGCGGTGGGGACCGTCAGGCCGCCGTCCGCGAGGGAGACGGTGTAGTCGGCGGGCTCGTTCGGCGAGGCGTAGCCGAGGTCGGTCGCGGACAGCACCAGCCGCAACCGGTGGCCCGGCTCCACCTCGTGGTCGACGGCGGGCAGCCGGAGTTCGACGGTCCGGCCCTGCTCGGCGCCGATGACCCGCACGGGGGAGACCAGCTGCGAGGGCAGCACCTGCCTCCCGTCGGGCCCCACGTCGTACACCTTCGCGAACAGCACCGCGTCGGGCGCGTCCGCCTTCACCCGCACCCTGACCGTGGGTGAGCCGGTGATGCGCAGCGACTGGCGCAGCGGCGCGGAGTCGAAGCGGGCGTACTGGCCGGGGAAGTCGAGCGAGACCCCGACGCCCAGGGACGAGGCCTGGGAGAGACCCGCGATACCGGGCACCGAGGAGACGGCCGACGGTCCGCCGCCGGGCGGGTTGGCGAACGACTGCTCACCGCCGCTCAGCCGCACGGTCCGCCCGTGGCCGGTGAGCCCCGGATAGCTGTCGCCCGTCGCGCCGCGGAGCCGGGCGGCGCCGTCGGTGGAGTCGAACCCGCCGGTGCGGGTGATCCGGAAGGCGGGCCCGGTGTCGGCGCCCTTGTCGCCCTTGAGATAGCGGTCGAACCACGCCCGGGTGCGGGCCGTGACGCGCCCGGTCTCCGGATCGCCCCCGTCGTGTCCGCCGGCGATCCAGTCGACGGCGACGGGTGCCCCGTTGGCCTTGATGGCCTTGGCCATCGCGTCCGACTGGTCGAGCGGGAAGAGCGAGTCGGTCTGGCCCTGGAGGATCAGGGTCGGGACCTTGATCCGGTCGGCCACGGCGGACGGGCTGCGGGCCTCGAGCAGCCGGCGGGCGGCGTCGTCCGGTTTGCCGGACACGGCGACCCGCTCGTACATCGCGCACAGCCGCTGCTCGAACCGGCCGCAGCCCTGGCCGCCCTGGCCCTTCCTGCCTGCCTGCGCGGCCTGGCCTGCCTGGGCTTCCTGGCCTGTCCGGGCTTCCCGGTTCTGCCGCTCTCCCGGGTTCTCCTGGCTTCCGGGGTTCTCCTGGCCTCCCGGGTTCTCCTGGTCTCCGGGCGCCTGGCCGGCGGTGGGGTCCGCCGAGCCGGTGGTGAAGAAGATGCCGGTCCACAGGCTCTTGAAGACACCTTTGGGGAAGAGCGCGTCGGCCAGGTTCCAGTAGGTGATCGCGGGGGCGATGGCGTCGACGCGGCGGTCGTACCCGGCGGCGAGCAGCGAGGCGGCCCCGCCGTACGAGGCGCCCGCCACCCCCACCCGGGGATCGCCGGCCGCGTCGAGCCGCACCTCGGGCCGCTTGGCCAGCCAGTCGATCAGCCGCCGGACATCGGCGCCCTCGCGCTCCGGGTCGTTCAGCCCGATCTTCCCCGTCGACGCGCCGAAGCCGCGCGCCGACCAGGTCAGCACGGCGTAACCGTCACGGGCCAGCTCCTCGGCCTGGTCCCGCAGATCGTCCTTGCTGCCCCCGAAGCCGTGGGCGAGCAACACCGCCGGCCTGCGGCCGGAGCCCGCGGTGAAGTACGAGGTGTCGATGCGGGCACCCGGCATGTCCAGCACCTGGTCCTCGCGGTGGACGGACGGGCGGTCATCGGACGCAGCTGCGACGGCCGCCCAGGTGCCCGCACCCGCGATCACGGCGACCGCGGCTGCCGCCGAGACCATCAGCCGCCGGCCGCGCAGCCGGGCTTTTCGCAGAATCATGTCTGCACCCTAAGCGGGCCTCCGGAACAGGGCAGCTGACACCGGGTGGATTCCGGGCCCCTCCCCGGGGAGTACCCTGCCCGTCTTCCGTACGCCACCCGCGGTACGGCGCGGCGGTCCGCGAGGCGCTGCGAAAGTGGCCTGCCGGAATCGCTCAAACCGCCCGTGGCCAGGGGATTTTGTCGGTGCCCGGCAGTAGAATGGAGGGGTCAAGAACAAGGGTCCCCGACCTCCTTTGGAGGAAGCCGATGGCCGCTGCCGCCACACCTCTTCCGGACCTGCCGAGCTATGCGACCCTCCCGACAAAACGAGTGCCCGCCGGACGTCCGCGCGAGTGGTACGAGACCCACCACCGCCGGCTGAAGGCCATGCGCCTGGCCATCGCCCTGCTCAACTCCGGGGTGTACCGCCCCGAGCAGGCGCCCAACCGCAAGATACGCACCACCGCCTCCCGGATCGGGGTGCGCCCGCCCTCCGACACCACCTGCCGCATGGTGCGGTCCCTCATCCGCTACGAGCACCGCTGACGCCGCCCCGCCGCGCCGTCGTCCCACGGCGCGGCGGGCCCGCTCGCTCGAGGTTTCTCAGGCCCGGTCAGTCGCGCCGGGCGACCACCCGGTAGGCGTTGGACAGATGGCGCCGGCCCGCCAGCGGCCTGATCAGGAATTGGTCCAGCGCGGCGGCCACCAGCAGGGCGGGGAGGCCCGCCAGCACGATCGCCGTGCGCAGCAGCCGGCGGGCCCGCCCCGGCGGCCGCGCCAGCCAGGGCTGGTCCTCGGGCGGGGCGGCGGCGTTCAGCAGCAGCCACACCGCGCCGAGCAGATCCACCGGGTCGTGCGGCCGGGCGTGCTCCTCGGCGACCACGGTGAAGCCGAGCCCGGACAGTTCCGCGCGCAGATTGGCCACGGGCACGAAGTGGAGGTGCTGCGGCTGGAGCCACGGCAGCCACCAGCGGCCCAGCAGCCGGGAGAAGCGGCTCTCCGGGTCGGGCACGTCGATCAGCAGATGTCCGCCCGGGCGCAGCGCCCGCCGCGCCGCGCGCAGCTCCCCGCGGGGATCCGTGCTGTGCTCCAGATAGTGGAACATGCTCACCACGTCATAGCCGTCGGCCAGTTCCGCCACCCGCTCGACGAAGCCGCCCCGGATGCCCCGCGTCACCCGGCCCGCCCGCTCGGCCAGCTCCACCCCGGCGCTCAGGTCAAGACCGTCGAAGAGGGTGCCGGGGAAGACCGCGCGGGCCGCCTCGCAGAAGTGGCCGTGCCCGGTGCCGACGTCCAGCCAGTTCCCCGGGGTCTCGGTGAAGGGCCGCAGCGACTCGGCACGCCTGATGTACGTCTTCCGCCGCCCGGCGAAGAGACCGCCCATGTCCTTCTCGCCCAGGCCGTCGTAGAAGTCCCGGTAGTAGAACTCCAGGCCCTCGCCGCTCAGCCGCGGGTTCTGGAACACATGGCCGCACTCCCGGCACCGATCCAGGCGGAAGCCGCCCGGCTTGTGCTGGAAGAGGTCGGTGGTGCGCAGCCGCTCCTCCAGCCGGGCCGAGCCGCACCACGGGCAGTCCGCCCGGCGCGGCTCGAAGAATCGCCCGGTGCCCCGCGCGAGATCCGCCGCGTAGCGCGGGCGCAGCGCGGCGACGGCCGCGGCGCGATCGCCCTTCTTCGGGGCTCGGCTCGCCTCCGGGATGCCCATGCCGCCGTCGACAGGCGCGCGCCCCTCCGGCTCTGCTCCCGGCCCCTCCGGCTCTGCTCCCGGCCCCGCCGGCGGGTGCTCCCGGCCGGTCCCGCGTGCGGTGGGTGGTTCGACGCCGCTGCTCATCTCTCCTCCAGTGAGGGCTGTGAAGGTGGCCGGGTGGTGGCCCGCGCTGCCAGCCGTTCGAGGTGGTCGGCGGCCGCGGCGGCGCCGCCGGCCGCGCGGAAGGACGCCGAGACGCGTTCGGCCGCCGCCCGATGGCCCGGCTCGTACAGGACGGCGTCGATGGCCTCGCCGAGACCGGCCGCCGTGACCCGGCCGAACCGCACCCGCACGCCCGCCCCGGCGGCCACCACCTGCCCGGCGACCACGGGCTGGTCGTCGCGGATGGGCGCCACGACCAGCGGTACGCCGTGCCACAGCGCCTCGCACACGGTGTTGTGCCCGGCATGGCACACGACGGCCGCGACCCGCGCCAGCAGCGGCAGCTGCGGGACCCCGCGCACCACCAGCACGCCGTCGTCCCGCGCCGCGCCGGACTCGGTCGCAAGCGCACCGGCGGGGTCGACGAGCACCGTCTGGAGACGGTCGGCGCGGGCGCGCGCGGCCTCCCGGCAGACGGCGAGGAAGCGCGCCCCGGCGTCGGCGTTGACGGTGCCCAGCGTGACCAGGACGGCCGGCCGCGCCGGGTCGAGCCAATGCCAGGGGAAGCCGGGTGCGGCGGGGCGGGCGGAGACGGCGATCGACGGGCCCACGAAGCGGATCCGCTCCGCGGCCCGCACGGGGCGGCCCGCCAGCTCCTCGGTGGTGAAGGCCAGCACCAGATGGGGCGAGAAGCGGGGATCCGCCGTCCCGGCCGGGTCGCCGATCCGGGTGCGCACCCCCGCCATCAGCCCCTCCAGCCAGGCGCCGACCCGAGGCATGCCGTCCAGCGCCCCGGTGAACTCCGCCGAGGTGGTGGCCGAGGTGGCCCACGGCACGCCCAGCCGCTCGGCGACCAGGCCACCGGCGACGGCCTGCTGGTCGGCGACCACCACATCCGGCCGGAACTCCTGGATCGCGGCCCGTACGCCTGGGGCCAT
The DNA here is from genome assembly GCF_042959105.1 of Streptomyces sp. NPDC007917. Classification (NCBI taxonomy): domain Bacteria; kingdom Bacillati; phylum Actinomycetota; class Actinomycetes; order Kitasatosporales; family Streptomycetaceae; genus Streptomyces; species Streptomyces sp. NPDC007917. Next base: position 194,113 of record NZ_JBIBKK010000016.1, read on the forward strand.
CGCCTCGGCGAGCGGCACCAAAAAGCGCTCCCACAGGAACTTGAGCGCGCCGGGGCCCCGCGCGTCCGCGGGGCGTACGGCGCTGAGGTCCCCCTCGCCGAGCGGGGGCACCGCGCACCGGAAGATCACCGTCCGGTCCCCGGCCGGCCGTCCCACCACCTCAGGGCTCCCGGCCCAGGCCACCCGGTGGCCTCGGGCGGCGAGTTCGGCCCCGACGCCGAGCGTGGGATTGATGTGCCCGACGAGCGGCGGCACGACGAACAAGAAGCGGCGTCCGGCGGTGTGGGGACCTCTCATGAGGCCGCCTCCACCTCGGCGAGGACTGCCGTCGTAGCCCTTCCTCCGGGATCGCCGATCCAGCCGAGGACATGGTCGAGCACCAGGGCGGGCACCTCGACCAGGACCGAGTGCTCGTGGCCCGGCACGACGACCGTCCGGCTGCACGGCAGCAGCGACTCCAGCCACGGCGCCTGGGCTGCCATGTCCGAATCGGCGCCGTAGAGGGCGAGAACCGGGCTGTGCACGGAGCGGATCCGGCCCTCGCCCAGCACCGGGCTCGACGGGATGTCCTGGGCGATGGTGGTGGTGCGCACCAGCCGGGCCGCCGATCTGGCCAGCCGGGCGGTGTGCCCGCCGTGGTGGGCGTCGATCCAGGCCAGGGCGTCGGCCTCGTGCTCCGACAGCTGGGCCGCGGTGTAGCCGAGGAGCCTGTCGAGCTTCGCCGCCCATGCGCGGGTGGCCGGTTCGGACTCGATCAGCGAGAGGCCGGCCACCCGCTCCGGGTGGCGGACGGCGTACTGGAACGCGACCGTCCCGCCGAAGCAGTTGCCGACCAGGTGCACCGGGCCGTGGATGCCCAGCCGGTCGAGCAGTCGCTCCAGGTCCCCGACGAAGGACTCCAGCCGGTAGCCGTGCGCCGGGCGCTCGCTGCGCCCGTGGCCCCGCTGGTCGTACATGACCACGTCGACCCCGGCCGCGGCGAGCCCGGGGCCCACGGTGAAGTAGTAGGCGGCCAGGCTGTCGGTGAGCAGGCCGTGCACCAGCACGGCGGTGGGGGTCCCGGGCCCGGTCCGGCCGGGGCCGAGCCGCTGCACATGGAGCCTGACGCCGTCCGGTCCGCCGGTGTGGACCATGGCCATCGGTCAGCTCCCCCCGGCGGCCTTCAGGCAGCCGACGACGTACTCGACCAGGCGCCCCACGGTGAGGTCGATGATCTCGTCGAGCTCCAGCCCGGCCACGAACTCGGCGAAGTTGACCTGCCGTCCGTACCGGGCCTGCAGGGTTCCCGCCAGGGTGACCAGGTCGATGCTCTCCAGCTCGAGGTCCTCCATGAACCGGCTGTCCGCGGCGATCTCGATGTCGTCGAGGCCGTACTCGTCGAGCATGTTCCGGAGCATTCCGGCGATGTCCGCGAGGACGGTCTCCTCGTCGTCCGCCACGGGCGCCGCGGCGGTCTGCTTGGCGGTGTTCATCGTGTCTCCCTACTCGTCGTCCGCCGGGCCGGTGGTCCAGGCCACGACGTAGTCCCTGCTCGGCAACCCGGGAGGGTTGGCCGTACGCACGCTGTGCACTCGGTAGCGGCGCGGCCGCCCGGCGGCCGTGGCCACCTGGAGCAGGAGCCGCCGCGGGTCCTCCGCGTCGAGCACGGTGATGTCCGGCCCGTGGCCCCCGCCTTCGGCGCCCTCGTCCCCGACGCCCTCCGCCTTGGCGACCGCCTCCTTCGCCGCGCGGAGGGCCGCGGTCTCCTGTGCGGTGGTGTCCGGCCCGGCGATCTCCTCGATGTGGATGCCGGGGCCCGGCCGGGAGTTCTCGCGGTCCGGCGGGCGCGGCACCACCAGGGCCACCCCGGCCTCCGCCCGGCTCGCCAGCGAGACGTCCAGTCCGGGCAGCGTCCGGCCGTGCGCCCCGAGGACGTACGGGCGGCCGGGCGCGTCCTCGTACACCTCGATCTCGGCCGGGAAGACAGGGCCCTCCCCGCGCGCCCAAAGCCACTGCCGCACCGCGTCCTTGGCGGCGATCCGGCCCAGCAGCCACTGCCGCCGGCCGCGCGGGGCCTGTCGCTCGTACGCCCTGCGCTCGGCGCCGCCCAGGTGGTTGCGCATGATCAGCTCACGCGACGCCAGGTCGGGCCAGCGCTCGTGCAGCAGCACCCAGCCGCCGGGACCTGGCCGGGAGAGCGCGTTGAGTTCGGGGAAGCGCTCCACCGGCCGGGTGCTCGGGTGGTTGTCGAAGCGGCGGTCCTGCCAGCCGTCGATCCGGGCCCACACCTGCCCGTCGACGAGCAGCTGGACATCCGCCTCGAGCGTGGTGTCGGTCAGCGAGCCGATCCTGATCACGCACTCCACCGCGGTGCCGGGAAGCGGATGCGGCCCGAACAGGCGGATGTGCCGCATGCCGACGGGGAAGACCACGGTCCGCTCGGTGCGGGTGGCCATGAGCCAGTAGCCGAGGAGCTGGCCGACGTTGTCCAGCAGGGCGCCGGGCGCGGCCGGTGTGGTGATCGTGCCGCGCACCCGCGCCGCGCCGATGGCGGTGATCTCGCTGACCCCCTGGAACGCGGGGCCGTGGAACATCCAGCGCCGGCTGTACAGCTCGGCAGCGGTGTGGGCGGGGGGCCGCTCTGCGGCCGGGTCGGCGGGCCAGGGGGCGGGGCGGGGGTGCGGATAGCGGGGCGCGAGCTCCACCGTGCCCTGGGCGCTGCGGCCGAAGTCCACGGCCAGCCGGTTCGGGCCGTCGGGCGAGGGCGTCACAGTGACGGGCACCTCGACGGGCGGCGCGGCGGTCACCCACCGGCCGAACCGGGCACCGTGCACCGCGACGGCCCGCCGCCCGGGCGCCGCCCGCTCCGCCGCCTCCATGAGGTGCCCGACGATCGTGGTCGCCGGGACGACCGGCCACCGGTCCGACTCGTCGGGCCAGCCGGGCCGTTGCCGGAAGAAGCAGTGGTCGCGCAGGTACGGCATGGTGTCCGTGGACACTCGCAGCACGGTGCGCCAGGTGGTCGGCGGGGGTGCGGTGGCGGACGGTGTCGGCTGGGGGACCGGCGCCGGGAGCCGCTGGGCCGGCGGTCCGCCCGCGCGGTCCGCGACGGCGATCAGCTCGGTGACCGCCCCGGCCGTCTCCCGCAGCAGCGCGCCGAGTTCCGCGGCCACCGGAAACCGCCGGGCCACCGCGTCCAGCGCGGACACGGCGTCGGCCCGGAGGGCGGAGGTCTCGGCAGGGGCGCCGCCGGACGCCACCGCGCGGCGCAGCCCGGCGAGGTGGCGCGCGTCCAGGGAGATCAGCGCCCCACCGAGGTCGAGCCGTACCGGCTTCGGCGCGGTGGCGGGCGGTGCGCCGGCGGAAGGCGCGGTGGCGGGCGGTGCGCCGGCGGATGGGGCCGGGAGGGCGGGCGCGGTGGCGGGGCGCGGCAGGGACGGGTCCACCTGAGCCCCGTCCACCCACAGGGCGGTGGCCACCCGGCGCAGCTGGGCGACGCCGTCGCGGTGCGGCGAGTCGGCGGCCACCGCGAGATGTTCCGCCCCGTGCAGCGTGTCATCGATGAGCGAGGCCAGCTGCCCCGGGCCGACCTGCACGAACGCCCGGAAGCCCGCCTCGTACAGCGCCTTCGTCAACAGCCGGAAACGGACCGGCTCGAGCAGATGCCGGACGAACAGCTCCCGCACCCCGGCCGCGTCCGCCGGATACGGCGCCGCGGTCGTCCCCGACCAGATGGGCACGCTCGGCGGAAACAGCTCGAACCGCTCCGCGGCCGCTCTGATCGGCCCCAGGTACGGCGCCAGCATCGGGGTGTGGAACCCCGACTGGAACGGAAGGACGTGCCCGATCACCCCCTCGCCGCGCAACTGCCGTACGAACGCGTCGACGTCGGCCCGCGGCCCGCACACCATCGACTGGCTCGGCGCGTTGTCGTGGGAGAGCACGACCCGGCCGTCCCCGCCCTCCGCGAGCGCGGCCAGCACCCGCTCGGCGGGGGCGCCCAGCACACCGAAGGCCAGCCCGGGCACGCGCAGCGCGTCGGGGTCGAACGAGCCGAGGAATTCGTCGACCGCGGCGCCGGAGTACAGACCGGCCGACACCATCGCGGTCCATTCGCCGACGCTGTGCCCGGCCACCGCGTCCGGCGCCACCCCCATCCGCCGCAACGCGCCGTCCAGCAGCCGGCCGACGGCGAAGACACCGACACCGTGGCGGCCGACGTCGCCGACCGGCGGACGGCCGTCGGACGCTCCGACGGTGGCGGGGGAGAGCCCGAAGTACTCGGCGACGCCGTCCACCCGTGGCGCGAACTCGGCCTCAAGGCCGGGGAAGACGAAGACGACCCGGCCCGGCCCGCCCGCCGCGCACTCGCCCAGCAGCGGAGCGGGCGTGAACCATACGTCGTTGCGCCCACGCCATGAAGCCCCCTTCGCCACCACGCGCCGCGCCAGCGCCAGCCGCTTGGCGGTCGGCCCGACGACGCCGAGCCTGACCCGGCCCGCCGCGGGCCCGGTGGCCCGCACCGACGCGTCATCCGCCGCCAGCCACGCGGCCAGCCGCTCCGGGGTCTCGGCCCCCAGCGTGAGTACGCGCTCCGGCTCGGTGACGTGGGCCCTGGGGACGGTGGATGTGTGGGGAGCCCCGGACGCGGGGGCCCGCGCGGCCATGGGCGCGGTGACGGCCGCGGTGTCCGGCGTGTCGGCGACGGAGCCGGGCCTGGCCCGGCCCGTGCGCGCGGCGGGGCCGACGGCGTCGGGCGCGCCGGCACCCGGCGCGGTGGCCACCGCCGTGGCCGTGGCCGGCGTCCGGGGCCCCGGGGGCCGAACGGCCCCCGGTGGCGGCTGCTCCAGCACCACATGCGCGTTGATCCCGCCGAACCCGAACGCGTTCACCGCCGCGCGGCGCACCCCCGCGCCCCGCCCGGTCTCCCACGGCTCCGCCGTGGCGATCGGGCGGAAGCGGGTCGCGGCCAGGGCCGGGTGCGGCTCGTCGCAGTGCAGGGTGGGCGGCAGCAGCCCGTGGTGGATCGCCAGGGCGGCCTTGACCAGGCCCGCCACGCCGGCCGCCGGCATGGTGTGGCCGATCATCGACTTCACCGAGCCGATCACGGCGCGGCCGGCGGCGTCGCCGGACGTGGGGCCGAAGACCTCCGCCACCGTGACCAGTTCCGCCGTGTCACCGGCGGGCGTCGCGGTGCCGTGCGCCTCCAGCAGCCCGAGCGAGCCCGGCTCGCGCGGATCGAGACCGGCCGCCCGCCACGCCTGTCGCACCGCCCGCGTCTGGCCGCCCGGGTCCGGGGTGACCAGGCTCGCGGCGCGACCGTCGCCGGCCACCCCGGTGCCCTTGATGACGGCGTACACCCGGTCGCCGTCCCGCAGCGCGTCCGCGAGCCGTTTGAGCACCACGACGCCGGTGCCCTCGCCGATCAGGATCCCGTCGGCCTCGCGGTGGAAGGGGCGGATGCGCTCGCTCGGCGAGAGCGCGCGCAGCTGCGCGAAGACGCTCCACAGGGTGATGTCGTGACAGTGGTGCACCCCGCCCGCCAGCACCGCGTCGCACCGGCCGGAGGCCAGTTCGCCCACCGCCTGGTCGACGGCGACGAGCGAGGACGCACAGGCGGCGTCCACGGTGTAGGCGGGGCCGCGCAGATCGAGCCGGTTGGCCACCCGCGAGGCGGCGAGATTGGGCACCAGGCCGATGGCGGCCTCGGGGCGGTCGGGGCCCAAGCGCTCGGTGAACGCGGTCCGCACTCGCTCCAACTGGTCGGCGTCGAGGCCGGGCAGCAGCTCGCCGAGCGTGCGCACCAGCTGGTGGGCGGTGCGCACCCGCTGGTCGAGGCGGACCAGACCGGGCGTCAGATAGCCGCCGCGGCCCAGCACCACCCCGATCCGCCCCCGGTCGGGCAGCCGCCCCTCGCCGCCCGCGTCGGCGACGGCCGCGGCCGCGACATGCAGGGCGATCAGCTGGTCGGGCTCGGTGCCCTGGACGGAGGCGGGCATGATCCCGAAACGGGTGACCTCGACCTCGGCGAGCCCGTCGACGAATCCGCCACGGCGGCAGTACACCCGGTCTGCGGCGGAGCCGACGCCGTTCCCGGGGGTCCCGGGGGGCTCGGGGGTTCCGGGGGCGTAGAACTCGGCGTCCCACCTCCGGGCCGGGACCTCCGTGATGGCGTCCACGCCGGCCACCAGGTTGCGCCAGTACGTCCCCAGGTCCGGCGCGCCGGGCAGCAGCACGGCCATCCCGACGATCGCCACCGGGGGTCTGCGGCCGCCGCCTTCGCCGTCGTACGCCACGGTCACCAGCTCGACGCGGTGTAGACGACGGCCCGGGCGGACTCCTCGCCCCAGGCGAGCTCGCGCAGCAGCGCCATCGCCCCTTCCTCGGGGTCGATGAGCTCGACGCCACGCCTCGTGTATTCGCGCGCGAGCGCGGGGCTGACCATCCCGGCGTGCCCGCCGATGGGCGCCCAGGGTCCCCAATGGACGGTCAGCGCCCGGCGGCCGGTGCGGGCCGCCCACCGCGCGCCGAGGGTTTCCAGCGCGTCGTTGGCCGCCGCGTAGTCGGCCTGGCCCCGGTTGCCGAGGACGGCGGAGACGCTGCCGAAGAGCACCGCGAACAACGGCGCCCCTGCGCCGCCGCCCGGTCCGCCCGGCAGCTCCTCCAGCGCGTCCAGGAGCGTGCGCGCGCCGCCCGCCTTCGTGTCGTAGACCCGCTGGAAGGACTCGACGGACTTCTCCTCGATCAGCCGGTCCTCGATCACCCCGGCCGCGTAGACGACGCCGTCCAGCCGGCCGTGGTCGGCGTGGATCTCCTTGACGGCCTGGCGCACCGCGTCGGCGTCGCGGAAGTCGACCGACCGGTAGCGCGCCCGGGCCCCGAGGTCGGTCAGCTCCCGCAGGGTGGCGGCCACTTCACGCCGCGCCAGGATCCCGGCCGCCTCCCGCTGGACCTCGGCGGGCCTTCGGCCGCCGGCCGCGGCGAGCGCCGCGCGCAGGGCGGCCTCGTCCCGGGCCCCCGCGGTGGCCGGGTCCTCCGGCCCGGCGGGTACGGGGGTGCGGCCGAGCAGTTCGACCCGGCAGCGGGTGGCGGCCGCGAGGGCCGCCGCGCACCGCGCGGTGATCCCTCGCGCCCCGCCGACCAGCACGATCACCGAGTCGCGGTCGAGGCCGATGGCCGCGGCCTCCGCCGCCCCGTCCCCGGCGGGCCCGGCGCCCGAGGTGCCGAGGACGCCCAAGCCGCTCTCCACGAGCTCCAGCCCGTGCCGGCCGCCGGCGGTGCGCAGCACGACGGGCGGGTGGTCGGGGGCGAACACCTCGTCCAGCAGCGCGTCGGCGACCGCGGTGGCGGGCGCGTCCGGGGGGAGGTCCACGACGGTGGCCACGGTCCGCGGGTACTCGCGGGCGACGCTGCGGAACAGGCCGTGCAGCCCGGCCGTCGCGACGTCGAGCGGGTCCGCCCGCCGTGCGGCCAACAGCCACCGCGGCCCGCCCGCCAGGGCCGCCCGCAGGACGGGGAACGCCGCGGGCAGTACGGGAGCGCCGGCCGCGGCCGACGGCTGGAGCAGGATCACCCCGTCCGGGGGCGCCTCCCGGGGGTGGCCGGGGGACGGACCGTCGCCCTCGCCGAGAAGGTGCCCGCCCGCCAGGGTCACGGCCTCGGCGCCGCACCCGCGCAGCCGTTCCGCGACCGCCCCGGCCAGGGTCTCGTCATCGCCCAGCAGCGCGAACCGCCGACCGGACAGGGCGGTCAAGGGCTCGCCGGCCGCCCCGCCCCCGGTGAGCGGCACGGACCGCAGCCGCATCCGCTTCGGCGCCACGCCCCTGACGGCAGAGCCCGCGGCCTGGGGGCCGGGGGCGGCGGGGCCGCTCGGCGGTGGCGGGCCCGCCGGGGACTCGACGGCTTCCTCCGGGCCGGTGACCGTGGGCGCGCCGGGCGTCGCGGCGATGTCGTCCCATGGACCGGCGCCCTCCGGCCCCAAGGCGGCCTGCGGCCCGGGCGCCACGGGTGCGGCGATGCCGTGCGGCGCGGCGTCGGCGCCGCCGGTCGCCGCCACCTCGCCCGTCAGCCGAGGGGTGAGCCAGGCGGTGACCGCGGCGGTAGTACGGGCCTTCGTCAGCTCTTCGAGCTCTTCGTCCGCGAGCGCCGCAGCACCGTTGCCGCCCGTGCCGCCGACGCCCAGGCGGGCCGCCAACTCGCCCGCGATCTCGGCCCGTTTGATCGAGTCGATGCTCAGATCCGCCTCGAGGTCGAGGTCCGGCTCGATCATGTCGACCGGGTATCCGGTGCGTTCGCTGATGATCTGCGCGACCGTACGGGCCACCTCCGCCTCGGTGACCGCCACCGGCTCCACGGCTGCCGCCTCGGCAGGCATCGGCGTGGGCAGCGGTGTGGGCACGGGTGTCGGCACAGGCGTCTGCGGCGGCCCGCTCAGGGGCTGTGGCGCAAGGGCCGCCGCCCCGACCGCTCCGGCAGTCCCGGGTGCCGCGGGCGCGACGGGACCGGCGGGCCCGGCCCCCGGCGTGGCCCCCAGATGGGTGAGGAGCACATCGCGCTGGGCCGCCACCATCTCCCGGCTGGTTCTCAGGAACTCCAGGATCAGCACGTCCCGGTCCGTCTGGCTCACCGTCGTCTCCTCGACACGTCGGGCCGGGGCCAGCGCGCCCGGCAGGAGTTCACCCGCGGCGGTACGGACCAGCTGCCCGTCCACCGTCCAGCCGGGCCGCTTCGGCGCCGCGGCGCGGCCGGCGTCCACGGCGTCGCGGCCGCGGAACATCCAGCCGGTACGCACCGGCAGCCCGGCGACGGCCAGTTGGGCCAGAGCGTCCAGAAAGCCGTACAGCCCGCGCGGACCGGCCCCGACGCCGCCGGCCGCGCTTACTGCCTGTGCCCCGGCGCGCCGCCCCTCGAAGGCGATGGCGCGGTGCGGGCGGTCTCCGAGGATCTCCCCGACCAGCCGGGTGAGCACGGTGCCGGGCCCCGCCTCGACGAAGGTCCTCGCCCCCGCCTCGTACGTGGCCTCGATCTGCTCGACGAAGCGGACCGGCGCGCCGATCTGGGCCGCCAGTTCCGCGCGGATGGCGTCCGGCTGGCCGCCGTGCGGGGCGGCGGTGCGGTTCGCCCAGACCGGGTACTCGGGCGGACGGACCGGCTGCCGGGCGAGGGCCTTGGCGAACCGGTCGCCGGCCGTGGCCACCAGCGGGCTGTGGAAGGCGCAGGCCACGGGGAGCCGCTTCACCTGATGCCCGGCCTTGCGCAGCAGTCCGACCGCGGTGTCCACGTCCCGCCGCGGCCCCGAGATCGCGGTCTGGCGCGGCGCGTTGTGATTGGCGGCCACCACCTGGCCGGCGAGGCCGCCGTGGAGCAGGACGCGTTCGACGTCCTCGCGGCTCGCGGTCACCGCCGCCATGGTGCCCGGTTCGGGGCCCGCGGCGCGCGCGGCGTCCAGGATCGCGGACGCCCGTTCGGCGCTCAGCTCCAGCAGCGCGGGCGGGTCGAGCGCGCCCGCCGCGCAGAGCGCGACCAGTTCGCCGTAGCTGTGCCCGGCGGCCATGTCGGGGCGGACTCCGGCCGCGGCGAGCAGCGAGTGCGCGGCCAGGCCGGCGACGCCGAGCGCCGGCTGGGCCACCCGGGTGTCGGTGATCCTGGCCCGCTGCGCGGCCCGTTCCGGCTCGTCGAAGGCGGCCGGCGGGTGGAGGACGGCGGCGTGGGATCGGGCGAGCCGCGCGTGGCCGTGGAGTTCGGGGAAGGTGACGAACAGGTCGGCGAGCATGCCGGGCCGCTGGCTGCCCTGTCCCGGGAAGAGGAAGGCGACCTTGCCGGGCCCCCGCCCCGCGCCGCCGTCGGCGGACAGGTCGCCCGGCCCGGCCGAGTCGGCCAGATAGATCCCCGCGGCCGGGTCGTGTTCCCCCGCCAGGACCCGGCGCAGCAGCGCCGCCGGTCCGGTGGGCCCGTCCGCTGCGGTGGCCACCACGGCCGCCAGGACCGGCCCCTGACCGGCCTCGGAGCGGGTGGCGGCGGTGAGGGCGAGGTCGCGCAGCCGCCAGGGCGACCCCGCCGCCTCGTTGGCCTCGGCGAGCGCCAGTGCCTCCTCGACGGCGCGGCGGGCCGCGGCCCGGTCCGTGCCGCGGAAGGTGAACAGCTCGGCGGGCCAGGCGTCCAGGGCGTGGGACGGGGGCGGGCCGGCGTCGTGGGCGGCCAGGACGACGTGGAAGTTGGTGCCGCCGAAGCCGAAGGCGCTGAGCCCGGCGATCCGCTCGGCGGGCGGGGCCACCCAGGGGCCGGCCTCGGTGTGGAAGGCGAAGGGGCTGCTCTTGGCGTCCCAGGAGGCGTTGGGGCGGCGCAGCTGCGAGGTGGGCGGTTTGACGCCGGTGTGCAGGGCCAGCGCGGTCTTGACCAGACCGGCCAGACCCGCGGCGCATTTCGTGTGCCCGATCTGCGATTTGACGGAGCCCAGCGCGCAGCTTCCGGGCGCGGCCCCCGCGGCGGTGAACACCTCGGTGAGGATGGTCAGTTCGGTGCGGTCGCCGACGACCGTGCCGGTGCCGTGGGCCTCGACGAGGCCGACGTCCGCGGGGGAGACGCGGGCGTTGCGGTAGGCGCGCTCCAGTGCGGCCCGCTGACCCTCGGGCCGGGGCGCGGTGAGCCCGAGCGACCGCCCGTCGCTTGAGCTGCCCACGCCCTTGATCACGCCGTAGACGCGGTCACCGTCGCGCTCGGCGTCCGCCAGCCGCTTGAGCACCACGCACGCGACGCCCTCGCCGAGCGCGATGCCGTCCGCCGAGGCGTCGAAGGTGCGCGAGCGGCCCGTCGGGGACAGCGCGTGCACGGAGGAGAAGAGCATGTAGTCGTTGATGCCGTTGTGCAGGTCGGCCCCGCCGCACAGCACGAGGTCGCTGTTGCCGGTGACCAGCTCCTTGCAGGCCACGTCGACGGCGGCCAGGGACGAGGCGCAGGCCGCGTCCACCGTGTAGTTGGCACCGCCGAGGTCGAGCCGGTTGGCGATCCGCCCGGCGATGACATTGGCGAGCATGCCGGGGAAGGAGTCCTCGGTCAGCTCGGGCAGCTGTTCCGCCAGCCCTTCGGGCACCGTGCCGAAGTAGGACGGCAGCACGGCGCGCAGCGTCTGGGCGTTCGACAGATCGCTGCCCGCCTCGGCACCGAAGACGACCGAGGTACGGGAGCGGTCGAAGGCCCGGCCACCCGCGCTGCCGGGGCCGCCCCGCTCGCCCGGCCCCGCCTGGTATCCGGCGTCCTCCAGGGCCCGCCGCGCCGCCTCGAGCGCGAGCAGCTGCACCGGCTCGATGCTGCCCAGGGACGCCGGCGGGATGCCGTAGCGCAGGGGGTCGAAGGGGATCGGGGGCAGGAAACCGCCCCACTTGGAGGCGGTCGCGCCGTGGGGAGCCGTGGCGCCGTCCTCGCCGGGGGAGTAGTGGACGGCGGGGTCCCAGCGCTCGACGGGCACTTCGGTCACGGCGTCGACACCGCCGACCACATGGGCCCAGAACGTGGCGAGGTCCGGGGCGCGCGGGAACATGCACGCCATCCCGACCACGGCCACGTCCAGCGGAGCCGGGGCCTCCCGCTCCGCCGACCCGGGCGGGGCCACGCCCAGGCGCTCGCGCAGCGCGGCCGCGGCGCGGCCGAAGAAGTCGGCGGCGGCCGGGGCGACGGAGTGGTGCAGGGCGGCGACGGTGGTGGTGGCCGAGCGCAGCACGGCCACGTCACCCGCCATGAACATGCCATCCTGGTATTGGCGCTCCTCGTCGACCGCCACCAACTCGCCGCCCGGGCCGCGCTCGACGCCCTTGCCCGCGATCCGCAGCCGACCCACGTTCAGCCGCTCCAGCCGCTCCCACACCTGCCGCTCGGGGACGCCCTCCCCGCGCAGCCGCTCCCTGACGGCGCCGAACTCCTCGGTGAACGGGCTGGGGACGCAGCGGGTGGCGTGTCCCGGAGCCGTCTCCAGCAGCGCGGTGCGCCGCGCGGCCACCACCTGGCGCTGGAACAGCGGCTGGACGGCGCCGTGGGCGACCGCCTCCTCGGTGAAGAGGTACGCGGTGCCCATCAGCAGGCCGACGAGCACACCACGCCGGGTCAGCGGGGCGGCGAGGGCGGCGACCATCGCCGCGGACCGCTCGTCGTGGACACCGCCCGCGAAGAAGACCTCGACCGGGGCCGTCGCCCCGTCCGTGTTCCCCTCGTCCAGGAAGTCCTCGATCACCGCGATCTGCGCCTCCCACAGCGGAAAGCTGTGGCGCGGGCCGACGTGCCCGCCGCACTCGGAGCCCTCGAACACGAACCGACGGGCGCCGGAGCGCAGGAACTGCCCCAGCAGACCCGGCGAAGGGACGTGCAGAAAGGTGGCGATCCCGGCCCTCTCCAGCGCCTCGGCCTGCGCGGGCCGCCCGCCCGCGATGATCGCGTGGCTGGGGCGGATCTCCCGTACGGCCTCGAGCTGGGCCTGTCTGATCTCCTCCGGTGCGAAGCCGAGCACCCCCACCCCCCACGGCCGACCCGGCAGCGCGGCCGCCGCCTCCGCCAGCATGGCGCGCGCCCGCTCGCGTCCGGCGAGGGCGAGCGCGAGGAACGGCAGAGCGCCATCGGCGGCAACGGCGGACGCGAACCCGGCCCGGTCGCTGACGCGGGTCATCGGGCCCTGCGCCACCGGCAGCCGGGTGCCGAGCGCCCCGCTCATCGGGGAACCCGGGCGCAGCGCGGCGGCGGGGCACTCGTCGCGTACGGCATCCCGTACAGCCTCGGCCACGGCGCGTACGGTCCGGCCGACGTCCCCGTGCCGCTCGGCGAAGCGCGCCGCCAGAAAGCCGTCCTGGCCGACGGGCAGCGGCCGGGCGCGCGGCTCGCGCCCCCGGCGGCGCAGCACACGACGGCCGTCGACCACGGCGGTCTCCGAGCCGTCCAGGGAGCGGAGCGCGGCGGCCGTCTCCTCGGGCACCCCCGACTCGGCCAGCAGCGCCAGTTGGGTGTCCAGCACGACGCCCGCCGCCCCGCCGACGACCGCCGCCGCGGCCGTGTGGAGGCCGATCCCGCCGCAGGCCCACACGGGTACGGACACCCTCGGCTCGGCGAGCAGCTGCTGCAGCAGGACGAAGGTGCTCAAGCCCCCGACCCGGCCGCCGCTCTCGCCGCCCCGGGCGATCAGGCCGTGCGCCCCGGCCCGTACGGCATCCAGCGCCTCGGCCAGGTCGGTGACCTCGGCGAGGACGCGGCCGCGACCCAGGGCGTCGGCCACCGCCCAGGGGGAGTCCGCCGCGAGCACCACCGTGTCGGGACCCGCACCGCCGCCCCCGTCCCGGGGAACCGCCCCGGAGCGGGCCGCCGCCAGGTCGGCGGGCGTCAGCCGGCAGCCGGGGCCGATCCGCACGCCGTACCGGCCGCCCGGGGCCCAGTCCCGCAGGCGCTCCAGCGCCTCCCGGGCCCGCCGGTCCCCGGCTCCCAGGTCCAGGACCCCGAGCCCTCCGGCGCGGCCGACGGCGGCGGCGAGCCTGGCGTCCGGTCGCCCGAAGGGAGTGATGCCGAGGACGAGGTCGCCGAGCCGGTCAGCAGATCTCATGGCGTCTCCGAAAGAATCGGCGAAGCGGGGTAAAGGGAGATCATTCCCGGAACGTGGACCGAAGGTACGGCTTCGGAATTCCGCCCGGGGCGGCGCAAGGCATGAAATTAGACGACGGCTCTGATGGAACGTCAAGAGCGAAGGCCCCGGTGGGCCGGTGATCACGCCGAATCGGCCGGAGTGAGCGAACGGCCCGCTTGCGACAAACAAGGGCAGAATCCCCATCGGTGTGTCAATCATCGATTTCCATTCGATGAACGGGCCGATTCGGCCAAGAGACGGGACGCCCCGGCCACGGCCCGGCCGGAGGGGGGATATAGGGTGCCCGGGTGCGCTGGAAAGATGGATCCGGAACCAAGTGGCGGCTGCGACAGCAGAGGCTGGCGTGGAAGCGGAAGGTCAAACCGGAAGTCGCGTTCGAGCATGCCCCGAGCGGTCTGGGCGACGACCCGATCTCCGCGATCATCGCCGTGCCCTTCCTGCTCGTCTTCGCGGTGCTGACGCCCTTCTGGCTGGCCGAACTTCTTCTGCGGCTGTTGCTGACCCCGTTCGCGGTGGTGCTCCGGCTGGCCGGCGCCATCCCTTACCGGCTCAGGCTCTACAAGAAGGGGCGGTTGACCGGGTCATATTCGGCGCACGGCCGCGGCGAGCTGGTGCGGCTGCGCCATGAGCTCCGCCGGACGGCGGGCTCGGCCGGCGGCGGGCGCTGATTCCCGTACCGGCGCGTCCCGTGCGTACCGGTGGGTCCCGCCCGGTGCGGGTGTGCCGGGCGGGGCGCGCGTTACGGCCTGGCCGCCGTGTCCCGCCGTTCCGGGCCGGATGCCGCTGATAAAATCCGAACTCCATTGTTGTGCAGCGGGATTGGTGCGGCAGGATCCGGGCGCGCGGGAATTCTGCCGGATCAATTCCGGAAAGGGGAGTCAGGTGACCGGTCTCAACAAGGGCCCGAGCAAAGTCCAGGTGGCGCTCAAGTGGGACCCCAGCCCGCTGGGGCAGCCGCCGCACGATCTCGACATCATCGCGGCGACCTACACCGCGGCGGACCCGTACGGCGAACCGGCCTACCTCGTGCACTTCGACCGCCGGTCGCCCGACGGCACCATCACCCTCAACCGGGACAGCCAGACCGGCCAGGGCTTCGGCGCCGACGAGGTCATGACCCTGGAGCTGGACCGGCTGTCCCCCTCCTACACCCGTGTGGTCGTGGGCGTGGCCATCCAGCAGGGCAGCGGTCCGAAGACCTTCAGCGACGTGGCCAACTGCAGTTTCCGGATAGCCGACGGGATCACCGAACTGGTGAACAGCGGTTTCATCGGAGCCCTGGGCGCCAAAGCCGCGACAATCGCCGAATTCACCCGGAACGACTCGGGGGAGTGGCAATTCCACGAGGGGATCCGCGGATTCGACACCGACCCGGACGAATTCTCCGGGCTGATGGGCAGGGACTACTCCTGACCCCGGCCGGCCTCTCACTGAGGATGCGCTCGCAAGCGGCGAGGCCCTAGCATGCCGCCAAGATCACTTCCCGAGGAGGCCACCATGGCGAACGACGCCGATCTGCGCCATCTGCGCCGCTGCGTGGAGCTGGCGACCGAGGCCCTGGAAGCGGGCGACGAGCCGTTCGGGTCGGTGCTCGTCGCCGCGGACGGGACCGTCCTCTTCGAGGACCACAACCACGTGGCGTCCGGCGACCGCACCCGCCACCCCGAGTTCGAGATCGCACGCTGGGCCGCGGCCCACCTGACCCCCGAGGAGCGCGCCGCGGCCACCGTCTACACCTCGGGCGAGCACTGCCCGATGTGCGCCGCGGCCCACGGCTGGGTCGGGCTGGGCCGCATCGTGTACGCGAGCTCCTCCGAACAACTGGCGGCCTGGCTCGCCGACCTCGGGGTCCCGGCCCCTCCCGTACGGACCCTGCCCATCCGGGAAGTCGTCCCGGGCGCCGTGGTGGAGGGCCCGTATCCCGCTCTCGCCGAGCGCGTACGCGAACTGCACCGCCGTTTCCACGGCTCCTGAAGCGCGGGTGGGCGAGGGCGGAAGGGGGAGCTCACTCACCTCGCGCGAGCAGCTCCCGGGCCAGCGCCTCGCCCCACCACCGCTCGACCCGCTCGGGTGACCAGCCGCGTTCCGCGGTGAGCACGGTGTAGACGTCGATGTTGCACAGCGCCGCGTAGACATCGACGGCGGACCGCACGTCCAGGCCGCGCCGGAGGACACCGGCCGGCCAGGACGAGAACACCTGCACACGGGTCTCGTCGCCCCGCGCCCGGCCGTCGCGGTAGACGGTCGCCAACTCCGGCTCGACGCGCCCTGCTTCCCGCACCAGCGCGATGACATCTCCCGCGCGCTCGAACAGCCGCCGGTCATATCCGGCCATCGCCGCGAGCTGCCGGGCGGGTTCGGCCGCCGGGGCCTCCAACTCCGCGAGCATGCGCGACGCGTCAGCGGTCAGGTCGGCCGCGTCGGCCAGGGCCCGGGTGAGACCCGTCTTGTTCCCGTACGCCGCGTAGACCGTCGGCACGGAGACCCCCGCCTCGCGCGCCACGTCCCGCACGGTGGTCGCCGCCCATCCCCGGGAGACGAACAGCCGACGGGCGGCCTCGGCGATCTCCGCGCGAGTCTGCTGTGCCTGCGTCGTCCGGCGCACCGAGTCGTAACGGCGCCGGCCGCCCTCTGCGCTCATGGCTTGACTCCCCTTGGCTTTACGCTGCTTATAATGAATACATGCTACGTCAATCATGGTGGCCGTTCCACGGGACGGCGATGGGCTTCTCCCGGATCAGCGGTATCGCCGCCCTCGGCTTTGCCTTCCTGATCGTGTTCAGCAATGTGATCCAGGTCCCCGCCGGTATGCCCCTCACCGGCGCCGATGTGGACGAGGTCGACGCGTTCTTCGGTGCGAAGGCGGGTGTCGTCGGCGTCGGGTCCGCCCTCACCCCCGCCGCCTGGGCCTTGGCCACGCTGTTCGGCGCGGGCGCGGTGTCCGCGCTGTGGCGGTCCGAGCGCGACCGGGGCGAGGCGTGGTCGCTCCTCGGCTTCGCCGGTCTGATCCTGCAGAACGCGGCCTTCGCCGGCGTCATCGCGGTGCGCCTCGCGCTCGCGTCGACGGCCGGGGACCGCGCCGCCGGGACCTCGGGGCTGTGGGCGTTCCATGACGCGCTGTTCACCCTCAACGGCACCTTCCTGGCCCTCGCCCTCGTCGGCCTGTCCGTCGGCGGCCTGCGGAGCGGGCTCATCCGGTCCTGGCACGGCGCCCTGGGGCTGCTGTCGGCCGCGCTGCTGTTCGCCTCGGCCACCCTCGTCCCCCTGGTCATCGACCACGCGGGCCCCTTGGGCCTCCTCGGCCTGGTCGGCTGGCTGATGTGGGTCGTCTGGCTCGCCGCGTACGGCACCGCCCTGATCCGGCTGAACCCGGCCGGGCGGTCCTGCGCGCCGGGCTGACCGGCGGCTGAGGGCCCCCGCCGACGTGGGCGCGCGTCGCTCAGCCCCGGGTCCCCGCTTCCGGGCGGGGCCCGGGCGCGTACGCGCGCAGGAAGAACCGCACCCCGCCGGCCACCAGCTCGTCGATCAGCGCGTCGTCGACCTCCACGGCGCCGAACAGCGAGCGGTTGTTCACCCGGCCGGTGATCAGAAGGCCGAAGTACTCAGCCGCCTCGACCGGGTCGGCGATGTCGAGCAGCCCGGCCTCCGCGAACCGTGCCAGCCGCTCGGCGATGGCCCGCTGCGCCGGTCCCACCGAGCCCGCGCGGCGCCGCAGGGCGGGGAAGTGGCCGGCCTCGGCGCTGATCAGCCGGACCAGGGCCGTCCGCACGGGCGACCGCAGGACGGCGGTCGCGAACTCCCGGCCGAACGCGATCAGCGCTGCCTCCAGCTCCGCTGCCCTGGGCCCCTGCCCGCCGGTTCCCGGCGCGGTCGCGGCGGTGGCGGTGGCGGTGACGGTGACAGTGTCCAAGGTGTGGTCGAGCAGCGCCTGGAACCCCTCCTCCTGCGCCGCCTCGGTCTCCTCGATGGCCGCCAGGAACAGGCGTTCCTTGTCGCCGAAGTAGTCGTAGATGGTGCGCTTGGAGACCTTCGCGTCGGCGGCGATCGCGTCCACGCTCGCGCGTGCGTACCCCTCGTTCACGAAGATCCGCAGCGCGGCCGCGACGATGGCGGCGCGCTTCTCGGGTGAGCCCTGGCGAAGGGGGGCCTGGCGGGGCATGGGCGCTCCTGGTCTGGGGCCGCGGGTGCGGCGAGGTCGGTGCGTGCTGGGGAACTGCACGGTGCAGTGTACAGAGCTACACTGCACCGTGTAGTTTCCTTCTCCATGAGTGACCGATCGCCTCAACGCCCCACGTCCCCCGATCCGGCCCCCGGACCCGCCCGCGCGCCCGCGCGGCTCGACGCGGCGCTGCTCCGGCTGGCCGCGATCGTCGTCGTCGGCGCGCTGACCTCAATGCTCGACATGACCATGGTCACCGTCGCGCTGGCCGGTGTCGCCCGTGACGTCGACGCCTCGGTAGCCGTGATCCAGTGGGTCAGCACCGGCTATCTGCTGGCCATCGCCATGGTCATCCCCGTCACCGGATGGGCCGCCGAGCGCTTCGGCGCCAAGAAGGTCTGGCTGTTCGCGCTCACGGTCTTCACGGCCGGTTCGGCGCTGTGCGGCACCGCGTGGTCGGTGGGCAGTCTGATCGCCTTCAGGGCGCTCCAGGGCGTCGGCGGCGGCATGATCGTGCCGCTGAGCATGGCCATCCTGGCCCAGGCGGCCGGGCCCGAGCGGCGCGGCCGGGTGATGAGCGTCGTGGCGATACCCGCACAGCTCGCCCCGATCGCCGGTCCGCCGCTGGGTGGACTGCTGGTGGAGGGCCCCGGCTGGCGATGGATCTTCTATGTCAACGTGCCGATCGGCCTGCTGGCCGTCGTGTTGGCCTGGCGGGGCATCCCCCGCGCCCCGCGCCCCGCGGCCGCCGGGCCGTCGCTGGACGTGCTGGGCCTCGCCCTGCTGTCACCGGCCCTCGCCGCGCTCACCTACGGCCTCTACCGCACCAGCGTGCCAACCACCGCCGCCGGAGCGGTGCTGCTCGCCACCTTCACGCTGCACGCCCTGCGCACCCGCGGCACGCCCGTCGTGGACCCGCGGCTGTTCGCCCGGCGGCCCTTCGCCGCCGCGTCCGCGCTGAACTTCCTCTCCCGGATGTCGATTTTCGGGGCCATGCTCCTGATGCCGCTCTACTACCAGCAGGTACGCGGCCACAGCGCGCTCACCGCCGGGCTGCTGCTGATTCCGCAGAGCCTGGGCACCATGGCCGCCCTGCCGCTGGTGGGCCGGGCGACCGACCGTGTCGGCGCCCGCCCGGTCGTACTGGCCGGGATCGCCGCCGCCCTGCCCGCGGCCGTGGTCTGTGCCCGGATGGGCTCGGACACCAGTGAGCTGCTGCTGTCCGCCGCGCTGTTCGTATGGGGCCTGGCCACGGCCGCCGCCACCGTGCCGGTGATGGCGGCCGCGTACCACGGCCTCGAGCCGGCCGCGATCCCGCGCGCGACCAGCGCCATCACCACGGTCCAGACCGTGGGCGCCTCCGTCGGCGCGGCGGTCCTGGGCACGATCCTGGGGCACCGGACGGCCGGTCGGCCGGGTGCCCCCGCCGAGGCCTTCGCGGACACCTTCTGGTGGATCGTGGCCTTCTGCGTCCTGGCGTTCGCCCCCGCGCTGCTGCTGCCGAGCCCGCCCCGCGCGCCGCGCGGAACATCCCGGAGCTGAAGCGTGTGTCCGGTCGCGCTCTTGCGCGTTCGGGCCCGTTCGATAGTGTTGAATGTCCCGGTTTGGGGAGTGGGCGGGATGGCGTGGCAGGAGGGCGTGTTATGGCGCGTCGTGAGAGATACGAGCTGATCTTCGTGCATCCGGACGCTTCGGCCCAGGCCGTCGAGGACGTGGCCGAGGACGTCGTGGTGGTGCACCGCACGGACAGCAGCGGGCCGGGCGGCCACCCCGTGTACGCGGACGACACCGGCATCGTGCGGGCCGAGATAAGCGACCGCGCCGAGGTCCGGATGCTGGCCAGCGGCGGGCATCAGGTGCACTCCTCCGCGGTGCGCGCGCGCCCCGTCGGCTGAGCCTCCCGGGCCCCGCGGGCGCCGTCCCACCTGCGCCGTTCGCCTGCGAGGAAGCTGCCGGTGGGCCTGGCGCCGGGGGATTGTCAGACCCGGCCGCTACCTTGCGACCAAGGGATTGCCGGAGGGTCGACAGGGAGCCTTGCGATGACTGACGTGACGGTGACGGAAAGCGCGGCCGGGATCGAGCCGCAGCTGGAGCGGCACCGGGTGGAGCTGACCGGCTACTGCTACCGGATGCTGGGCTCGGCGTTCGAGGCAGAGGACGCCGTGCAGGAGACCATGGTCCGGGCCTGGCGGGCCTTCGACCGGTTCGAGGGCCGGTCGGCGCTGCGGTCGTGGCTGTACCGCATCGCGACCAACGTGTGCCTGGACATGCTGGGCGGCAGCCGGCGCCGCGCCCGGCCCATGGACCTGACGTCGGTGGCGACGGCTTCCTCGCCCCTCGGCCCGCCCCTGCCGGAGACCGCGTGGGTCGGGCCGGCCCCCGACGGCCGGATCGTGGCAGAGGGTGGCGATCCGGCCGAGCTGGCCACCCAGCGGGAGTCCGTGCGGCTGGCGTTCATCGCCGCTCTGCAGCACCTGGCGCCCCGGCAGCGGGCGGTGCTGATCCTGCGGGAGGTGCTGGCCTGGAAGGCCGCCGAGGTCGCCGAGCTGCTGGACACCACGGTCGCGTCGGTCAACAGCGCGCTGCAGCGCGCGCGGGCCACCATCGCCGCCAGCGGGATCAGCGCCACCGACCCCGTCAAGCCGCTGGACGAGGAGCAGCGCGCCCTGCTCGCCCGGTATGTGGATGCCTTCGAGCGCTACGACCTCGACTCCCTCACCTCCCTGCTGCACGAGGACGCGACGCTGTCGATGCCGCCCTACTCGCTGTGGATGCGCGGCCACGCCGACATCCGCGGGTGGCTGCTGGGCAAGGGCATAGGCTGCTGCGGCTCCCGGCTGATCCCGACGGTGGCGAACGGCTCGCCCGCCTTCGGTCAGTACCGCCCCGCCTCGGACGGCGGCCATGAGCCATGGGCGCTCCAGGTCATCGAGGTGTCAGCCGGCCGGATCACCGCGCTCAACTCCTTCCTGGACACCGCGCGCCTCTTCCCCCTGTTCGGCCTGCCCGCCCGCCTCGACCCCGTCGACGCCCGGTAGGCCCGCCGTGGGCACCACGGTGTCGAGGCCCGAGCGGGCGAGAGCGGCCCGCAGCTCGCCGCCCGCCCCGCGCAGCCGGATCCCGCTGCCCAGGCGCCGGGCGGTGAGCTGCAGCCGGGCCAGCGCCTCGAGCACGGCCAGGTCCGGGGCGCGCACCGCGGCCACGTCCACCACGATCGGACCGGCCCCCGCGCCATGCGACACCAGCTCGCGCAGGCGTGCGCACAGCCCGGGCACCTCGGCGCGGCCGACCATGGGGTCCAGGACCAGCACGGCCGGGGTGTCCACCGTGGGGTCACCAGGGCCGCCGGCGGGCTCGGGATCCGGGCCGCGGGGCGTCGGCGTCCCGTCATGAGCGGTCAACGTCCACCTCCTCTCGGTGAGTTCGTCCTCTTGGTGCGTTCACCCTGGAAGACCGGCCGGTGCCGGGAAATTCATCGCCCGGGATGGCAGGATCTGTACATGACGAGTGATCGGCCCGGGAGGGCGGCGGCCGGGCCCGCGGACGCGGTGCGGCGGCTGCGGGCGGGGCGGGAGGACGAGGCCGAGGCGCTGAGCGAGCTGGCGCTCAGGTCCAAGGGCCATTGGGGGTACGACGAGGCGTTCCTGGCCGCCTGCCGGGAGGAACTGCGGCTGCGCCCGGGCGAGGTGGCGGCCCGTAGGACGACGGTCGCGGAGCAGGGCGGGCGGATCCTGGGCTTCGCCACCCTGGAGGGAGACGGCCCCGAGGGTGAGCTGGGGATGCTGTTCGTGGACCCGGACGCGATCGGCGGGGGAGTGGGCCGCCTGCTGTACCGGCATGTGCTGCGGGAGGCGGGCCGGCTCGGCTTCACACGGCTGACCATCGAGGCCGACCCCAACGCCGAGTCTTTCTATCTGGCGATGGGCGCACAGCGGGTCGGCGACGCGCCGTCCGGATCCATCCCGGACCGGGCCCTGCCGCTGCTGGCCGCCTGGCCCTGACTGCCGGAGCCCTCCTGGGTGCGCGCGTGGACCGGCGGGGCACCGGCCGTGCACATCGGCAACGTCGGCGACTTCAACGCCCAGTTCGCCGGCGGTTCGCCCGCGGTGCGGCGCGCCGGCGGCCACTACGCCTGCCTGGCCGCCTTCTACAGCCCCCATCCGCGGATCCTCGTGCTCCCGCGGCAGATCGACGACTTCTGGGCGCGCGAGCTGTCGCGCGTGCTGGAGTGGCAAGACGTTGCGGTGTACGGCGCGGTCGCGGGCGAGGACGGCGGGGTGGCGGAGGGGCTGCGGTCCAGGCCGGCGCTGCTGGAGCGGATCCGGCGGTCCGGGCTGCAGGTGATCACCTGGGGCCGCACTCCGGAATCCGAGCGGCTGTTCGCCGGGGCTCGGCCGACGGCCGGGACCGGGCCCGGGTCCGGGTCCGCGCCCGGGTCCGGGGCAAGCCCGGGGTCCGGGCCCGACGTCGGACCGGACGGCTTCGGCCGGGCGCTGCGCGTGACGCGCCGTTATGAGTCCAAGGCAGCCGCCCACCAGCTGTTCCGCACGCTCGCCCCGGCCCATCCCGGCATCGTCGTCCCCGCGCAGGAGCGCGTGACATCGCGTCGCGGGGCCGCCCGCGCGCTGGCCGCCCGTGCCGCAGCCGGAGCCACGGTGGTGGTGAAGGCCGAGTACGGAGTGGGCGGCCATGGCACCACCGTGGTGACGCCCGGCCAGGTCGCCGAGTCCGGCGGCGCCCGGGCCCTCGCCAGACGACTGGCCCGGGGCACCGTGCTGATCGAGGAGTACGTCCACGGCTCCGGCCCCCTGCGGAACCTGACCTTCGACGCCGTCGTCGACGACGGGGGCGCCGTCCACCCCGTCGGCGTGGGCGTGATGGACATCGACGGGACGAACTACCAGGGGGTCACGGTCGGCCCGGGGGCCGTCCCCGACGCGCCCGCCGGAGTCGCCGAGCGGTTCGCGACGGCCGTGGGCCGGGCCCTGGCCGCCGAGGGCTACCAGGGCTGGTACGACGTCGACTTCGTCATGGACCGGGCGGGTCGGCTCGCCCCCGTCGAGATCAACCTCCGGCTCACCGGCCCGGCCGTGGCGTTCATGATCCAGGCCAGGCTGGCCCGGCTCCGGGGCGGCCGGCCCCTCGTACGGACCCTGGACCGGCTGCCGCTGGGCGCCCGGCTCCCCGCCGCGGCGCTGGCCGGCCACCTCGGCGAGGTGTCCCGCCGGTGCCGCGCGCTCGGGGTGACGCTGCTGCCGACCGTGGTGACCGCGGCCTTCGAGCCCGACCCCTCTGTGGGCGTGGCGCTCGCGGCCCGCACAACCGGGGCCTTGGACGCGGCGGAGGCGGTAGTGCGCTCGGCCAACGACGCCCTGGGCGGGATGTTCACGGACGCCGGCGTCAGCTCCGGTCCGCCGTCCGGGGCCGCGCCACGACGAACGCGAGGACCACGACGGCGGCGATCATGAGCGTGACGTTGAAGGCGTAGACGAGGGCGGCCTGCCGCGCCCAGTCCGTCTTGGCCGCGAGCCGGTAGTAGTTGTCCTGCGGCCACCACGCGATCAGCAGCCAGGCCACCGCGAGATGCGCGGCGCTCGTCAGGGCGGGGGAGCGCCCCTGGCGGTCCATCAACGGCCGCCCGCAGAACAGGAATCCCATCCCCAGCCCGAAGGCCAGCGACTCACAGAGGTACAGCCCGGTGAACAGCGCCGCCCAGGGCTGGGGAACCAGCGACAGATCGGTCGAATACGGCCACAGAGCGTCGGTGAGAAACATGGACAGAAAGGAGAAGAACAGCGTGAGCACCGCGACGGAGCCCCATACGCCGCACCCGTCGCCCCCGTCACCCGACACCGCCCCCTTCCCGCCCGGCGCGCGCCGTGTGGCATCGCGCTGTGCCGGCAGCGGAAGACCGCTCCGGTCGAGCTTGCCGGCCCGGGTGCGGGGCAGCGAGGTCACCCGGACCACCGAGCGCGGGGTCCGGGGGGACGGCAGCCGGGTGGCCAGGAACAGTCTGAGCTCGCTCGGGTTGACCTCGCCGCCGTCCACGGGGGTGACATAGGCGGTCAGGGTCTTGTGGCCCTGGGCGTTGTCGATGTCGGTGACCAGGCACTCCCCGACCGAGGGATGCCCGCGCAGCACCGCCTCGGCGTCGGCGTGCGAGCCCACCCGGCCGAGGTGTTCGAGCCCCCCGTCGTCACGCATCCGGCCGAGGTCGCCGGTGCGCAGGAAGCGACCGGCGGCGAAGGCCGGGCCATTGAGATAGCCGCGGCCCACGACCGGTCCCTTGATGCCCAGTTCGCCCCGCGCCCCCCAGGCGGCCGGCGCCCCGCCCCGGCCGAGCACCGCCAGGTCCGCGCCGGGGAAGGCCGTGCCGATCGGCGAGACGCGCTCGGGGTGGTCGGTCGTCGCGGGCCGGTCGGGCAGCTCGAAGTACGCGCCCGATCCGGCGGCCTCGGTCACGCCGTAGACGTTCAGGATCCGCACATGCGGCCCCAGGGTCCGGCGCAGGGCCTGCTGCTCGTCCAGGTACCAGCTGTCGCCCGAGACCGCGATCAGCCGTACGTCCGCGAGGTCCGCGCCCCGCGACCGCAGGTGCCGGTGCAGACCGCGTACGGTGGGGACGTCGCACGCCACGACGGTGACCGCCCGGTCGACGATCAACCGGTGCAGCGGGGCGGCGTCGCCCGCCCGGTCCAGATCCTCGTCCCGGCCCGCCAGCACCAGCGTGCCGCCCGAGCACAGCGCGCGGACCCAGTCGGCCGTGAATCCGGCGAACTCCGACGGCGTCGTCTGAAGGTGGCGGTCGTCGGGAGAGAGGCGGTACACCACCCGCCACCCCTCGTAGGCGCCGGCCAGAGTGCGGTGTTCGAGCAGAACGCCCCGCGGCATCCGCCCGGCCGTGCCGGAGGTGTACAGCACACACGCCAGGTCAGCGGCGCCGACCCCGGCGTCCAGCGGTTCCCCGGACCGGGCGGCGATGGCCTCGGCCTGGGTGTCCAGGCAGATCACCGGCCGGCCCGAGCGGACCGTGTCGGACACCATGACCCGCAGCGACTCCCGGGTGACCGCGGCGAAGAGCCCCGGGTCCGCGAGTATCTGCCGCAGCACCGGCGGCGGCGCGTCCGGCTCCACGGGCACATACGCCCCGCCCGCCTTGAGCACCGCGAGCACCGCGGTCAGGACCTCGGCATCGCGGCCCAGGCACACCGCCACCGGCCCGCCCCGGGGCAGGCCCGCATCCCGCAGATGACGGGCCAACCGGTTGGCCCTTTCGTCCAGTTCACGGTACGTCAGCTGCTGTGAACCCGATATGACGGCGACCGCGTCGGGCGTGCGGCGCGCGTGGTCCTCGTACAGCTGGTGGACGCACCGTCGTGCGCGAGAGGCGGAATCCTGGGATGCGGGCGGCTCCTGCGGCATGACGTGTCCCCCGGCGGTCGTCGGATCGGCCCTGCGCCTGATCTGTGATCATGCCCAGGGCCGCGCTTCCGCACACTGGCACGCCGGACCGGTGGCCGGCGGTTGCACCCGGGTAGGGGTCAGTTGTTCTGAATGAACTGCTTGGCCAGGCCGTCGCCCACGGAGACCGCCTTGGCGTGGTTCTCGATGGGGGAGACCGAGGAGTTCTTGAACAGGATGTACGTCACGCCCGAGTCCGCGCCGCCGGTCTCCGGGTCGGGGTCTATCCCCAGCGCGTTGGCCGTCGCGTAGGACGCCTCGCCGATTATCTTGGTGGGGCCGGTGTCGCCGACCACGGCGTACTCCACCTTGTTGTTGTAGACGACGGCGACGACGCCGCCGCCCTTGATGCCCGCCTGGCTGTAGTTCCAGGTGGAGCTGGCGCTCGGCACCACCACGTACGGCAGCTTGTCGGCGATGAGCGGCTTGCCGTCCGACTGGTGGAAGGCCGTGTCGTCCTGGAACCACGGGTCGGTGTCCTCATTGCACCGCGAGGTGACCTGGCCGTCGCAGTCGATGTCCATGTCGGCCTTCCAGAAGACCGCCCCGTTGGCGCCGCAGACCGGGATGGTGGCCGAGGTCTCGTCGTCGGTGCGGTACTTGCCGTTGGATATCTGCGAACAGCTCTGCACCTTGGCGAGTAACTGGGCCGCCGTGACCGTGCCTTCGCTGGCCGACTCGGGGGCCGGTGCCGGGCCCCGGGTGGCGGCACCGGCGCCCGTGGTGACGGAGACGGCCAGCAGACCGGCGCCGGCGAGCGCGAACGCGAGTCGCTTACGCATGACACACCCCTTTGTTAGGAACCTTTCCTAACCTCCCTTGCAGCGTGGACGACTTGATAAGCTCATGTCAACAGTGAGGGCGCGGATCGTGGTTCGGGCACCGAGGGGACCTGGTGCGACGAAGGGGCGCCGCCCCCGACGCCCCGGCGGACACCCCGGCCGGCGTCGGAGGCGGCGTCAGGGGGCGTCAGGGGGCGTCAGGGGGCGACGGCCCGCAGCAGCGGGAGCAGACGGGCCACCTCGCGCGCCACCGCGTCGCGGGCCTTGGCGACATAGCGGCGCGGGTCGACGGCCTCGGGATGGGCCGCGAGGTGGTCGCGGATCGCCCGCGTGTAGGCCACGTTGAGGTGGGTGGCGATGTTCACCTTCGTCAGGCCCGCCTCCACCGCACGGGTCAGATCCGCCTCGGGCACGCCGGAGGAGCCGTGCAGCACCAGCGGTACGGGCACGGCCGCGCGCAGGGCCGCCACCAGCCCGAGGTCCACCACCGCCTCCTTGACGACCATCGCGTGGGAGGTGCCGACCGCGACCGCGAGCGCGTCCACACCGGTCGCCCCGACATAGGCGGCGGCCTCGGCCGGATCCGTACGGGCCCCCGGCGCGTGGACCCCGTCCTTCCCGCCGACTTCGCCCAGCTCGGCCTCCACCCACACCCCTTGGGCGTGGCAGTCGGCGGTGACCTCGGCGGTGGCTGCCACATTGGCCTCGTAGCCCAGCGCGGAGGCGTCGAACATCACCGACCCGAATCCGAGCCCGACCGCCTCCCGCACCAGGGCCGGGTCGGTCGCGTGATCCAGGTGCACGGCGACCGGCACCCGCGCCGCGGCCGCGACCTCCACGGCCGCCCGCCCGATGGCGGCCAGCGCCCCGTGGTACCGCACGGCGTTCTCGCTGATCTGCAGGATGACCGGAGCGCCGGCCGCCTCCGCCCCGGCGACGATCGCCTGCGCGTGCTCGATCTGGATGACGTTGAACGCCCCCGCGCCGAGCCCGGCCCGTACGGCCGGCCCGACGATCTCGCCGGTCGCCACCAGTGGCATGGCCCGGCTCCTTCCGCTGTTCGTTGGTCTGGGTTGTCCCGCTCTCAGCACTGGGCGGCGGCCCGGCAGCGCGCCGGGCCGCGCGGTCACCCGAGGATCACCGAGCGGGTCAGATGCCGGGGCCGGTCCGGGTCGAGGCCGCGCGCCTGGGCGATCGCGACGGCGAGCCGCTGCACCGCCACCAGTTCGGCCACCGGGTCCCGTCCGTCCCCGACCAGCCGGCCGCCGGCGGCCGCGATCTCCTCCTCCAGCCCGCAGGCGCCCTCGCCGAGCCACCACACCACGCTCTTGGGGCCGGTGACGCTGATCGGACCGTGCCGGAACTCCATCACCGGATAGGCCTCGGTCCACGCCCCCGCCGCCTCGCGCATCTTGAGCGCGGCCTCCTGCGCCAGTCCGTACGTCCAGCCCCGCCCGAGGAAGGTGAACTGCTCGGCGTCCAGCAGGCCGTCGGCCACCGGCGCGGCGACGGCGGCGCGCCCGTCGGCCTCCAGGCGGTCGAGCGAGGTGCCCAGGTGGGCCCGCAACAGGACGAGCTCGGTGGTCGCGAAGCGGGTCTGTACGACGGACTCCTCGTCGGCAAAGTCGAGCAGGATCACCGAGTCCGCCACTTCGGTGACGGGGGAGCCGGGCACGGCGGTGACCACCGTGGTCGGCGCGGTGCCGCGCAAGCGGCCGAGGAGTTCGAGCACTTCGGTCGTGGTGCCGGACCGGCACAGCGCGAGCACCCGGTCGTAACGGCGGCCCATCGGCATCTCCGAGGCGGCGAACGCGTCCGTCTCCCCCTGGCCCGCCGACTCCCGCAGCGCCGCGTACGACTGGGCGATGAACCACGACGTGCCGCATCCGACCACGGCGACCCGCTCGCCCGCCCGGGGCAGCGCCTCCCGTACCGCTCCGCCCGGCTCCCGGACCAGATCCGCGGCGCGGCGCCAGCAGTCCGGCTGGCTGGCGATCTCGGCCTCGGTGTAGCTCATGCGGCTCCCCTTGTCATGCGTGAATGAGCAGACGGCGTGATCTGAGTTGCATCGTACGGGCCGATAATGCGCATGATTTTGCAGAGAAGTCCAGCGCTCCCCGTCAGGCGCGATAGGGTGAGCGGCGCGGTCGACGACGGGCGAGCGCGGGCGAGGACGGGGTGAGGGAGACGGCGTGAAACGGCCCGAACGCTGGAACGCCCTGCTGGAGCTGTTGGCCCGGGACGGCAAGGTCGACCTCGAACAGGCGGCGGCCGAGCTCTCGGTGTCCGCTGCGACGATCCGCCGCGACCTCGACGAACTCGCCCGACAGCAGATGCTCACCCGCACGCGCGGCGGCGCGGTGGCGCACAACGTGTCCTACGACCTCCCGCTGCGCTACAAGACCGCCCGGCGCGCATCCGAGAAGCAGCGGATCGGCGCCGCCGTCGCCCAGATGGTCGACCCCGGCGCGATCGTCGGCCTCAACGGCGGGACCACGACGACCGAGGCGGCCCGTGCCATCGCCACCCGCGCGGACCTGACCGCCCCCGGCGGCGCCCCCGCCGTCACCATCGTGACGAACGCGCTGAACATCGCCGGTGAGCTGGCCGTGCGCCCACAGATCAAGATCGTGCTCACCGGCGGGGTAGCCCGTCCCCAGTCCTTCGAGCTGATGGGCCCGTTGGCCACCGGGGTGCTCGACCAGGTCTCCCTCGATGTGGCGGTCATCGGTGTGGACGCGCTGGACCTCACTCAGGGCGCCACCGCCCACCACGAGGGCGAGGCGAGCATCAACCACCTGATGGCCCGCCGCGCGGAGCGGGTGGTCGTGGTGGCCGACAGCACCAAGCTGGGCCACCGCGCCTTCGCCCGTATCTGCGCGATCGACGAGATCGATGTGCTGGTCACCGACACCGGCGCCCCTGACGACCTCGTCGCCCGCTTCACCGAGGCCGACATCCGGGTCATCCAGGCCTGAGTGCTGCCCTGACGGGCGGGTTCAGGCGGTGGCCGGCTCACGCTCGGAGTTGCGGGCGAGGGCCAGCCACACGCAGACGATCAGCGGCAGGACCAGCGCCGCGAGGTTCGTCCCCGTCCATCCCAGCTGGGAGAACACCATGTTGGCCGAGAACGAGGCCACGGCGCCCACACACGCGGTGCTGCCCTCGATCGTGGCCTGGACACGCCCGCCCTTTCCCTGCGGGTAGCAACGGACCGCATAGGCGCTGCCGGAGACATACGCGAGATTCCATCCCACGCCCACGAGCCCCAACGACACCATGAACGCGGACATCCCCGTGCCGAGCGAACCGATGCCGGCCCCTGTGACCAGGAGAAACGCCCCCAGCGTCCCGGTCCAGCGAGGGCCCCACGCGGTGGTCAGCCTGCCGCTGAACAAGGCGGGGGCGAACATCCCCACCATGTGCCACTGGATGATCATGGCTCCCTGGGACAAGGAGTGCCCGGCGTGCTTGCTGCCGATCGGGCCGACGGCCATCAGCATGGTCATCACGCCCGTGGACACCGCCAGCAAGGAGAAGGCCCTGCGGAAGTCACTGGTGTGCACGACATCGCGGACGCGCGTGGCCTGGGCCGTTTCCTCCTCCTCCGCGTCGGCATCCGCCTCCGTCGGACGAGGCGAGGCGGGTCGCACGGCGAGGATGACGGGCACGACGGCGAACGCCAGGCACGACACCAACAGGTAGGAGCCGGCGAACTCGGCTCCCATGAGGCCACTGCTCTCGGTCGCGGCCCAGGGGCCGACGATCGCCGCTGCCACACCACCGCAGAGAACCGTGCTCAGCGCCCTGGTCCGGGATGCCTTGGGCACCAGGTCCGCCGCGAGGAACCGGAAGTAGCCCCCCGTCGACCGGTACACCCCGACCATGGCGGTCCCCACGCACAAGGTGAGGAAGGAATCCGTCTGGACGGCGAGCATGGAGACCAGGCCACCGGTCACCGCGATACAGGCGCCCACCGCCAGGACCGTGCGATGTCCGTAACGCGCGGAAAGCATTCCGGTCGCGTACGAAGCGATGGTTCCGGTCACCGTCATCAGGGTGAGCGGCACCGTCGCCAGGGCGGCCGCCGGCGCCATCTCGAGACCGACGACGGCCGTCAGGGTCAGATCGACGCTGACGCCCGCGTAGTAGAGGAATTGGCAGAGCGTGAGAAGGTAGACCGGTCTGCCCAGTCGGTGCGTCTCCGCGGTGGCCGGACGGGCCGCTTCTGCCACGGACTTCCCTGCACTCGTCTCGCTGTCCACTGATTCAGTTCTCTCCGTCACGAGGCCGTCTGCGGATACGGCCGCCATCGCGGGCACTTCTGGCGTGGGGGACCGCTGTAAAAGGAGAAATGGTCACGCTCTGTCCGGCGAGAGAACCACGATGGCCATGTGACGCCCTGTCAGGTTTAAGTTCTTGGCCAGGGAACTCAGCACGTCCGCATAGATTCCGCCGTTTAGCGCATCAGGTGTCACCGCGCCCCGTTCGGGCAGGTATGCGAGTACCACATCCGGCGCATCCTCACGAGGGCTGCTCGCGGGGGAATTTCGCTGCCGAGAGTTGGGATCGGCCGACCTGAATCGATTGCCGCGGGCCGAAATCAACAGTGACTCAAATCTTTCACGGTCATCGGCGGGCAGATCCAGGGCCTTTACCAGAAGACGGAGAGTTTCCTTCCGCGGTCTGGCCACTTTCCCGCGTTCCAGATCCCGGATGGCGCGCACGCTGAGCGTTGAGAAGTCCGCCAGCTCCTGTTGTGTCATTCCGCATGATATTCGATACTCCCGAAGAATCTCCCCGAATTGGGAAGATTTCTCAGATATGCTCACGACATCCCTTTCCATGGACATTGCCCCATATCGAGAGGCTAGTGCACTGGATTTAGACAGGCCGATCCCCGGGCTCCTGCCCCGTGACGGGGCATCAGCGAGGGCGGGGGCATGTGTGAGGTGGAGAAGAATTCGACATGCGCCAAAAGGTTTCAGCGTGGCGGCGCTTCCGGGCCGTGTCAAAGATTGCGCGCCCGGCTAATCCTGTCTTGGGGTGTGGTTTTATGGCCACCCGTCCCAATGTACTGTCCCCCGTCCAGATTCGAACGATCCCCGCAGACCGCTCTCAGCTGCTCCGCATTGAGCCACTGACGGTCCCACTCTGGTCATGGATCAATATATTGAACGCCGTCCCGAAAGCTAAAGTGCCGCCCGCAGGGGTGTCAAGGGCTTTGGCAATATGTGGCCGTGCCGGTCAGATCTGTGCCGGGGCAAGCTCCCGCAGCGCGGGTGTTTCCCTCTGTTGCGCCTTCAACATCCGTCGCATCAAGGCGAACTCGACGACGTGCTCGGCCACCAGCTCAAGGCGTTCGGCCACCTGTGGATCCTGCACCCGGCCGTCGGCGTCGAACGAAGTGGTCTCCGTATTGATCGTGACACCGAGCGGAGTGGGCCAGCCACGCAGCGCGTGAACGCTCGTCCGGAGCGCGGCAACCGCCGACGCCGACGCCTGCCAGCCCCCGGCGACCGATATGCAGCCCACGGCCCGGTCCGAGAAGTACGGCCGCCGGTCCGCGCGCAGTTCCTCCATGTAGTCGAGTGCGTTCTTCACCATTCCCGAGATCGAGCCATGGTAGGCGGGCGTGGCGATAATCAGGCCGTCTGCCGACGAGACGGCTTCGACGAGTGCTCTCGCCCGTTCGGGCCGCTCTGCCGCCGTATATTCGTACAGCGGCATCACCAGGTCCGGCCCGCTGATCAGTTTCACTCGCGCGCCCCGGCGGACAGCCGCGGCGAGGGCGATGCGCAAGGCCTTCTCCGCGGTCGAGCCCGCCCTGTTGGACCCGCCGATTCCCACTACCTGGACCGCTTCCGGCACGATGCCCTCACTCTCTTCCCGCACCACAAGTCCCCTGACATCCGCCGCCGCGCGCCCCATTCAGGCCGACACCGCCCTTCGAAGTCGCGCCGCCAGGCGCGGACCGATGACCGCAAGCGCCTCGGGCCCGGTCATGGCGCCGTGTGCGACGGGTACCTCGGTCACCTCGATGGCCCCGGCCACGTACGGGCGCCACGCCTCCGGAGTCGGCCAGCCGTCCCCTCTGCCCACCGCGGCGGAGAAGAAGAGCAGAT
Organism: Streptomyces sp. NPDC007917; assembly: GCF_042959105.1. Taxonomy (NCBI): domain Bacteria; kingdom Bacillati; phylum Actinomycetota; class Actinomycetes; order Kitasatosporales; family Streptomycetaceae; genus Streptomyces; species Streptomyces sp. NPDC007917. The sequence continues at coordinate 226,234 of NZ_JBIBKK010000016.1, forward strand.
CACCACGGAAGACATGGCCGCTGATCGCCCCCGACAGCGCGACATGGGTGGCGAACACCTGGGGGAGCAGCGCGAGCGCCCGCGCCGGGAGAAGCGAGAGAAGGCTGCCCGGCTCCGCCGCGAGGCTGAGGAACCGCTCCTCGTCGATATCGGGCGAACGGTCGTCGACCGCCGCCTCGGTGCCCTCGCCCGCGGAGCCTCCCGACGCCGCCAGCAGGCCCACCGAGTCCAGAAGGGCGCCGAGACCGGATGCCTCGTCCGTCAGCTGCGGTACGACCGGATAACCGTCGAGAACGGCGACGAGCCCGACCTCATCGCCTTCCGACTGCAGCCGCGCGGCGATCTCCTGCACCACGCCGGCCCCGAAGGACCAGCCGACGAGATGGTACGGGCCGGTGGCCTGCACCTTCCTGATGTGTCCGATGTACGTCTCGGCGATCTCCGCAAGACTGCCGGGACGCTCAGCCGGATCGGAGAGCATCGGCGACTGGAGGACGTAGAGCGGGGTGTCGGCGTCCAGATACCGCAGCAGCCCCGCATAGACCCATCCGATGCCGACCGCGGGGTGGACACAGAACACCGGAGGCCTGTGACCGCCGGCGCGCAGCGGCAGCATCACCGCCAGCGGATCAGCCGTCTCGATGGCGTCCGCTCCGCCTGTGCCGGAGTCGATGAGTGCGGCCAGTCCGGCGATGGTGGGTGTGTTGAACAGTGTGCGGATGCCGAGTTCCACGGCTCGTCCG
>NZ_JBIBKK010000017.1:0-198490 GCF_042959105.1 Streptomyces sp. NPDC007917
CCGAATTTAGACCGGCCGATCGTACGGGGTATCAACATATCTGGCGTTGACTTTTGGCACGCTGTTGAGTTCTCAAGGAACGGACGCTTCCTTCGTAACCGTTTCACCGGTTTCTCCGGGCGCTTCCCTTCGGTGTTTCCAACCTTACCAGATCCGTTTTCCGGTCCGTTCCCGGTCCGAATTCCGTTTCCGGCCCCCTGTTGGAGCGGGGTTTTTCGCGCCTTCCGGCGTGTCCACTACGTTAGCGGATTTCCTCCGAGGCTCATAATCGAGCCTCCGGGCCGAATTCCGGGCACGCCGAAATTGGTCCCGATGAGGGGCCGTGCAGTAGTGGTGTGCGCCGAATGGCGCGAGTGGCTGCCGCAGAACCGCTACGGCTCCGTGACAACCCGAAGAACTGTACACGACGCTTCGGAGGCCATCAACCACGTCGTCGTGCGCGTCGGGAGGGCGTACGCTCTGGGGCCATGACTCACCATGCGCTGCGTACTCACCAGTGGTGGCCCGCCTGACCGGCGGCCGACCATCGCGCATCGCATCCACACGGCCGCCGCTCCGGCGGCCGTTCGTGCGTCTCCCCCTCGCACAAGCCGGTCCGTCCGGTCCGCGGCGGTCCCGACTACGCCGGGAGAGGGCACAGAGATGTCACAGCCAGCGCCACACGCACAGACGCGGATCTTCAGCGGGGTCAAGCCCACGGGCCATCTGACCCTCGGGAACTACCTCGGGGCCCTACGGCGGTGGGTCCAGGAGGACCAGCACCACGCCGACGCCCTCTTCTGCGTCGTCGATCTGCATGCCCTCACCGTGGAGCACGATCCGGCCCGGGTGCGGAGACTCAGCCGGCAGGCGGCCACGCTGTTCCTGGCCTGCGGGCTCGACCCGGATCTGTGCACGGTGTTCGTGCAGAGCCATGTGGACGAGCACGCACGCCTGTCGTACCTGATGGAGTGCACGGCCACGGACGGCGAGATGCGGCGGATGATCCAGTACAAGGAGAAGGTCGTGCGGGAGCAGGCGCGCGGGAGCAGCGTGCGGCTGTCGCTGCTCACCTATCCCGCGCTGATGGCCGCGGACATCCTCGCGTACGCCACGGACGAGGTGCCGGTCGGGGACGACCAGGCGCAGCACGTGGAGCTGGCCCGGACGCTGGCCCAGCGGTTCAACCAGCGGTACGGGCCGGTCTTCACCGTGCCCCGGTTGACGCGTCCGGCGGTCGCCGCCCGCGTCATGGACCTGCAGGACCCGACCTCGAAGATGGGCAAGTCGCACGCCGAGGCGGCGGGCATCGTCTATCTCCTCGACGAGGAGGACGTGGTCCGCAGGAAGGTGATGCGGGCGGTGACGGACAGCGGGAGCGAGGTCGCGTACGACCGGGAGGCGCAGCCCGGGGTGGCCAATCTGCTGGAGATCCTGGCGGCGTGCACGGACGGCCGGGCGCCGGAGGAGCTGGCCGGTGAGTACTCCTCGTACGGGGCGCTGAAGAAGGACACGGCCGAGGCGGTGGTGGATACGTTGCGGCCGATCCGGACCCGGCACGCCGAGCTGTGCGCCGACCCCTCCTATGTGGACGGGGTGCTGCGGGCCGGGGCGGAGCGGGCGCGGGGGCTGGCGCGGCCGCGGGTGGACGCCGCGTACGAGGCGGTGGGGCTGTTGCCGGCCCGCTGAGTCCGGCCGCCCGGCCCGTCCTCGCCCCGCCCGTCCGCGTTCCCGTCCCGCAGTTCCTCGCCCGTCCCCGTTCCCGTCCGCAGCTCCTCGCCCTGCCCGTCCCCGTCCCGCGGCACTCCGGCGCGCCTCGCCGCGAGCTCGCCCGTCAGCCGGTGCCGGAGGCGAGTTCGCGGCTGCGGTCGCGGGCCGCCTCCAGGGCCGCGATCAGCGCGGCGCGCACGCCGTGGCTCTCCAGCTCGCGGATGGCGCTGATCGTGGTGCCGGCCGGTGAGGTCACCGCCTCGCGCAGCTTGACCGGGTGCTCTCCGCTGTCGCGGAGCATCACGGCCGCGCCGATCGCCGCCTGGACGATCAGGTCGTGGGCCTTGTCGCGGGGCAGGCCCAGCAGGATGCCCGCGTCGGTCATCGCCTCGACGAGGAAGTAGAAGTAGGCGGGGCCGGAGCCGGAGAGCGCGGTCGCGGCGTCCTGCTGGGTCTCGGGGACGCGCAGGGTCTTGCCGACACCGCCGAAGATCGCCTCCGCGTGTGCCAGGTGCTCCTCGGTGGCGTGGCTGCCGGCCGAGATGACCGACATGGCCTCGTCGACCAGGGCGGGGGTGTTGGTCATGACCCGGATGACCGGGGTGCCGGGGGCCAGACGCGACTCGAAGAAGGCGGTCGGGATGCCCGCCGCGCCGGAGATCACCAGCCGGTCGGCGGGGACGTGCGGGGCGAGCTCGTCGAGCAGGGCGCCCATGTCCTGGGGCTTGACGGTGAGGATGAGGGTATCGGCGATCTTGGCGGCCTCGGCGTTGGAGACGGCCTCGACGCCGTGGCGGGTCCGGAGCTCCGCGGCGCGCTCCGGGCGGCGGGCCGTGACCAGCAGGTCGGACGGGGCCCAGCCACTGCGGATCATTCCGCTGAGGAGGGCTTCGCCGATCTTGCCCGTACCGAGCACGGCGATCTTCTCCGTGGCCCTCTCCGTGCCCCTTTCCGTGACCTTTTCCGTCACCTTGTCCGTCATGGTGCGGCCTCACCTCGTGGATTGCTGTGTCGCTGTGCGGAGCTGTTGTGCAGCGCCGTGGGCAGCGGTTGGACGTACGGAGCCATCCTCGCACCGGGGACGGGGTAGGTGTGTAAGGCGTCCAGGTGGCGGTACGGGGGCCGGCGCGTCGAGGGGGCGCGTCCGCGCGGGCGCCCGCCGGGGCAATCGGAGCTGGTCGCTCCTGTTAGATGACTCCGCGTTCACAGTTCGGTTACATAGCGACTTGCAAAGGGTCACAACCCTTTGGACATAATGGAGTTCGGTGTCCAACTCGTGATCAGAGGGGGGGCGATGGTGAGGACCATCCGGCATGCCGGCCGTGTGCTGTTCGCCGCGGTGTCCGTGCTGCTCGCCCTCTTCATCGCCGCCGACTGCGCATCTGCGCAGGTCACCCACCCCGAGCGGATGGCCACCGTATCCGTGGCCGAGTCCCGTCCTGCCGTCAAGGTCACCGCGTCCTCGCATGACGACGCCGGGGCCGACGACTGCCAGGGGCTCCGTGGGGCCCGGGCACCCCTCACCGCACCCACCCCCACCGGCAAACCCGGATGTGTGTGCGGTTGCGACGCCGGGCGGCTGGAGCCGCGCACCACGGCCGTCGCACCTCTCACGGGACGGCAGGCCGTCCCCGTGTCGAGATCCGGCGAGCTGCCGGTCTCCCTCCAGATCTTCCGCTGCTGAGAGGCGCCAGTCCCACCGCGGGCGGTGAACCACCGCCGCGGCGATCGAACACGCTCTCTCACGGCTCATCAGCAGCGCAACAGCAGCTCATCAGCCAGCGAACTCATCAGCTAGCGACCGATTCCATCGATCCCGACTGACGCAGCGTACGTCGCGCCCGCGCCTGCCCTCGTGCCGGTGCCGGCGCGCACTGGAGGCAACCCTCATGCCATTGCAGAAGACTCTCCTCAACCGTTTCCGCGGGGCGGGCGGCGCCGACGGCTCGCCCGCCGGTGCCGGCACCTTCCGCGCCGACTTCACCGCATCTCTCGTCGTCTTCCTCGTCGCCGTGCCCCTGTGCGTGGGCGTGGCGGTCGCCTCGGGGGTCCCGGCCGAGCTCGGCCTGATCACCGGCATCGTCGGCGGCCTGGTCACCGGCCTTCTGCCGGGCAGCAGTCTGCAGGTCAGCGGGCCGGCGGCCGGTCTGACCGTGCTCGTGTACGAGGCGGTGGAGGAATACGGCCTCGCGGCCCTCGGCGTCCTGGTCCTCGTGTCCGGGCTGCTCCAGCTGGCGATGGGCGTGCTGCGCCTGGGGCGCTGGTTCCGCGCGATCTCCGTCGCGGTCGTCCAGGGCATGCTCGCGGGCATCGGCCTCGTACTGATCGCCGGACAGCTGTACGCGCTCGCCGACGCCAAGGCGCCGAGCAGCGGCCTGGGCAAGCTGGGCGGGCTGCCCGGGCTGGTGGCCGATGTGGCCGGGTCGGGCACCGCGCTCAAGGCGGTGGCCGTGGGCGCGGGCACGATCGCGGTGCTGGTGCTGTGGCCGCTCTGGAAGCGGGGGGCGCAGGTACTGCCCGCCCCGCTGGCGGCGGTCGCGCTCGCCACCCTGGCCACGGTGGGGATGGACCTGCCGGTCGCACGGGTCGAGGTGCAGGGCCTGCTGGATGCCGTGCAGCCGCCCGGGAGCAGCGAGTTCGCGCAGCTCGCGGAGATCGGCGTGCTCGGGACCGTACTCGCCTTCACGCTGATCGCCTCGGCCGAGAGCCTGTTCTCGGCGGCGGCCGTGGACCGGCTGCACGACGGCCCGCGGACGAACTACGACAAGGAGCTCATCGCGCAGGGCGCGGGCAACGCGGTGTGCGGCGCGCTGGGCGCCCTGCCGATGACCGCGGTGATCGTACGGAGCGCCGCCAATGTGCAGGCGGGCGCCAGGACGAAGGCCTCGCGGGTGCTGCACGGTGTGTGGCTGCTGGTCTTCGCGGTGCTGTTCCCCTCGGCGCTGGGCGTCATCCCGGTGGCGGCGCTGGCCGGTGTGCTGGTGCACGCGGGCTGGAAGCTGATTCCGACCAAGGACCTGGTCCCGCTGTGGCGTGCGCACCGCGGCGAGGCGGTGGTGCTGGTGGTGACCGCGGGCGCGATCGTGATCACCAACATGTTCGAGGGCGTGATCATCGGTCTGCTGATGGCGGTCGCCAAGTCGGCCTGGGAGACCTCGCATGTGCATGTCGAGGTGACCGGGCTGAAGGACGCGCCGGAGGACCGCCCCGTCCGCGTTCAGGTGCTGGGCAACGCCACCTTCCTGCGGCTGCCCAAGCTGCTCGACGAGCTGGAGGCGCTGCCTCGCGAGCGCGAGGTGCGGCTGGATCTGAGCGGGCTGCGGCATGTCGACCACGCGTGCGAGATGGCGCTGGCCACATGGGCCGAGCGGCACAACGCGGTGGTCAGCCGGGGCACCGAGGCGGGCTCCCCTGCGACCGACGCCTCGGGCGCGGAGGGCGCGGAGGGGGCGAAGGGCGCGAAGGGGGCGAAGGGCGCGGGCAGCGCTGACGCCGCCGAGGATGCCGAGGCCGCCGACGAGCGGGCTCTGGCCTAGTCACGCGCCACTGTCGCAACGGGGGGACACCAACGCATGCGGGTCCCCGGCGTCTCGGACGCCGGGGACCCGCACCGCGTGGCCCTCGTCCCCCGGTCACTCGATCGCGTGAGTCCGCTTCTCCAGCGCCTCGATGGAGAGCCGGGCCTGCGTCAGTTCGTCGAGGCTGCGGCGGTGCAACTCCAGGTTGTCCTCCATCAACTTGGCGTACTTCATCGCCAGCTGCTTGTACTGCTCCTCGCGCGCGCTCAGCATCCGGGCCCGCCATGTGACGGCAATCTGCCAGACGACCACGATCAGGAGCAGGAAGGTTCCGCCTGCGCCGACCACTCCTGCGGCTTCGCCGTTCATTCGGCTGTCTCCTTGAGAGGTTCCTGACCATCACGCTGGCAGCCGCCGTGGCGCGCGTCAAAGCGAACCGGTCCAATTCCGGGGGTAGTTGGGGGAGGGTCAGGGACTTCTCAGGGTTCCCCCCGATGCTCCCCCGATGCGGTTCCGATGCCCTGTCGAGGCCTTTCCGAGGCCGTTCGTGCCCGGGATCGGTCTGCCGCCCCTTCGACCCGCCCTTTAGGCTGAGGCAGCTTCACAGCTACGTACACGCACATGCCTACGGGCACTCGGGGAGGGGTTGCGGTGCCGCTGAGCGCCGGTGATCCGAAGACCATGGGCGACTACCGGCTGCTGGACCGGCTCGGATCCGGCGGCATGGGCGTCGTCTATCTGGCGCGTTCGGCGTCGGGCCGACAGGTCGCGGTCAAGGTGGTGCACGCGCAGTTCGCCGAGGACGAGGAGTTCCGGACCCGCTTCCGGCAGGAGGTCGCGGCGGCCCGGCGGGTCAGCGGCGCGTACACCGCACCCGTCGTGGACGCCGATCCGGACGCCGAGCGCCCCTGGATGGCGACCCTGTACGTGCCGGGGCCGACGCTCTCCGAGCGGCTGACCCAGCACGGCCCGCTGAACGCGGCCGAGCTGCGGCAGCTGGCGCTCGGCCTGGCCGAGGCGCTGCACGACATCCACCGGGTGGGCGTGGTCCACCGCGATCTCAAGCCCGCCAATGTGCTGATGGCGGACGACGGTCCGCGCGTCATCGACTTCGGCATCTCCCGGGCGGCGGACAACCAGGCGCTGACGGTGACCGGCCGCGTCATGGGGACACCCCCCTTCATGTCGCCCGAGCAGCTGAGCAGACCCCGTGAGGTGACCGGGGCCTCGGACATCTTCTCGCTCGGCGCGCTGCTGGTGTACGCGGTGACGGGCAAGGGGCCCTTCGACGGCGAGAGCCCGTATCTGACCGCGTACCAGGTGGTGCACGAGCCGCCCGCGCTGAACGAGGTCGCACAGCCGTTGCGCGGCATCGTCGAGCGCTGCCTGGCCAAGGCAGCGGACGACCGGCCCGGCATCGCCGAGCTGGTGCGGCTGCTGGACGAACTGCCGGCCAAGGGCGCCGTTCGCGCGGAAGGGGACGGGTCAAAGGGGCGTTCGGGCGGGAGTTCGGGCAACGGCTCACGCGGCGGTTCGGTCAGTGGTTCGGGCGAAGACAAAGGGAAGGGCGAGGGGAAGAGCAAGGGGAAGGGCGAGGGGAAGCGGCAGGGCCGGGCCGGGGACGGGAAGCCGGACGCGGATCAGGGCACTTGGCCGACCTGGGGCGGGGGACGGCGGCGCCGCCCCGTGCTCGCCGCCGTGGTCGCCGTCGCGGCGCTGGCCCTGGGCGGCGGCGCCTTCGCGCTGTACTCGCCCGGCGACGACGACGGCGACGGGGTGCGTACGAGCGGCCCCCCGACCGACACGCCACGGGCGATCCCGCTCCCTGAGGGCTGGCGGCCGTGGCAGGTGTCGCTCACCGGGGCCACCAAGGGCTCGGGCGCGGCAGGCGAGCTGGTGGACATCAACGGCGATGTGACCCCGCACTGCACACGGCAGGACACCAAGCTCTACTGCGGAGGCGACGGCTTCCCGACGGTCCGCGTGGACGCCCTGACGGGACACGTCGACTGGACCGCCGCCGCGCTGGTCAAGCGCGACATCGGGGTGTCCGATTCGGAACCGGTCGGGGTGCACGGCGGGCTGGTCTTCGTCCAGGACACCCCGTCGGACACGACCGGCGAGCTGGTCGCCCTGGACGCGGACTCCGGCGACAAGAAGTGGGCCGAGCCGATCAGCTCGGGCCTCGACTCGGCCCTCTTCGACGACATGGTCATCTCCAGCGCCCCCGACGACCGGTCCCTGGTCACCCGGGACGGGGCGACCGGCGAGATCCGGTGGACGTACCGGATACCCAAGGGGCAGGAGTGCTCGCCCGTCGCGTACGGGGGCGTGCCGTTCGGCCTGTGCTGGGACAGCAACGAGGAGGAAGTCCTGTGGTCGACCATCGTGCGGTTCGACAAGCGCGATGGCTCCGCCACCAAGCTGGCCCGGCTGAAGGACACCGAGGACGGTCTCGGGCTCGACGGCGACGACCTGCTGATCCTCCCGATGCTGACCGAGGCCGGCGACGGCCCGTACCCCTACCTCCTCCGCCTGAACATCCGCACCGGTGAGCAGCGGCGGGTCCCGCTCCCGAAGTACGCGCAGGGCACGGGGGCGCTGGTCGACGGCCGGCTCTTCTTCGTCCAGGAGAGCGGCCGGATCACCGCGGTGGACGTGGACGGCGGCAAACAGCTCTGGAGCCGGCAGACGACGGTGGAGCGGCTGGGCACGCCGAGCGTCTCGGCCGCCGAGGACACGGTGTACCTGTGCAGCGGCAGCGGGCGGCTACTGGCGCTGAACCTGCGGACGGGCGAGGAGCTGTGGCAGTCCGCGCCGCGCAGCGGCTACAGCGGCTCGGGCGGCGGCCCGGAGTCGTCGCAGGTGCTGCGGGTGGGCGGCTCGATCGTGGCCCTGGCGAGCGACGCGACGCTCTTCTCGGTCGATCCGCGCCACCCGGACGCCAAGCCCGCGAAGCCCTCGGCGCACCCCCTCGCGAAGCCCTGATGTCCCCGGTCCGGCCGGACCAGTCGGCGCGGCCGGACCAGTGGGCTCAGCCGTGTCCGGTCAGCCGCCGCAGATGACGGTGACGAACCCGTCGCTGCCGGTCTTCACATACGCGTCGGAGACGTACTGCCCCGGCGCGATGCTGTCCCAGATGTCCGTCGTGCCGTACGGGCCCGAGACCTTCTGCCCGCGGCGCTGACAGCGGATCGGGACGCGGGTGTTGTACGGCAGCACCTTGATCAGCTTGCTGGTCGTGCTGGGTCCGCTGCGGACGTTCACCTGGTAGCCGGGCGCGATCGGATAGGTGACCGTCGTCGCCTCGACCGTCCCCACCTCGACCGTTCCTGCCGCGACCGCCCCCGCCTCAACAGCCGTGTCGGCGTCGGTCGTCCCCACTGTCTCTTCCATGGCCATCGGCCCTCCCCCGTCGAACTTCATTCCGATGTTGTGCACATCTTGTGCACATGTCGCGTTACGTGACACGACCAGCGGAGGCTAACAGGGCTCGCACGTGTCATCGACTAGGCTCGCCGAGTCGCGACTGCGGCCGAATTCACGGGGGTGGGGAATGCCGCCGGTGCGCAGAGCCGGGACAGGCCCGGAAGCGGAGGACCCGGAGTACGCCGGTCAGTACCGGCTCGAGGCGCGCCTCGGCTCCGGCGGCATGGGCGTGGTGCACCTGGCGCGCTCGGCCTCGGGCCGGCGCCTCGCGGTGAAGGTCGTCCACGCGGAGTTGGCCGAAGACCCCGAGTTCCGGGCGCGGTTCCGGCAGGAGGTGGCGGCCGCCCGGCGGGTCAGCGGGGCGTTCACCGCGCCCGTCGTGGACGCCGCCCCGGACGGCGAGCGGCCCTGGATGGCCACCCTCTACATCCCCGGCCCCACCCTCGCCGAACACGTCAAGCGGAACGGCCCGCTGCCGACCGGGGACATGGTGCGGCTGGCCGCCGGACTCGCCGAGGCGCTGCGCGACATCCACCGCGCGGGCGTGGTGCACCGCGATCTGAAGCCGAGCAATGTGCTGCTCGCCGCGGACGGGCCGAAGGTCATCGACTTCGGCATCTCGCGGCCGTCCGACAGCGAGCTGCGCACGGAGACGGGGAAGCTGATCGGCACGCCGCCGTTCATGGCGCCCGAGCAGTTCCAGCGGCCGCGCCATGTGGGGCCCGCGGCGGATGTGTTCGCGCTGGGGTCGGTGCTGGTGCACGCGGCGACCGGACGCGGGCCCTTCGAGTCCGAGAGCCCGTACATCGTGGCGTACCAGGTCGTGCACGACGAGGCGGATCTGGCGGGCGTGCCGCGCGAGCTGCTGCCGCTCGTGCAGCGCTGCCTGGCCAAGGACCCCGCCGAACGCCCCACGCCCGACGCGCTGATGACGGTCCTGCGCGCCATCAGCGGCCCCCATCCGCCGGCCCTGCGCGGCCCGCTTCCGCGCGTACCCGCCCAGCGCGGGCACGGCACCGGCCCGCTGTGGGGCGATGACGACGACGGCGGCGGCGTGACGGACACCGGGGCGGCTACGGACCCCGGGGCCGCTACGGGCGCCGGGGCCGATGACTCCCCGGACGCCGTGGCCGTTGACTCAGTGCCCACGGCCGGCGAAGGCCGCACCGACGACCCCCCGTACGGCGGGCGGGACGCGGACACCCGGGTCAGGCCGGGCGCGCTGGGCGCGGCGGACCCGGCGGACCCGGCAGACTCGGCGGACTCGGCGGACTCGGCCGGCGCGGAGTGCGGGGCCGCGGCGGGGCCGCGGCGGCACCGGACGGCGCGGCGGTGGGTCACGGTCGGGGTGCTGGCCGTCGTGATGCTCGGCGCGGGAACGGTCTGGGCGCTGCAGCGGGACGGCGACGGGCGGCGCTCGGCGCACCGGCAGCCGGTCGGCACCGCGAAGGCGGCGGCCTGGCGCCCGTGGAAGGGCACGCTGCCCACGGCCGGGTCCGGTGGGAAGGGCGAGGGCGAGGGCATCCGGGCGGCATTCTGCTCGTACGGAGGCGGCGCGCTGTACTGCGCCGGGCGCGGCATCGAGGCCGCCCGCCTCGACCCGGCCGACGGCAAGGTGCTGTGGTGGCGCCCGGCCGCGGCGAGCCGCCCCGACGACGGCACGCCGACCGCCCCCGTGCTCTCCGGCGGCCTGGTCCAGGTGGTGTCGCCGGACGGGGCGCGGCTGCGGGCGCTCGACCCGAAGACGGGGCACCCCCGGTGGAGCCGCGACGTGGCCCCGTACGAGGGGCGGGTCTACCCCTCGGGTGACACGGTGCTGCTGGTGGCGGCGGACGGCGTGGTCACCGCCGTCAACGGGACCACGAACGGGCGGCGCTGGAGCCATCGCCTCCCCGGCCACGCCCGCCCGGCGTTCGTCTCGTACGGCGACGGCCGCACCGCCTACGCGCTGACCACGTCGGCCGACGGGTCCCACACGCTGGTCACGGCGGTCGACACGGCCCGTGGCGCGACCCGCTGGCAGCGGTCGTTCGCCGGCAATCTCACCCCGGCCGGCGCCGATTCCGACGGGGTCCTCCACCTCACCGGGACCGACGCACAGACGCGTACCGCCACCGTCGTCCGGTACGACCCGGCGCGCCGCGCCGAACACCGCGTCGCGCTGACCGCACCGGTGTCCGCGACCAGCGTGGCGGTGCGCGGCGGCTTGGTCTATCTGCTGTGTGCGGACGGCGGTCTGGTGGCGGTCGACCCGCGCCGTACCGATCCGGCGACGGCGCAGCGGTGGCGGATGGAGACCTCGGTGGGCAACGCGTCGCCGCTGGTGGCGGCGGGCGACCGGCTGTACTTCTCGGCGGCGGACGGGCGGCTGCTCGCCGTGGACGCGGCGGGGGGCGAGTTGCTGGGGCAGACCCCGCCGCGTACGGGCAAGGCCCAGAAGAGCTATCTGGAGTTGGTGCCCGCGCCAGTGGCGGCGGACGGCAAGGTGTACGGGTCGGCGCCGGACGGCACGGTCTTCGGGGTGGCGGACGGGGACCCGGCCGGCTGGTGAAGACGCCGGACACGACCTGGAGAAGACGGATGGCACTGCGCGCGGGGCGCACCGGCGATCGACCGGCTGCTGGAGCGGCTGCGGGCGCTGCCCGCCGCGGACTACACCGGCATCGGTACGGCGAAGGGAACCGCGAAGGGAACCGGGAAAGGCAGCGAGGAAGGGCCGGCGGGAGGAGCGGCGAAGGGCGCCGCTGCGGACACCCCGGCGGCGAGCCGCCGCGCGCGCCGGGTGCGCCGGGTGCTGGTCGTGAGCGGCCTGGCCGCCGCCCTGGCCGGGACGGTCATCGCGGCGATGGCCGCCTTACGCCCCAGCGCCCAGGGCCAGGGCCAGGGCCAGGTGCGCGCCGTGTGGCGCCATCCGGTCGGCGGGCCGACCGCCGAACTCGTCGTGGTGTCCGAGGGATTGGCGCACGCCGCGGTCCGGCTCGGCGGCGGCCGGCAGCGGCTGGAGGCATACCGGACCGGGGACGGCGAGCGGGTGTGGCGGACCGACATCGGCACCCGCCCGCCGAAGATCACGACTGAGCGGCCGGGGCGGCCCCCGGACCGCTTGCGCCGCGGCCGAGGGGCCGCCCCGGCCGAACAGCCGGGGCGCGGGGTGGCTAGCCGAGCCTGCTGACGTCCCGCACCGCGCCCTTGTCGGCGCTGGTCGCCATCGCCGCGTACGCCCGCAGCGCGGCGGACACCTTGCGGTCGCGGTTCTTCGGCGCGTACACGCCGCCCAGGGCCTCGCGCCGGGCGGCCAGCTCGTCCTCGCTCACCAGCAGTTCGAGGGTGCGGGAGGGGATGTCGATGCGGATCCGGTCGCCGTCCTCGACCAGGGCGATGGTGCCGCCGGAGGCCGCCTCGGGCGAGGCGTGGCCGATGGACAGGCCGGAGGTGCCGCCGGAGAAGCGGCCGTCGGTGATCAGCGCGCAGGCCTTGCCCAGGCCCCGGCCCTTGAGGAAGGAGGTCGGGTAGAGCATCTCCTGCATACCGGGGCCGCCCTTGGGGCCCTCGTAGCGGATGACGACGACGTCGCCCTCCTTGACCTGCTTGCCGAGGATCTTCTCGACGGCCTCTTCCTGGGACTCGCAGACCACGGCCGGGCCCTCGAAGGTCCAGATGGACTCGTCGACGCCCGCAGTCTTCACCACGCAGCCGTCCTCGGCGAGGTTGCCGTACAGGACGGACAGGCCGCCTTCCTTGGAGTAGGCGTGCTCGATGTCGCGGATGCAGCCGTTCTCGGCGTCGGTGTCCAGGGTGTCCCAGCGCTCGGACTGGGAGAAGGCGGTCGCGGAGCGGACACAGCCGGGGGCGGCGTGGAAGAGCTCCACGGCCTCGGCGGAGGGGGAGCCGCCGCGGATGTCCCACTGCTTGAGCCAGTCGGCGAGCGAGGGCGAGTGGACCGTGTGCACGTCCTCGTTGAGCAGCCCGGCCCGGTACAGCTCGCCCAGGATGGCGGGGATGCCGCCGGCCCGGTGGACGTCCTCCATGTAGTAGACCCCGCCGGGGGCGACGTTCGGGGCGACCTTCGCCAGGCAGGGCAGGCGGCGGGAGAGCCCGTCGATGTCCTTCATGTCGAAGTCGAGCCCGGCCTCCTGGGCGGCGGCCAGCAGGTGCAGGATCGTGTTGGTCGAGCCGCCCATGGCGATGTCGAGGGCCATGGCGTTCTCGAAGGCGGCGCGGGAGCCGACGGCGCGCGGCAGGACCGTCTCGTCGCCCTGCTCGTAGTAGCGCTTGGTGATCTCCACGACGGTGCGGCCGGCGGTCTCGTACAGCGCCTTGCGGGCCGTGTGGGTGGCCAGCACCGAGCCGTTGCCGGGGAGGGAGAGGCCGATCGCCTCGGTGAGGCAGTTCATCGAGTTCGCGGTGAACATCCCGGAACAGGAGCCGCAGGTCGGACAGGCGTTGTCCTCGATGCGGGCGATGTCCTCGTCGGAGACGTTGTCGTTGACGGCCTCGGAGATCGCGGTGATCAGGTCGAGCTTGCGGACGGTGCCGTCGACCAGGGTCGCCCGGCCCGACTCCATGGGGCCGCCGGAGACGAAGACGGTGGGGATGTTCAGCCGCATCGCGGCCATCAGCATGCCGGGCGTGATCTTGTCGCAGTTGGAGATGCAGATCAGCGCGTCCGCGCAGTGGGCCTCGACCATGTACTCGACCGAGTCGGCGATCAGGTCGCGGGAGGGCAGCGAGTAGAGCATTCCGCCGTGGCCCATGGCGATGCCGTCGTCCACGGCGATCGTGTTGAACTCGCGCGCGATGCCGCCCGCGGCGTGGATCGCCTCGCTGACGATCCGGCCGACCGGCTGGAGGTGGGTGTGGCCCGGCACGAACTCCGTGAAGCTGTTCGCCACCGCGATGATCGGCTTGCCGAAGTCCTCGCGCGCTACGCCGGAGGCCTGCATAAGGGCTCGGGCGCCCGCCATGTTGCGGCCATGGGTGACGGTGCGGGACCTCAGCTCGGGCACGGTGCTCCACTCCCTCGTTTCCGGGTCGTCCCGGTGGTACGGGTTCTTGAGTCTTCTGAGCCTACGCCTCCCATCCGGGATACGGACGGCGCGTCCGGATCCCAAGACGCGTGGCTCAGCCCTCGGGCAGCCCCGGCCGTCAACGGCCCCGCCCGCGTACGGCCGGTTCAGCCCTCGGCCAGATAGCGCTGGAGCGTCGGCCCCACCAGGGCGACGATGTCCTCCACGGGCGCGGAGGCCATCGGCTCCATCCGGATCACATACCGCAGCATCGCGATCCCGATCATGTGGCTGGCCGCCAGCTGCGCCCGGAACTCCGGGTCGGGCACATCCAGCTCGACCACCATCCGCAGCAGCAGCCGGCGCTCGATCATTCCCCGCAGGACCGCGGCCGCCGCCTCGTTGGTCAGCGCGGAGCGCATCACGGCCAGCAGCGGCTGGCGGGTGACGGGGTTCTCCCAGACGCCGAACATGAAACGGGCCATCCGCTCGCCCGCCCCCTCCCGGCTGCCGCCGTGCACCGCGTCCGGGGCGCCCATGGTGGGCGCGAAGATCAGCTCGACGGCCGCCCCGAAGATCTGGTCCTTGGTGCCGAAGTAGTGGTGGACCAGGGCCGGGTCCACCCCCGCCGCCTTCGCGATGCCGCGGATCGAGGTCTTGTCGTAGCCGCGCTCGGCGAACTCGTTGCGCGCCGCGGTCAGGATCCGGTCACGCGCCGCTGGGGCGTCGGCGGCGCCGTCGGTACGGGGCGGACGGCCGCGGCGGCGCGGAGCGGGGGACTGCGAGGGCAGGGCCGGGGTCACGAGCCGGGCACCGCCCTGCCCGACGAGGCGGCCGAATCGGACGAGCGGCCCGCGTTGGGCGGGACCGCCGAGTTCGCCGAGGCGAGGTGGAGCCGGGTGAAGGCCAGCGCCTCCGCCAGATCGGCCTCGCGCTCGGCCGTGGACATCGCCCGCCGGGTGTTGACCTCGACGACCACATTGCCGTCGAATCCGGTCGCGGCCAGCCGCTCCAGCAGCTCGGCACACGGCTGGGTGCCACGCCCCGGCACCAGGTGCTCGTCCTTGTTGGAGCCCATGCCGTCGGCGAGGTGGAGATGGGCCAGCCGGTCGCCCATCCGGTCCACCATGCCCAGCGCGTCCGTACGCGCGGTCGCCGTATGCGAGAGGTCGATCGTGAAGTGGCGGTAGTCGTCGTGGGTGACGTCCCAGTCGGGCGCGTACGCGAGCATCTCCCGGTCGCGGTAGCGCCACGGATACATGTTCTCGACAGCGAACCGCACGTCCGTCTCGCCCGCCATCCGCCAGATTCCGCGCACGAACTCCCGGGCGTACGCGCGCTGCCATCGGAAGGGCGGATGGACCACGACGGTGGAGGCGCCGAGCTTCTCGGCGGCGGCCTTCGCGCGCTGCAGCTTCACCCACGGGTCGGTCGACCACACCCGCTGAGTGATCAGCAGGCATGGCGCGTGCACGGCGAGAATCGGCACCTCGTGGTAGTCGGAGAGCCGGCGCAGCGACTCGATGTCCTGGCTGACCGGATCGGTCCACACCATGACCTCGACACCGTCGTAGCCCAGGCGTGCGGCGATCTCGAAGGCCGTCGCCGTCGACTCCGGATAGACCGAGGCCGTGGACAGCGCGACCTTCGCATCCGGGATGCGCACCACTGGCTCTGTCACGAGGGACAGGGTACGGCGCTCCCCCGGACGGCTACACCGCCACCGCCCGCCGCGCCACCCCGGACGCCGCGAGCGGTGCAGGTCACAGCGCAGGTCACGGCGTCATCCCGGCAGGTGATCCAGCCGGCGCAGAATGACGCCCTCGCGCAGCGCCCACGGGCAGATCTCCAGCTCCTCCACCCCGAACAGATCCATCGTGGCCTCCGCGACCAGCGCGCCCGCCAGCAGCTGCGGCGCCCGCCCGTCGGAGACGCCCGGCAGCTGCTCCCGCTTCTCGACAGGCATGGCGGCCAGCTTCGGCACCCACTGCTCCAGCGCCTGGCGGGTCAGCCGGCGCTGTACGTACAGCCCCTCGGCGGAGCGGGCCGCGCCCGCGATCCTGGCCAGCTGTTTGAAGGTCTTGGAGGTGGCGACGGTGTGGTCGGGCGTGCCGTGGCGGCTGAAGTCGCCGACGATCCGCGCGATCGCCGCCCGTACGTGCCGCCGCAGCGCCCGTACGTCCTCCGGGGCGGGCGGGTCGCCGGGCAGCCAGCCGGCCGTCAGCCGGCCGGCGCCCAGGGGCAGCGAGACGGCCGCGTCCGGCTCCTCGTCGAGCCCGTACGCGATCTCGAGCGAGCCGCCGCCGATGTCCAGGACCAGCAGCTTTCCGGCCGACCAGCCGTACCAGCGGCGGGCCGCGAGGAAGGTGAGCCGGGACTCCTCCTCGCCGGTCAGGACGCGCAGCCGCACCCCGGTCTCCTCGGCGACGCGGGACAGCACGTCCTCGGCGTTGGCCGCCTCCCGGACGGCGGAGGTGGCGAAGGGCAGCACGTCCTCGACGCCCTTGTCCTCGGCGGCCTGCAGCGCCTCCTTGACCACCGCGATCAGCCGCTCGACGCCCTCGGCCCCTATGGCCCCACCGTCGTCGAGCAGCTCCGCCAGGCGTAGCTCCACCTTGTGCGAGTGGGCGGGCAGCGGGCGTGCTCCCGGGTGCGCGTCCACCACCAGCAGATGGACCGTGTTCGAACCCACGTCCAGGACACCGAGTCTCATGGCCAGAACGCTACTGCCCACATCGCCTGGTCAGGTACGGGCCTGAGCCTTTACACGCTGGCCGTGGGCATACGCTTGGCCCGTGGCAAAGACGAAAAAGGCGAAGCAGGACAAAGCCCGGAAGCGGCGGCCGGAGGCGGCCGGGCGGCCCGGCGAGGCCGAGACGGCCACGGACGGCCTGAGCGAGCTGGACGGCCAGGACGGTCTGAACGGACTGGACGGCCAGGACGAGCTGGATGACCTGGTCATCACGTTCGACCCGGCCGATGACGAGGTCGACCTGGACTTCGCCCGCGCCTGGGTCGAATTCCCCGACCCCGCCGACGACGAGCAGGTCTTCCGCTGCGATCTGACCTGGCTGACCTCGCGCTGGACCTGCGTTTTCGGCCAGGGCTGCCAGGGCATCCAGGCGGGGCGCGCGAGCGACGGCTGCTGCACGCTGGGCGCGCACTTCTCGGATGAGGACGACGAGAAGCGCGTGGGGCGCCATGTGGCCCGGCTCACCCCGGACATCTGGCAGTTCCACGACGTGGGGCACAAGACGGGATGGATCCAGGCCGGCGACGAGGAGGACGAGCGCCAGACCCGCCGCTACGAGGGCTCGTGCATCTTCCAGAACCGGCCGGGCTTCAAGGGCGGCGCGGGCTGCGCGCTGCACATCCTCGCGCTCAAGGAGGGCCGCGAGCCGCTGGAGACCAAGCCGGACGTCTGCTGGCAGCTGCCGATCCGCAGGTCGTACACCTGGATCGACCGGCCCGACGACACGCGTGTGCTGCAGGTCACCATCGCCGAGTACGACCGGCGCGGATGGGGCCCCGGCGGCCATGACCTGCACTGGTGGTGCACCTCGGCGACCTCCGCGCACGGCGGCGGGGAGCCGGTGTACGTGTCGTACCGGGCGGAGCTGACGGAGCTCATGGGCGAGGCGGGCTACGACCGGCTGGCCGAGCTCTGCGCACAGCGGCTGGCGTCCTCGCTGCCGCTCGTGGCCCCGCACCCCGCGGACCCGACGAGCTGACCGGCGCTTGAGCCTGTCTCGGCGGGCGCCCTGGGACAGGGCCTAGTCGTGGCCTAGTCGGTCTCGGCGGGCGCCGGGGGCGTGTGGCCCGAGGTCGGTGTGGGTCCGCCCGGAGGGTCCGAGGGCCCGGGGGTGGGCTCGGGCTCCGCGCCACGGCCTTCGATCACCACCACCGCCCCCGCCGGATCCACCCCGACCCGAGCGCTCCAGTGCCCGGGCGGCTCGCGGTCCCGGTCCACGGACACGGTGATCGTCGTCGTCTCGCCTGGCCGCAGCACCCCGGCCGTGTGGCTCAGCTGGAGCCAGGGCGCGCCGGTGGACGCCGACCAGCGCACCGGGGCGCCTCCCGAGGCCCTGAGCGTGATGACCGTGACCTCGCCGCTGGGCTGCGCCTCGACCGTCAGCCGCCCGGGGCCCGGCTCGGCCCGCCCGGGGCCGTGTCCGCTGCCCGGCCGGCCCCCGGCGCCGGGGGTGCCGGACGTGGTGTGCGGGCCCGGCCGCCGGCCGGACGCGGTGCCGGACCGTTCCGCCTCCCCGTCCCGGTCGCCCTGCGCGGCCCCGGCCCCGACCCCGACCCCGTCTCCGACGTCTCCGTCTCTGCCTCCGTATCCGCCTCCGTCTCCGCCGACGACCTCCACGGACACGTCCGGCGACTGTTCACCCGCGGTGCCACCGCGGCGGTGTTTCAGCCGCGCGCCGGAACGGTCCTGCGCGTTGCCCGCCCGGCCGTACGAGCCCCCGGTCGGCTCGTCGCCGACGCCGCCGGACCGGTCGGGGGTGCGCTCCGCCGCCCCGTCCGCGTTGGCGGCGGCCACGGAGTCCGTGTCGTGGTCGTCGCCCGCCGTCGGGGTGCCCCGGTAGGCGGCCCACAGCGCCAGCAGCGGGGCCGCCACGACCGAGGCGACCACCGCCGTGGTCAGCGCGCGGCCGCGCGTCCGGCTGCGGCGCGCGGCCTGTTCCTTGGGGTCCAGGGGGAAGCCGCGCCGGTCGAAGCGCGGCCGCGAGGCGGCGCGCGCCGGGCGCGCGCGCTGGGCGCCCACCATCGCGGCGTGCACGGCGGCGCGCGGCGCCTCCAGCACCGGCAGGGCCGCGGGGGCGGCCGCCGTGCCCGGCCAGGGGCCGCCCGCCGTGGCCCGCTCGGCCATCCCGCGGCACTCACGGCAGTCGTCCACATGCCGTACGAGCTCACGGCGCAGCGCGGCGGAGAGCAGCACCTGGGTGTCGCCCGCGAGCCGGGCGACGACGGGGCAGTGGCCGAGCTCGACGACGGCGAGGGCGGCGCGCGTGCGCTCCACCTCGCAGGCCGCGCTGGCGAGCAGGGCGCGGGTCTCGTCGCGCTCCTTGCCGAGCGCCGCGGCGACCTCGCTCGGGCTCAGCCGGTGGCGCACGGCGAGCTCCAGCGCCTCGCGCTGCTCGGGGGTGGTCCCGGCGGCCTCGGGCCACGCGAGCGCGGCCAGCTCGCGGCGGCGCTGCGCGGCGGTGGAAACGGGGGGCGGCGAGGTGGCCGCGGCCGGCGTGCGCCGGTCGCGGTGGCTCCGCTGCGCCGGCACCTCCGGCGGCCGGGGCCGGCCCGCCCGCTTCTCGATCCCGCCGGGCCCGGAGGCCGCCCTGAGCTTCCCCCGGTCCCCGCGGGCGCCGTGGTCCCCGCGGGCGCCGTGGTCCCCGCGAGTGCCGGGGGACCCGGGGCCTTCAGGGGTCCGACGGTCGCCATGGTCGCCAGGGCCCCGCTGGTCGTCCCCTCGCTCCCCTCGCTCCCCCAGGCCGCCGGGGCCCTTCGGACCCTTCGGCTCCTTCCGCTCGGCGAGCTTGCGCAGACAGGCCCAGCGCGCGAGGGCGTAGAGCCAGGGCCGGCGCAGATCGCCCTCGGCCGCCACGCGCCCCCGCCCCCGCCCGTGCTGCCGCTCGGCGACGGCAAGCGCCTCGCCGAGCGCGGCGGTCGCGGCGTCGTGCTCGCACAGGACCGACAGGCAGTAGGTGAACAGACCGTCCAGATACGGTTCGTAGTGCGCGGGGGGACGCTCGGGGTGTGTGGCGGAAGCGCGCGACGCGCGAAGCTGCGCACCGGGGGCGCCGGACGCACCGGATGCGCCGGGCGCGCCGGGCGAGTGTGTCGAGTGCTCGGGCCTGCTGCTCATCACCCGGTGACGGTAGGCGGATGATGCAGGCTCCCTCGCGCTACTTGCGCTGTTTTAACCCTTACGGGTGACCATCTCCCTCATAAGGGGACAGCTGTCCTCCCTTCCCGCCCGGGATCTGCTACACGCGAAGCGGCGCCCGCCCACCCGCCGGTCGGCCGGGCTCCCCGCCCGGCTGTCGGTGCCCGGCGCTAGCGTTACGGCATGGCTGCCCGTAGCTCCTCCCGATCATCCGCCAAGGACCGGCCCTCCTACCGCTGTACGGAGTGCGGCTGGACCACGGCCAAATGGCTCGGCCGCTGCCCCGAGTGCCATGCGTGGGGCACGGTCGAGGAGTTCGGCGCGCCCGCGGTGCGGACGACCGCGGCCGGCCGGGTCACCTCGGCGGCCGTGCCCATCGGGCAGGTGGACGGCCGCCAGGCGACCGCCCGCTCCACGGGGGTGGACGAGCTCGACCGCGTCCTGGGCGGCGGCCTGGTCCCCGGCGCCGTGGTGCTGCTGGCCGGGGAGCCGGGGGTCGGCAAGTCGACGCTGCTGCTCGACGTCGCCGCCAAGGCCGCCACCGACGACCACCGCACCCTCTACATCACGGGCGAGGAGTCGGCGAGCCAGGTGCGGTTGCGCGCCGACCGCATCGGCGCGCTGAGCGAGCATCTTTATCTCGCCGCGGAGACCGACCTGTCGGCCGTCCTCGGCCATCTCGACTCCGTCAAGCCGTCCTTGCTGGTCCTGGACTCCGTCCAGACCGTCGCCTCCCCCGAGATCGACGGCGCGCCCGGCGGCATGGCCCAGGTGCGGGAGGTGGCCGGGGCGCTCATCCGCGCCTCCAAGGAGCGCGGCATGTCCACGCTCCTGGTCGGCCATGTGACGAAGGACGGCGCCATCGCCGGCCCCCGCCTGCTGGAGCATCTGGTGGACGTGGTGCTGCACTTCGAGGGCGACCGCCATGCCCGGCTGCGCCTGGTGCGCGGCGTGAAGAACCGCTACGGGGCGACGGACGAGGTCGGCTGCTTCGAGCTGCACGACGAGGGCATCACCGGCCTCGCCGACCCGTCCGGGCTGTTCCTCACCCGCCGTGACGAGCCGGTGCCCGGCACCTGCCTGACCGTCACCCTCGAAGGGCGCCGGCCGCTGGTGGCCGAGGTGCAGGCGCTGACCGTCGACTCCCAGATCCCGTCCCCCCGCCGCACCACCTCCGGTCTGGAGACCTCGCGGGTGTCGATGATGCTCGCCGTCCTGGAGCAGCGCGGCCGGATCAGCGCCCTCGGCAAGCGGGACATCTACAGCGCCACGGTCGGCGGCGTGAAGCTCTCCGAGCCCGCGGCCGACCTGGCCGTGGCGCTCGCGCTGGCCAGCGCGGCGAGTGACACCCCGCTGCCGAAGAACCTGGTGGCGATCGGCGAGGTGGGCCTGGCGGGAGAGGTCCGGCGGGTCACGGGCGTGCAGCGGCGGCTGGCCGAGGCCGCCCGGCTCGGCTTCACCCACGCCCTGGTGCCCGGCGACCCGGGGAAGGTCCCGGCCGGCATGCGGGTGCTGGAGGTGGCGGACATAGGGGACGCACTGCGCGTACTGCCCCGGCGCAAGCGGGCCGAGCGGGCGCCTCAGGACGAGCCGAGTGGCTGAGCCCCGGCCTGGTGAGCGCGGGCGCGGATGCCGCGCTCCCGCTCCCGCCCACGGGCGTACGCCGGGAGACCCGGCGGGAGGGCGGTGACCGCCGGTAGACTTTGCCCTGGTCTCGCCCGTACGTAGCCCGCGCACCGGCACAGCAGGGCGGCCCGCGGCAGCGAATGACCTTGCGACGGAGGAGTGCAGTGGCAGCAGGCGACCGGGCAGCGGCTCCCGGCAAAGCCGACGGTCTGATGCGCGCCTCTCTGAGCGCCGTCGCCCCGGGCACGGCGCTGCGCGACGGCCTCGAGCGGATCCTGCGGGGCCGCACCGGCGGGCTGATCGTGCTCGGCACGGACAAGACCGTCGAGTCGCTGTGCACCGGCGGCTTCGTCCTGGACGTCGAGTTCACCGCGACCCGGCTGCGCGAGCTGTGCAAGCTGGACGGCGCGCTGATCCTCGACAAGGACATCACCAAGATCGTGCGGGCGGGCGTGCAGCTCGTCCCGGACGCCGCGATCCCCACCGAGGAGACCGGCACCCGCCACCGCACCGCGCAGCGCGTCTCCATCCAGACCGGGTTCCCGGTCGTGTCCGTCAGCCAGTCGATGCGGCTGATCGCCCTGTACGTGGACGGGCAGCGCCGCGTCCTGGAGGACTCGGCCGCGATCCTCTCCCGCGCCAACCAGGCGCTGGCCACGCTCGAGCGCTACAAGCTCCGCCTCGACGAGGTCGCGGGCACGCTCTCGGCCCTGGAGATCGAGGACCTGGTCACGGTCCGCGATGTGACGGCGGTCGCACAGCGGCTGGAGATGGTCCGCCGGATCGCCACGGAGATCGCCGAGTACGTGGTGGAGCTGGGCACCGACGGCCGTCTGCTGTCGCTCCAGCTCGACGAGTTGATCGCGGGCGTGGAGCCGGAGCGCGAGCTGGTGGTCCGCGACTACGTCCCCGAGCCCACGGCCAAGCGGACCCGTACGGTCCCCGAGGCGCTGGCGGAGCTCGACCGGCTGACCCACGCCGAACTGCTGGAACTGGCCAATGTGGCCCGCGCCCTGGGCTACAGCGGTTCGCCCGAGACCCTCGACTCCGCGGTCTCGCCGCGCGGTTTCCGCCTGCTGGCGAAGGTGCCGCGGCTTCCGGGCGCCATCATCGAGCGGCTGGTGGAGCACTTCGGCGGGCTGCAGAAGCTGCTCGCCGCGAGCGTGGACGACCTGCAGATGGTGGACGGCGTGGGCGAGGCGCGGGCCCGGTCGGTGCGCGAGGGGCTGTCGCGGCTGGCGGAGTCCTCGATCCTGGAGCGGTACGTCTAGCCGCCGACGATGCGTTTGTAGTGGATATGAGACAGCGACACGCCGATGTCACGGCGTGTCGCTGTCTCATATCCACCACGGAGTCGGCGCCTGTTCGGTCGGCCGCGGCCCCGGTCAGTCCTCGTCCAGCACGAACGACACCCGCGCGATGCCCAGCCCCTCCATCTTCGCCTCGACCAGGTACGTACCGGCCTTGGCCGAAGCGCTGCCGGCCGGCGTCGCGCAGTTCTCGACGCTGCGCTTGCGGTCCCAGTGGACGGTGCGCTTGGTCTGGCCGTTGCCCGCCACCTCGACCAGCACGGACTTGCTGCCCTCCGGGCAGTCGTCGGACGCCCACACATGGTCGTTCTCGGCGTCCGTGATGGTCAGCGTCGCCGCCGCCCGGCCGAAGTCGACCTTGCAGGCGGTGTCCGAGGAGTTCTTCACGATGATCTCGAACGTCGGTTCCTCGCCCGGCCCGTACGTGTTCTTCACCCGCGAGTCCTTGACGCTGCGCACCGTCAGCTCGACCGCGCTCCGGGTGCAGGCGGGCAGGCTGGACCCGGCCGGGACGCTCCGCCCGTCCCCGATGCCCAGGCCGCCGCCGGTCCCGCCACCGCCCGCGCCGCCGTCGCCGCCCGTGCCGCCGCCGTCGCCGGTGCCGCCGCTGCCGCCGTCACCGCTGCCGCCGCCGTCAGAGCTGCCGCTGCCGCTGTCGCCGGTGCCGGTCCCGCCGTCGTCCGACTCGTCACGCCCGCCCGGCCGTTGGCTGTTGACGGGCGTGGAGGAGGTGGGCCCCGGGGTGATGGTGCTCGCGGCGCCACCGCCGCCCGACCCCTTGCCCTCGTCTCTCCCACCGCCGCCGGAACCGCCCCAGCCGAAGGCCCAGATGACGAGCAGGATGACGAGGACGAGAAGGGCCAGCGCAACAGCCCTCCGCCGCCAGTAAATGGAGGAGGGAAGCGGCCCGATCGGATTGCGCAGAGATCCCACGCGGAAACTCTACGAGAGATCCGAAGCGGCACCCGCCAATAACCACCGGTCTGCGCCCTGGTTTTCTCATTATCCGACCGAATCCCCCTCAGATACCGGCTCACCCCGCCCTATCCCGCGTCGGCGACCAGCCCCGCCTCGTACGCCACGATGGCCGCCTGGACGCGGTTTCCGACCTCCAGGCGGTCCAGGACGGCGCTGACGTACCCCTTCACCGTGCCCTCGACCAGGTGCAGCCGCCGGGCGATCTCCGCGTTCGACAGGCCCGCGCCGACCAGCGCCAGCACCTCCCGCTCCCGGGCGGTCAGGACGTCCGTACGGGCGCGGGCCGCGGCGCCCCGGGTCAGGCGCTCGCCACCGAGTTCGGTGATCACGTGGCGGGCCACCTTGGGCGACAGAAACGCCGCGCCGCCCGCCACCGCCCGCACCCCCGCGATGAGTTCGTGCGGATCGCCGGACTTCAGCAGGAAGCCGGTCGCGCCCCCGCCCAGCGCCCGCGCGATGTACGCGTCCTCGGAGAAGGTGGTGAGCATGGCGACCGCGGTGTCCGGCAGCGTGCGGCGGATCTCCTCGCACGCGGACAGCCCGTCCAGCCGGGGCATCCTGATGTCCAGCAGCGCGACGTCGGGCCGGTGGGCGCGCGCCGCCTCCACCGCCTCCCGGCCGTCGCCCGCCTCGGCGACGATCTCGATCCCGGGGCCGGCGGCCAGGACGGCCCGTACCCCGGCGCGGATCATCGCCTCGTCGTCCGCGAGCAGCACCCTGATCGTCGGCTCGTTCCCCATCCGCACCCGCCATTCCTTTCGTCACTGCCGTTCAGCGGCTGACGCTACAAGCGGGAGTACGCCGCCGCCCCTGACGAAAGTCAGGCCCGCCCGGCCACTGTCACCCCGCCATACCGCTGACACGCGCCCCGAACAGGGCCCGGCGTTTCCGGCGCGGGCGGGCGGCGTGCCAGGATCGTCGGTGACATGACTGCCATCCCCGCCGACTCCGCGCCCTCCGCCGCCCGCCACGCCGATCCCGAAGGGCGTGCCGCCCCCGACGGGGCCGCTCTCCACGCCCCCGTCATCGACTGGTTCGACGCCCACGCCCGCGATCTGCCCTGGCGCCGCCCCGAAGCCGGCCCATGGGCCGTGATGGTCAGCGAGTTCATGCTCCAGCAGACCCCGGTGAACCGAGTGCTGCCGGTGTACGAGCAGTGGCTCGCCCGCTGGCCGAGCCCCGCGGACCTCGCCGCGGACGCCCCCGGCGAGGCGGTCCGCGCCTGGGGGCGGCTCGGCTATCCACGGCGCGCGCTGCGTCTGCACGGCGCGGCGGTCGCCATACGGGAGCGGCACGGCGGTCAGGTGCCGACCGAACACGCGGAGCTGCTGGCGCTGCCGGGCGTGGGCGAGTACACGGCGGCGGCCGTGGCCTCGTTCGCGTACGGACAGCGGCACGCGGTCATGGACACCAACGTCCGCCGGGTCTTCGCCCGCGCCGTCAGCGGCCGGGAGTTCCCGCCGGACGCCACGACCGCCGCCGAGCGCAAGCTGGCCCGCGCGCTGCTCCCCGACGACGAGCCGACCGCCGCCCGTTGGGCCGCGGCGACGATGGAGCTGGGCGCGTTGGTGTGCACGGCGCGCACGCCGGACTGCGCGCGCTGCCCCATCACCGCGCAGTGCGCCTGGCGGGCGGCCGGTTCCCCGGCGCACGACGGGCCGCCGCGCCGCGGCCAGACCTACGCCGGCACGGACCGTCAGGTGCGCGGCAAGCTGCTCGCGGTGTTGCGGGAGGCGGTCGCGCCGGTGCCGCAGGCGGCGCTCGACAAGGTCTGGGGCGAGCCGGTGCAGCGGGCCCGGGCGTTGGACGGGCTGGTCGCCGACGGCCTCGTGGAGCCGCTTGACGGCGGGCTCTACCGGCTGCCGATGACCTGACGCGCCACCCGCCGGGACAACCCGCCGCGGCAGCCCGCCGCGACAGCCCGCGAGACCGTTTCTGTGACAAGGCTGTGACACGGCCACGACCCGACTCTGACACTCCGTCCGAACGGGCCCGACTGTTACACAACCTATGGGTAGCTGTGCATCCGCCGCAGGTCAGATGCACATGGCGCCGCAACAGCCGCTCCGTAGCGTCCTCTTCGTGCTCGGTGACCGCCGGGCGCACAGGGTGGGAAAACGGCGGGATGGAGGCTGGCGATGTCCGGCAGCGGCAAGGTTCTGGATTTCGAGGAGTACGTTCGCAACCGGCAGGACGCGCTGCTGCGCAGCGCCCGCCGCCTCGTCCCCGACCCGATCGAGGCGCAGGACCTCCTCCAGACCGCGCTGGTGCGTACCTACGGCCGCTGGGACGGGATAGCCGACAAGTCGCTGGCCGACGCGTATCTGCGCCGTGTCATGATCAACACCCGTACCGAGTGGTGGCGGGCCCGCAAGCTGGACGAGGTGCCGACCGAGCAGCTGCCGGACGCGCGCGTCGAGGACAGCACCGAGCAGCACGCCGACCGCGCGCTGCTGATGGACATCCTCGGAGTCCTGGCTCCCAAGCAGCGCAGCGTCGTGGTGCTGCGACACTGGGAGCAGATGACCACGGAGGAGACCGCGGAGGCGCTCGGGATGTCGACCGGCACGGTCAAGAGCACGCTGCACAGGGCGCTGGCCAGGCTGCGGCAGGAGTTGGAGAGCCGCGACCTGGACGCCCGTGCGCTCGGCCGCGAGGAAGGCGGGCAGATCCGCCGGGCCCCGCAGGACCGGCGCCGAGGCCACGAGCGGGGGCAGGACCGGTGCGCGGCCTGACCAGGGCCTCGCCTCCCAAGGACGCTCCCCACGAGGACACCCCGCACCGGCTTTTCCTGCCCCCGCGGACCACTCCCCGGACCGCTTGTCACCGGACCTCCCCTCGCCGGGCCGCCCTGATCACGGGGGGCGCGGTCGTCGGCTTCGCGGCCGTCGGCGGGCTGCTGATGGCCGGATGCGGCACCGGAGGCCAGGGGCTGCGCAAGGAAGGTCCGGCGCGTACGTCCTGGGCCCCGGAGCAGGCCGACTCCCCGGGTTCGTATGTGCACGGCACCTCCCCCACGTCGACGTCGGCCAAGCAGAAGATCGACGCCGTCGCGCTGGTCAAGAAGGACCCCAAGGTCAGCGAGCGCCTGAAGGCGAATCTGAAGCCCTGCTCGAAGACCGCTACGAAGGACGCCGGGAGCGGCGCCACACAGGACGCTCCGCAGGACTCCACGAAGGACTCCACGAAAGGCGCCACGAAGGGCGCCACAAAAGGCGCCGCCGAGGACGCTCCGCAGGACGCGAAGAAGGGCGCCACGACGACACAGGGCTACCCGATCGACGTGGCCTACGGCCGGCTGACCGGGTCCTCCGCGTCCGACCTGGTGATCAATGTGATGACCTGCACCGAGGGTTTCGGCCTCGGCTCGTATGTGTACCGCAAGGTGGGCGGGGCGTATGAGAATGTTTTCGCGGACGAGCGCCCGCCCGTCTACGCCGACACCACCAAGGGCAACCTCCGCGTCACGAAGTTGATCTACGCCTCCAACGATTCGGTCTGCTGCCCCTCGAGCGAGGACGTGACGACGTACCGGTGGGCCGAGAAGCGCCGGGAATTCCTCGTGACCGACCGCAAGACCAGGAACATCAGCGAGGACGAAACGCCCGCGCCCGACGACGGAACGGAAGGCTGAAGACAAGGCCGATGGCCGAAACCCATGTGCTCTTCGTCGAGGACGACGACGTCATCCGCGAGGCCACCCAGCTCGCCCTGGAGCGCGACGGCTTCGTCGTCACCGCCGCTCCGGACGGGCTGACCGGGCTGGAGCGGTTCCGGGCCGACCGGCCCGATATCGCGCTGCTCGATGTGATGGTCCCGGGTCTTGACGGGGTGAGCCTGTGCCGCCGTATCCGCGACGAGTCCACCGTGCCCGTGATCATGCTGTCGGCGCGCGCCGACTCGATCGACGTGGTGCTCGGCCTGGAGGCCGGCGCCGACGACTATGTGACCAAGCCCTTCGACGGCGCGGTCCTGGTCGCCCGGATCCGCGCCGTGCTGCGCCGCTTCGGGCACGCCAGCGGCCCGGGCCGGGGCGCGGAGGCGGAACCCGAGGAGCCCGAGGGCGGAGTGCTGCGCTTCGGCGACCTGGAGGTGGACCCGGAGGGGATGGAGGTCCGCCGGGCCGGTCAGCAGGTGGCGCTGACGCCGACGGAGATGCGGCTGCTGCTGGAGTTCTCGGCCGCGCCGGGCACCGTGCTCTCCCGAGACCGGCTGCTGGAGCGCGTGTGGGACTACGGCTGGGGCGGTGACACCCGGGTCGTGGACGTCCATGTGCAGCGGCTGCGCGGAAAGATAGGCCAGGACCGGATCGAGACGGTCCGCGGCTTCGGCTACAAGCTCAGGGGATGAGCGGGCGATGGTGAGGCTCGCCCTGCGCTCGGGGCTGCGCTGGAAGGTCAGTCTGGCGATCGCGGCCGTGAGCGCGCTGGTCGCCATCGCGCTGAGCCTGGTCGTGCACAACGCGGCCCGCGTCTCGATGCTCGACAACAGCCGCGCGGCGATGAACGACCAGGTGCAGGCCGCCCAGCGGATGTTCGAGAAGTACAGGATTCTCGGGTTCGGCGCGAAACTCGACGACAAGCGGCTTCCCGAGCAGCTGAAGAAGGAGGCGGCGCGCGGGCTGCGCGCCACCTACCTGGGAGACACGGGCACCGGCACCCCCGAGGTCTGGGCCTCGGTGCCGCTGCGGGACGGCCGGGTGCTGTCCGTGCACACCCAGTTCAAGGACCGCGCCCGGGTGCTGGAGGACCTCGACCGCGTCCTGGTCCTCGGCTCCGTGTCGGTGGTGATGGGCGGCATCGCGCTGGGTGTGCTCATCGGTGACCAGCTCTCCCGGCGGCTGCGCAAGGCCGCCACCGCGGCCCGCAAGCTCGCCGAGGGCGACTCCGAGGTCCGCGTGCGGGACGCGATCGGCGGCCGGGTGCGGGACGAGACCGACGACCTGGCGCGCGCCGTCGACGGCATGGCCGAGGCGCTGCAGCAGCGGCTGGAGGCCGAGCGGCGTGTGACGGCCGATATAGCGCATGAGCTGCGCACCCCCGTCACCGGCCTGCTCACCGCCGCCGAACTGCTGCCGCCCGGGCGCCCGACCGAGCTGGTACGGGACCGGGCGCAGGCGATGCGCCAGCTCGTCGAGGACGTTCTGGAGGTCGCCCGGCTGGACGGCTTCGCGGAGCGCGCCGAGTTGCAGGAGATCGCCCTCGCCGAGTTCGTCACCCGCCGGGTCCGGGTGGCGGCCCCCGACGCCCGGGTCACCGTGTTGCGCGACGCCCATGTCTCCACCGACCCCCGCCGCCTGGAGCGGATACTCGGCAATCTCCTGGCCAACGCCGCCCGCCACGGCAAGCCCCCGTTCGAGGTCACGGTGGAGGGGCGGGTGCTGCGCGTCCGCGACCACGGCCCCGGCTTCCCCGAGGCGCTGCTGAAGGACGGGCCGAGCCGCTTCCGCACCGGCAGCAAGGACCGGGCCGGCACCGGCCACGGCCTGGGCCTGACCATCGCGGTGGGCCAGGCGCGCGTGCTGGGCGCCCGGCTGACGTTCCGCAACGCCGAGCCGACGGCGGAGGGGCGGGAGGGCGCGGTCGCGGTGCTGTGGCTGCCGGAGTCCGCGCCGACCAACACGGGCAGCTTCCCGGTCATCGAGGTGCTGGACTGAGGGTCACGTAACGCACGAGGCGCACGTAGAGCGGGAGGCGTACGTAACGCGTGAGGCGCGGCCGGTGCACCCGCACCGACCGCGCCTCACGCTTTCCGTCCCGTACCGCCGGGTCAGACTGGTCAGACCGCCTCGACCATCGGCGTCTGCTCGGCCGGGGCCGGGTTCTCGCCCTTGGCCTGCGGCCCGGCCCCGCGCAGCGGGACCTCCTTGATGAACCAGGCCGCGAGGAAGCCGACGACCGCGATCACCGCGCCCCACAGGAAGACCTGGTGCGCCCCGTTCGCGACCGCGTGGGTGTACGCGTCCTGGATCTCCGGAGGCAGCTTCTTGAGGCTCTCCCGGTCGAGCTGGGCGCCGCCGGAGGTGACCGCCGCGCCCTTCTGGCCGACCCGGTCGATCATCGTGTCCTTCACCTGGTTGGTGAAGAGGGCGCCGAGGATGGCGACGCCGAAGGAGCCGCCGAGGGTGCGGAAGAGGGTGGCGGAGGAGGAGCCGACGCCCATGTCCTTCATCTCGACGCTGTTCTGCGCGATGAGCATGGAGGTCTGCATCAGGAAGCCCATGCCCGCGCCGAGCACCGCCATGTAGATGCCCGAGGTCAGGCGGGTGGTGCCGGTGTCCATCAGGGCCAGCAGGAACATGCCCACCACCATCAGGCCGCCGCCGAGGATCGGGAAGATCCGGTACTTGCCGGTCTGGGTGGTGACCCGGCCCGCGATCAGCGAGACGAACAGCATGCCCAGCAGCATCGGGAGGAGCAGCAGCCCGGAGTTGGTGGCCGTGGCGCCCTGGACGGTCTGCTGGAAGAGCGGCAGGAAGGTCATCGACCCGAACATCACGAAGCCGGTGAGGAAGCCGATCACCGTGATGAGCGAGAAGTTGCCGTTACGGAAGATGTGCAGCGGCAGCACGGGCTCGGCGACCTGCCGCTCGACGGCCACGAAGGCGACGAGCGCGGCGACCCCCAGGATGCCGAGCCCGATGATCTCGACCGAGCCCCACGCGTACTCGTTGCCGCCCCAGGTCGTGATCAGCACCAGGGCGGTGATGCCCACGGTGAGCAGCACCGCGCCGACGTAGTCGATCCGTGCCTGGGCGCGCTTCTTCGGCAGATGCAGCACCGTGGTGATCGCGGCCAGGGCTATCACGCCGAGCGGGACGTTGATGTAGAAGATCCAGCGCCAGCCGAGGTGGTCGGTGAGGGTGCCGCCGACCAGCGGTCCGCCGATCATGGCCACGGCCATCACACCGGCCATCATGCCCTGGTACCGGCCGCGCTCCCGGGGCGGGACCAGGTCACCGATGATCGCCATCACACCGACCATCAGACCGCCGGCGCCCAGGCCCTGAAGGGCCCGGAAGCCGATCAGCTGCCCCATGTCCTGGGCCGCCCCGGACAGGGCCGAACCGACCAGGAAGACCGCGATGGACGTGAGGAACATGCCCTTGCGCCCGTACATGTCGCCGAGCTTTCCCCAGATGGGGGTGGAGGCGGCGGTCGCCAGGGTGTACGCGGTGACCACCCAGGAGAGGTGTTCGAGCCCGCCGAGCTCGCCGACGATGGTCGGCATCGCGGTGCCGACGATCATGTTGTCGAGCATCGCGAGCAGCATGGCGATCATCAGCGCGAAGATCACCACACCCGTGGAGCGGGGCTTGCGGCCGGACGCGGCCTCCCCGCCGGACTGCGGGGCTTCCGCGCTGGACTGCGGCGACGCGGATGGTGCTCCGCCTCCGGACTGTTTCTCGGACATTCTCTCCACTTCCCCCCTGGGGTGCGGCCAATTGCTGCGACCGGCTACTTACTTGCCGCCCGGCTAGTTGAGTACAGTGGAGAAGGTACGGCGTCTACTAGCCGGGCGTCAAGTAAGTTCTGTTCGGCCGCGCACGGCCCCCACGACCACAGGAGAGCACGATGGGCAACACACCGCAGGCGCGCCGGGGCGACACCCGGCAGCGCATCCAGGACGTGGCCTTGGAGCTCTTCGCCGAGCAGGGCTACGAGAAGACCTCGCTACGCGAGATCGCCGAGCGGCTCGAGGTCACCAAGGCCGCGCTGTACTACCACTTCAAGACCAAGGAAGACATCCTCATCAGCCTGTTCCAGGACCTGGCCCGGCCGGTGGACGAACTGCTCGCCTGGGGCCGGCAGCAGCCCCGGACCCTGGAGACCAAGCAGGAGCTGATGCGCCGCTACAGCGTGGCTCTCGAAAGCGCCCTCCCGCTGTTCCGGTTCATGCAGCAGAACCAGGCCGCGATGAGCCATCTGCGCCCCGGCGAAACCCTCAAGGACCGCATGATCGCCGTGGGCGACCTGCTGAGGGACCCCGACGCCCCGCTGACCGACCAGGTCCGCAGCCTCAGCGCCCTCTTCGTCATGCATACGTCCCAGTTCGCCATGCAGCACATCGACGCCGACGCCGAGGAGAAGCGGAAGGCCGCCCTCGAAGTCGCCCTCGATCTACTGGCCCAGGCACACGCGCAGGAGAGGCCCGACACCCCGGACGCGGCCTGACGCGGCCGGAAGGGCTGTCGCCGGGACCTCGGAAGGGTTGTCGCCGGGAACCCGGAAGGGCTGACGCCGGGAACCCGGAAGGGCTGACGCCGGGAACCCGGAAAGGCTGTCGCCGGGACCCGCCCCGTGTCGGGCCCCGGCGGAGCACATCGGCCCGGGATGGATCAGACCTTGACGCCGTGCGAGCGCAGGAAGGCCAGCGGCTCGACGGCCGAGCCGTAGTTCGGCGTCGTACGGATCTCGAAGTGCAGGTGCGGCCCGGTCGTGTTGCCGGTGTTCCCGGAGAGGCCTATCTCCTGACCGGTCGTCACGGTCTGGCCCACCGACACCTTCACCAGCGACAGGTGCGCGTACTGCGAGTACGTGTTGTCGTCGTGCTTGATGACGATGGCGTTGCCGTACGCCGGGCCGTCACCGGCGCCGTTGCCGCCGGCCTTGACCACGACGCCCCCGTGGACGGCGCGCACCTGGGTGCCGCTCGGCACGACGAAGTCCTGCCCGCTGTGGTTGTGAGCCCACAGGTTGCCCGCGAGCCCGAAAGCGGCGCCGATCTGGTACGAGGCGACCGGCGTCACCCAGGAGGCGGCCTTGGCCTCGGCGGCCTTCTTGGCGGCCTCGGCGGCCTTCTGGCGCGCCAGGGCGGCCTGCCGCGCCTTCGCCGCGGCCTCGGCCGCCGCCTTCTTCTCCGCGGCCTTCTTCGCGGCGGCCAGCTCCTCGGCCTTCTTCTTCGCCGCGGCCTCCTTGGCGGCCTTCTCGGCCGCCGCCTTCTTCGCGGCCGCCTTCTCGGCGTCGATCGCCTTCTGCAGGGCGTCCGCCTGCGCCTGCACCGAATTGCCCAGGTCGGCGGCCGGGGCCACCGACAGCACGCCGCCGCCCTGCGTCGAGTCCGCGGCGAACGAGACGCCCGCCCCCAGCGCCAGCGACGCCCCCATGCCCGCGGCCAGCACAGCGGCGCGGGTACGCAGGGCGGTCTTGCTCGTTTTACGGGATTCAAGGTGCCGGGATTTGGCGCGCGGGGACATAGGGGGACTACCTCCGGAAACATGAGTGAGTCCCGGCCGGGGACCGGAACGGACGTTCTTTCGTAACCCGGCCGAGCCATGAGGCCAAGCCCCGTCACTACTAATCTGCGCCGTACGAAAAGCGGTCGCAGCCGCAATTCGCCCCCGGCTCCGATCCCGGCCCGATATTCGCGATCACGCAACCGAGAATCCGGATCATCAACCTCCGGTGACCGGTTTGACCTGGCACAATGAGAGATTCTCCGATCGCAGACACAAACCCCGCCCCCGCTTGTGACCGCACGCGCGCCCCATAGTCGAAGGTATTCACTATTTCCCGTAGTAGATCCTCGGCGGCCTGTGTGCGATATCACCGCGCCATAAGATCGCCGATCATCGGCCCCGGGCATTCGATGTCCGTTTCGGGACCAAAGGCCATACGGTCCTGTACGCTGTCCGCACCAAACCATCGGGGGGATGGGAACGTGGATCCCGCAGCCATCGGCGCTCGCCTCACCTCGGCCGCTGTCACGCCGCTGATCAAGAAACTCTTCGTACAGGAGGCGCCGGGCGCCGGGCTCGTCGACAAACCGGTCCGGGTCTCGGGGCTCGTCTCGTTCAAGGGCGAGAAGCGCACGCTGACGGAGAAGAACCTCCAGAAGATCGCCGCCCAGCTGGTCGCCCAGGCCGTCCAGCACGCCGGACCGGGGGAACGGCCGTGCCCCGCCGACGAGGACGAGATCGTCGCCATGCACCTGGCCACGACCCTGCGGGCGCTGGGCGAACTGGACATGGACGACGTGCAGGCCGTACGGCTCGGCCACCGCGCCCTCGCCCGCACGCTCATCGACGCCACCCTGGCCAAGGGCAGCAAGCTCTTTCTCAGCCAGGCCGGAACAGCGCTCTACAGGGGCCTGCTGGACACCGCCTGCCTGCACATCCTGCACTTCTTCACCCAGCGCTCGACCTTCGTCGCCCGCACCCTGGTCGAACAGAGCGGCCAGCTGACCGACCTCATCACCAAAATCGACATCCTGATCGAGCGCATCCCCTCCCAGTCCGCCGAGGACGCGGGCTTCGAAAAGGACTACGCCGACTTCGTACAGAAGAAGTACGGGACGCTGACCATCGTCGGCATCGACCTCAGCCACGCGGAGGCCAGCTGGCCCCTGGACGCCGCGTATCTCAGCCTGGAGGCGATCGTCCCGGCGCGCGGCCGGTCCGCGACGGTGCTCGACGGGGAGATCACCGCGCTCGACGGGGAGGTCACCGCGCTCGACGGGGAGATCACGGCCGCCCCCGAGGCCCCCGTCCCCGCCGACCAGGCCCTGTCCGGCCACAGCCGGGTCCTGCTCCGCGGCGTCGCGGGCTCCGGCAAGACCACCCTCGTCCAGTGGCTCGCCGTCTGCGCCGCGCGCCAGGAGCCGCCGCGCGGCATGGAGCAGCTGATCGGCCGCGTCCCCTTCGTCCTGCCGCTGCGCACCATCGCCCGCCAGGAGACCCTTCCCACCCCCGACCGCTTCCTCGCCGCCGTCCACAACCCCCGGCACGGTGCCCAGCCCGCCCGCTGGGCCGACCGCGTGCTGAGCGCCGGGCGCGGGCTGCTGCTCATCGACGGGATCGACGAGATCCCCGAGCGCGACCGGGAGCGCACCCGCGCCTGGCTGAGCGATCTCCTCCTCGCCTATCCGAACAACCTCTGGCTGGTCACCTCCCGCCCCTCCGCCGTCGCCGACGACTGGCTGGAGGCCGAGGGCTTCGCCGAGT
Source organism: Streptomyces sp. NPDC007917 (assembly GCF_042959105.1). Classification (NCBI taxonomy): domain Bacteria; kingdom Bacillati; phylum Actinomycetota; class Actinomycetes; order Kitasatosporales; family Streptomycetaceae; genus Streptomyces; species Streptomyces sp. NPDC007917. The sequence goes on from NZ_JBIBKK010000017.1 coordinate 34,386, forward strand.
TCGCCCTGGCCCCCATGAGCCACGACGACCTCGGCGCCTTCATCGACCGCTGGCACGACGCCGCCCGCGCGACCTGCCGTACGGACGAGGAGCGCACCGCCCTCGACGGCTACCAGGCGGCCCTGCACACCGCCGTACGCACCAAGCAGGACCTCGGGCTCCTCGCCACCAACCCCCTGATGTGCGGCCTGATCTGCGCCCTGCACCGGGCGCGCCGCGGCTATCTGCCGCCCGGCCGCAAGGCGCTGTACGACGCGGCGCTGTCCATGCTCCTCACCCGGCGCGACACCGAACGCCACATCTACGCCCCCGGCGACGTCCAGCTCGACGAGGAGCCGCAGATCCAGCTCCTCCAGCGGCTCGCGTACTACCTCATCCGCAACGGCGAGGCGGAGCTCGACCGCGACCGGGCGGAGCGCATCATCGCCGACGCCCTGTCCTCCGTCCCCGCAGCCGCCGCGCTCGGCGGCCCCCCGCGCATCCTGAGCCATCTGCTGCTGCGCAGCGGTCTGCTCCGCGAACCGTCCGTCGGCACGATCGACTTCGTCCACCGCACGTTCCAGGACTTCCTCGGCGCGAAGGCGGCCGTGGAGGAGGAGGACTTCGGGCTGCTCGTCGAGCACGCCGCCGACGCCCAGTGGGAGGACGTCATCCGCATGGCGGTCGCCCACGCCCGCCCGCGCGAACGGGCCAAGCTCCTCAACAAGCTGCTGATCCGGGCCAGGAACAACCCCGACTCGGGGCTCCGCGTCTTCCTGCTGGCTTTCGCGTGCCTGGAGCACGCGCCCGACCTGGACCCCGGGGTGCGCGACGAGGTCACCTGGCACGCCAAAGGGTTCATCCCGCCCCTGGACGCGGCGCGCGCCCGCGAAATGGCGCAGGTGGGCCCCCTCGTCCTGGAGCTCCTGCCGCCGCCGGGCGAGCTCACCGACGACCAGGCCTACTCCTGCGTGGTCACCGCCTCCCACATCGGCACCGACGCGGCCATCCCCTACCTCTCCCGGTTCACCGACCACCCCTCGCTGCTCGTCCGCTCACAACTCACGGCGAGCTGGGGGAGGTTCGACACCGAGCGCTACTTCACCGAGGTGATCGCCCGCCTCGCCCCGGACGACCTGTACTTCACGGCGGAGACGTGGGAGCATCTGCGCCTCCTCGACAGCATGGGCGGCGTGTCCAAGCTCCAGCTGCGCGGCGACTTCAGCGAGGAGGAGCTGCGTGCCAACCACTCGCTCGCCCAGGTCACCCATCTGAGGCTGGACCGGAATCGTGCTCTCACCGACCTGAGCGCCCTGAGCCATCTGTCGAGCCTGCGCACCCTCGTCCTGACCAGGTGTGTCGGGGTCCACGACCTGACGCCGCTGTCCGCGCTGTCGCTCCGGAGCCTCGACGTCGCCAGGTCGCCGGCGAAGGGAGGGCCGCTCCTCAGCGGTCTGGACACGCTGGCGACGCTGAAGCATCTGAAGATCGACATCACCGCCAGCGAGATCCCGCCGTCCCTCTTCCCCCACCAGATCACCTGGCTCGACCTGCACGTCTTCGCATCGTTCCTGGACACCACCTGGATCGCCGAGGCGTTCCCCGAACTCCGCCAGCTGGGCATCACCTTCCGGAACGGCGGCTCGGACAGGGCCCGGCTGGACCTGACCCCCCTGGCCGCTCTTCCCGCCCTCGAGGCGGTCATCGTCGCCCGCGCGGAGATCACCGGCGCCGAGTCGCTCACCGATGTCACGGTCACGGCGCTCGACGCCGTGCCGTTGAGCACGGGCCTCCCGGCCGACCCCGTCGGCCCCGTCGGCCCCGTCGGCCCCGCGGCCGACGTCACGTAACGACTGGCAGCCTCATGCATTCTCTGACTAGAGTCAGAGAATGCATGAGGCACAGATCTCCCAGGTGCGCCGGTTCAACCGCACCGTCACCGAGCGCGTGGGCGTCCTCCACGACCACTACCTGGGCCGCGACCGGCCCATCGGCGAAGCCCGGCTCCTGTGGGAGATCGGCGAGCAGGGCCAGGACGTACGGCGGCTGCGCGAGCGCCTCGGGCTCGACTCGGGATACGCCAGCCGGCTGCTGCGCGCCCTGGAGGCCGACGGCCTGGTGACGCTGGAACCCCTCCCGGAGGACAGAAGGGTGCGCACCGTCCGGCTCACCGAGGCGGGCCGCGCGGAGCGCGCCACGCTCGACCGCCGCAGCGACGAACTCGCCGGCTCCCTGCTGGAACCCCTCAACGCCACCCAGCGGGCCCGGCTGGTGACGGCCATGGCCGAGGTCGACCGGCTGCTCACCGCCGCCACGGTCACCGTGGAGGTGGTCGACCCGGACCACCCCGACGCCCAGCACTGCCTGCGGTCCTACTTCACCGAACTGCAGGAGCGCTTCGACACCGGCTTCGACCCCGCGCGCAGCCTGCTGCCCGACGCGGGCGAGCTCCGCCCCCCGCGCGGCCTGTTCCTCGTCGCCCGGCTGCACGGCGAACCCGTCGGCTGCGCCGGCCTGAAGCTGCCGCCCACCGCCCCGGCCGAAATCAAACGCATGTGGGTCGCCCCCCACACGCGCGGCCTCGGCCTCGCCCGCCGGTTCCTCGCCGAACTGGAGACACGGGCCGCCGAACACGGCCGCGACGTGCTGCGCCTGGACACCAACAAGGCGCTCGATGCGGCGATCGGGCTGTACCACTCCTTCGGCTTCCAGGAGGTGCCGGCCTTCAACGACGAGCCGTACGCCCACCACTGGTTCGAGAAGCGCATCACCAAGGGCTGACCGCCGAAGACCGAGCCCCCCGGCAACCCCCAGCAACCCCCAGCAACCCCCGGCAACGCCCTTGCGTTCGAGCCCACTTCAATTGCCAAGCTGCCCGGCACGCCAAGCATGTCCCTGCCACTCGCCCGGAAGGACCGCGCTGTGCCCGAAGTCAACTTCGCACTGGGAACCATGGGATTCGGCACCAAGGTCGACACCGCTACGTCTCTGGACCTGCTCGACCGGTTCGCGGACGCCGGCGGGACCCTCGTCGACACGGCCAACTGCTACGCCTTCTGGTCCGCCCCGAGCGGCCGCGGCGGCCACAGCGAGGAGGTCATCGGGCGCTGGCTGGCCCGCCGCCCCTCCCTCCGCGACCGGACGTACCTCAGCACCAAGGCCGGCGCCCAGCCCGTCGGCCCCGGCGACTGGCCGGCCAACCGCGAGGGCCTGTCGGCGTCAGCGCTCAGAACCGCTGTCGAGGGCAGCCTGCGCCGGCTGGGCACCGACCGGATCGACCTGTACTGGGCCCACATGGAGGACCGTACGGTCCCCCTGGCGGAGTCAGCGGAGGCATTCGGCGCGCTGGTGGCCGAGGGCGTCGTGGGGCGGCTGGGGTGCTCCAACCACCCGATGTGGCGGGTGGAGCGGGCCCGGCAGATCGCCGCGGCCAACGGCTGGGCCGGATACACCGCGCTCCAGCTGCGCCACTCCTACCTCCAGCCCCGCCCCGGCGCGCCGGTCCCCGACCAGTCCCACCGGTTCGGCTGGGTCACCGACGAGGTCATCGACTACGTCGACAGCGAACCGGACCTGTCCTTGTGGGTGTACACCGCCCTGCTGAACGGCTCCTACAGCCGCCCGGACCGCCCCCTCCCCGACGCCTACGACCACCCCGGCACCTCCCGGCGACTGACGGCCCTGGACAAGGTGGCCGGGGAGCTCGGGGTCAGCCGCAACCAGGTCGTCCTGTCGTGGCTGACCGGCGGCGAACCGGCCATCACCCCCATCGTCGGCGTCAGCACCCGGCAGCAGCTCGACGAAGCACTCGCCGCGTCCCGCCTGCGACTGCCCGCCGAACACCGCCGCCTCCTCGACGAGACCGCCTGACGGCCGACTACGCCGCCGCCCTGGGCCTGGGGCCGACTACGCCGCCCTGGCCCAGGCCCAGGAGGCCACCCGCCCGAGACCGTCGACCCTCAGTCGAACCAGACCACGAGTCGCACGTGCTCCGGGCCGTGCAGCTCGGCAAGCGTCCTCATCACGTCCCATACCGGCGCCCAATGGGTCCCCGCCCCGGCAACCGCGCGTCGGCTGAGCGTGCCTGATCGATCGGTTTCGTCCCAGTTGGCAGCCTGCACCTCAGCCCAGTCGATCCACGTCGTTCCGTGCGCGTCCTGTGGTCCGCCCCCTGCGTGGAACGCGTTCCGCAGTCCGTCCGAGGCGTCCTCCGGCAGACCGCGCCCCTCGGCCAGCGGCCGGAACCCGAAGGAGTTACGGACGCCGAACAGGCAGGCGAGGGCGTCATAGGCGTTGCCGGTGTTGAGGAGGTGGAGGTCAATGGCGGCGTGCCATTCCGCGTCCTCGTCGTCCTCTCCCCAGATCCGGGCCAAGGGTCTGCACTCGATCATTCCGCTCATGTCGGTGGACATGTCCGCAGTCTGCGCCTGACCGGCGGCGAACCGGCCATCACCCCCATCGTCGGCGTCACCCCCGGAACACTCGCCGCAGCCCGCCTGGGACTGCCCGCCGGACTCCGCCGCCTCCTCGACGAAACCGCCTGACGCGCGGACCGGCCGACGTATCGTGAAAAGCCGACGTCCGCAGGGATGAGGGGGGCGAGGGGACGCCATGGAGCCGCAGATCGCAGATCTCGCACGGACGGCCGGGTCCACCGTGGTGGCCCTGATGGCCACCGACGCATGGCAGCGCACGAGGGAGCGGATCGTCGCGTTATGGCGCCGGGCCCAGCCGGACCGCGCCGACGGCATCGACGGCGAGCTCGAGACCACGCACGACGACCTTCTGGCCGCGCGTGACGCGGCGGACGGCTCGGAGGGCGAGCAGACGCAGCGCGAGCTGAGCGAGGAGTGGGCGGGCCGCATGCGGCGCTTCCTCGCGGCGCATCCGGAGGTCATTGAGGAGTTGCGCCGCGCCTTGGACGAGTTGAGCCCCGCCCTGCCGGGCAACGATCAGGCGATGAACACCACCGTCCATATGCGAGCCGAGGCCTCCGGCAGCGGCCGGGTCTACCAGGCGGGCCGCGACCAGCACATCACCGAGCGGTGAGCGGCCCGCCTCCCCCGTACGCGGACGGCCAGGCCTCCGGGCACGGACGGGTCTTCCAGTCGGCCGGCGACCAGCACATCGCCGAGCACCATCACCACTACGCGCCCGGCGCCTCCCTGTTCACCGGGGCGACCGCCCCGGGGCCCGCCCCGGGACCCGGCGCGGGACCCGGCGGCCCGGGGCTCGGCGGCCCCGACACCGTACGGGTCCCCCTGGTCGGCCGGGCCCCGGCCGTCCTGCGGGACCGGTCGGACCTGATGCGGCGATTACGGACGGCAGTGGACGACGATCGCGGCGGCGGCCAGATCCACGTCCTGCACGGCATGGGCGGCTGCGGCAAGACGGCAGTGGCCCAAGCCCTGTTCACCGAGGCCGTACGCGACCGGGCCAGAATCGGCCTCTGGGTCAACGCCTCCGAGCGGCTGTCCCTGCGCGCGGGCATGCTGGCCGTCGCCGCCGACCGGGGCGCGGGCCCCGGCGAACTGGCCGCAGCGCACAGCGGGCAGCGCGCGGCGGCGGACCTCGTCTGGCACCACCTGGACCACTCCCCCGACCCCTGGCTCCTGGTGATCGACAACGCCGACGACCCGGCGATCCTGGAGGAAGGCGCCTGGCTGCGCCCCAGCCCGCGCGGCACGGTCCTGGTCACCACCCGCTACGCCACCTCGCGCGCCTGGCGGGGCGCGATCCTGCACCCCGTCGGGGTGCTGCCCCCTGAGGACGCGGCCCAGGTCCTGTGCGACCTCGCTCCGCACGCGGGCACCCCGGCGGCGGCCCAACAGGTCGCCCTCCGCCTCGGCTGCCTCCCGCTCGCCCTGACCCTCGCGGGGTCCTACCTGCACCACCAGCTACTGGAGTCCTGGTCCATGGACGAGTACCGAAACCGCCTCGAAGCCGACCCGACCGGCCTCATCGACCAGGGAGCGGCCCTCGATCCCGGCCGCGCCGAATCCCGCCACCTGGTCAGCCGCACCTGGCACCTGTCCCTGGACGCCCTCGCCGACCAGGGCCTCCCCGAAGCGACGACGCTGCTGCGGCTGCTGTCCTGCTGGAGCCCGGACCCGCTACCGCTCGCGGTGCTGAGCCCGGCGTCGCTGGGCGCGACGGGCCTGCTGGACGCCGCCCGCGTCGAACCGGCGTTGCGGGGGCTGCTCGACCACTCCCTCGCCGCGATCGTCTCCGCGCCGGGCGGTACGGGTACGGGTACGGATGGGGAGCGGCCGGTGCGCTGCGTCCAGGTGCACGGCGTACTCCTGGACAGCGTCGCCTCGGGCACCCCCGCCGAACAGCGCCCGGACCTCATTGAGGCGGCGGCCACGCTGTTGGAGTCCGCGCTTCCGGCCGAGGGCGGGGCTGAGGGCGGGTTCGTTGCGCTGCTCGTGCCGCATGCGGTGCGGTTGCTCCGCGAGGGGGACGTTAGGACCACGGAACGGGTGGTGGACCTGTCCGTACGCCTCGCTGAACGCGTTCATGAGACCGGCGACTACGCCGCCGCCCTGGCCCTGGCCCAGGAGGCCGCCGGCACGGCGGAACGGGTGCTCGGTCCTGAGCACCCGCTGACGTTGAGCGCCGAGCAGCGGGTCGGGCGCTCGCTGTTCCGGCTCGGTCGCTATGAGGAGTCCGAGGAGCTGCATCGTCACGTTCTCCAGGTCCGCGAACGTGTCCTGGGCGCTGAGCATCCGGATACCCTGGACAGCTGCTTCGCCCTCCGGCAGCCGCTGCACCTCATGCAACGCTACGAAGAAGATCTCGTCCTACTGAGGAGAGCAGCGGGGGGACAGCGAAGAGTCCTCGGCACCGTTCACCCCAAGACGCTCAAGAGCCGGTCCATGCTCATGGTGTTGCTGGCGGAAGTCGGAGCAGACCAGGAATTCGATCGCACGGCACCGGACACTGTCGCTGACTGCGAGGAAGCCCTGGGTTGCGATCACCCCACGACGCTGGATGCCCGCCTCAACTATGCCTACGGCCTCCTCAGGTTCGGTGATGCGCGACGAGCCGAGCCCGTGGCACGGCGGAACCTGGCAGACCGCGAGCGCCTTCATGGCCCTGAGCACCCCCTGACACTCTCCGCAGTCTCGTTGCTCAGCATGGTGGTCGCAGAACTGGAGCACTGGACAGAGGCCATTGAGCTGATGCGTCACGCCGTTGCGGCCCGTGAGCGATTGTTCGGGCCTGAGCACCCATTCGTCCCAAGAGGCCACATCGAGGTGGCCGCCTTGCTTGCCCGGGCGGGACGAACCGAGGAGGCACAGACCCTGGCACACTCGGTCCTGCCGCAATGCGAGCGCATTCTCGGCTCCGACCACCCTGAGACACTTCGCGCCCGCCGCATTCTGGAGGCTTGAGCGTGCTCTAGCCAGCCCGGACGCCTTTACGGTGAGTATCGGACAGCGACACGCCAACACCACGGCGTGTCGCTGTCCGATACTCACCACAACTCAGGCTTCGGGCGCGAATTGAGGCTATCTGCTCCGCCCCACCCGGGCCTGCTCAGCCTTCAGCAGCCGCTGGTAGTCCGCGAGCACGCGCAGCATCGCGAAGCCGGTCCCCAGGGGAACCGTCCCGATGACCAACAGCGGCCGCTGCGGGTCCCGAAGGTCCGCCCGTATATCGGGAAGCCGCACACCCAGCGCGGCGAACTCGTCCCGGACAATGTCGGCGACCCGCACGCCGGGGGCCTGAGCGTTCACGCCTTGTCCCCAGGCGGGACGCTGAGCTCGAACCACACGGCCTTGCCCGTGCCGTCGAGTTGTTCGTCGACCGTCAGGCCGCATACGTCCGAGAGCGCGGTGACCAGGAACAGACCGCGCCCGTGCGTGTCGTCGCTCGCCGCGCGACGGGGCGACGGCAACGCGGGGCCGTCATCGTGGACGGCGACCCGCACGCGGGTGCACTCGACGGTGGCGGCGAGCCGCACGTCTCCCTTGCCGTGCTGATGCACATTGGTCACCAGCTCCGATGTGCACAACGCTGCCGCGTCGGCGAGTTGGCCCAGCCCGGAGGCAACAAGCAGGTTGCGTACGAAGTCTCGGCACAGTCTGGGCGCGAGGGGGATGCCGGGGGCGGACAACGTGTAGTGGTGCGGAAGTTGCTCGGTTCCGCCGATGGAATTCCCGGGCTCAGCCGCGCCCGGTTCGGTACGTACTCCCATGAGACGCCTCCATGGCGTTCCGTAGGTGAGGGGTTGGCGGATCCTCTACGTGATCCATCCAACACAAACTGTAGGGATAGACTCATCAGATCTGCAACCCACTCCCCTTATCGAGTGGACCGAGCTCCCGCCCACGGGCAGACCGTGGGCGGATCATCCAGGAGGCCTGGTCTTGGCACTGCGAACCGTCATCTCTGAGCGGCAACGCCGACTCGGTTCAGAACTCCGAAGGCTGCGCGAGCAGGCTGGCTTGTCTATCAACGAGGCAAGTTCGCGAGTCGGGATCGGCGCCACACATCTGAGCCACGCAGAGGCGGCCCGTACCGCGATCGCCCTCGATCGGCTGCGCGCCTTGATGCAGGTCTACGAGGTCAGAGATGAGCCCTACGTCGACGCCCTTGTCAGTCTCTCGGAGGACAAGGGGAAGGGCTGGTGGAGCGACTACAAGGGCGCCCTGTCGTCAGCCGCCTTGGACTTGGCCGAACTCGAATCCCGGGCCGACGGCATCCGTTCCTACGAGTCACTGTTCATCCCGGGCATCCTCCAACTCGAGGACTACACACACGCCATCTTCCGTGCCAACGACACCGTCACGACGCCGGAAGGCATCGACGCAGCGGTCAACTTCAGGCTGAGGCGCCAGAAGATCCTCACCAGCGATGATCCGCCGGAGGTCCACGCCGTGATTCACGAGGCTGCGCTGCACATGCGATTCGGCGGTGCGGCAGTAGCTCGCAAGCAGCTCCTGCGCCTCGTAGAGCTGGCTGAACTACCGCATGTGAGGATCCAGGTCCTACCCTTCACAGCAGAGGGGGTGTCCGCCGTGAACACCCCGTTCTGTCTCCTCACCTCACACGGGGGAGCGCTTCAGACCGTGCAGATGGATCATGCAGACCAGTCCATGTTTCTGCACACCCCAGAGTCAATCGCCCAGTACGAGAAACAGTTCGACCAGCTAAGCTCGATCGCTCTTCCTCCGGTGAACGCCAAGGTCACGTCCCTCAGTCATGAGGGGCGGGATTCACTGGGGCTGATCCAATACGTCCTCTACAGCCACTATTAGGAATCGCGATCATGCCCATACTCAACTGGCGTAAGTCTTCCTTCAGCACCTCCGGGGCCAACTGCGTGGAGCTCGCCGCCGTCCCCAACGGCATACACCTGCGGGAGAGCGACGAGCCCGACGCCGTGATCCACACCACCCCCGCCACCCTCCGATCCTTCATACGGGCCGTAAAGGCCGGCCGACTGGACCACCATGGCTGACGAACGTCTTCGTCTCACGGTCCTGGGGTGCGCGACGCCATACCCCAGCGTGGACAACCCGTGCTCCGGCTACCTCGTGACCAGCGGCAGCACCCGCCTGTGGGTGGACGCGGGCAGCGGAACGCTGGGCCCGTTGCAGCGTCACACCCGGCTGGACGAGCTGGACGGGATCTGGATCTCGCATCTGCACGCCGATCACAGCGCGGATCTGCTGACCGCGTACTACGGGCTTCTGTTCGCGGACATCAACCTCACCGCGCCGATCCCCCTCTACGGCCCGCCCGGCATCGCCGACCGGCTGGCGAGCTTCCTCACGAACACCGCGACCCGTAGCCCGGTCGAATCCGCCTTCGCGGTGACCGAGCTGCACGACGGGCACGAGGTGACCGTCGGGGGGCTCAAGCTCACCAGCCGGGCCGTGGCGCACGGAATCCCGGCCTTCGCTCTGCGCGTGGAGGCGGCAAACCAAACGCTGGTGTACTCCGGGGACACGGCACCGTGCGAAGCCCTCACAGGCCTGGCCGAGGGATGCGACATGCTGCTGTGCGAGGCCGAGAGCGCACACGCCCCCGCAGAGGGCGAGGCGCAGGTGCATCACACGCCCGAGGACACCGGTGAGACCGCCAGTGCGGCGCGGGCAGGCCGGTTGATCGTCACGCATGTGGGCCGGTTCCTCACGCCGGAGGAGGCCGTGGCGCGGGCGGCGGCGCGCTTTGACGGGCCCGTCGAGTACGCCGCGCCCGGGGCGACGTTCGAGGTCGGGCGGACCGCCGGTTGACCGGGGCGCGAGGCGGAGCGCGCGCCCGCTTCCCCTGCCGGGCTCGCCCCGCCTCGCGCGTCTGTGGCCGCTACTGCGGCTTGAAGGACCGGATCTGGTAGCTGCCCTGGAGGTTGCCGCCCGCTCCGGCGGACGTGGAGCCTACGCGGGAGTGGTAGTTGGTCTGCGTGTAGTACTGCTTCCGCTGTCCCGTTCCGTTCCACACGGAGCGGACGTTCTGGCCGTTCCGGATGAAGGAACAGTCGTCGGCGGTGTTCGCCTTGCTGGGCTGCGACCACTGACATCGGGTGCCGCCGCCGTCCCAGCCGCTGTAGATGCAGAAGTACCCGGCGGAGCAGTTGTAGGCCGCCGGGCGGGCGGGCGCCGTGGGGGCCGCGATCGCGGAGGGCGCGGCGCCGAGGGCCGCGAGCAGGGCGGCCGAGGCGAGGGCGAATGAGCGAGCACGAAGCATGACAAGGGCTCCTTCCATACGCGGGTGCCGCGGCCGGGCACACCGAGCACCCGGCGCGGAGCAGATGACACTCACCGCAGTGTGCTCGCGTGGCCCAGGTGCTTTGCCGGAGTCCTGGTGGAGTACTGCTCGCTCAGCCGGTCACGTCCATGCGCTGGGTGCCGATGACGGACAGCAGCCGCAGCGCCTCCTCGGAGGGCGAGCCGGGGGCGGCGGTGTAGATGACGACCTGCTGGTCCCGGTCGGTGATGTCGAGGACGTCGCAGTTGACGCTGACGGGGCCGACCAGCGGGTGCTGGAAGGTCTTGCACAGCGTGGGCTCGGCGCAGACGTCATGAGAGGCCCACAGCCGGGCGAACTCCTCACTTCCAGCGAGGAGTTCGTCCACCAGCTCGGTCACCTCGGGGTCGTCCGGGTAGCGGGCGGCGGTGGCGCGCAGCCGCTGGGCGGAGTTGCGGGCGAACGCGTCCGCGTCGGACACCCCGTACAGCCGCCGCCCCTCCCGGTGCGGCCCGAGGAAGACGCGGCGCACGAGGTTGCGGTCGCGCCGCGGCAGGGCGGAGAAGTCCTCCATGAGGGCGGCGGCCAGCGCGTTCCAGGCGATGACCTCGTACGTCGCGGACATCACGATCGCAGCGGCCTGCGGCAGCCGGTCCAGCAGGTCGACGATGGACTGCCGCACCTCGCGCGAGGGCCCGGGCCGCGGGCCCGGGGGAGCGCCGGCGAGGTAGTGGAGGTGGTCGCGCTCGGCGTCCGTGAGGCGCAGGGCGCGCGACAACCCGGCCAGCACCTCGCGGGACGGGCGCGGGGCACGCGCCTGCTCCAGCCGGGTGTAGTACTCGGTCGAGATGAACGCCAGCTGCGCCACCTCCTCGCGGCGCAGCCCCGGGGTGCGGCGCCGCGGCCCGGCGGGCAGCCCCACGTCGGCCGGGGTGATCCGCTCGCGCCTGCTGCGCAGGAAGTCCGCCAGTTCCCGTCTGTCCACGTCCCCCAGTGTGCGGGGGCGCCACGGCCGCATCCAGGTACCGCCGGTGCCTGGATGGGCGTCGGCCCCGGGCACAGGCTCGAAGCCATGGACAACACACCGAACACCCACGTCCCCGCCCCCGCCACGCCCCTGGGCCTGCTGTCCGGCAAGGCCGTCCTCGTCACCGGCGCCGGGCGCGGCATCGGCGCCGCCGCGGCGCGGCTGTTCGCCCGCGAGGGCGCCCGGGTGCTGCTCGCGGCCCGTACGGAGGCCGAGCTCAAGGCAGTGACCGAGGAGATACGGGCGGCGGGCGGCACCGCGGACCACGTGGTGTGCGACCTGGCCGACGCGACCAGTGTCCGGGCCGCCGTCGAGCGGGCCGTGGAACTGTACGGCCGCCTCGACGCCGCCTTCAACAACGGCGCGACGGGCGTGCCGCCGGGCCCGCTCGACCAGGTCGGCGAGGCCGACTTCGACCACGTCTACGCCGTCAACCTCAAGGGTGCCTGGCTGGCCATGGCGGCGGAGGTCGCGGCCATCCGGGCCACCGCCGGGACGGGCGCCATCGTCAACACCTCCAGCATCGGCGGCCTGAGGGGCAACCCCCAGCTGCCCGCGTACGGCGCGATGAAGCGGGCGGTCAACAGCCTCACCGAGTCGGCCGCCGTCACGTACGGCCCGGAAGGCATCCGCGTCAACGCCATCGCCCCGGGCACCACGCTCACCGAGATGCTGCACGACTGGGAGGCGGCGTCCCCCGGCGTCATCGCGCAGCTCAACTCCCGGACGCCGCTGCGCCGCGCCGCCGAACCGGCCGAAGTCGCCGAGGCCGCCGCCTGGCTGCTCAGCGACCGCGCCTCCTATGTGACCGGCGTGGTCCTGCCGGTCGACGGCGGCGCGCTGGCCTAGAGCCCGGGCTTCCGGTCCGCCCGGCCGGGGTGTCAGAGCTTGGCGAGCCGGTCGACCAGCAGCTCGACCCTCCGCTCGGCGTCCTTGGGCGGCAGCCGTCCCGCCCGGGTGAGGGTCGCCAGCCCGTGCAGGGCCGCCCAGAACGTCTCGGTGAACAGCCCCGGATGGACACCGTCCCCGGCGACCTCGCCCAGGCTCTCCAGCAGGGCGGCGAAGGCGTCCTTCAAAGGCTCCGGGGTGTCCTCCTGCGCGTACGCCAGGCCGCCGTCGAGCTGGAACAGGGCGTCGTAGACCGCCGGGTTGCGCTCGGCGAAGTCGAGGTAGGCGCGGGCGAGGGCGGCGACCCGGGCGCGCGGGCCGTCGGCTGCGGAGGCCGCGGCCCGTACCGCCGCGGCCATCTCGGTGGCACCTTCGAGGGCGACGGCGCCGATGATCTCGCGCTTGCCGCGGAAGTGGCTGTAGAGGACGGGCTGGCTGTATTCGATGCGCTCGGCGAGGCGGCGGGTGGTGACCGCGTCCCAGCCCTGCTGCTCGGCGAGCTCGCGGGCCGTCACCACGATGAGGCGTTCGCGCTCCGCCCGTTCGCGCTGCTTGCGTTCTTGTACCGACATGCTTTCGATCCTAGCATCGCTAGACAAACGATCGACAGTAGCGCTAGCGTTGCCTCATCAGCTAGCGACACTAGACGTTCTCCGCCGCCGTGCCCGGTCACCCTGGGGTTCCGCCGGGAGCGAAGGTCCTGGTGCACGGGACGTCCGCACGCCGAAACTGGCCGGATGCGCCGTCTCGTCGTCATCGATGCCCCGTCCAACCTCGGTCTCAGACCGCCCGCCGAAGGCACCGTGCCCGGGTGCTACAAGCTGGCGGGCGCGCTGCGGGAGCAGCGGCTGCTGCAGCGGCTCGGGGCGCAGGAGGGCGGGGTGGTCGTACCGCCCCGCTACGACCGGGGTGGCTGGCAGGAGGGCGACGGCGTGTTCAACGCCGCGGCCATCGCCGCGTACACCCGCAAGCTCGCCGACCGCATCGAGCGCCATGTCCGGGCCGGGGACTTCCCGGTGGTTCTGGGCGGGGACTGTTCCATCCAGCTCGGCGCCTCGCTCGCGCTCCGCCGCATCGGGCGGTACGGGCTCGCCGCCATCGACGCCTCCGCGGACTTCCGGCACCCCGGGAACTCCGAGCGCATCGGCGCCGCGGGGGGCGAGGAGCTGGCGCTCGGGACGGGGCGCGGGCAGGAGGACCTGACGAACCTCGAAGGGCTGCGGCCGTACCTCAAGGACGAGGACGTACGGATCCTCGGCATCCGGGACTACGACGAGGACCGCGCCGAGCTCTCCGAGTTGAAGATCGCGAACGCGTCGGTCGGGGAGCTCAGGGAGTGGGGCCCGGAGGATCTGGCGCGAGCGACGCTGCAGTCCCTCGAATCGCCCGCGACCGAGGGGTTCTGGGTGCATCTCGACGCGGATGTGCTGGACCCCTCCGTCATGCCCGCGGTCGACAGCCCGGACCCCGACGGGCTGCTGCCCGACGAACTCGCCTCCGTCCTGCGGCCGTTGGTCCGCTCGGAGCGCTGCGTCGGCTTCAACCTCACCATCTACGACCCCGATCTCGACCCCGAGGGTTCCGGCGCCGCGCTGCTGGCCGACATCCTTCAGCGCTCCTTCGCGGAGTCCTGACCAGGCGGCTGGTTCTCGCCTTGTTCCAGGCCCTCGCCGGGCCGCAGGAGCGAGGCCGCCAGCAGGGCCGTCAGGGCCAGGGCTGCCGCGGCGACGAGGGTGACCGCCGCGAAGCCCCGGTCGTACGCGTCGCGCGCCGCCGCGCGCAGCAGGTCGGCGGCGGGCGGGGCGAGGTGGTCGGCGGCGGTGTCGGCCGCGCCGATGGACTCCCGCGCGGCGGCGCGGCCGGTGGGCGGGACGCCGGGGACGGAGGGGGGCAGGGCCGCGCGGTAGGTCGCGGCGAGGGCGGTGCCGAGTGCCGCGACACCGAGGCCCGCGCCGAGTTCGAAGGAGGTCTCCTGGATCGCGGCCGCTTCCCCGGCGCGGTCCGGGTCGGCTGAGGACATGATGGAGTCCGCGCCCAGGGTCATCACCACGCCCGCCCCGAGGCCCGAGGCGAGGAGAGCGAGGGTGGTCACGCCGTGGTGCGCGGGGCCGCCGCCCGCGTACAGGAGGAGCAGCGCGCCGGAGAAGAGCGCGAGCGCGCAGGTGAGCGCCCGGCGATTGCCCCAGCGGCGGGCCGCCGCGGGAGCGGCGACCGCGCCGATCGCGTTGGCCACGGCCAGGGGCAGCAGCGCGAACCCGGCGCGGAGCGGGGATGCGCCGCCCACCAGCTGGAACCACTGGGTGAGGAAGAAGAGCACCGCCGTATAGCTGCCGAAACAGCCGACCACGCACACGGTGGCTGCCCTGAAGCGGCGGTCGGCGAACAGCGAGAAGTCCAGCAGCGGCTGCGGCAGTCGGCGCTGCCGCCGTACGAACGCAAGCAGCAGCGCCAGGCCGGCGGCGCCGGCGACGGCGGAACCCGCGTCGGGGCGCAGCTCCGCTCCGGCCTGCTTGAGGGCGTAGACGACGCCCGCAAGGCCTGCGGCGGAGAGCACGACGCCCGCCAGGTCCCAGTGGCGGGGCGTGGGGTTGCGCGACTCGGGGATCAGCCGGGCCCCGGCCACCAGGATCACCGCGATGACGGGCACATTGACGAGGAAGACCGAGCCCCACCACCACCGCGCGAGGAGCGCCCCGCCCACCAGAGGGCCGATGGCCGCGCCCACGCTGTGGGCGGCGGTCCAGATGCCGAGAGCCAGGGCGCGCTCACGGCCGTCGGGGAAGACGACGCGGATGATCGACACCGTCGAGGCCATGATCATGGCGGCGCCCACGCCGAGCAGCGCCCGCGCGAGGATCAGCTGCCCGGACGTCTGGGCGAACGCGGCGCCGGCCGACGCCAGGCCGAACAGCACGAAGCCGGAGAGCACCAGGCGCTTGCGCCCGACGCGGTCGCCGAGCGTCCCGCAGGTCACCAGCAGCGCGGCGACGGTGAGGGAGTAGACGTCCACGATCCACAGCAGCCGTGCCCCACTGGGGTGCAGATCCCGGGTCAGGCTGGGGATCGCCGCGTGGGTGACGGTCAGGTCGATCCCGGACAGCAGCAGGCTCGCGCACAGCACCGCCAGCACGGCCCACCGGCGCCGCCCGCCCCGCGACGGGGAGCGGGCGGGGGCCTCGGCGCGGGGCGTGGCCCGGTCCTCGCCGGGGGCCTTCGCGGGGGCCTCGGTGGCGGTCCGGTCTTGGCAGGGCGTGCGACGGCTCATGTCGGCACTGTCATCGGGTGGCTCCGCGCCCACAAGTACGGTCTTTTTTGTTCCCTAGTACCACTCTGGATACCTTTGCTGGATGCGCGGCAGTGTGGACGACACCCAAGATCACTGCGCGGTGGAGATCGCGATGGAGATCCTCGGCGGCCGGTGGAAGCTGGCCATCGTCAAGAAACTCCTCACCGGCACCCATCGGTTCGGGGAACTCCGGCGCGCCCTGCCCGGCGTCACCCAGCGCATGCTGACCCGCCAGCTGCGCGAACTGGAATCGGACGGGCTGATCGTGCGGACGGTCTATCCGGAGGTGCCGCCGAAGGTCGAGTACGCGCTCACAGAGACGGGCCGCAGCCTGGAGCGCATCACGGATCTGCTCGACGCCTGGGGGCGTTGGTACCGGGACACCCGGCCGCGCGACGAGCGGGCCTGAGGGAGCCGATCGCGCAACGGCCCGTCTTTTGAACGCTGTTGACCGGCCGCGTGCTCCCGGACCGCCCGCCGCCTGAGGTTCGGCGTGCGGTGGCGGGGTACGTTCCGGGATCTACGACGTGCCGATTGAGCCGCTGGAACCAGCGGTCGGGGGAAGACATGGATCCCGCAGCCATAGCCGCCCGCCTCGCCTCAGGCAGCGCCGTCCCGGACGCCGTCGCCCCGATCGTGGAACAGCTGTTCGTACGGGAGGGGCCGGGGGCAGGGCCGGTGGACCGGCCGGTGAGGATCAGCGGGCTGGTGTCGTTCCAGGGGGACGTGCGGACGCTGACCGAGCGGGATCTGACCGGGCTGGCGGCCCGGCTGGTGCGCGAGACGCTGGGGGCGGTGGTGCCGGGCGGGGCGAGGCCGGCCGCTGCCGCCGACGAGGAGCGGGCCGTGGTCGACGCGCTCGCGCGCACGCTGCACGCCCTGGGGACGGTGGATCTGAACGACGTCCAGGCGGTCCGGCTGGGGCCCGAGCGGTTCGCCGGGCATCTGGCGGTGGCCGCGCCGGACGCAGGCCGCGATCTGTCGGCGGGCGCCGCCCGGTTGCACGGCGCGCTGCTGGAGCTGGCGTGCCTGCACATACTGCGGTTCCTCACCCGGCGGTCCGCCTTCGTCGCCCGGGCCCTGGCCGAGGACGCCACATCCCACGCGGACGCCGCACCCACCGCAGACGCCGACGCCGCCGCCGCATCCACCGCCGACGCCGCCTTCGAGGAGCGGTACGCGCACGACATCGTCACCGGCCACAACCACCTCACCATCTACGGCATCGACCTGGCGCACTCCCCCGACAGCTGGCCGCTGGAGAGCGCGTATCTGAGCCTGGAGGCGGAGACCGACGCGGGCCCCTCCGCCCCCGCCGATCAGGCGCTGGCCGGGCGGGAGCGGGTGCTGCTGCGGGGCGTGGCGGGCTCCGGCAAGACGACGCTGGTGCAGTGGCTCGCGGTGTCCGTGGCGCGCGGGGAGCTGCCACCCGAGCTGGAGGGGCTGCGCGGCCGGGTGCCGTTCGTGCTGCAGGTGCGCCGCTTCGGCCGGCACGGCTTTCCCGCGCCGCGGGACTTCCTGGCCTCCGTACGCCATCCGCGGGCGGCCGGGCAGCCGGCCGGGTGGGCCGAGCGGGTGCTGTCGGGCGGGCGCGGGCTGCTGCTCGTCGACGGGGTGGACGAGGTGCCCGAGGACGACCGTGAGCGGCTGCGGCTCGCGCTGCGCAGGTCGCTCGCCCGCTATCCGGGAAATGTCTGGCTGGTCACCTCGCGCCCGTCCGCCGTACGGGAGAACTGGCTGGCCTCGGAGGGATTCACCGAGCTGAGACTCGCGCCGCTCAGCCGGGAGGGCGTGGCCGCATTCATCCAGCGCTGGCATGCCGCGGCGCGGGTGGACGCGGCGGCCGACCTGGACCGGCTTGACGCGTACGAGGAAACGCTGCTGGACGCGGTCCGTATTAACCGGGAGCTGGGGCGGCTGGCCACGAATCCGCTGATGTGCGGGTTGATCTGCGCACTGCACCGGGACCGCCGCGGCTATCTTCCGCGCGGCCGCAAAGCGCTCTACGACGCGGCCCTTTCCATGCTCCTGGAACGCCGGGACCGCGAGCGCTCCATGCCGCCGCCGGACGGAATCGATCTCACCCAGGAACCGAAGATCCAGCTGCTGCAGAAGCTCGCGCGCTGGATGCTCGTCAACGGCAGGGCGGAAATGGAGCGGGCGACCGCCGTGACGACCCTCGCCCGGCACCTTCCGGCGATTCCGCACGCGGCGCGGCAGGGCGGCCCCGAGGAGATCTACCGCCATCTGCTCAACCGCACCGGACTATTGCGCGAGCCCGCGCCGGGCGCGGTCGATTTCGTGCACCGGACCTTCCAGGACTATCTGAGCGCGAGAGCGGTCGTCGAACGGCATGATTTCGACTTCCTGATCGAACACGCCCACCAGGACGACTGGGAAGAGGTGATCAGAATGTCGGTGGCGCTGGCTCGGCCCGATGAATGCGCGTACATCCTGGAGGGCCTGCTCGCCGCCCGGAAAGGCGCGCGCCCGGTACAGGCGCGCCATCGGAAACTGCTTGCGGCGGCCTGCCTGGAACACGCGACCGAGCTTGATCCGGAAGTACGCGCCCGGGTGCACCGCTATACCCGCGATCTGGTCCGTCCGACCACCTTGGAAGGGGCCCGGGCGCTCGGCTGGATCGGCCCGATCGTGCTGGAAATGCTGCCCGATCCGACAGTTGTCACGGATGAGGAAGCGCACCGGCTGGCCGTCACCGCGACCTCGATTGCCGACGACCGGGCCATCGACTATCTCGTCCGGCTGCGGGACCGCACTTCCTGGGCCGTACGCTCCGTGCTCGCCGGGGCCTGGCGGCGTTATGAAACCGATCGCTACGCGGATGAAATCATCGCCCATCTCGATGAGCGGGAACTCGACTTTCCCGTCTCGAACCTGGAAGAGCTGCACGCCCTGCGCCGCCTCGGCGGGCGCCCCTGCGTACAGATAGCCGGGGCCTTCACCCCGCGCCGGCTGGTCGAGGGCCTGGTCGCCGACCGGCTGACCGAGCTGTGGCTCGCCTATGACCTGGGGACGCGGCTGGACCTGGAGTGGCTGGCCGCCTTCCCCCGGCTGCACACCCTGCGGGTGAGCTCCCGCAACGCCGGGGTGACGGGCGTCCCCGAGGGCGTACAGGTCATCGTGACGGGGCCCTGAGGGCTGCTCGCCCCGAGGGCCGCCCAAGGGGACCGTTCCGCCCAAGGGGACCGTTCCCGAGGCGCCAGGGCTCCAGAAGGGCCGTCAGGGCCTTCCTCGGCCTCCTGGAGCGAAGGGTTGAGAAGACGAGGCTGCCCCGGACCGTGTGAACGGTCCGGGGCAGCCTCTGGGCGCTTGACGCGACTCCCGGGCGGGAGGTCACGCCTCCTTGCTGAGGTTCGGGCCCGCGCCGCCTGCCGCGGACTCGATCGGCGGGGTGTCCGGCAGCGCCGACTTCTCCTCGCCGCGGAAGGTGAACTTCTTCTCCTCACCCTCACCCTCGGTGTCCACGACCACGATGTGACCGGGGCGCAGCTCGCCGAAGAGGATCTTCTCCGACAGCACGTCCTCGATCTCGCGCTGGATGGTCCGGCGCAGCGGCCGGGCGCCCAGCACGGGGTCGTAGCCCCGCTTGGCCAGCAGCTTCTTGGCGTCGCCGCTGAGCTCGATGCCCATGTCGCGGTCCTTGAGCCGCTCGTCCACCTTGGCGATCATGAGGTCGACGATCTGGATGATGTCTTCCTCGCTGAGCTGGTGGAAGACGACCGTGTCGTCGACGCGGTTGAGGAACTCGGGCCGGAAGTGCTGCTTCAGCTCCTCGTTGACCTTCGCCTTCATCCGCTCGTAGCCGGTCTTCACATCGCCCTGGGCGGCGAAGCCCAGGTTGAAGCCCTTGGAGATGTCCCGGGTGCCGAGGTTGGTGGTCATGATGATGACCGTGTTCTTGAAGTCCACGACCCGGCCCTGGGAGTCGGTCAGACGACCGTCCTCCAGGATCTGCAGCAGCGAGTTGAAGATGTCCGGGTGGGCCTTCTCGACCTCGTCGAAGAGGACCACGGAGAACGGCTTGCGGCGCACCTTCTCGGTGAGCTGGCCGCCCTCCTCGTAGCCCACGTATCCGGGCGGGGAGCCGAAGAGCCGCGAGACGGTGTGCTTCTCGCTGAACTCCGACATGTCGAGCGAGATCATCGCGTCCTCGTCGCCGAACAGGAACTCGGCGAGGGTCTTGCTGAGCTCGGTCTTACCGACACCGGACGGGCCCGCGAAGATGAACGATCCGCCGGGGCGCTTCGGGTCCTTCAGACCCGCACGCGTGCGCCGGATGGCCTGCGAGAGCGCCTTGATGGCGTCCTTCTGGCCGATGACGCGCTTGTGCAGCTCGTCCTCCATGCGCAGCAGGCGGGAGGACTCCTCCTCGGTGAGCTTGAAGACCGGGATGCCCGTGGCCGTGGCCAGGACCTCGGCGATCAGCTCCTCGTCCACCTCGGCGACGACGTCCATGTCGCCGGCCTTCCACTCCTTCTCGCGCTTCGCCTTGGCGGCCAGGAGCTGCTTCTCCTTGTCGCGCAGGCCCGCGGCCATCTCGAAGTCCTGCGAGTCGATCGCGGACTCCTTCTCCCGGCGCACATCGGCGATCTTCTCGTCGAATTCGCGCAGGTCCGGCGGTGCGGTCATGCGGCGGATACGCATCCGGGAACCGGCCTCGTCGATCAGGTCGATGGCCTTGTCCGGCAGGAAGCGGTCCGAGATGTAGCGGTCGGCCAGGGTGGCGGCCGCGACCAGGGCGGAGTCCGTGATGGAGACGCGGTGGTGCGCCTCGTAGCGGTCCCGCAGGCCCTTGAGGATCTCGATGGTGTGCGGCAGCGACGGCTCGGCGACCTGGATGGGCTGGAAGCGGCGCTCCAGGGCCGCGTCCTTCTCCAGGTACTTGCGGTACTCGTCGAGCGTGGTCGCGCCGATGGTCTGCAGCTCGCCGCGGGCCAGCATGGGCTTGAGGATGCTCGCGGCGTCGATCGCGCCCTCGGCGGCGCCCGCACCCACCAGGGTGTGGAGCTCGTCGATGAACAGGATGATGTCGCCGCGGGTGCGGATCTCCTTGAGCACCTTCTTCAGGCGCTCCTCGAAGTCACCGCGGTAGCGGGAGCCGGCGACCAGGGCGCCCAGGTCGAGGGTGTAGAGGTGCTTGTCCTTGAGGGTCTCGGGCACCTCGCCCTTGACGATGGCCTGGGCCAGGCCCTCGACGACCGCCGTCTTGCCGACGCCGGGCTCGCCGATGAGGACCGGGTTGTTCTTGGTGCGGCGCGAGAGCACCTGCATGACCCGCTCGATCTCCTTCTCGCGCCCGATGACCGGGTCGAGCTTGGATTCGCGGGCGGCCTGCGTGAGGTTGCGGCCGAACTGGTCCAGGACGAGCGAGGTGGAGGGAGTGCCCTCCGCCGGGCCGCCGGCCGTGGCGGCTTCCTTGCCCTGGTAGCCGGAGAGCAGCTGGATGACCTGCTGCCGGACCCGGTTCAGATCGGCGCCCAGCTTCACCAGGACCTGGGCTGCGACGCCCTCGCCCTCGCGGATCAGGCCGAGCAGGATGTGCTCCGTGCCGATGTAGTTGTGGCCGAGCTGAAGGGCCTCGCGGAGCGACAGCTCCAGGACCTTCTTGGCACGGGGGGTGAAGGGGATGTGCCCGGACGGGGCCTGCTGGCCCTGGCCGATGATCTCCTCCACCTGCTGGCGGACCGCCTCGAGCGAAATCCCGAGGCTCTCCAGGGCCTTAGCGGCGACACCCTCACCCTCGTGGATCAGGCCCAGGAGGATGTGCTCGGTGCCGATGTAGTTGTGGTTGAGCATCCGGGCTTCTTCCTGAGCCAGGACGACAACCCGCCGCGCGCGGTCGGTGAACCTCTCGAACATCGTTAATCGCTCCTCAGAGCGGTCAGGCAGTAAGGGGGCGCTCCCCTCTCTGTCCTTCCGCAGCTTAGTCCCGCAAGCGGGGACCGCTCATTCCAACTGCCGACACCCGTCCGGATCACCCCCCGCTCTCGCGAGGAAGGCAGCCCGCTGGCCCCCTTTCCCCGAACAGCCGACAACAGCTCCAACCCGATGGTGCGAGACGATGTTCCCGCAGGCCAGGCATCTACGCTCGCCGCCACTACGCCCGTGGCGAACGCGACCGCCTCCCGGCCCGTGGACCGCCCCTCCCACTAGGCATCTCTTACCCGCATGGGCTGACACTCCATGCGGCGCGGGCCAGTTCCCTCCGCTACGGGCGAACAACCTTGCGCCCGTTCACCACCCCTGCCAGCCCCCTGTCGGGCACGGAGCGCGCACGGGCAGCGACATGGCGTGACCGAGGCGGGTTCGTGACGGTGGGTGACGACTCCCGGCCTTCACGTAACTTTCGAAGAGGGACGCAGTTGCTCCGGGCATGGCCCTCACGACCCCGGAGGTCCTGGCTCCGGCGATCCCGGCTCCAGAGACCCCAGCCGCGGACCACTTGTCCGCGCCCGCCGCCCCGAGCGCATGGACTCAATGGGCTCAATGGGCTCAGTGGTACGCGAGCGAGCTGGAATGGCCGACGACCGGCAGCGATCCCGTCGAACTGCTCACGGGGGTGCGCTTCGACGTGCTGGAGCTGCCGGCCGACGCCGGTTTCGCCTTGCTGCGGCGCGTACCGCGAACCGGTCCGGTCGCGGTGGAGGGCCCCCGAATGCGGCTATTGGTGGCCGCGGGCAGCGCCGACGAGCTGCCGGGGCTGCTCGACTGGCTGGAATGGGGCGACATCCCCCTCGATCTGACCGCGATCGGTGCGGGCGGCCGGATCACTGCGCCAATTCCCCCCTCCCGGCCTTTTCGGGCGGCACTCGGAGTGCCGAGCCCACAGGAGGCCGCCGTATGGCTGCGACCTCCCGAGCCGGGGGGCGAGGTGGAGCCGACGCTGCCGCTGGCAGCGTTCGGGGGCGATGGGGGCGCCCCCGATCTGGTACGACTCGTGGGTGCGGCGGCCACGGAGTGCCACCGTGCCCGGTTGTTGCGCGCTCGGCTCTTGCCGGGACAACGGGGAGCCCGGCGAGCCGGAGAAGCCGGAGAAGGTGACGCGCTCAGGCGTTGGCCTTCTCGTACGCCTCACGCACAGTCGCCGGAACACGCCCGCGGTCATTGACCTCGTAGCCGTTCTCCTTGGCCCAGGCGCGGATCTTCGCGGTGTCCTGGCTGCCGCCGGCCGTCGCGCGCGCCGCCGCCTTGCCGCGGGTGGCGGCCGCCCGGCCACCGGTGCGACGGCCGCCCTTGGTGTAGGGCTCCAGGGCCTCACGGAGCTTGTCCGCGTTGTCCGTGGTGAGGTCGATCTCGTAGCTCTTGCCGTCCAGTGCGAACGTCACAGTCTCGTCCGCCTCGCCGCCGTCGAGGTCGTCGACAAGAAGGACCTGAACCTTCTGTGCCATGGGGTTCCTTTCCGAGAAACCGGGGAGCTCGGGCCGCAGCGTTAGGCGCTGATGTCCCCACCCCCCAGGTAATTACACTACGGGAGAATAGGAAACCGCTTTTCCCGGAAAAACACAAACCCCCCGGGAAGGTTCGATCGATGGACCACGGGGGAACCCTCTGTTCCGGAGCTATGTGATAGGGAGCGATTCGGACATAGGGGCCCGCGATCACAGTTGCAGAAGCATCCGGCTGTTGCCAAGGGTGTTCGGCTTCACCCGTTCGAGACCAAGGAACTCCGCGACGCCCTCGTCATAGGAACGCAGCAGCTCGCTGTAGACATCACCGTCGACCGGCGTCTCGCCGATCTCCACGAAGCCGTGCTTGGTGAAGAAGTCGACTTCGAAGGTGAGGCAGAAAATGCGCCGTACGCCGAGCCAGCGCGCCGTTTGCAACAGCTTGTCGAGCACCAGGTGGCCTACACCACTGCCCTTCACGGCGGGATCCACCGCGAGAGTGCGAACCTCCGCGAGGTCTTCCCACATGACATGCAGTGCCCCGCAGCCAATGACCTCCGCGTCGGCGTCCCGCTCCGCCACCCAGAACTCCTGGATGTCCTCGTAAAGCGTCACCGTCGCTTTGTCGAGGAGGATGCGATCGGCCACGTAGAGGTCGATGAGGCGACGTACGGCCCGTACATCAGAGGTCCGGGCACGGCGGACGGTGACTGCTTTAGATTGAGCCAAGGACATGCCCGGACGCTATCGCCGCTGTCATCGGCGCGACTCACCGGGGCTCTCACCGGGCTCTTCGAGTTGTACGACGCGCATCGCATCTCGCAGCGCATCTCGCTGCTCTTCGGACATCATCCCGAAGAACGCGACGAGCGCGGCGGCCGGGTTGTCACTCGCGGACCATGCCTCGTTCATCAGTGCGGCCGAGTAGGCGGCGCGGGTGGAGACCGCGGCATATCGATAGGCGCGCCCTTCCACCTCACGGCGCAGCCAGCCCTTCTGATGGAGGTTGTCCATTACGGTCATGACCGTCGTGTAGGCGATCGAGCGTTCCTGTTGAAGGTCTTCCAGGACTTCCCGGACCGTGACCGGGCGGTTCCACTTCCACACCCGCGTCATGACCGCGTCTTCGAGATCTCCCAATGGCCGAGGCACACGTGAATAATAGTGGGAGATGTCTCGAATGTCGGGTTCATGCGCGCGAAAAAGGGGCGCACATCCCGAGACGACGTTCATCCCGGGACGTACGGCCCCAGACACACGGCCCCGCTCCGGGCGGGTCAGGAAGCGCTGGACCGCGCCTGCCGCTCAGCCTCGGCGCGGGCGAGCGCCGCGTCCACCGCGGCGTCCTCCTTGGCCTTGTTGGCACCGCCCTGGCTCTTCACGATCGTCACAATCAGCGCGGTGAAGGCCACGGCCATCACCACGGGCGGGACCAGCGCGGAGATGTAATCCATGGCTGTCGCTCCTTCTGACTCGAGCTGACTCGAGGCCTCCAGATTACGGGGTGCGCCGGCCCCGGCTCAGGCCGGGACCCGCCCGAGCCGGGAGTCGCTCTCCGGCGGCCGGGCCGGGCGCCGGCGCTTGGGCGGGAAGACCTCCGCCGGGGTGGGCACCGGCCGGCCCGGGCGCGGCGCCCGGCGGCCCGGCTCGCCACGCCCCGGCTCCGCGCGCTTGGGCTCGGCTTTCTTGGGTTCGGCTTTCTTGGGCTCGCTCTGCTCGGGCTCACCCTTCTTGGGCTCGGCTTGTTTCGGCTCCCCGCGCTGGGGATCGGTTTGCTTGGGGCCCGTTGGCTTGGGATCGGTTTGCTTCGGGCTCATTGGCTTGGGACCGGTTTGCTTGGGATCGGCTTGCTTCTGGTCGGATTGCTTCGGCTCGCCCTGCGCCGGATCGCCCTTCTTGGCCTCACCCTGTCCGGGGCCGGGCTCACCACCCCTTGGCACCACCCGGGCAGCGCCCGCGAGGGCCCCGCCGGGCAGCACCCTCAACCGGACCGCCGGAGACCGGCCGTCACCAGACCGCAGGACCCCAGCCGCGCGCTCCGCGAGCCGGGCCCGTACGCCCCGCTCGGCAAGCCGCTCACAGTGGCGCAGCAGGGCGCGACGCCGCTCGGCCTCGCCGGTCCCGGCGGCGGACCGGCACAGCTGGCGCAGCGCGGCCAGGTCCTCCGGAAGCGGCTCGTAGCCGGCCGCGAGGACTCCTTCGAGCTGGTCGAGATAGCCGACGGCGGCACCGGGGAGGGCGGCGCGGTAGCGGGCGAGCTCATCGAGCAGGAAAGCTCTCAGCCGCCCGCCCTCGCGGACCGCTTCGTCCACGGCCTCGGCGAGGCGGAGGCAGTCCTGGACCTCCTCCGTCCGGTCCGGGCCCCCGTGGCCGGGGGAGAGGGTGACGGGATGGGGCTGGAGGGCGATGGCGAGGGCGCGTCGGAGCACACGCAGCTCATCCGCACTGAACGCCATTCCGCCGCGGGATCCATATGGCGTGGGCATGGGCCGACTTTAAGTGCTAAGCGGACAAAATTCGCTGAGCGCGGGGCGGTGCGGCGCGTTGCGGAAAGGTCCGGTGCGTTACGGAAAGGGATGGAACGCGCGGAGGGTGTGGAAGGCGCGGAGGCGCGGGATGCCGCGGCGGAGCGCGGAGGGTATGACGAGCGCGCGAAAGGCGCACAGCGGCGCGGGCGAACGCCGGCGAGTGCCTACGGCGCGCCGGAAGGCGCTGCGGGCGCCGGGGGCACGCGCGGGCAGGCGGCGTCGGCCGCGAGCAGGCGCCGGCCGGGACGCGGAAGGTGGGGGGCGCGGCGATGCCCCCGGGTGGGGCCGCTCGGTTGGGGAGCGGACCCACGGCCGGGGGCATCGAGGCGAAGAGGCGCGAGGAGGAGAGGGGGCGTCAGGCGCGGGCCGCTCGGCGGCGGCGGGTGACGACGACGGCCGCGCCGCCCAGCGCGAGCGCGGCCGCGGCGCCGCCGGCCATCAGGCTGATGCCGCCCGCGCCGGTCAGCGCCATCGTCCCGCCGGTGGAGCCGCCGTCGGAGGAGTCGCCGCCCGTGGCGCCGTCGCCGGAGCCGCCGGAGCCGGACGCGCCGCCGTCCTGGGAGCCGGAGGCCGAGCCGGACCCGGAACCGCTGGTCGAGCCGGACGTGTTGTCGTCGTCGCCGGTGGAGGGCCCGTCGGAACCGCCGGCGCCGCCGGATGCGCCCTTGAAGGTGATCTTCGCGGTGTCGTTGCCCGAGTTCGGGTCATGGGTGCTGAAGCCCGCCGGGCCGGGGACCAGCTTGACGGTGCCGGTGGCGTTCTTGTCGGCATCCTTGGCGATCTTCACGCCGAGGCCGTACGTCTGGCCCTCGCCGGGAAGCTCGGTCGAGGCCTCGGGGCACAGATAGCGGCGGTGGCCCGGCTCGAACTTCTTGGTCTCGGTCGCGCTCACATACGTCAGGCACTCGCCGGTGGTGTCCTGGTCCGGCTCTTCGTCGATGCGGTTGGTGAGCCCGGTGACGCCCTCGGGCAGGGTGATGTCGGCGTACAGGATGGGCCGGCCGTCCTTGCGGTACGCGGCGGCCGGGCCGTCGTTGGTCAGCCCGAACCTCAGCCCGCCCGTGGTGCCGTTGTCGTCCTCGGGGTCGATGGCGCCGCCGACGGCACGGAAGTCGGCGTGGTTGTCCGTGCGGAGGGAGACGCTGCTCTTGCCACCGGTCTCGAAGTCGCCGCCGGAGGTGGTGGTGAAGGCGAGCGGGGACCCGGTGCCGGGGGTGCCGTTGGGGTTCTCGGCGCTGCCCGCCGGGACGGCCTGGACCTCGTAGTCGATCCAGGGGGCCAGGGCGGCCTTGGTGACCTTGACGGTCAGCGGGGTGCTGAGCTTCGCGGACTGGCCCGGTTCGATGGCGGTGTCGATGGAGCAGTAGACGCGCGCGGACTCGTCCCATTCGGAGCTGAAGCGGCAGTTCTTCGGCTTCGAGGTGAATTCGACGCCGGGCACGCTGGTCAGCTGGATGTCGACGCGCTCGGCCGGCAGGTCCCCGGTGTTGCGCACCGCCAGGGGCAGGTCCACCGTGGCGCCGGTCTTGAGGCCGTCGCGGTCGGGCAGCTTGCCCACGACCAGCCGGGGCGAGCCGACGACGACCTTGGAGGAGCCCTTGTCCCCGGTGGCGCCGTCGGCCGTCACCTCGTAGGTGATGGTGCCGGAGGCGCCGGGCTTGGCGTCGGAGTCGGCGGTGAGGGTGAACGGCTCCCAGGGGCCGTGGAGGTTGCCGTTGTCGAGGCAGGTGACGACGGCGCCGGAGGCGGTGCACTGCTCGTTCTTCGCCTTGATCGCCGCGACGCCCTCGAGGCCGCTCGCGTCGATGACCAGCTTGGCGTTCTTGGGGAGGGGGAATTCGGCCCCGCCGTCGGCGAACGAATAACTCACGTGCGGGGCGACGGCGCCTTGGCCGTCGGCGGCCGACGGCAGGGCGATCTGCCCGGGAGCGGTGATCTCGGCCCAGGGCTGGGTCGGCTCGTCCTCCGCGTATGCGGCGGGCACGCCGACGGCCGTCCCGAGCGCGAGCACCGCCCCGGCGGCCGCCACGTGAATCGTTTTCCCCTTATGCCACATGCGTCCCATGCCCATCTCGCGTGACCCGACTACGTCCGCTCGCAAGACAGTTCAGCTGACCGGATGGTTGCCCTCCGGTGAACGGAAAGTTCCGGTCAGGAGGCAGGAGGCAGGAGGCAGGGGGCGGGAGAGGGTAAGGGGGTGACGGGGGATGAGGCGGGGTCAGCCCCGCGAGACGTTGCGCTCGTACACCAGACGCAGGCCGATCAGGGTCAGCCACGGCTCGTGCTCGTCGATGACCGAGGACTCGCCCAGCACCATGGGGGCCAGGCCCCCGGTGGCGATGACCGTCACTTCCTCGGGGTCGTCGGCCAGTTCGCGCGCCATCCGCCGGACCACGCCGTCGACCTGGCCGGCGAACCCGTACAGGATGCCCGCCTGCATCGCCTCGACGGTGTTCTTGCCGATGACGCTGCGCGGCCGGGCCAGCTCGATCTTGCGCAGCTGCGCGCCGCGCACACCGAGCGCCTCGACCGAGATCTCGATGCCCGGCGCGATCACCCCGCCCACGTACTCGCCGCGCGCGCTGACCGCGTCGAAGGTCGTCGCCGTGCCGAAGTCGACGACCACGCAGGGGCCCTCGTACAGCTCGACGGCCGCCAGGGCGTTGATGATCCGGTCGGCGCCGACCTCCTTCGGGTTGTCCATCAGGATCGGCACCCCGGTCTTCACGCCCGGCTCGACCAGGACGGAGGGCACGTCCCCGTAGTAGCGGCGGGTCACCTCGCGCAGCTCGTGCAGGACGGAGGGGACGGTGGAGCAGATCGAGATGCCCTCGATGCCGTCGCCCAGCTCCTCGCCGAGCAGCGGGTGCATGCCCATCAGCCCCTGCAGGATGACGGCCAGCTCGTCGGCGGTGCGGCGGGCGTCCGTGGAGATCCGCCAGTGTTCGACGATCTCGTCGCCGTCGAACAGGCCCAGCACGGTGTGGGTGTTTCCCACATCGATCGTCAGCAGCATCGTCAGTTCGCCTCGGCCCCGCCCTCGGCCTCTTCTCCGGCCTCGCGCAGGTCCAGGCCGATGTCGAGGATCGGGGAGGAGTGGGTGAGCGCGCCGACCGCGAGATAGTCGACGCCCGTCTCGCCGTACGCCCGCGCGTCTGCGAGCGTGAGGCGGCCCGAGGACTCCAGGGTGGCGCGGCCCGCGACCAGCTCGACGGCCTGCCGGGTCTGCTCCAGGGTGAAGTTGTCGAGCAGGATCAGGTCCGCGCCCGCGTCGAGCACCGGCGGGATCTGGTCCAGGGTGTCGACCTCCACCTCCACGTCCACGTCCGGGAACTCGGCGCGCACGGCCTTGAAGGCCTGCGCCACGCCGCCCGCCGCGACCACGTGGTTGTCCTTGACCAGGGCCGCGTCCGACAGCGACATACGGTGGTTGACGCCACCGCCGCAGCGCACCGCGTACTTCTCCAGCACGCGCAGCCCCGGGGTGGTCTTGCGGGTGTCGCGGACCTTCGCCCCGGTGCCCTCCAGGGCGTCCGCCCAGGCGCGGGTCGCGGTGGCGATACCGGACAGCCGGCACAGCAGGTTGAGCGCGCTGCGCTCGGCGGTGAGCAGATCGCGGGTGCGGGTGCGGACCGAGAGCAGCTTCTGCCCGGCGGCGACCCGGTCGCCGTCCTCGACATGCCGCTCGACCTCGAACTCGTCGGTGCAGACGATGGACAGCACCGCCTCGGCGACGCGCAGCCCGGCGACGGTGCCCGCCTCGCGGGCGGTGAAGTCGCCGGTGGCCATGGCGTCCTCGGGGATGGTGGCCACGGTCGTCACGTCCACGCCGTGGTCGAGGTCCTCCTCGATCGCCATGTGCGCGATGTCCTCGACCTTGACGGGGTCGAGCCCGGCGTCGGCCAGGAGCTGGGCGAGGTCGGGGTCCAGGCCGCACTCCATCGGGTCGAGGTCGTACGCCTCGTCGTCGGCGCCACAGCCGCACGCGTCACCGCAGCCGGGGCCCCCGCCGGGGAGGCCGATCTGCAGCAGCGGGAGGGCCACGGGCTGTGGGCGGTCGTCGGGGGTGCTGCTCACGGGTGGGACTCCGTCTTCGTTCGGGGGGTGGTGAGTGGGGGGAATGCGTCGGAC
The DNA here is from genome assembly GCF_042959105.1 of Streptomyces sp. NPDC007917. Taxonomy (NCBI): domain Bacteria; kingdom Bacillati; phylum Actinomycetota; class Actinomycetes; order Kitasatosporales; family Streptomycetaceae; genus Streptomyces; species Streptomyces sp. NPDC007917. The sequence continues at coordinate 64,329 of NZ_JBIBKK010000017.1, forward strand.
CCGGGGAGGGCCCCGGTCGCCGGGAACGCCTCCGAGTCCGTCGTACGGACGTCCAGCGTGTCGTCGGGGCGCAGGGTGACCAGCAGGTGCCGGCGCCAGGCCGGGTCGTCCCGGTCGGGGCGGTCCTCGCGCCAGTGGCAGCCGCGGGTCTCCTCGCGGCGGAGGGCGGCGGCCACCAGGACGCGGGCCACGAGGAGGAGGTTGGTCGCCTCCCAGGTGTCGACCCCCGGCTCGGCGGTCTTGCCGTCGCGGCGCAGCTCCTCGGCGGCCTCGCCGTGGACCTGCTCCAGCTGGGCGGCGGCGCGGGCCAGGCTCTCGGCGGACCGGAGCACCCCGGCCCCGGCGGTCATGATCCGCTGGATGGTGTACCGGGCCTCGGGCGGCAGCAGCGGCCCCTCGCCGGTGGCGGCCTCAGGGGCTTGCCGCGCCTGGGAGGCCGGGGCGGAGGTGATGTCCTCGGCGATGCGCTCCGCGAAGACCAGGCCCTCCAGGAGGGAGTTGGACGCGAGCCGGTTCGCGCCGTGGACGCCGGTGCAGGCGACCTCGCCGCACGCGTACAGCCCGGGGACCGTGGTGCGGCCGCTCAGGTCGGTGCGTACGCCGCCGCTCGCGTGATGCGCGGCGGGCGCCACCGGGATGGGCTCGGTGAGGGGGTCGATGCCGTGGGCGCGGCAGGCGGCGAGGATGGTGGGGAAGCGGTGCTCCCACATCCGCGCGCCGAAGTGGCGGGCGTCCAGGTACATGTGCTCGGCGCCCTGCTCGAGCATGCGCCGCAGGATGCCCTTGGCCACGATGTCACGGGGCGCGAGCTCGGCCAGCTCGTGCTGCCCCCGCATGAAGCGGACGCCGTCGGCGTCGACGAGATACGCGCCCTCGCCCCGTACCGCCTCCGAGACCAGCGGCTGCTGCCCCTCCGCCTCCGGGCCGAGCCACAGCACCGTGGGGTGGAACTGCACGAACTCCAGGTCGGAGACCTCCGCCCCGGCGCGCAGCGCGAGGGCCACGCCGTCGCCGGTGGAGACGGCGGGGTTGGTGGTGGCGGAGAACACCTGCCCGATGCCGCCGGTCGCGAGGACGACCGCGCCCGCGCGCACCGCGCCGACGCCGTCCCGCTGGCCCTCGCCCATGACGTGCAGGGTGACGCCCGCCGCGCGGCCGGAGGCGTCCTTGAGCAGGTCGAGCACCAGCGCGTTCTCAACGGTCTCGATGCCGGCCGCGCGCACCGCCTCCACCAGGGCCCGTGAGACCTCCGCGCCCGTCGCGTCGCCGCCCGCGTGCACGATGCGGCGGCGGTGGTGGCCGCCCTCGCGGCCCAACAGGATCTCGCCGGTCTCGTCGTCGGCGTCGAACCGGGCTCCGGTGCCGATCAGGCGGCGCACGGCGTCGGGGCCCTCGGTGACCAGGGTGCGCACGGCCGTCTCGTCGCAGAGCCCGGCGCCGGCGACCAGGGTGTCGTCGAGGTGCTGCTCGGGGGTGTCGCCCTCGCCGAGGGCGGCCGCTATGCCGCCCTGGGCCCAGCGCGTGGAGCCGTCGTCGAGACGGGCCTTGGTGACGACGGTGACCTTCGCCCCGGCGGCGGCGCAGCGCAGCGCGACGGTCAGGCCGGCGACGCCGGAGCCGACGACCACGACGTCGGCCTCGATGGCCCAGCCGGGGGCCGGGGCACGCAGGGCCACGCCGACGGCTGCCGGCTTCTTCTCTTGGATCATCACGCGGCTCCGAACCACAGGCGGACGTTGTCTATCAGGCGCGTGGTGCCGACCTTGGCGGCGACGGCGAGGACGGCCTCGCCGGTGTGGTCGTCGGGGACCTCGGTGAAGTCCGAGGGGTCGACGAGCGCCAGATAGTCGAGGGCGAGGGGTGGCCGGAGGGAGGCCGCCTCGTCGAGCACCGCGCGCGCGGCGGAGCGGACCGCCTGGGGGCCGCTGTGCTCCGCCGCCGCGTCCCGCCCCGCGTCACGGCCCGTGTCACGGCCCGCGTCACGGCCCGCGAACAGCGCGCGGGACAGGGCCAGGGCGGTGCCCCGCTCCTGCGGCGACAGGTAGCGGTTACGGCTGGAGAGCGCGAGGCCGTCGTCCTCCCTGACCGTCGGAACGCCGACGATCTCGACGGGGAAGTCCAGGTCGAGCACCATGCGGCGGATCACGGCCAGCTGCTGGGCGTCCTTCTCGCCGAAGAAGGCGATGTCCGGGCGGGTGAGGTGGAGCAGCTTGGCCACGACCGTGAGCACCCCGTCGAAGTGCCCGGGCCGCGAGGCGCCCTCGTACCGCTCCCCCATGGGGCCCGCGGCCATCCGCACCCACGGCTCACCGCCCCGGTACACCTCCTCGACCGGCGGGGCGAAGACGATGTCGGCGCCCGCGGCGGCCGCGACCTCGAGGTCGGCGTCGAGCGTGCGCGGATAGCGGTCCAGGTCCTCGCCCACGCCGAACTGCAGGGGGTTGACGAAGACCGTGACCGTCACCACGCCCTTGGCCCCGACCCGGGCGCGCGCCGCGCGTATGAGGGAGGCGTGTCCTTCGTGGAGCGCGCCCATGGTCATGACGACGGCGGCGCGCCCCGGGGTGGCGAACTGCGCCAGGGCGGCGTCGAAGTCGGCGCGGCTGGTGAAAAGCTCCACGTCCGGCTCGCCGGGGGCGGCCTTGTGCCACAGCCTGGGGCTCATGATCCCGCCCCTCCCCGGCCGGGGACGTCGGAGACGTCCGAGAGGACGCCCAGCAGGTCCTCGGCCAGCTCGGGCTTGAGCAGCCCGGCGGCGAGCGCGCGGTCCGCGGTCGTACGGGCCATGGCGAGGTAGCCGGGGACCGCCTGGGGCGCGTGGTGGTGCAGCTCGGCGACATGGGCGGCGACGGTGCCGGCGTCGCCGCGCGCGACCGGGCCGGTCAGCGCGGCGTCGCCGCTGCGCAGCGCGTTGTCCAGGGCGGCGCCCAGCAGCGGGCCGAGCATCCGGTCGGGGGTCCCGACCCCGGCGGCGCGCAGCAGGTCCATGGCCTGGGCGACCAGGGTGACCAGGTGGTTGGAGCCGATGGCGAGCGCGGCGTGGTAGAGCGGCCGGGCCTCCTCGGCGATCCACTCGGGCTCGCCGCCCATCTCGATGACCAGCGCCTCGGCCGCCATCCGCAGCTCTTCGGGGGCGGTGACCCCGAAGGAGCAGCCCGCGAGCCGCTGGACGTCGACGGGGGTGCCGGTGAAGGTCATGACGGGGTGCAGCGCGAGCGGCAGCGCCCCGGCGCGCAGGGCGGGGTCGAGCACGGAGGTGCCGTACCGCCCGGAGGTGTGCACGAGCAGCTGCCCGGGGCGCACCGCACCGGTCTCGGCGAGGCCGCTGACCAGGTCCGGCAGCGCGTCGTCGGGGACGGTCAGCAGGACCAGCTCGGCCCGCGCCAGCACTTCGGCGGGCGGGACGACCGGGACCTCGGGGAGCAGGGCGGCGGCCCGGCGCACGGAGGCGTCGGAGACGCCGGACGCGGCGACGGGGCGGTGCCCGGCGAGCCGCAGCGAGGCGGCGAGGGCGGGGCCGACGCGACCGGCGCCGACGACCCCGACGGTGAGCCGGGCAGGGCGGTCCTGCGGCTCGGGAAGTGGTTGAGCGTTCACTCGACGACGGCCTTCCGTTCCAGTCCTCATGGGGTACCGGACGATTCCCCGCCATGCTACGCGAGTGCTTCCAGATGCTCCGGTCCTGTCCCCAGGGCTGTGGAAACCCTGTGGTCCGGCTGAGCGCGGGTACGCCATGATCGGCCCATGGCAGACGCAGCGGAACGGTCCGAGGGGCCGCAAGACGCCCGGGCCCGCAGGCTCGCGGCGTGGCGCGGCTCGACGCGGAAGCTGACCGACCTCGCGGTCGGGGACCGGATCGGCGAGCGGCTGGCCCGGCTGACGGCCGACGCGGCCGGGGTGTACGACCTGGACGACTGGGTGGACTTCTACGGGGACGGGGTCGTTGAGGAGCTGGAGCGGCGGGTCGCCGATCTGCTCGGCATGGAGGCCGCGGCCTTCTTCCCCACCGGCACCATGGCCCAGCAGATCGCGCTGCGCTGCTGGGCGGGGCGCACCGGCAATCCGGCCGTCGCCGTGCATCCGCTCTCGCATCTGGAGGTGCATGAGCGCGACGCCTATCTGACGGTGAGCGGGCTGCGCGCGGTGCGGCCGACGAGCGAGCCGCGGCTGCCCACGGCCGACGAGGTCCGGGAGCTGGACGAGCCCTTCGGGACGCTCGCCCTGGAGCTGCCGCTGCGCGACGCGGGCTTTGTGCTGCCCACCTGGGACGAGCTGACCGCCGTGGTGGAGGCCGCGCGGGAGCGCGAGGCGGTGGTCCACTTCGACGGGGCGAGGCTGTGGGAGTGCACCGCGCACTTCGGGCGTGAGCTGTCGGAGATCGCCGCCCTCGCGGACTCGGTGTACGTGTCGTTCTACAAGTCGCTGGACGGCATTTCGGGGGCCGCGCTGGCCGGGCCCGCGGCGCTGGTGGAGGAGGCGAAGGCGTGGCGGCACCGGTACGGCGGGCAGCTGTTCCAGCAGTGGCCCGCGGCGCTGGCCGCGCTGGCCGGACTGGACCGCGAGCTGCCCCGGCTGCCGTCGTACGTGGCGCACGCCCAGGTCGTGGCGCGGGCGCTGGACGAGGCGTTCACGGCCGCCGGGGTGGCCTGGTTGCGGGTGCATCCGCACCGGCCGCACACCCATCGGTTCCAGGTGTGGCTGCCGTATCCGGCCGGTGACCTGGACGAGGCGGGGCTGCGGCTGGCGGAGGAGACGAGGACGACGCTGTTCGGCCGGTGGTGGGAGCCGGGGCCGCCGGGCCTGGCCATGACCGAGGTGACGGTCGCCTCATCCGCACTGGAGTGGACGGCCGACGACGTCGCGGCCGCGGTCACCGCCTTCCTGGAGCGGATTCCGCGGGGCGGCCGGGCGGTCGGCTGAGGCTGCGGCCGGGCGGTCGGCTGAGGCGGCCGCCGCCTCGCCCGGCGCCGGGCGGCGGGGGCGGGCGAAGAGGGCGGCCAGCCGGGCGCGTACGGCCCGCCGGGCCGCCCCGCGCGCCGGGCGCTCCTCGGCCGCCGCGCGGACGTCGCGGTACCGGCTCAGCTCGCGGAGGGTGCGCCAGTCGCCGGGGCGGGGCGCGGGCGGGGCGGGTTCGCCGCGCTGGGCGGCGCGGTACAGGTCCAGTGCGTACTGCTCGGTGAGGGTCATGGCACGAGGCTGCGCCCGCCCCCGGCCGCCGGTCGCCTCGATTGACGATCGCGGTCAAACGACGCCGGAGGCCGTCGGCGCGGACGGCACCATGGGAGCCATGGTCAGCGTCATCGACATCACCGGGCTGCCGCCCGAGCGCATCGTCTTCAGCCCCTCCCCGCTCGCCGAGCTGGGCGCCGCGCTGCACGTGCTGTCCGAGCCCGGCCACCACCCGGGGCTGCACGGCTGGGCCACCGCCACGGCCACGGGCCTCAAGTGCGACCTCGCCGACCGGCTCTGCGAGGCGGACTTCCTGTGGCGCTCCTCCCGCTCCGACCTGCTGCTGCCCGCCGAGCCCGGGGAGACGCTCGCGGAGCAGCTGGACGCGCTGGACCGGATCGACGACGAGACGTTCGTGGCCGCCGCCTTCGAGGTCGCCTGCTCCTCGTACGGGCAGCCCGTGCCGTCGCCGCTGGTCGACGCGGGCGAGCGGGCGCGGGCGCGGGAGATGGCGGCGGCCCGTGGGCCGAAGCAGGCCGCGTTCGTCGACCGGATGCTGGAGGACCCGGACGGGCTGCGGATCTGGCTGCGCCGTCTGCTGGAGGACTGCGACCGGGCGTTCTTCGCGGACACCTGGCGGCGGGTGCGCATCCAGCTGGCCGCCGACGCCCGCCACAAGGGGGAGCTGCTGCGGCGCAAGGGGCTCGACGAGGCGCTGGCGGCGGCCTCGGCCGCGCTGTCCGTGCAGCCGGGCGAGGGCGGTGCACGGCGCATCCTCGTGGACAAGCTCGCCGGGGGCGAGACGACGGCCGCCGGCCGGGGGGTCACGTTCATCCCGACCGCCTTCGGCTGGCCGCATCTGCTCGTGGTGTACGCGCCCGGCCGGCGCCCGGTGGTCCAGTACCCGGTCGCGGCCCCGGAGCTGCCGCCGCCCGCCGCGCTGGAGCTGGTCCAGCGCCGGATGGACGCGCTGGCCCACCCGATGCGGATGCGCCTGTGCCGCTCCCTGGCCCGCGGCCCGCACACCACCGGCGAGCTGGCCGACGGGTGCGGCATCACCCCGCCGGAGGTCTCCCGCCACATCGCCGTCATGAAGAAAGCGGGGCTGCTGACCACCCGCCGCCGCGGCCGGTACGTCCTGCATCAGCTGGAGCTGTCGGCGGTGGCGCGGCTGGGCAGCGACTTCCTGGAGAGCGTGTTGAGATAGCGGACGCGGTTACGGCCGGGAGCCGCCGCCCGGGCCCTGGGCGCGCACCAGCCCCGACTCGTACGCCATCACCACCACCTGCACCCGGTCGCGCAGCTCCAGCTTGGTGAGGATGCGGCCCACATGCGTCTTGACGGTCGCCTCGGAGAGCACCAGGCGCGCCGCTATCTCGCCGTTCGACAGCCCCTGCGCGACCAGCAGCATGACCTCGCGCTCGCGGTCGGTCAGCCGCTCCAGCTCCGGGTGGGCCGATCCGCCGGGCCCGCCGCCGGCCGTGCCCGGCAGCAGCGGCGCGAAGCGGTCCAGCAGCCGGCGGGTGGTGCTGGGGGCGACGACCGCGTCGCCGCTGTGCACGGCGCGGATGGCGGCGAGCAGTTCACCGGGCGGCACGTCCTTGAGCATGAAGCCGCCCGCTCCGGCCTTGAGCGCCGAGAAGGCGTACTCGTCGAGGTCGAAGGTGGTCAGGATGAGCACCTTGGGCGCGCCTTCCAGGGCGCAGATGCGGCGGGTTGCCTCCACCCCGTCGAGCCTGGGCATCCGGACGTCCATGAGGACGACGTCCACCTCGGCGGTGCGCAGCACCTCCAGGGCCTCCGCGCCGTCGCCCGCCTCGGCGACGACCTCCATGTCGGGCTGGGCCGCGAGCACCATCCGGAAGCCGGTGCGCAGCAGCGCTTGGTCGTCGACGAGCATGACGCGGATCGGCATCCGGTCGGGTCCCTTCCCTCAGCCCCTCAGTGAGCGTTCCCTCAGCGAGCGGGTCACGGTGTGCGTGGTGACACTACTGATCGGAGCTGACCGGCCGCGCGTCCGGTCAGTGCGGCAGGCCAGTGCGGCAGGCCGTCGCTCAGCCGGCCGGCTTGAGCGGCAGCAGCGCGCTGATGCGGAAGCCGCCGCCCGGCCGCGGGCCCGCGTCGAGGGTGCCGCCCACCATGCCGACCCGCTCCCGCATCCCGATCAGACCGTGCCCCTGGCCGTCCGCGCCGCCGTCCTCGTACATCTCCTGCCGCGCGCCCCGCCCGTCGTCCTCGACGAGGAGGCCGAGCCCGTCGTCGAAGTAGGTCAGGCGCACGCTGGCGCCGACGTCCGGGCCGCCGTGCTTACGGGTGTTGGTGAGCGCTTCCTGCACGATGCGGTAGGCGGTCAGCTCGACGCCGCTGGGCAGCGGGCGCGGACTGCCGACGATCTTGAAGTCCACCGGCAGCCCGGCGCCGCGCACCTGCTCCACGAGGTCGTCTATCTGCTCCACATCCGGCTGCGGGACGTAGTCGCTGTCGTCGCTCGGCGCCCCCGAGCGCAGCACGCCCAGCAGCCGCCGCATCTCGGCGAGCGCCTGACGGCCGGTGCCGGAGATCGTCTCCAGGGCCTGCCGGGCCTGGTCGGGGGCGGCGTCCATGACGTACGCGGCGCCGTCGGCCTGGACCACCATCACCGACACGTTGTGCGCGACGACGTCGTGCAGCTCGCGCGCGATCCGCGCCCGCTCGGCGGCGACCGCCACCTTGGCCTGCGCCTCGCGCTCCTTCTCCAGGCGCGCGGCGCGCTCCTCCAGCTGGGCGTAGTAGGCGCGGCGGGTGCGGATGGAGTCGCCGAGCACCCAGGCCAGGACGAACGGGATGGTCATGAAGACCGTGGCGATGGCGGCGCCCCACCACGTCCGTTCTGCCGACCCCGGGTGGTCCGGGCCGGGCCAGCGGAGGGTGGCGATGATCGGCGCGGCCAGGGCCGCGACCAGAGCGAAGCGGGACGCCCAGCGCTTCCCCTCGGCCGCCACGGTGTAGACGACGACCAGCATCGCGAAGTCGGCGGGATTCTGGTCGACGTTCAGCGCGACCTGGGCCACCCCGCACGCGGTGACGAGGATCAGCATCTTCTCGGGTGCGCGGCGGCGCAGCGCGACGGCGGCGCACAGCGCGAGGACGATGGGCACGGCCGCGGCGCGCGGCACCTCGTGCATATGCGCCTTGACGATCCACAGGAGCGAGAAGCCGAAGAGGAGGACGGCCCAGAAGCTGTCCACCCCTGTCGGGTGCCTGCGGAGGAAATCGTAGAGGCGCTGCACGTCACCCAGCGTAGGCATGGCGGATACGTCCGGGGGTCAGCCGGACGGGCGATCCGTGAGCCGCCGCCCTACGACCCAAGGTGGATACCGCTCCGCTTAGCGTAGGCGTGTGGCGAGCGAGACACGGGAATGGCTGGGGTGGCGTGACGCCGCCGAATACGCCCTCTACGGACCGGAAGGGTTCTTCCGGCGTACGGAAGGACCGGCCGGGCATTTCCGTACATCCGTGCATGCCTCGCCCCGGTACGCGGCGGCGGTCGCCGAGCTGCTGACGCGGGTGGACCGGGCGCTCGGCCACCCGGACGAGCTGGCCTTGGTGGACATGGGCGCGGGGCGGGGAGAGCTGCTGACCGGCGTGCTGGCGTGCGCGGCGGAGATCCCAGGGTGGGTGGGCGGGAAGCAGGGCGGACGGCTGGGTGGGAAGCAGGGCGAGCGGCTGGGCGGGGAGCGGGATGGGCCGCTGGACGGGTCGCTGGTTGAGCGGCTGCGCCCGTACGCCGTGGAGCGCGCGCCGCGCCCGCCCGGCCTCGACCCGCGGATCACCTGGCTCGGGGACCTCGGTGAGCTGCCGCACGACGGCCGCGGCGGGCTCGACGGGCTTCTCTTCGCCAACGAATGGCTCGACAACGTCCCCGTCGACGTGGTGGAGACCGACGCGGACGGCGCCTGGCGCCAGGTCCTGGTCGCCCCCGAGGACGGCGCCGAACGGCTGGGCGGGCCGGTGGGCGGCGCGGACGCGGACTGGCTGGCGCGCTGGTGGCCGTCGGCGCGGGACTCGGCGGACGAGCCGGGGCTGCGGGCGGAGGTCGGCCGGCCGCGGGACGAGGCGTGGGCAGAGGCGGTGCGCACCCTGCGGTCGGGGCTCGCGGTCGCCGTGGACTACGCGCACGAACGCGGGGCGCGGCCCCCGTTCGGGACGCTGACCGGCTTCCGTGAGGGGCGTGAGGTGCGGCCCGTGCCCGACGGCTCCTGCGATCTGACCTCCCATGTGGCGATCGACGCGTGCGCGGCGGCGGGCGCGGCGGCACTGCGGGGAGCGGCGGACTCCTCACCCCCGGACCCCTCGCTCACCCCCGTCACCCTCCCCCAGCGCGCCGCGCTGCGCGCCCTGGGCGTCGAGGGGCGGCGGCCGCCGCTGGCGCTGGCCACCGACGACCCGGCGGCGTACGTACGCGCGCTGAGCGGGGCGGGCGAGGCGGCGGAGCTGCTGGACCCGGCGGGGCTCGGGGGCTTCACCTGGCTGCTGCAGCCGACGGTCGCGGCGTGTGGCGGGCTGCTGGGGCCGGGGCAGGCCGATCCGGGCCAGGGCGCGTAGCGCCTCCGTTGAGGGTGGTGGGCGACGGGTGGGCCGAGGAACGGCGGCTGAGAGACTGGGCTCATGACGGAGACGACAGTCGGCATCGGCGGTGCCGCCGAGAGCACGGACATGGTGCTCAACATCGGCCCGCAGCACCCGTCCACCCACGGCGTGCTGCGGCTGCGCCTCGTCCTGGACGGGGAGCGCATCCAGAGCGCCGAGCCGGTGATCGGGTATATGCACCGCGGCGCGGAGAAGCTGTTCGAGGCGCGCGACTACCGCCAGATCATCATGCTCGCCAACCGCCACGACTGGCTCTCCGCCTTCTCCAACGAGCTGGGCGTCGTCCTCGCCGTCGAGCGGATGCTCGGCATGGAGGTGCCCGAGCGCGCCGTGTGGACGCGCACCCTGCTGGCCGAGCTGAACCGGGTGCTGAACCACCTGATGTTCCTGGGGTCCTACCCCCTGGAGCTGGGCGGCATCACCCCGATCTTCTACGCGTTCCGCGAGCGCGAGGACCTGCAGCACGTCATGGAGGAGGTCTCCGGCGGCCGGATGCACTACATGTTCAACCGGGTCGGCGGCCTCAAGGAGGACCTGCCGGCGGGCTGGCTCGGCCGGGCCCGCCAGGCGGTGGCCGAGGTCCGCTCGCGCATGGACGTGTACGACCAGCTGGTGCTCGGCAACGAGATCTTCCGGGGGCGCACCCGCGGGGTGGGCGCGCTGGCGCGCGAGACGGTGCACGCCTACGGGGTCAGCGGACCCATCGCCCGCGCCTCGGGCGTCGACTTCGACCTGCGGCGCGACGAGCCGTACCTGGCGTACGGGGAGCTGCGGGAGACCTTGAAGGTCGTCGTCCGCGAGGAGGGCGACTGCCTGGCGCGCTTCGAGTGCCTGCTGGAGCAGACCCACAACTCCCTGGACCTCGCGGACGCCTGTCTGGACCGGATCGCGGAGCTCCCGCCGGGGCCGATCAACCAGCGGCTGCCCAAGGTGCTCAAGGCGCCCGAGGGCCACACCTACGCCTGGACCGAGAACCCGCTCGGCCTCAACGGCTACTACCTCGTCTCGAAGGGCGAGAAGACGCCGTACCGGCTGAAGCTGCGGTCGGCGTCGTACAACAACATCCAGGCGCTGACCGAGCTGCTGCCGGGCACGCTGGTCGCCGACATGGTGGCCATTCTCGGCTCGCTCTTCTTCGTCGTCGGCGACATCGACAAATAATCGACGAGTAACCGGCGGGTACGGCGGTCCTACGAGATCGCGCTGCGCAGCTCGGGCATCTCGATGTGCTCGGTCTCGTCGTGCTCGGTCAGGTCGATGACCTCGCCCACGGCGCCCTTCCCGGCCTCCGCCAGCGTCTCCGCGCCGATCACGTCGGCAAGGTCCTCGTCCGACGCCTCGGGGCGCCCGGCGGGCCGGGTGCTCTCGGCGGGCTCGGGCGCATCGGCGGTGGGCTCGACGGGCTCCGGCTGCCGCTTCGCGGGCTGCTTCTTCTGCGTGCCGAAGTAGTCGAAGCCGCCCTCCGCGCGGGAGGCGGCCCGGCGCGCCGCGGCGTAGGGCACCACGGCGGAGGCGGCCGTACGGGCGTGGGGCCGCTGGTCCTCTGCCGCACGGTCCGCTATCGCACGGTCGTCTGCCGTACGGTCGTCTGCCGTACGCTCGCCGCTCGAGCCTTCCGCGCCCTCCGAGCCCTCCGAGCGCTCGCCCTCCGCCCGCTCGCCCTGCTCGCGCTCCTCGCGCTGCCTGCGCGCATTGCGCACCAGATGACGCAGCGCCTCATCGGCCCGCGCGTACGCCTCGGCGGTCGGGGCACCGGCCACGGGGGCCTCGGAGGCCGGGGCCTCCAGGGCCGGCGGCTCGGGCTCCAGCTCCTTGGCCGGGTCCGGGGCCGGGGCCGCGGCCTCCAGCGCCAGCCGGCGGCGGACCTCCAGGGCCCTGGCCCGCTCCGTCTCGGCCGTGGCGTAGCGGCGCAGCAGCGAGGCGTGCTCGTTGCGCAGCCGGGCCAGTTCGGCCCGCTTGGCGCGCAGCTTGGTGTTGAGCGCGGTCTGCAGCTCGGCGGCCTTCTCGGCGCCCGCTTCGAGTTCGGCGATCCGGTCCTCGTACTTGAGCTCCTGCCGCGCGCTCTCGCTCGCGACCTCGGCGACCCGCCGCCCGGCGGAGCGGTCCCAATTGCGCATGAGGACGGCGCCGACGACCGCGGCGGCTGCCGCGGTCGCCGCGAGACCACGGATCACGACCGTATCGCCGACCAGCCAGGCACCGGAGGCGCACGCTATTGACGCGGCTGCGACCGACAAAGGGGGAAGTAGCCTGTGCAGAGGTGGGGATTGGCGGTGGCGTCCTCGTGGCATGGGCCGAAACTTACCGTGCGGGCGGCTCCCATGGGGCCCCGCCCCGCCAAATTCCGCGCCCGATCCGCCTTCGTTCCGCCGTCGATCCGCCGTCGATCCGCCATGGGTCCGCCGTGGAACCGCCGCGCATCCGCCGCCGATAGCCACGCGAAGTGCGGGCCGGTCCCAGTAATACCCATCCCGGCCCGGCACTTCACCAGCCCTTCACGGAACTAGCCCTTCACCAGTCCCTTCTCCTTCAGGTAGTCCTCGGCGACGTCGGACGCCTTGAGCCGCTCGGCATCCACCTTCTTGTTGAGTTCGGTGAGATCAGCGGTGGTCAGCACCTTGTTGAGCTTGTTGAGCGCGTTCGCGATCTTCTTCGAGCCCGCGGACTTCGCATTCACGACGGGCAGGACGTTATCGGCGTTCTGCAGGTTCTTGTCGTCCTCCAGCAGGACGAGTCCGAACTGGCCGAGGGTGGCGTCCGTGGACGTGGTCAGCACCATCTGGTCCTTGCCGTCCTTGACCGCCTGCTTGGCCTGGACGCTGCCGACATCCAGCGCGTCGATGCCGGTGATGTCTATCCCGTACGTCTTCTCCAGACCGGGCTGACAGAAGGGGCGCTTGGGGCATTCGTCGCCCGCCGCCAACTTGATCTTCTGCTTGGACTTTCCGAGGTCGGAGAGTGTCTTGAGGTTGTGCTCCGAAGCGAAGTCCTTGCGCACCGCGAAGGCGTTCTGATCGACGGCCTCGCCGGGCTCGAGCACCTTCAGTCCACGGGGCTCGGCGAGTTCCCGGAGCACCTTCACGGTGGCGTCGACCTCGGAGGAGGCGACGGTCTTGGCATTCGGCCCGTTCTTCTTCTTATTCAGATATTCGGCCATCGTGGCCGCGTACTCCGGCACGACATCGATCTCGCCCTTCTCCAGAGCCGGTGCGTACAGTTCGCGGGTATCCAGGGTCTTGATCGACGTCTTATAGCCGGCGTCCTCCAGCAGCCCCACGTACAGCGCCGCCAGGATCTTCGACTCGGTGAAGGTCGCGGATCCGACCACCACCGAGTCCTCGCTCTCCTTCTCCAGGCTGTCGCCACCGCACGCGGTGAGGCCGGCCGCCAGCGCCGTGACAGTCGCGGCCGCCCCGGCCACGCGGAAGATCTTGCTCATTGGGATTCCCCGTCCATAGATGCCATGCGATGTCATGAGACGTCACGGATATTCGGCGCGCCCACATCGCCGTGGACCGCGCCACTGTTCACGCGCCCGTTATGGCCGGCGTCTTCGGCGCCTGGTCAGCGGGCGGGCGCCGCTCCGCGGCCGCGGGCCGTACGCGCCTGCGGCGCATCGGGTCCAGCAGCCACTGCAGGGCGACGAACACGCCCTCGACCACCAGCGCGAGAGCCGCGACGACCACCGCCCCGGCCACCACCTGGGGGGTGTCGGTGTTCCGGAAGCCCGCCGTGATGATCCGGCCGAGCCCGCCGCCGCCGGGCAGCGCCGCGAGCGTCGCGGTCGCCACCACCTGCACGGCGGCCGAGCGCACCCCGGTCATGATCAGCGGGAAGGCGAGCGGCAGCTCCACCCTGGCCACCAGCTGACCGCCGGTCATCCCCATGCCGCGGGCCGCCTCGACGACCTCGCGGTCCGCCTCGCGCATCCCCACATAGGCGTTGGTGAGCAGCGGCGGGATGGCGAACAGCACCAGCGCGACGATCGTGGGCCAGTCGCCGTGCGTCCCCAGCGGGCTGAGCAGCAGCAGGACCAGGACCGCGAAGGTGGGCACCGCGCGGCCCGCGTTGGAGATGTTGACCGCGAGGGCGCCGCCCTTGCCGATGTGGCCGAGCACGACGGCGACCGGCAGGGCGATCGCGCACGAGATCGCCAGACAGACGAAGGTGAGGTAGAGGTGCTGGCCGAGCCGGTGCCAGACGCCGTCGGTGCCCGACCAGTGCGATCCGGTGTTCAGCCATGTCCAGGCCTCGCCGATGACCCCCATCAGGCCGCCCCCACCTTCTGCCGTGCGCTGTCCTGCTCCCGCTCGCCCTCGCGCTCTTGCTCCCGCGCCCTCTTCCGCGCCTTCCGGCCCTTCTTCGTTCCTCCCCGCGCCCACGGCGTGAGCAGCCGCTGCAGGAGGAGCAGCAGCACATCCGCCGTGACCGCCAAGGCCACGCACAGCACCGACGCGGTGAGCACCTGGGCCTTGAAGAAGCTGCGCATGCCTTCATAAATCAGGTTGCCGAGGCCGCCGTAGCCGATGATCGCGCCGACCGTGGTGAGCGAGACGGTGGAGACCGTGGTGATCCGCAGACCCGCCATCAGCGCGGGCAGCGCGAGCGGCAGCTCCACGCCGAACAGCAGCCGCAGCGGGCCGTACCCCATGCCGCGGGCCGCCTCACGGGCCTCCTCGGGCACCGAGGCGAGCCCGGCCATGATGTTGCGCACCAGGATCGTCAGCGAATACAGCACCAGGCCGGTGATCACCACCGCGGCCGAGACCCCGAAGAAGGGCAGCAGCAGCGAGAACATCGCCAGCGAGGGCACCGTATAGAGGATGGTGGTCAGCCCCAGCACCGGGCCCGCCACGGACCGCCATCGGCGGGCCAGCAGCGCCAGTGGAAAAGCGACCACGAAACCGATGGCGACCGACGCCACCGTGATCCACACATGCTGGACCGTCGCGTCCGTCAGCTCCTGACTGCGCGTACGTACATATTCTCCGCAGATCCAGTCATTGCTGATCAGGCAGCTCTGCCCGGCCACTCGGTCACCTCCCCGTCGTCTCCGGTGACCTGGCGACCCTAACCCCGGGCACCGACAATCTCGTCGGCTCGCCACACAACAGCAACAATTCAAACCCGGAATGCGACCACAATGGGGAGCCATGATCCGCTTCGAGAACGTCACCAAGCGCTACGCCGACGGCACGACGGCCGTGGACGATCTGTCCTTCGAGGTCACGGAGGGCGAGCTGGTCACGCTCGTCGGACCCTCGGGCTGCGGCAAGACCACCACCATGAAGATGGTCAACCGGCTCATCGAGCCGACCTCGGGCCGGATCTTCCTGGACGGTGAGGACATCGCCGAGGTCGACCCGGTGAAGCTGCGCCGCCGCATCGGCTATGTCATCCAGCAGGTCGGCCTGTTCCCGCACAAGACCGTGCTGGAGAACACCGCGACCGTTCCGGCGCTGCTGGGCTGGCAGCGCAAGAAGGGCCGGGACCGCGCCGCCGAACTCCTCGACCTGGTGGGCCTCGACCCGTCCGTCTACGGCGACCGCTACCCCGACCAGCTCTCCGGCGGCCAGCGCCAGCGGGTCGGGGTGGCCCGGGCGCTGGCCGCCGACCCGCCGGTGCTGCTGATGGACGAGCCGTTCGGGGCCGTGGACCCGGTGGTCCGCGAGCATCTGCAGACCGAGTTCCTGCGGCTGCAGTCGCAGGTCCGCAAGACGGTGCTGCTGGTGACCCACGACATCGAGGAGGCGGTCCGGCTCGGCGACCGCATCGCGGTGTACGGGGCGGGGCGGATCGAGCAGTTCGACACGCCCGCGTCGGTGCTGGGCGCGCCCGCCACGCCGTACGTCGCGGACTTCGTCGGCGCGGACCGCGGCCTGAAGCGGCTGTCCGTCACCCCCATCGAGCCGGGCGACCTCGAACAGCCCCCGGTGGTCCACCTCGACGACCCGCTGGCCAAGGCCGCCGCCCGGCTGTCGGCCGACGGGGCGCGCTGGGCCGTCGTGCTGGACGACGCGGACCGGCTGCACGGCTGGATCCCGGCGGACACGGCGGAGAAGGTGGGCAAGGAGGCGGGCGGAGGGACCGTACGGGACCACGCCCGCCGCATGGAGGCGTGGCTGCCGGTCGGCTCCTCGCTCAAGCAGGCGTTCAGCACCATGCTGCAGCACGACGCGGGCTGGATAGCGGTCCTCGACGACGACCGCTTCCTCGGCGTGCTCACCCCCGCCCGCCTCCACGAGGCGCTGCGCCGCTCGATCGACGCCGACGCGGGCGGCATCGCCCGGGCGGAGGTGGAACTGCAGACGGTCGCCGACGCGTGAGCGCGCGCGGCTCGAGGGTCACAGCGGCTCAGCGGCCGCCGTTCAGCGGTCGCTGAGGCGGCCGCCCAGCCACGCCAGCGCGGCGGGCACCTCGCGCCTCCAGGTGTTGAAGTTGTGACCGCCGGTCTTCAGGATGATGGAGGAGATCCTGGTGGGCTCGCCCCGGCGGTTGACCTCCTTGACCTTCTCGATGAACTTCACGGTGTCCTTGTAGTTCTTCTCACCGTGCTCGCTGCTGGAGACCAGGAGGGACACCGGCGGCGCGGGCTGGTGGTTCAGCCGCCACATCAGGTCGTTCTCCTGCTCCAGCCGCTTGCTGCCGCCGAACAGATCGCCGGTGGTCGCGTCGATCGGGGCCTTGTACGAGGGGGAGAGACCGGCCGCGGCGGAGAAGGCCTCGGGGTGGCGCATGGCCATCTTCAACGCGCAGTAGCCGCCGGTGGAATTCCCGATGACGCCCCAGCTACGGGCGTGCTCGCCGACCCGGTAGTGGCCGGCCACGGCGGCCGGCACGTCCTTGGTGAAGAACGTCTCGGTCTGCGGGCCGCCCGGCACGTCCATGCACTCGGTGTCGCGCGGCGGGGCGACGGTCGGACGCAGCATCACCAGGACCATCGGCTGCATCCTGCCGTGTCTGACCAGCCTGTGGGCGTTCTGAGGGTATTTCAGGCCGTTGATCAGCGCCTCGGTGGTGCCCGGGTACCCGGTCAGCACCAGCGCGGCGGGGAAGTCGCGCCGGGCGTAGTCCGGCTGGAAGTACTCCGGCGGCAGATAGACGTACGCCGGGCTGGCCAGCCCGGAGAGCGGCCCCTTGATGGTGACCTTCTCGATCCGCCCGGCGACGGCCGGCGAGGAACCGCCGGGCACGTTCACCCTCCGGACGTCGGTGACCTGCACCCGGGTGGAGCCCGGGGCGTCGTGGTTGACCACCACGCCCGGTGTGGTCTCGGTGCCGAACAGGTCCGACCAGGAGCCGTAGAAGCCGAACGACTGGTTGGCGAACAGCCCGAGCGCGGCGAACAGCGACACCTGCGTGACCAGGAGCATGCCGATCCGGCCGAGGACCGGGGCGATTCCTCGTCGGGCGAGCCTGGGCCAGAGCCAGATCGTGGCGCCGAACAGCAGCACCGACGCGACGACTGACACCATCACGACGTTGTTGCTCGTAAGACCCATCACTATCTTTCTGCCGGGCGGCCGGCTCCCCCGTGCCGCGATGGAACCCCGCCCCGTCAAACGCCGTCTTGGTGGGCGCGAAATGTCCAGATACTGCGTCAGAGACGGATCTCTAGACCGGAGCGACGGGAAAGCGAATGTCTGACAGTCAAGATGCCGAAAAGTCCGGAAGGGTTGCTTCCCGGGTACGGGGGCTGCCGCGCGGACCCCGGCCGGAGGCTGTACCGACCGCCGTGGGCACCGCCTGCATGCTGATCGGACTGCTGAACATCGTCTTTCCGCGCCTCCGCTACAGCAAGGTGCACGCCCTCGCCGATGTACTGCCGGGCGCGGTGAGCTCGCTGGCCGCCGCCGCGTCCATCGTGGTCGGACTGCTGCTGCTCATGCTGGCCCACGGGCTGAAGCGGCGTAAGCGGCGCGCCTGGGTCGCCGCCGTGGGGCTGCTGCCCGTCGGCGCCGCCGCCCAGCTGCTGTACCGGCACTCCATATGCGGGGCGGTTCTCTCGCTGGTGCTCCTGGGCGTCATGATCCGCTACCGGAAGGAGTTCGCGGCGCTGCCGGATCCGCGCAGCCGCTGGATGGCGCTGGCCAACTTCGTGGTGCTGGGCGCGGTGAGCGTCGGGCTCGGGCTGCTGATCGTACGATCGCACCCCGACGACGTGGTGGGACGGCCGTCGTTCCAGGAGCAGCTGGAGCATGTGCTGTGGGGGCTGTTCGGCTTCGAGGGGCCGGTCGGCTACCGGGACGGCGCCGACTACACCGTCGGCTACTCGCTCGGCGCGCTCGGCCTGCTGACCGTCGCGACCACCGCCTACCTCGCCTTCCGTCCCGAGCACCCCGCCGCCCGGCTGACCCCCGCGGACGAGGAGCGGCTGCGCGATCTGCTCGCCGCGCACGGGCGCCGCGACTCGCTGGGCCACTTCGCGCTCCGCCGCGACAAGGGCGTGGTCTTCTCGCCGAGCGGCAAGGCCGCGGTCTGCTACCGGGTCGTCTCCGGGGTGATGCTCGCCAGCGGCGACCCGGTCGGCGACGTGGAGGCCTGGCCGGGCGCCATCGCCCGCTTCATGGAGGAGGCGCGGGCCCACTCCTGGACCCCGGCGGTCATGGGGTGCAGCGAGACCGGGGGCGAGGTGTGGACCCGGGAGACCGGCCTCGACGCGCTGGAGCTCGGCGACGAGGCGATCGTGGACGTGGCGGACTTCACCCTGTCCGGGCGCGCCATGCGCAACGTCCGCCAGATGGTCAAGCGCATCGAGCGGGCCGGGTACGAGACCCGGGTACGGCGCGCCCGCGATCTGAGCGAGGACGAGCTGGAGGCCATCCGGCAGGCCGCCGCGGACTGGCGGGGCACCGACACCGAGCGGGGCTTCTCCATGGCGCTGGGCCGGATCGGCGACCCGGCGGACGGGGACTCGGTCATCGCCACCGCCCACAAGGCGCCCGAGGAGGGCGCCGAGCCCGGCCCGTACGGGGACCTCAAGGCCGTGCTGCACTTCGTGCCGTGGGGCCGGGACGGCATGTCGCTGGACCTCATGCGCCGGGACCGCAGCGCCGACCCGGGCATGAACGAACTGCTCATCGTCGCCTCCCTCCAGGCCGCCGAGGGGCTCGGGGTCACCCGGGTGTCGCTGAACTTCGCGATGTTCCGCTCCGCGCTGGCGCGCGGCGAGAAGCTGGGCGCCGGGCCGGTGCTGCGGGGCTGGCGGGGGCTGCTGGTGTTCCTGTCGCGCTGGTTCCAGATCGAGTCGCTGTACAAGTTCAACGCCAAGTTCCAGCCGCGCTGGGAGCCGCGGTTCGTGGTCTTCCGCAACACCCGCGACCTGCCGCGCATCGGCCTGGCGGCGATGCAGGCCGAGGGCTTCGTCTCGCTCGCCCTGCCCCGGCTGCTGCGCCGCGGGCGGCGCGCCGAGCCGAGGCCCTGCGCCCATCAGGTCGCGGCCGCCGCGCGCGGCGGCCTCGAACAGGCCGCGTGACCCGCCCGGCGGGCGGGGCAGGCGGCCGAGGTACGCCTAGGCTGGGGTCATGAGGACGTTGCGTGAACGGCGGCGGGTGGCCGGACTGCCGGAGTGGGGCCGGTGCGCGGTGATGGGCGTGGTCAATGTCACGCCCGACTCGTTCTCCGACGGCGGCCAGTGGTTCGACACCGAGCTGGCCGTCAAACACGGCCTGGACCTGGTCGCCGCCGGGGCGGACCTGGTGGACGTCGGGGGCGAGTCGACCCGCCCGGGCGCGTCCCGCGTCGACGAGGCCGAGGAGCTGCGCCGGGTGGTCCCGGTGGTGCGCGAGCTGGCCGCCGCTGGGACGGTGGTCAGCGTGGACACCATGCGGGCATCGGTCGCCGAGCGCGCGGTCGAGGCCGGGGCGCGGCTGGTCAACGACGTGAGCGGGGGCGGCGCCGACCCGGCGATGGTCCCGATGGTGGCCGCCGCCGGGGTGCCGTTCGTGGTGATGCACTGGCGCGGCCAGTCGATCGACATGAATAACCGCGCGGTCTACGGGGATGTGGTCTCAGAGGTCGTCGCGGAGCTGCGGGCGAGCCTGGAGCGGGCGGTGGCCGGCGGCATCGATCCGGAGCGGATCGTGATAGACCCCGGCCTCGGCTTCGCGAAGAGCGCCGATCACGACCTGGCGCTCGTCGCCCGGCTCGGCGCGCTGCGGGAGCTGGGGCGGCCGCTGCTGGTGGCGGCCTCGCGGAAGCGGTTCCTGGGGCGCGTACTGGCCGGAGACGGCGGCAGCCCGCCCCCCGCCCGCGAGCGGGACGCGGCGACAGCGGCGGTCTCGGCGATCGCGGCGCGGGAGGGCGCGTGGGCGGTGCGGGTGCACGAGGTGCGCGCGAGCGCCGACGCGGTGCGCGTGGCCCGGGCGATCGAAGCGGCGGACACGGCGGGAGCGGTGTGACTTCCCTGACGGACAGCGAGCGGGTGGCACTGGCCAACACCGCGCTGTACGAAGCCATGGAGCAGGGCGACCACGGGGCGATGGCGCGGCTGTGGCTCGACGCCCCGGACACCGAGGTCTCCTGTGTGCACCCGGGCTGGCCGGTGCTGCGCGGGCGCGGCGAAGTGCTCCGCTCCTATGCGCTGATCATGGCGAACACCGACTACATCCAGTTCTTCCTGACGGATGTGGAGGTGTCGATCATGTCCGACACCGCGATGGTGACCTGCACGGAGAACATTCTCAGCGGCGCCCCGGCGGAGGAGGAGGGCCAGCTCGGCCCGCTGGTGGGGCAGCTGGTGGTGGCCACGAACGTGTTCCGGCGGACCGAGGACGGCTGGAAGGTGTGGGCGCACCACGGGTCGCCGGTGCTGGCGGAGCAGAACGACGCGGCCGGCGCCGCGGCGGAGGCCGGGGGCCCTGACGACAACCCGGACGACAACCCGGACGGACTTCTGTCCTGAGTCGAACCGGGCGTGAGATCTGCGCCATGGGCGGGTAGGGGGAAGTGGCGCGGGGGCTCCGGGAGCGCGCGCCACGGACCCCCGTGGGCGAGTCCTGTCCGTGCTCGCAGGTAGATTCGAAGGAGGTGCCCCCGCCGACGGCGGGGGACGGGTGGTGCGTTCCGGGCAGATCGGACGTGCCCCGACCGACGACAGCAGGAGTGATTCGGGTGGATCGTGTCGCGCTGCGCGGCCTGAGGGCCCGCGGGCACCACGGGGTTTTCCCCCATGAGCGCGAGGAGGGCCAGACCTTCGTCGTGGACCTGGTGCTCGGCCTGGACACCCGGCCCGCCGCGGCCACCGACGACCTCACCAGGACCGTCCACTACGGCGTGGTGGCCGAGGAGGTCGTGGAGGTGGTGGAGGGGGAGCCGGTCGCCCTGATCGAAACCCTCGCCGAGCGGATCGCCGAGCGGTGCCTCAAGCACGAGCAGGTGCGGGAGGTCGAGGTCGTGGTGCACAAGCCGGAGGCCCCGATCACCGTGCCCTTCGACGACGTGACCATCACCATCACCCGGAGCCGAGCATGAGCAGCAGCGACCCGACCGTGCAGCCCGTCCCAGCCTCCGTCGTGGAGCGGGTGGACGCCGCCGATGTGACGTTGTCGAACCCGAAATGGGCGGTGATCTCGCTCGGCAGCAATCTGGGCAATCGCCTGGAGACCCTGCAGGGCGCGGTCGACGCGCTGGAGGACACCCCGGGCCTGCGGGTCAAGGCGGTCTCACCGGTGTACGAGACCGAGCCGTGGGGGGTGGAACCGGGCACCCAGTCGACGTATTTCAACGCGGTGGTGCTGGTCAAGACGACGCTGCCGCCCTCCTCCCTGCTGGAGCGGGGACACGCCATCGAGGAGGCCTTCGAGCGGGTGCGCGACGAGCGCTGGGGCCCCCGGACGCTGGATGTGGACATCGTCACCTACCAGGACGTGATCTCCGACGACCCGGTGCTCACCCTGCCGCACCCCCGCGCCCACGAGCGCGCCTTCGTGCTCGTCCCCTGGCACGACGTGGACCCGGGGGCCGAGGTCCCGGGGCTCGGGGCGGTCTCGCGGCTGCTGGCCGAGGTGGGCCGGGAGGGCGTACAGGCGCGGGCGGACCTGGAACTGCGGCTGCCCGAATAGACGTTGATCCCGTGGATTCCACGATCCCGTGGACTCCACGCGACTGCGTACGATTTCGCGACCACGTACGACTTGAGGGGCGACGGCTCGGTGAGGCAACTTCGGATCAGGGTGCTGGTCGGGCTGTTCGTCGTGGCCGGCGTGGTGTCATGGGCGGGCGCCCGGCTGTGGGACACGCTGGGCTCGCTGCCCAGCGTTCCGGTGGCCGCGCCGATCGTGCTGGCCCTGATCGCGGTCGTGCTGGCCGCGACCGCCCTGTCCCTGCGGGCCCGGCTGCGCGCCCAGCGGGAGCGCCGGCCCGGTGCGAAGGGCGTGGATCCGCTGGTGGCCGCCCGCGCGGTGGTCTTCGGCCAGGCGAGCGCGCTGGTGGCGGCGCTGGTCTCGGGGATGTACGGCGGGGTCGGGGTGTTTCTGCTGCTGGAGCAGTTGGATGTGCCCGCCCGTAAGGACCAGGCGATCTACGCGGCGGCTTCGGTGCTGGCGGGGGCGGCCGTGGTCGCCGCCGCGTTCTTCCTGGAGCGGGTCTGCAGGCTGCCCGAAGACGATGACACTGACACCGGGAACGGGCCGGGCGCGGCGGCCCGGGCGTAGGCCTGCGGCCCTGGGCCGCGGTACGGCCGTCCGGACAGGGCCTAGCGCGCCATGATGAGGCTCATCGCCTCGGCGCGGGTCGCCGGATCACGCAGCTGGCCGCGCACGGCCGAGGTGAGCGTCTTGGCGCCCGGCTTGCGCACCCCGCGCATGGTCATGCACATGTGCTCGCACTCCACCACCACGATCACACCGCGCGGCTCCAGGATTCGCATCAGGGAGTCGGCTATCTGCGTGGTCAGCCGCTCCTGGACCTGCGGGCGGCGGGCGAAGACATCGACCAGCCGGGCCAGCTTGGACAGCCCGGTGATCTTGCCGTCGTTGGACGGGATGTAGCCGACGTGGGCGACGCCCACGAAGGGCACCAGGTGGTGCTCGCACGAGGACATCACCTCGATGTCCTTCACCAGCACCATCTCGTCATGGCCCAGGTCGAAGGTCGTGGTCAGGACCTCCTCGGGCTTCTGCCACAGCCCCGCGAATATCTCCCGGTACGCACGGGCCACCCGCCCCGGCGTCTCCCGCAGCCCCTCCCGGTCCGGGTCCTCGCCGACGGCGATGAGCAGTTCGCGGACCGCCTGCTCGGCGCGCTTCTCGTCGAAGACACCGACGGGGCCCTGGCCGTCCAGCGAGATGGAGTCGGTCATGGAGCTGCCTCGTTCCTCATGCCACCAAAAAACGTCAAACCTGAAAACGCGGATGCCGCGCCCCCCAGGCTAGAACCTGGGGGACGCGGCGTTCATTCCGGGTCGGTATGGGCCACTACGGACCCTGTGCGGGCGCCGATGACGGCCCGCCTCGGGTCAGCTCTCGGGCCCTGCCTCTTCCGGGCGCTCCACACTGTCCTCGGGGGTGGTGGCCTTCGCGAGGCCGGCCGCCGAGGGGGGCTGGGCACCGTTGGCCGGGG
This sequence comes from Streptomyces sp. NPDC007917, assembly GCF_042959105.1. NCBI lineage: Bacteria > Bacillati > Actinomycetota > Actinomycetes > Kitasatosporales > Streptomycetaceae > Streptomyces > Streptomyces sp. NPDC007917. The sequence goes on from NZ_JBIBKK010000017.1 coordinate 87,687, forward strand.
CGAGCTCCCGGGGGGAGAGCACCGGCGGGCGGGTGGAGGGCATACGCCGCGAGGAGCCGGTCCATGCCGGGCGGGCCGGGCGCTTGACGATCGGGGCGAAGATCTCGGCGATCTCCTCCTTGTTGAGCGTCTCCTTCTCCAGCAGCGCCAGGACCAGGTTGTCCAGGACGTCGCGGTTCTCGACGAGGATTTCCCACGCCTCGTTGTGCGCGGCCTCGATGAGCTTCTTGACCTCCTCGTCGACCAGCGCGGCGACCTCTTCGGAATAGTCGCGCTGGTGAGCCATCTCACGGCCCAGGAACGGCTCGGAGTTGTCGGAGCCGAACTTGATCGCGCCCAGCCGCTCGGTCATGCCGTACTGCGTGACCATCGCGCGGGCCGTGGCCGTCGCCTTCTCGATGTCGTTGGACGCGCCCGTGGTCGGGTCGTGGAAGACGAGCTCCTCCGCGGCGCGGCCGCCCATCATGTAGGCGAGCTGGTCCAGCATCTCGTTGCGCGTGGTCGAGTACTTGTCCTCGTCCGGCAGGACCATGGTGTAGCCCAGGGCCCGGCCGCGGGAGAGGATGGTGACCTTGTGCACCGGGTCGCTGTTCGGAGAGGCCGCCGCGACCAGGGCGTGACCGCCCTCGTGGTACGCGGTGATCTTCTTCTCCTTCTCGCTCATGATCCGGGTCCGCTTCTGCGGACCGGCCACGACACGGTCGATCGCCTCGTCCAGGAAGTGGTTGTCGATCAGCTTCTTGTCGCTGCGGGCCGTCAGCAGCGCGGCCTCGTTCAGCACATTGGACAGATCGGCACCGGTGAACCCGGGGGTGCGGCGGGCCACGGCGGACAGATCGACGTCCGGCGCGACCGGCTTGCCCTTCTGGTGGACCTTGAGGATCTCCAGGCGGCCCTGCATGTCCGGGCGGTCCACGGCGATCTGCCGGTCGAAGCGGCCCGGGCGCAGCAGCGCCGGGTCCAGGATGTCGGGCCGGTTGGTGGCGGCGATCAGGATGACGCCGCCCTTCACATCGAAGCCGTCCATCTCGACCAGCAGCTGGTTCAGCGTCTGCTCGCGCTCGTCGTGACCGCCGCCCATGCCGGCGCCGCGGTGGCGGCCGACGGCGTCGATCTCGTCGACGAAGACGATCGCCGGGGCGTTCGCCTTGGCCTGCTCGAACAGGTCACGGACGCGGGAGGCACCCACACCCACGAACATCTCGACGAAGTCGGAGCCGGAGATCGAGTAGAAGGGGACACCCGCCTCGCCCGCGACGGCGCGCGCGAGCAGCGTCTTACCGGTGCCGGGCGGGCCGTAGAGCAGCACGCCCTTGGGGATCTTGGCGCCCACGGCCTGGAACTTCGCCGGCTCCTGCAGGAACTCCTTGATCTCGTGGAGCTCCTCGACCGCCTCGTCGGCCCCGGCCACGTCCGCGAACGTCGTCTTCGGGGTGTCCTTGGTGATCAGCTTGGCCTTCGACTTGCCGAAGTTCATCACCCGGGAGCCGCCGCCCTGCATCTGGTTCATCAGGAACAGGAAGACCACGACGATCAGCACGAACGGGAGCAGCGACAGCAGGATCCCGACGAACGGGTTCTGCTTCGAGGTCGAGACGTTGTACCCGTCCGGGATCCCACCCTGCTTCTGGGCATTGGCCTGCAAGGTCCGGGCAATGTCGAGGCCCTGGTCACCGATGTAGGTGGCCTGGAGCTTCCTGCTGCCCGAGATCTTAGCGACGTTGTCCTTGAGCTCGATCTTGATCTTGTGCTCGTCGCCGGTCGTCAGCTCGGCGGACTGGACCTGGTTCCTGTTGATCGCCTTGACGACCTGGCTGGTGTCCACCGACTTGTAGCCGCCGGACGAGCCGACGACCTGCATCAACACGACCACGGCGAGGACGGCCAGCACGATCCACATGACCGGCCCACGGAAGTAGCGCTTCACGTCCATCCATACGGGGCGATGCCGCCCCGTCCCTCCTGCCACAGTGAGGCACGGCAGCCCTGGAGGGGCGCCTGTGCATGCGGTGTATTGCGGTGTATTTGCGGTGTATGAGCTGTGTAATCCTCAGTCTCAAAAAAGACTGACCTTCGGACGGTACCCCAGCATTGTCACCCGACGCCGCCGTGGACTGTTAACAAATCCGCCTTCCCCTGCTCCAACGGCGGGAAACCGCGCCAGGTTCCCGAAGGCCCCGGAAGGGGCTCAGCCGCCGTACACGTGCGGGGCGAGCGTGCCGACGAAGGGCAGGTTGCGGTACTTCTCGGCGTAGTCGAGGCCATAGCCGACGACGAACTCGTTGGGGATGTCGAATCCGACCCATTTCACGTCGATGGCGACCTTGGCCGCCTCCGGCTTGCGCAGCAGGGTGCAGACGTTCAGCGAGGCGGGCTCGCGCGAGCCCAGGTTGGACAGCAGCCACGACAGGGTCAGGCCGGAGTCGATGATGTCCTCGACGATCAGGACGTGCTTGCCCTTGATGTCGGTGTCCAGGTCCTTGAGGATGCGGACCACGCCGGAGGACTGGGTGCCCGCGCCGTACGAGGACACGGCCATCCAGTCCATGGTGACCGGGGTGGACAGGGCGCGTGCCAGATCCGCCATGACCATCACCGCGCCCTTGAGGACCCCGATGATCAGCAGGTCCTTGCCCGCGTACTCCGCGTCGATCTTGGCGGCCAGCTCGGCCAGCTTCGCGTTGATCTCTTCCTCGGTGATGAGGACCGACTTCAGGTCGGTGCCCATGTCCTTGTCGTCCACCCGCGCCACTCTCGTTAGGGTTACCGGCTTCACTGGCTGGGCGGGTCAGCCCTGCCGGATGACCAGTCTGCCACCCTCCCGGCGGACCTCCACGCGGCCGGGGAGATTGAGCGCCCGCTGGCCGCGCCAGCCGGTGATCAGCCGGTCCACCTCTTCGATGTGGCGGGCGAAGAGCGAACCGGCGGGGGCGCCCGCGGCGATCGCGGCGCGGCGCAGCACCCGGCGGCGGACGGCGGGGGGCAGCGCGTGCAGCCCGACGGCGTCGAGTTCGACGGCGTCGGGTTCGGCCGGGGCCTGGCCGCCGGCCGGGGCGGCCCCGGAGGGCAGTACGTCGGTCCGCACCTCCGCCTCCGCCCGGGCGGCCCAGGCGTCGAGGGCGTCGGCGTCGTCACGGGAGAGCTGGGCGGTGCGGGCGAGCGCCTCGACGACGCCCTTGCCGAGGGCCTTCTCCAGGATGGGCAGCGCCTCGTGGCGGACCCGGGAGCGGGTGTACGCCGGGTCCACGTTGTGCGGGTCGTCCCATACGGGCAGCGACTGGGCCAGGCACGCCCGGCGGACGGTCTGCCGGTCCAGCCGCAGGAAGGGGCGGCGGTAGCGCCCACCCGCCCCGGAGACCTGCGCCATACCGGACAGCGAGCGGATGCCGGAGCCGCGGGCCAGCCCCAGCAGGACCGTCTCGGCCTGGTCGTCGCGGGTGTGGCCGAGCAGCACGGCGACCGCGCCATGCCGCTCGGCGGCTGCGTCGAGGGCGGCGTAGCGCGCGTCACGGGCGGCGGCCTCGGGGCCACCGCCCCGGCCGACGGACACGGCGACGCACTCGACCGGCTCAAGACCGAGCAGCCGCAGCCGCTCGGCGACCTCGGCGGCGCGCACATCGGAGCCGTCCTGCAGGCCGTGGTCGACGGTGACCCCTCCGGCGCGCACCCCGAGCTTGGGGGCCTCGAAGGCGAGGGCCGAGGCGAGCGCCATGGAGTCGGCGCCGCCGGAGCAGGCGACGAGCACCAGCGGCGCGAGGGGGGCGGGGGCGGGGGGCGAGGTCGAGAAGTCGACGAGTACGTCGTGGAGGACGCGGCGGACCGCCAGGCGTATCGCGGCGACCGCTGGATGGGGACCCATGTCCGTTTCCCATCTGTCGTTCGAGGGGGTGCCTCGGGGGCCGTTACGAGGATGTCGTCACACAGAGCTCGTCACGCAGAGTATGTCGATGGTGACAGAAGCGGGGTGTTCCCCGAGCATCGCACGCCTACCCGTCGCTCACGGTCCCTCGGACGGGTGATTAAGAGGGCATGGCGCTCCTACGGCTCCGTCCTGCGGTGCACCCGCGCGACCCAGTCCGCGGGTTTGCTGATCTCCGATTTGGTCGGAAGCGTGTTCGGCGAGGTCCAGACCCGGTTGAAGCCGTCCATCCCGACCTGGTCCACGACGGACCGCACGAACCGCTCCCCGTCCCGGTACTGCCGCAGCTTGGCGTCGAGCCCCAGCAGCTTGCGCAGCGCCTGGTCCAGCCGGCCCGCGCCGCTGGCCCGGCGCTTCTGGAACTTCTCGCGGATCTCCGCGACGGACGGCACCACCTCGGGCCCCACCCCGTCCATCACATAGTCCGCGTGCCCCTCCAGCAGCGACATCACGGCGGTCAGCCGACCCAGGATCTCCCGCTGGGCCGGGGTCTGCACCAGTTCGATGATGCTGGGCGTGCCGCCGTCCCCGTCGCCGTCGGACTCCGGGCGGCCGCCGCCCAGCGACTGCACGGCCTCGCGGAACCGCTCCAGGAGGGTGGCCGGGTCCACCTCGGTCTCGCCGAGGAAGGCCTGGATCTCGGACTCGATGTGGTCGCGCAGCCAGGGCACCGCGGTGAACTGCGTACGGTGCGTCTCCTCGTGCAGACACACCCACAGCCGGAAGTCGTGCGGGGCGACGTCCAGCTCGCGCTCGACATGCACCACGTTCGGCGCGACCAGCAGCAGCCGCCCGCCGCCCGCGGAGGCCGGCAGCTCGCGGCTGGGCGGCGCGAAGGTCTCGTACTGGCCGAGCACCCGGGAGGCCAGGAAGGACAGCAGCATCCCCAGCTCCACCCCGGTGACCTTGCCGCCGACCGCCCCGAGCACCGCGCCGCCCGGCAGCCCGCCGCGACGCTCCTGCATCTTGCCCAGCAGTGGCTTCAGCACCTCGCGGAAGCCCGCCACATTCGCCTTGATCCAGCCCGACCGGTCCACGACGAGGACCGGGGTGTCCGAGCCGGGTCCGCCCGCCGGGGCCATTCGGGTGAAGGCCCGGACGTGCTCCTCCGACGACTTGGCGTACCGGCGCAGCTCCGCGACGACGGCCCGCGCCTCGTCCCGGCTCACGTCGGGGCCCGGCCGCACCAGCCGGGTCGCGGTCGCGACCGCGAGGTTCCAGTCGACCATCTCCGCACCACCGATGCTCGTCATGGCTTCACGGTACGTGGCGCGCGGTCCATCCGGGAGGCGACGAGGGCATCAGCGGCAACCGCAGTTCGCGAGTGCGGACGCCATGCGGTCCAGCGCGCGCTGCGCGCCCTGGGGGTCGGTGGTTCCGTTCGTCATGAACGCGAAGGCCAGAAGGCGGCCGTCCGCGTCGACGACGGTGCCCGCGAGCGTGTTGACGCCCGTCAGGGTCCCGGTCTTCGCGCGGACCACGCCACGGCCGACCGCCTCCTGCGCGTAGCGGCCGCGCAGCGTCCCGGTGAAGCCGGCCACCGGCAGGCCGGTGAGGACCGGGCGCAGCTCGGGGTGGTCGGGGTCGGCCGCGCGCACCAGGACCTGGGCGAGCAGGGCCGCGGACACGTGGTCGGCGCGGTCCAGGCCGCTGCCGTCGGCGATACGGGCGCCCGACAGCGGCAGCCGGAGCTTGTCCAGCCGGTCCATGACGGCCCGCCCCGCGCCCTCGAAGCCGGCGGGTTCGCCGGAGGCGATGGCCGTCTGCCGGGCGAGGGCTTCGGCGATGTCGTTGTCGCTGTAGGTCAGCGCCCGCTCGACCAGGGCGGACAGCGGCTGGGAGCGGACGGTGGCGAGCCGCCGCGCATCCTTCCCGGCCTTCACGGACCGCGGCTCACCCTTCACGTCGATCCCGCGGTCGCGCAGCATCGTGGCGAACGCCTCCGCCGCGTCGGCGGCGGGGTCTTGGGAGCGCGGGGCCGGGCCGTGGTCGCTGTCGTCCAGGCGGCCCTCGTCGACCATGAGGGGGGTGACGGGGGAGATGTTCTCGTTGGGGCCGATCGGGTGCAGGACCGGGCCGGAGTAGAGCGAGGTGTCGTAGCCCAGACGGACGCTCTCGGTGCCGCTCTTCTCGAGCGCGGCGGCGGTTCTGTCGGCCAGCTTGCGCAGGCTGGCCGGGGCGCCGGCGCCCTTGGTGGCGCGGGCGGTGAGGGTGGGGTCGCCGCCGCCGACCAGCACGATGCGGTCCTTGTCCTTGCCCTCGGCACCGCCTTCGGGGGCGACGACGGTGGTCTCGATGCGGTGGTCGGGTCCGAGGGCGGAGAGCGCGGCGACGCCGGTCGCCAGCTTGATGATCGAGGCGGGCACGGCCCGGGCGTCCGCCTGCGTCCCGTACAGCTGCCGCCCGGTCGCCGCGTCCACGACGGACACCGAGCGCGGCTTGCCCAGCGCCCCGTCGTCCAGAAGCGGCTCCAGCGCGTCGGCCAGGCCCGCCCCGCTGGGCTGCGGGACCGCGTCGTCGCCGCTGTCCGGGGAGGGCGCGACGGCGGCCGTGCCCAGGGGGGCCAGCACCGGCGCGGCGCTGGGCGCGGACCGCGAGGGGGCGCCGCCGTGACGCTCACCACCTGTGCCCGGACTCCCGGCGGCGCGGGCCCGCTCGGCCGTACGCTGCCCGGAGTCCCACGGCCCGGCCGCGAACACCGACGCGACCGCCACCACCAGGCCGACGACGGCGGAGATCGCCGACAGTCGCCACGTCAGCCGCTGCTCCACCGTGGCGCTCCGCCACCGGCCCGTGGCGCTCTGCCACCGGCTCTGCCACCACCTGACCTGCCACGATCTGGCTTCAGGCACGTCGGACCAGCCCCTTTCGCCACCACACACCTGCGTGGGGGACACTTAATCACCAGACGTATGTGTTGATCATGGAGGAGCCACCCGTGGAGTTCGACGTCACCATCGAGATCCCGAAGGGTTCGCGCAACAAGTACGAGGTGGACCACGAGACGGGGCGCATCCGTCTCGACCGTCGACTCTTCACTTCGACCAGCTACCCGGCTGACTACGGCTTTGTGGAGAACACCCTCGGCGAGGACGGCGACCCGCTGGACGCACTCGTCATTCTGGACGAGCCGACCTTCCCCGGCTGCCTGATCACGTGCCGTGCGATCGGCATGTTCCGGATGACGGACGAGGCGGGCGGCGACGACAAGCTGCTGTGCGTGCCCGCGTCCGACCCGCGGGTCGAGCACCTGCGTGATATTCACCACGTTTCGGAGTTCGACCGCCTGGAGATCCAGCACTTCTTCGAGGTCTACAAGGACCTGGAGCCGGGCAAGTCGGTCGAGGGGGCCAACTGGGTGGGACGCGCCGAGGCCGAGGCCGAGGTCGAGGCGTCCATGAAGCGCCTGGAGGCCTCGGGCGGGGCCCACTGACGGGACTTTGAGGGTTTGACCAAGGGCGGGCCGGTCTTCCGGCCCGCCCTTTGTTGTGCGCCGGGGGTCTGTTGTGCGCGGGGTGTCTGTCGTGCGCGGGATGTCAGAAGCCGCGGGTGCGCTTGGCGGCGCGGCGGCCCGATGCCTCGGCCTCGGGCCGCGGGGCCTTCAGGAACAGGCGCGCGGCCTCGTTGCCCAGGTTCACCCCGATGGCGATGGCCAGGGCCAGCGCCACCGCCTGGGTGAGGTGGGCGATACCGCGGTCCAGATTGCCCTGGGCCAGCGCCAGCAGGCCGAAGTACGTGGCGCTACCGGGCAGCAGCGGCCCGATGGCCGCCGTGACGTACGGCAGCGCGGACGCGTAGCGGTAGCGGGACAGCATCTGCCCGAAGAGACCCACCAGCCCGGCGGCGACCGTCGTGGCGGCGACCGCGGGGACGCCCGCGGTGTCGTGCAGCGCTCCGTAGACGACCCAGGCCACCCCGCCGTTGAGGGTCGCGAACAGCAGGGTGTGACGTTCCTGCTGGAGCAGGATGGAGAAGGTCAGCGCGAGCAGCATCGCCGCGACGATCTGCACCACTGGCCGGTCGACCTGGCGCCAGGTCGCCTCCGGGTTGAGCTTCGCGTCCAGCTGGAGCCCCCCGTACAGCACGGTCAGCACGCCGCACACGATCCCGACGATCAGATACGCGACCTCCAGGAGCCGGGCCGCGGCGGTGATGTAATAGCCGGTCAGCCCGTCCTGCACGCCCGCCACCAGCGCACGCCCGGGTATCAGCGCGAACAGGCCACCGGTGATCACCGCGGAGGACTGCAGCCCCACCCCGGCCAGGCTGAGCGCGACGCCCATCGCGGCGGGCGGCATCGCCGCGGCCACGAACTGGTAGAACTCCGGCAGCCCGCGCCCCGAGGCCAGCCAGGCCAGCCGGTCGCCGAGCATCGCGCCGACGGCCGCCACGAAGAAGACCGGCCAGTCGCCGCCGACCAGCATGCTCGCCGCGCCGGCCAGCGCTCCGCCGGCCACGGTGAGCGCCCACCCGGGGTAGGGGTGGCGGTTGCGGCGGATCTCGGCGAGGCGGCGGTAGGCCTCCTCCAGGGTGAAGTCGTCGCTGGAGGTGATGTCGTCGACCAGGCGGAAGACGGCCGACAGCCGGGTGTAGTCGGTGCCCCGGCGGCGTACGGTGCGGCTGGCGGTGACCGGGTCGTCGACGAGCGAGGGCTGGTAGCTGACCGAGAGCAGGGTGAAGGTGACGGTCGGCTCGCAGCGGTCGAGCCCGTACGCGTGCGCCACGCCGAACATCGCCGCCTCGACGTCCTCGGCCCCCTCCCCGCCCGCGAGCAGCAGCTCGCCGATGCGCAGGGTCAGGTCCAGCACGCGCGGCACGGCGGGCCCCGCCTCGTCCTGCCGCTCCTGGCGCTCGGGCGCCGGGCGCTCGCTGATCGGCATGCGCAGCATGGTGCGCATCCGGTCCTGCCAGGGGGCTTCCTTGGCGAGCTGGACGACGGGGATGCCGTTGGGCGGGGTGAACGCCAGGACGTTCGCGGCCTGGGCGGCCTGCGGACCGGTCTTGACCCCGGCGGGCGGTACGAACGCCGAGCCCTCGGTGTCGCCGGAGGGCTCGGGGGCCAGCCCCTCGGGGACGGCGAACTCGGAGGTGGGGTGGTCGTCCTCGGGCACGGGCGGCAACGGCATGCCGAGCGGCGGCGTGAAGGCGCTGTGCGCCTCGTCCGACTGCGGCTTGCGGCTCCCCGCTCCCTCCGATTCCGGCACGCTCACACCGCGCTGACCGCGCTGTCGTTCGGACCCCACGTCGCTTCGCTCCTCACCCGCCTTTTGCACGTGTGTACCCCGGCCACCATGCACCATGGCGGCCATCGAGCCCATTGTGCGGGTCGATGGCCGCCATCCGAAGGGTGGGGCGGTGGGAAGCGGGGGTGCGTGGGGCCTGTGGGGGCTGTGGGTGTGGGGATGGTGGGCGGGGGCCGCCGGGCGTCAGCGCTTGGCGTGGCGGCCGCGCGGCGCCGGGCCCGAGGGCTGCTGCGCCTGGTAGCGCGCCTCGGGGCCGGTCCCCGGCGCGGTCGGGCCCGCCGCGGGGCCCTGGGCGCCCGTCGGCTCCGCCGGGCCCGACGCGGCTTCCTTCTTGGCCTTGCCGCGGGCGCGGAGGAACTCGATGGCGATCGGGATCACCGACAGCAGGACGATGCCGACCAGGATCAGCTCGATGTGGGCGTGGACGAAGTCGACCTTGCCCAGCGCGGCCCCGAGCAGGGTGACCCCCACGCCCCACGCGATGCCGCCGATGATGTTGAAGATGATGAAGGAGCGGTAGTTCATCCGGCTCACGCCCGCGATGATCGGCGTGAACGTGCGCACGATGGGCACGAAGCGGGCCAGGATCAGCGACTTGGGCCCGTGCTTCTCGAAGAACTCGTGGGCCTTCTCCACGTTCTCCTGCTTGAAGAGCTTGGAGTCCGGGCGGCGGAAGAGCGAGGGGCCGACCTTCCGGCCGAAGAGGTACCCGACCTGGTCACCGATGACCGCGGCGGCGGCGACGCCGACGCAGACCAGCCACAGATCCTGCTTGATCACGTCCGTGGTGACCAGCAGGCCCGTGGTGAACAGCAGCGAGTCACCCGGCAGGAAGAAGCCGATGAGCAGGCCGGACTCCGCGAAGACGATCGCCAGGACGCCGAGCAGGCCGAAGGTTTCGATGAGGTAGTCGGGGTCCAGCCAACTGGGGCCGAGCGCGAGAGTGGTCACGGGTGACAGGCTCCTGGGTCGAGGGGTGCAGGCTCGTGCGAGGCCCGGCCGCAGGGTGGGGGCGGACAGGGTGGGGTCTTCACAGTGTGCCGCCCAAAGCTATCAACGCCGTGTGCGTGCCCTCGGTTCCCGCTGTCCGTACGCCCCGGACCCACCAGGGCGAGGCGTACGGCGCGGCGGGCGGGCCAGGCCCCTGTCCGGGACCTAGCCGTGGCGGGCGGTGTTGGCCGCGATGGCGTCGCGCAGGAATTCGGCGGCCCCGGGCCGGATCGAGTCGTAGAACTCCCGGAACCGCTCGTCGGTCACATACGTCTCGCCGATCCCCCGGTGGATCTCGAAGGTGCACTCGTAGAACCACGTGGAGATGTGGCGCCGGTGCTCCTCGGCCATGTCCATCGCCCGCTCGCCGGAGGCCGGCTCGCCCTCCTCCATGAGCGCGGCGAACCGGGTGCTCCAGTCGGCGACCTCGGCCTGTATCTGCCGCCAGTCCTCCTTGGTGTAGCCGGCCGTGCGCCGCTGGGTCTCGGCGTACGTGTCGGTGCCGCCCCAGCGCCGCTCGGCCTCCTCCGCGTAGGCCTCGGGGTTCTTGGACCCGAAGAGCTCGAACTTCTCCTCGGGCGTGAGGTTGATGCCCATCTTCCGTGCCTCCATGGCGTGTTCGACGGCGGCGGCCATCTTCCGGAGCCTTTCGATCCGCTCGGTCAGCACGGCGTGCTGACGCCGCAGGTGCTCCTGCGGATCCACGTCCGGGTCGTCCAGCAGGACCGCCACCTCGTCGAGCGGGAAGCCGAGCTCCCGGTAGAACAGGATCTGCTGGAGCCGGTCCAGGTCGGCGTCGTCGTAACGCCGGTGCCCGGCCCGGCTGCGGGCGCTCGGGCTCAGCAGCCCGATCTCGTCGTAGTGGTGCAGGGTGCGCACCGTGATCCCGGCGAAGCCCGCCACCTGTCCCACGGAGTAGCTCATGGCCCGTCCGCTCCTTCCTCGGTACGCGCTCCACGGTGCGCCCTCACGTGACGTGAGGTGCAAGTCCGCATCCCGGAAACCCGCGGGGAGATGTCCGGGGTGCCTGGCATCCTGCCTGTTGTGCTGGGGATAACAGATCTTTCGACGTATCTGGCGGGTCTCGCCCTGATCATTCTGCTGCCGGGGCCGAACTCGCTGTATGTGGTCTCCGTCGCCGCCCGCAGCGGCGCGCGCACCGGCTACCGGGCGGCGCTGGGCGTGGTGTGCGGGGACACGGCGCTGATGGTGCTGTCGGCGGGCGGCGTGGCCTCGCTGCTGCAGGCGAGCCCGGCGCTCTTCGCCGTGGTGAAGTTCACCGGCGCCGGCTATCTGAGCTGGCTCGCGGTGGGCATGCTGCGCGGGGCGTGGCGGCTGTGGCGCACCCGGGGCTCGCACGGGGACGAGGGCCCGGACGGCCTTGCGGCGGCCGGGGCCGAGGCCGGGGGTGACGGCGCGAAGGCGGCGGAGCGGCCGTACCGCAAGGCGCTGGTGATCAGCCTGCTGAACCCGAAGGCGATCCTGTTCTTCATCTCTTTCTTCGTGCAGTTCGTGGACCCGGACTACGCCCACCCGGCGCTGTCCTTCGTGGCGCTGGGCGCCTGGGTGCAGCTGTTCAGCCTCACGTATCTGTCGGTGCTCATCTTCACCGGCGCGCATCTGGCGGCGGCCTTCCGGCGGCGGAAGCGGCTGACCGCGGGGCTGTCGGCGACGGCGGGAGCGGCGTTCCTGGGGTTCGCGGTGAAGCTGTCGCTGAGCAGCGCGGGGTAGCGGCGCGGGGTAGCGGCGCGGGGCGCGAGGGAGGAGCGGGGGGGGCGATGGGGGTGCCGCGGGGGGCGCGGCGCGGGAGCGGGATATTCGACCGATATGCCCGTATTGTCGCCAGGGTCAGCCGACGGCTCTCATAGGACTGAGGGGATTGGGCGGCCCATGACGCTCCACACGGGCAGGCACGGCAAGCGGGACCAGGAGGGGCGGCGGCGCAACGTTGCCGTCAACCCCCTCTACGGGGCCGCCGACCCGGTCGGCGGCATGGCCGACGAGGTGCCGCGCAACCGGCTGCCCGACGGCCCGATGGCGCCCGCCACCGCCTATCAGCTCGTACACGACGAGCTGATGCTGGACGTCAACGCCCGGCTCAACCTCGCCACCTTCGTCACCACCTGGATGGAGCCGCAGGGCGACCAGGTGCTGTTCGAGTGCCGCGACAAGAACATGATCGACAAGGACGAGTATCCGCGCACCGCCGAGCTGGAGCGGCGCTGTGTCGCGATGCTGGCCGATCTGTGGCACGCCCCCGACCCGGACTCGGTGATGGGCTGTTCCACCACCGGTTCCAGCGAGGCGTGCATGCTCGCCGGAATGGCCTTCAAGCGGCGCTGGGCCAAGCGCAACGCGGAGCGCTACCCGAAGACGGCCCGGCCCAATCTGGTCATGGGAATCAACGTCCAGGTCTGCTGGGAGAAGTTCTGCAACTTCTGGGAGGTCGAGGCGCGCCAGGTGCCCATGGAGGGCGACCGGTTCCACCTCGACCCCCAGGCGGCCGCCGACCTGTGCGACGAGAACACCATCGGTGTCGTCACCATCCTCGGGTCCACCTTCGACGGCTCGTACGAACCGGTCGCGGAGGTTTGCGCGGCGCTCGACGACCTACAGGAGCGCACCGGACTGGACATCCCGGTCCATGTGGACGGCGCGTCGGGCGCGATGGTGGCGCCCTTCCTCGACACGGACGTGGTGTGGGACTTCCGGCTGCCCCGGGTCGCCTCCATCAACACCTCCGGGCACAAGTACGGCCTGGTCTGCCCCGGTGTGGGCTGGGCGCTGTGGCGCACGGCCGAGAACCTCCCCGAGGAGCTCGTCTTCCGCGTCAACTATCTGGGCGGCGAGATGCCGACCTTCGCGCTGACCTTCTCCCGGCCCGGCTCCCAGGTGGCCGCCCAGTACTACACCTTTCTGCGGCTGGGGCGGGAGGGCTACCGCGCCGTGCAGCAGAGCACGCGGGACGTGGCGCGCTCGCTGGCCGGGCGGATCGAGGCGCTGGGCGACTTCAGGCTGCTGACGCGCGGGGACGAACTGCCGGTCTTCGCCTTCACCACGGCCGAGGGCGTGCGGAACTTCGATGTGTTCGATGTGTCGCGGCGACTGCGCGAACACAACTGGCTGGTCCCCGCCTACACCTTCCCGCCCAACCGGCAGGACCTGTCCGTGCTGCGGGTGGTGTGCCGCAACGGCTTCTCGATGGACCTCTCCGACCTCTTCCTGGAGGACCTGGAGACGCTGCTGCCCGAACTGCGCCGCCAGTCCGAGCCGCTGGGCCGGCCCGAGAGCCTGGCCACGGCCTTCCACCACTGAGCCGGGCCGGGTCCGGGGCGCGGCTGCGGGCCGTACGCATCCGGCCGTCGACGCCTATTCGTCGATGCCTGCCCGTCGGCGCCTGCCCGTCGGCGCCCGGCCGTCAGCCCGTCTGCGAGGTCTCCTGCAAGATCTCGGCCCTGCGCCGGACCGCGTCCAGGGCGCCGGGCCTGCGGCCGGGCACCCGGCCGCGCAGCGATATCAGGAACGGGGCGAGGGAGCGGGCCCTGGCCGGGTCCTGGACGTACTGCCACTGGTGGTGGGCCCGGTCCACCGCCGCTTCGACGTCCGGGGCGTCGGCGGCCTCGCCGTTGCCCAGCCTGGCGTCGGCCACCGACATCCACAGCTCGCAGGCGCGGGCGGGATCGTCGGCCAGGCGCGCGAGGTCGGCCCGTACCTCCAGCCAGTGGATGGCCTCGCCGGAGCGCGGACCGGCCGAGCGAAGGGCCTCCTGCTCCCAGGCCGCCGCCATGGAGGCTGCCTCGCTGTGCCGCCCGGCGTGCGCGGCCTCCAGGATCGCGGCGTGCGGATCCGGCATGAACGCGGGCGGCGGGGTCCGTTCCCACGCGACGGGCGGGGGCGGCAGCGCGGCGATGGGCTCGGGCGCCGGCACGTCCGGGAGGCGGTCCTGCGGGCGGGGCGGCGGGTCGTCAGCCCCCTCCGTCGCCGTCTCCGTCGCCGTCTCCACCTGCGGCGCGCCATCCGCAACGCGCGTCACTTCGCCGTTGACGCCGACGGCCTGGGGCTGGTGCGGGAGGCCCGCGAGAGCGGCCGCCGAGGCGTCGGCATGGACGGCGGACCCGTCGAACAGCAGCTCCGGGCCGCCGCCGAGCCCCGCCTCGGCGACCGCCAGCTCGTGCAGCACCGCGAACGACGCGTCCTCGGCGGCGCCCCTCAAGGCCGCGGCGTACGCCCGGCTGTAGAGCGGTGCCGCCGTCCGCCGCTTGGGCGGGGCGGGGGCGAGCGAGCCGTAGAGGGTGAGCCCGGCCGCCAGCAGCCGCCCGGCCAGGACGGGGTCGGCCGACAGCCGCGGCCACGCCGTCTCGTCGGCCACCAGGTCGACGAGCACCGTGGTGCTGCCCGCCGGCCGCCGCGCGAGCTCGGCCGCCAGCCAGTGCCACGGCAGCGCGGTGTAGCGGGCGGTCCTGGCCGTCGTACGGGCCAGCGCGAAGTGCGGCAGCCGCTGCTTGGCGTCGAAGGTGAGCTGACCCGCCAGATAGATCAGCACCGGCCCCTCATGGGCGGCCGCGGTCCGCAGATGCGTCAGCACCGTCTGCGGATCGGCCGGATCGACCAGCTGTACGACGCTCGCCCCGTTCGCGGTCCCCAGCAGCGCGGCGGGCGGTACGGCCGCGAGCTGGTGCAGTGCCCCGGCCGCGTCCATCAGCCGCTGTCTGCCGCCCGGGGCGGCGGCGACGAGCAGGGCGTAACCGACCCCGCCCGTCGCCCTCGCGCCCGTGTCCCCCCTGTCGTTCACCATGTCAGCACCGTATCCGGATCCACCCACGACGAGTGATGGTGTGGCTCACGCGGCATTCGGGCGTGTCTGGACTCGTTTCAGCGGCTGAGGTTCTTGTAACGGCCCACAGCCAAGGGGAAGAAGACCGCCAGCAGCGCCAGCGGCCAGCACAGCGCCAGCAGTTGGGCGTGTTCCACGGGCCAGGAACCGCCGCCGGGGCCCGCGGGCCCGAACAGCTCGCGGACCGCGGTGGCCGTCGCCGACATCGGGTTCCAGTCCGCGATCGCGCCGAGCCAGCCCGGCATGGACTCGGGCGAGGCGAAGACGTTCGACAGGAACCCGAGCGGCCAGATCAGGACCTGCACCGCCTGCACCATCTCGGGCCGTCCGGCCACCATGGCGAGGTGGATGCCGAGCCACAGCATGGCGAAGCGCAGCAGGAGCAACAGCCCGACCGCGGCCAGCGCGTCCCCGGGGCCGCCGTGCCAGCGCCAGCCCATCGCGAGCCCGGTCCCGATGAGGACCAGCAGCCCCAGCCCCGACTGCACCATGTCCAGGGCGCTGCGGCCGACCAGCACCGCCGAGGGGGCGATCGGCATGGACCGGAAGCGGTCGATGACGCCCTTGTTGAGGTCCTGGGTGACGGCGATCATGGTGGACTCGAGGCCGAAGGCCATGGTGAGGGCGAGCATGCCCGGCACCAGGTACTCCTTGTAGTCGCCGCCGCCCGGGACGGTCATGCCGCCGCCGAGGAAGTAGGCGAACATCAGCAGCACCATCACCGGGAAGACCAGGCCGACGACCAACTGGGCCGGCTGCCGCGCCCAGTGGGCGAGACCGCGCCGGGTCATGGTCCATGAGTCGGTGGCCGCCCGGCCGAGGCGGCCCCGGGGGGCCGTGGTGTGGGTCGCGGGGTGTGTCGCGGTGGTCATGCGGCCGCGTCCTCCTCGGTGCGGGTGCTGTTGGTCTCTGTGCTGTCGGTTTCCGTGCTGTCGGGTTTCGTGCTGTCGGTTTCCGTGGTGTTGGCGCGCTCGCCGGTGAGGTGCAGAAAGACCTCGTCGAGGGTGGGGCGGCGCAGTGCGATGTCCTCCGCTTCGATCCGAGCCGCCGCCAGGGCCCGTACGGCCTCGGTGAGCGCGGTCATCCGGTCGGTGACCGGCGCGCTGATCCGCCGGGTGTCGGGGTCGGTCTCGACGGCTCCGGCACTGGCGCGGGCCGCGGTGGCGATCAGCGAGGCGGCGGCGTCCAGTTGGCCGGTGTGGCGCACCACCACCTCGATCCGGTCCCCGCCGAGCCGGGCCTTGAGCTCGTCCGCGGTGCCCTCCGCGATCACCCGGCCGGTGTCGATCACGGAGACGCGGTCCGCGAGCTGGTCGGCCTCCTCCAGGTACTGGGTGGTGAGCAGCACGGTGGTGCCGCCACCGACCAGCGACCGGACCGCGGCCCACACCTCCGCGCGGCCGCGCGGATCGAGTCCGGTGGTCGGCTCGTCCAGGAACAGCACCCTGGGGCGGGTGATCAGGCCGGCCGCCAGGTCCAGCCTGCGCCGCATGCCTCCGCTGTACTGGCTGACCGGTTTGCGGCCGGTGTCGGTGAGTCCGAACCGCTCCAGGAGCTCGTCGGCGCGGCGCGCGGCCCCGCGGGCTCCCAGGTGGTAGAGGCGGCCGAACATCTCCAGGTTCTGCCGTCCGCTGAGGCCCTCGTCCAGGGCCGCGTGCTGGCCGAGGAGTCCGATGCGGTAGCGGACCTCGTCGGGGTGGCGCAGCACGTCGTATCCGGCGACCTCCGCGCGCCCGCCGTCGTGGCGCAGCAGCGTGGAGAGGATCCGTACGGAGGTGGTCTTGCCCGCGCCGTTGGGGCCCAGCAGGGCATGGACCGTGCCGTACGGGACGGTCAGGTCGAGCCTGTCGAGCGCCGGCCGGCCTCGGTATGCCTTCCGCAGTCCCTCGACGACGATGGCGGATTCGCCATGGCTGTCGGCCAAGGTCTTCCCCTTCCCCTCATTGAGCCAGTAATCAAATTTGACTACTCGGAGGCGGGAAAGGTACTTCCCGACGGGAGACTAGTCAAACTTGATTAGCGAGCGTTCCGCTCGGCCTCGGTGTCGTCCTCGCCGCTCGGAGGCGCACATGGGTCCTCGGCTCCGACCACGCTCTCCACACTGTTCATCAGCACATCGACCGAGCGCTTCCCCTCACCCGCCATGACATACGCCCCGCCTTCCAGCCGCTCGATCAGGCCGCGCGTCCACTGCGCCCCGCTGTCGGCCGAGTGCACCCAGAGCTTCATGATCTCGCCGATGTGGCCCCAGGCGTCGGGCGCGGCCTCCGGCGGCATCCAGTGCGCGGTGACCGTGGCCCGCCACTCCTCCAGGGTCGCGACCCGCTCCTTCAGCAAGGAGATCGCCTCGGCACGCGGAAGGTCGACGATGAAGCCGACCCCGGCCGTCAGCTCGTCGATCTTCTGATCATGGCGCACCAGCGCCTCGCGGAGCAGCCGGAAGTACTCCTCCTCCCCCGCGTCGGTCAGCTCGTACTCGGTGCGCGGCGGGCCGCCGGCCGTGCTCGGCGCGACGTCATGAGCGACCATCAGGCCTTGCTTGGCCATCTGTTTGAGCGCGTGGTAGATCGATCCGGGCTTGGCGTTGGACCACTCGTGAGCGCCCCAGAACTCCAGGTCGTTACGGACCTGGTAGCCATGAGCCCGCCCGTGCTGGCGCACCGCCCCCAGCACCAGCAGCCGGATCGCTGACATCGCCCGCCTTCTCTCCCTGCCGGACCCCTCCGAGAGCCCGCCACTGTCCAGGCTCACACTTTCCCTTGGGGGAACTGTAGTGACGCGCGGTGGCGTGTCGTCCGCCGGAGTCGTATATGGGTACGGCGCGTGGATCGAACACGTGACACCGGCGAGGTGCTTTCCCGGCCGCCCGGGCCCCGCAGAGTTCGGGGTGGCCCCGCGGAGTCCGGAGAGGACAGGGCCTACGCCCGCAGGAACGCCAGGACCGCGAGGACACGGCGGTGGGTGTCCTCGCCGGGGGGCAGATCGAGCTTGCCCAGGATGTTGCCGATGTGCTTGCCCACCGCGGCCTCGGAGACGACCAGCTCACGCGCGATGGCCGCGTTGGACTTGCCCTCGGCCACCAGGGCCAGCACCTCCCGCTCACGCGAGGTGAGGCGCTCCAGGGGGTCTCGCCGACGGCGGAACAGCTGGCGCACGACCTCCGGATCGACGACCGTGCCGCCGTCGGCCACCCGGCGCAGCGCGTCCATGAACTCCTCGACCTGCCCGACCCGGTCCTTGAGCAGATAGCCCACCGCCGTGCCGTCGCCGGAGTCCAGCAGCTCGGTCGCATAGGTCCGCTGCACATACTGGCTCAGCACGAGGATCGGCTGCCCCGGCCGCTCCTTGCGCAGGGCGACCGCTGCCCGCAGCCCCTCGTCGCTCTGCCCCGGCGGCATCCGCACATCGGTGACCACCAAGTCCGGGGAGTGTTCGGCGACCGCGGCCCGCAGCGCGGGAGCGTTGCCGACGGCCGCGGCGACCTCGTGCCCGAACCGGGCCAGCAGCCCCACCAGCCCCTCGCGCAGCAGCACACTGTCCTCAGCCAGGACTAGCCGAAGACTTCGATCGGCTCGCACGGTATCTCCACGCTCAGAATCGTCGGCCCGCCGGGCGGGCTGGAAAGCCTCAGTGTCCCATCGAGAGCGGCCACCCGGTCGGACAGCCCGGTCAGCCCGCTGCCCCCCGCCCGGCCCCCCGAGCCACCCGTCAGCAGGACCGCGCCGCCCACCCCGTCGTCCACGACGGACACGAACAGCGAGCCCTCCCGTATCTCGGCCCCGACCTCGGCCAGCCCCGCACCGCTGTGCTTGGCGACATTGGCCAGCGCCTCGCAGACCACGAAGTACGCGGCTTTCTCGACCGCTTCGGGGAGCCGCCCCAGCCCCGAGGCGTTCACCAGCACGGGGATCGGCGAACGGTCGGCGGCGTCCTCCAGCGCCGCACCCAGGCCCCGGTCGGCCAGCACCTGGGGGTGTATCCCATGAATCAGCTCCCTCAGCTCCGCCAGCACCTTGCCCGCCTCGTCATGTGCCTTGGCGAGCTGATCGGCCAGCGGCCCCGGCGGGGCGTCCAGCCGCGCCAGGCCCAGCGTCATGGTGAGCGCCACCAGCCGCTGCTGGGCGCCGTCGTGCAGATCCCGCTCTATGCGCCGGCGCTCCGCCTCGAAGGCGTGCACAAGCCGGGCCCGCGACCGGGCCACTTCCCCCAGCTCCTCGCGCAACTCGCCCTCGGGGCCCACGAGGAGCAGTTGGGCGAAGGCGGCGCGCAGTCCGGCGAAGACTCCCAGACAGTAGAGGCCCACCGGCAACAGCAGCGCGCCCCCGACGGACCACGCGGACGCCTCGGGATAGGAGGTGACCGACCAGTACTTGAGGACCTGGGCCTGGCCGCCGCCGTCCAGGGCCAGCAGGATCGGAGTGGCCATCATCGCCAGGGGCGCCCCCAGCGCGCCCAGCAGGGCGAACGCGTCCGCCATCCACAGGCCGAAGGCGAACAGCACCGTGTAAGCCAGCTCGTACCAGGTCGTCCGCTCCTGATACCGCACGCGCGCCCAGGCGAGGAGCCCCGGCTCGTCCGGTGTGCGGTGCGGGTTGCGGGCCGGGCTGTTGTCCACCAGCCGCAGCCGGCGGCGCTCGATCGCGCCGACCGGCACCCCGGCCAGCCCCAGCGCGGCCAGCACCACCAGCCCGATCACGACGATCGTCAACACCCCGCCGACCAGGGCGAAGACGACGATGCCAAGCAGCGCGAGCAGCCCGACGGGCGCGCTGCTCAGCAGATACAGCACCGCGCGCCAGGGCCAGGCGGTTCGCAGATAGCCGGGCTGATACAGCGCCTGCCGGACATTTCGTGTGGACATGCGAGAACGGTACGGTCCGGCGACCCCCCGCCACAGTCGGTCCAGTAGGCGTCTTGGGGGTATGGCTGGCCATACCCCGGGACTATGCCCAGTGGTCGTGAACGGGCGGGCCGGAGCCGGTTGTCTGGAAGGCATGACACGAACTGATCTGGACACCGCGGCGATCCGGCTCTCGCGGGTGAGCCGGCGCTATGACTCAGGCTCCGGCGCGGACGGGGTGACGGCGCTCGACGATGTCAGCCTCTCCTTTCCCGCGGGGAGCTTCGCCGCGGTCATGGGCCCCTCCGGCTCCGGCAAGTCCACGCTCCTGCAGTGCGCGGCGGGCCTGGACCGGCCCGATTCCGGCTCGGTGTCGATCGGAGGCACCCCGCTGGAAGGGCTGAGCCAGACCCGGCTGACGCGGCTGCGCCGGGAGCGGATCGGCTTCGTCTTCCAGTCCTTCAATCTGCTGCCCTCGCTGACCGCCGCGCAGAACGTGGCCCTGCCGCTGCGGCTGGCCGGCCGCGCCCCCGCGCGCGCGGAGATACAGGGGGCGCTGGCCCGGGTGGGGCTGGCTGACCGGGCCGGGCACCGGCCCGGTCAGCTGTCGGGTGGCCAGCAGCAGCGTGTGGCGCTCGCCCGCGCCCTGATCACCCGGCCCCAGGTGCTGTTCGGCGACGAGCCGACCGGCGCCCTGGACTCCGCCACCAGCCGCGATGTGCTGCGGCTGCTCCGGGAGCTGGTCGACGCCGAGCGGCAGACGGTCGTCATGGTCACCCACGACCCGGTGGCCGCCTCCTATGCCGACCGGGTGGTCTTCCTCGTCGACGGGCGGGTGAGCGGAGAGCTCCAGCGGCCGACCGCCGAGCAGGTGTCCGCCCGGATGACGCGGCTGGAGACGATCCCGTGCTGAGGATGACGCTCGGCGGTCTGCGGACCCGGTGGACCACCCTCGTCGGCACGTTTGTCGCGCTGGGCCTCGGGGTCGCCCTGATCGCCACCATGTGCCTGGCCCTGGCCTCCACCCTGGACGCCCCCCGGCGGGGCCCCGAGCGGTTCGCCGCCGCGCCGGTGGTGGTGCGCGGCGCCGACACCCTCACCGTCCCCGTACGGCGCGGGCCGGACACGGAGAAGGTCTCGGCGCCCCTGGCCCACCCCCGCCCGGTGCCTCCCGCGCTGGTGGCACGGCTCGGGCGGCTGGGCCCGGTGACACCGGACCGCACCTTCCCCGTGCGCTCGGCCGCGCTCCCCCAGGGCACCGTCGGCCACCCCTGGTCCGCCGCGTCCTTCACCCCGTACCGGCTGACCGCAGGACGGGCGCCGGAGAAGGCCGGGGAGGTGGTCGTCGCGGGGAGCGGGGCGAAGGTCGGCGACCGGATCGGCGTGGGCACCGCCTCGGGAAAGCAGACCCGCGTCGTGGTGGGCACGGCTCCCAGGACGACCTTCGAGAGCGCGGTGTTCTTCACCGACGAGGAGGCGGCCCGTCTCTCGCCCCGGATCGACGCGCTGGTGGTGCGCGCCCCCGCGGCCGCCGTGCGCGAGGCGGTGGCGGGCACGGCCGGGGTGCGGGTCCTCACCGGCGATGACCGGCGTCGGGCCGACCCCGACCCGGACCGCGACAGCCGGGCCCTGCTTACGGTCAACGCGCTGCTCGGCACGGCGGCCGGGGTGACCGGCTTTGTCTCCGTCTTCGTGGTCGCCTCCACCTTCGCCTTCGCGGTGGCCCAGCGCCGCCGGGAGTTCGGCCTGCTGCGCATGGCGGGGGCCACCCCCGGCCAGCTCAGACGGGTGGTGCTCGCGGAGGCCGCGGTGGTGGGGGTGCTCGCCTCGGCCGCGGGCTGCGCGCTGGGGACCTGGGGCGCGCCATGGCTCGCGCGCCGGCTGGTGGAGGGCGGGGTGGCGCCCGAGTGGTTCACTGTCGACGATCACTTCTGGCCGCTTCCCGTGGCCTTCTCGACCGGCCTGCTGGTGGCGCTCGCGGGGGTGTGGGCCGCGGCGCGCCGCGCCGGGAGGGTCGAGCCGGCCGAGGCGCTGCGCGAGGCCGCCGTGGACAGCCGGACGATGCCGCTCATCCGTCGGCTGCTGGGCGCCGGGCTGCTGCTGGCCGGGGTGGCGACGCTGGGGTGGACGCTCGCCCACGATCCGGGAGGACTGCTCAAGCGGAAGACCTACACCACCGAGCCCATGGTGCTGATCACCGCGGTCGGCCTGCTGGCGCCCCTGCTGGCCCGGCCGGTGGTGCGGGCGCTGGGCCATCTGCCGGCCCGGCTGCCGGGCGCGACGGGGATGCTGGCCCGGGAAAGCGCCTCGGCCGGGGTGCGGCGGACCGCGTCCGTGACCGCGCCGGTGCTGATCACGGTCGCGCTCACCGGGTCCCTGCTGGGCGCTGCCGCGACGGTGAGCCAGGCGAAGGCGGCCGAGCTTCGCGCCCAGACCCGCGCCGACTTCGTGATCACCGCGGGGGCGGGCTCCGAGGGCCTGAGCGCGAGCGCGGTGGGGCGGGTGTCCGCTGTCCCCGGAGCGCTGGCGTCCGCGTCCGCGACCACCGCCGTGTTCGCCCGTGACGGCGAGTCGGCGCTGGTCGAGTCATCGGCGCGGGCGGTGGATCCGGCACGGCTCGCGGCCGTCGGGCGGCTGCCCGTGGTCTCCGGCTCCCTCCGTGACCTGGACGACCGGGGCATCGTGGTGAACGAGGAGTGGGAGCGGCCCACGGTCGGCCGCCGGGTCACCGTCTGGCTGGGCGACGGCCGGAAGGCGACGCTGCGGATCGTCGCCGTCCTGCGCACCGGCACCGGCGACAACGGCGCGTATGTCACCTGGCGAAACGCGCGCGGCGCGGCGTCGGACCGGATCGAGGTGCGGCTGCGGCCCGGGGCGGACGCGGCCGCCGTCGCCGAGGGGTTGCGGGCCGCGGTGCGGCCGGAGGGCGGGCGGGTGCTCACCCGGGACGCCTGGGTGGCGGCCGTCCATCCCCGGACGAGTCCGCAGACCCGGCTGGGCCTGCTGGTGGTGGTCGGTATCGCCCTGGTCTACGCGGGCATAGCGCTTGCCGGCACGCTGGTCATGGCCACCTCCGACCGAATACCCGAGCTGAGGGCGCTGCGGCTGGCCGGGGCCACCACGTTC
Source organism: Streptomyces sp. NPDC007917 (assembly GCF_042959105.1). NCBI lineage: Bacteria > Bacillati > Actinomycetota > Actinomycetes > Kitasatosporales > Streptomycetaceae > Streptomyces > Streptomyces sp. NPDC007917. The sequence goes on from NZ_JBIBKK010000017.1 coordinate 110,639, forward strand.
CAGGTGCTGCGGGCCGTCGCGGCGGAGGCGGTGCTGACCGTGGCCGTGGGCGCGCTGCTCGGGGCGGCGGTGGCCGGGGTCCAACTGCTCGGGCTGTGGGGTGCGCTGGGGCGGCTGTCGGTACCGGCCTCGCCCACGGTGCCCTGGGACGCGGTGGGCGCGGCGGTGGCCGCCTGCGCGCTGCTGGCGGTGGTCTCCTCCGTCCTGCCCGCCTGGTGCGCGCTGCGGCCCCGGCTCACCCCTCGGCGATGAGCCGGCCGCTGCCCGATGGGCTACCCCCGATCGGCTGTCCCCGGACCAGCCACGCCGGCGTCGGCTACCGCCCCGCCGCGATCGCGTCGATGAGCTCGAAGGCCGTCTTGCCGTCGATGGTCTCGCGGATGATGTCGGCGTGACCGGCGTGCCGGGCGAACTCCTGGATCAAGGTGAGCAGCAGGAAGCGCATGGAGCGCACACTGCCCTCGGGGAACCACGGCGCCGGGGGCAGCGGGAAGGTTACGTCCAGGTCGGGCAGCGAGCGGATGAACTTCTCGGTCTCGGCCGCGGCCTCGTCCCAGAAGGCGAGCACCTCCTTGACCGTCGCCCGCCCCTCCTCGGGCTCGAAGCTCATGTGCCAGTTGGAGGGATCGCGCGGGATGGAGTGCGGCACCTGCTTGGCGTCCTCGACCCAGCCCTGCTCGACCTCGGCGACGTGCTTGAGCACGCCGAACAGCGAGAGCTCGCTGGCGGACGGCTTGAGGGCCGCCTGCTCGTCGGTGAGGCCGTGCAGCGTCCGGCGGACGGCGCCGCGCTGGGCGTCGAGGAAGCCCAGGAGGGCTCCGGCCTCGTCACCGTGGGCTTCCTGGTTCACCAGAGTGGGCATGGGTCCGCCTTCCGTCGGTCCTTCGGGAGTTCCGTCTCCCGATGTCTCCGACACTACGGACCCTTGCGGTCAGCTTCTGTCCTCAACGACACGTCGATCACACCGCGGCTCAGAACGGGAACTGGCTGCGGCCGTACTGAACGGAGATCCATTTGGTGGTGGTGAAGTCCTCGACGAAGGAGTCGCCGTTGAGCCGCCCGAGCCCGGAGTTCCCCTCCCCGCCGAAGGGCACGATCGGCTCGTCGTGGACCGTGCTGTCGTTGACGTGGATCATGCCGGTGCGCACCCGCTGGGCGAAGCGCACCCCGCGCTCGATGTCGCCGGTGTGCACGGCGCCGCTGAGCCCGTACTCCGTGGCGTTGGCGAGCCGGAGGGCGTCCTCGTCCCCGTCGAAGGGGATCAGCAGGGCCACCGGGCCAAAGATCTCCTGCCCGAGGATCGCGGCGTCCTCCGCGACCCCGGTGAGCACGGTGGGGGCGACGAGGGTGCCCTCGGTCCGCCCGCGCACCAGCGCGGTGGCGCCCTCGGCGACGGCCTGGTCGACGAGGGCGCTGATGGCCTCGGCCTGGCCCTCGTTGATCAGCGGGCCGATATGTGTCGTCAGATCGCTCGGGTCGCCGACCCTCAGCGACTCGACCTTGGCCACGAACTTCTCGGTGAACTCGCGCTCGATCCGGCGGTCCACGAGCACCCGGTTCGCGGCCATGCAGACCTGGCCCTGGTGGACGAAGCGGCTGAAGACGGCGGCGTTCACCGCGTAGTCCACATCGGCGTCGTCGAGCACGACCAAGGCGCTGTTGCCACCCAGTTCCAGGATGGAGCGCTTGAAGTGGGAGGCGGCGACGGTGGCGACATGGCGGCCGACCTTGTCCGAGCCGGTGAAGGAGATGACCTTCGGCACCGGGTGCTCGATCAGGGCGTCGCCGATCTCGGCGATGTCGGTGACCACCACATTGAGCAGCCCGGCGGGCAGCCCGGCGTCCTCGAAGACCTTGGCGACCAGTCCGCCACCGCAGATCGGAGTGTTCTGGTGCGGCTTGAGCACGACGGCGTTGCCCAGCGCGAGCGCCGGGGCGACCGACTTGACCGACAGCAGGAAGGGGAAGTTGAACGGGCTGATGACCCCGACCACACCGACCGGAAGCCGGTAGAGGCGGTTCTCCTTGCCGTCGACCGGCGAGGGCAGGATGCGCCCCTCGGGCCGCAGCGCCAGCTGGATCGCCTCGCGCAGGAACTCCTTGGCGAGGTGCAGTTCGAACCCGGCCTTCACATGTGTGCCGCCGCACTCCGCGATGATCGCCTCCGTGAGCTCCTTCTCACGGTCCTCGATGATCCGCAGGGCCCGCTCGAAGACCAGGCGCCGGGTGTACGGATTGGTGCCGCCCCACTCCGGCTGCGCCCGCTCGGCGGCGCGGTAGGCCAGGTCGACCTCCTGGACGGTGGCCACGGTGATGGAGGCGAGCTTCTCCCCGTTATAGGGGTTGAAATCGACGATGTCCCAGGAACCGCTGCCGGTCCGCCACTCACCGTCGATGTACTGAAAGGCCAGCTCGGAGAAGTAGGACATGCCATCCCTATCTGGAGGACGGGGTGCCGTTCGACAACACCGCGTACGCGTGGGGGATTGCTGACAGAACGTCATCCTACTGACACGGCAACGTCATTGAAGGAGGCCCCGCAGCAAGTCACGGCTCTTTTCCACGGAGAGGCTGTCCGCGCTCAGCCGCTCCAACACCCGCCGGTACTGCCCCACTTCCTCGGGTTTGTCGAGGTAGAGCGCGCTGGTGAGCTGTTCCAGATAGACGATGTCCGGCAGATCGGACTCGGGAAAGCGCAACAGGGTGAACGCGCCGCTCTCCCCGGCGTGTCCGCCGAAGGAGAAGGGCATCACCTGCAGCGTGACATTGGGCTGCTCGGAGACCGTGATGAGGTGCTGGATCTGGGCCCGCATCACGGCCTGACCGCCGTAGGGCCGGTGCAGCGCCGCCTCGTCGATCACCACATGGAAGGCCGGCCCCCGCTCGGAGACCAGCAGTTTCTGCCGCTCCAGCCGCAGCGCGACCCGTCGGTCCACCTCGGAGTGGCAGGCGTGCGGCTGGCCGCGGGTGACGACGGCGTGGGCGTAGCCCTCGGTCTGCAGCAGGCCGTGGACGAACTGCACCTCGTAGCAGGAGATATGCGAGGCGGCGCCCTCCAGACCGACATACGTCTGGAACCAGTTCGGCAGCACATCGCCGTAACTGTGCCACCAGCCCGCGACATTGGCCTCGCGGGCCAGGCCCAGCAGGGACGCGCGCTCGGTCTCGTCCGTGACCCCGTAGAGCGTGAGCAGGTCCTCGATGTCGCGCGCCTTGAAGCTCACCCGGCCCAACTCCATCCGGCTGATCTTGGATTCGGAGGCCCGGATCGAATAACCCGCCGCTTCCCGCGTGATGCCACGGGACTCGCGCAACCGCCTGAGCTGAGAGCCCAGGAGAATCCGGCGCACCACCGATCCGCTCGACTCACTTGCGCTCATGTCTGCGACCCTCCCTGTACGGAACGCACTCTTCCGAAGGCGACCCCCGCAGCCCTGAGGCCGAAGTCTGCCACTATTCGGGCTCCACCCCGTGCACATGTCGTTACTCAAGTGTGAGACGTACGCAAGAGGACGTAGGGAGAATCTGTGTCGAAGTTGGGTACATAGTCCCAAAAAATCTGCGTGCACGTGCATCTGCCCTTGCATCCGTTGTGCGCATTCGGAACCATAGGTCCTGCGCACGTGCAAGCTCGTACGAGATCTGGCCAGGATTCGTCAGGGCCACGGATGCAGGAGTGCTCGCATGGGGACCGAAGGCTCGACCATGCTGGAGCCCGTGTGGCTGGGGCTCCCCGCGATCGACGCCCCCGGCGTCTCCGGTTCCGCCTCCTGCTCGCTGCCGACCCGCTTCGAAGCGGTCCAAGGAGCCCGGCGGTTCACCGGGACCACGCTCGCGCAGTGGGAACTCCCGGAGATGTTCGACGAGGTCGCCCTGGTCGTCTCCGAACTGGTCACCAACGCCCTGCGCCATGCCGTCCCCGGCGTCCGTCCGGACGGCCGGCCCGGCGCGGAGGCCGAACCGCAGGTGCGTCTGCACCTGATGCGCTGGCGCTCACGTCTGGTGTGCGCGGTGCGGGACCCGAGCGACAAGAGCCCGGTGGCCGGCGAGGCCGACTCCAGCCAGGAGTCGGGCAGAGGGCTCTGCCTCGTGGAGTCCTTCACCGACGACTGGGGCTGGCATCCGCTGGCCGGGACGCTGCGCGGCAAGGTGGTCTGGGCGCTGTTCCTGCTGCCGCGACCACGCTAGCGGCTTCGCCCCCGCCCCAGAGGCGGCCGGACTCACACCCAGACAGGGGCTGGACTCACACTCACAGGGGGCTGGACTTCGGCGGGGCCGCCGTCACACCCAGCGCGTGCAGCTGGAAGAGCCGCGTCACATCATGGGCGGTGACGATCCCCTCCAGATGGCCATGGTCGACGACCAGGATCGGCATACCGCCCCCGGGCCGCAGCCCCCGCTCCATGACCTCGTTCAGCAGATCGCCCGGCACGGCGAGCGTGCACCGGGAGACCGGCGTCGCCACATCGCGCACCCGCTGCATTCCCCGGTTCTCGGACGGCACCGCCGCGAGGCCGCGCAGACTCACCAGCCCGCTCGGACGGCCCTCGAAGTCGAGGACCGGAAGTACCGAGTGCCGGGAGGGCGTCGCCACCTCGTCGATGAAGCGGTCCACGGTCAGCCAGTCGGCCCCGGCGGCCACCGGGTGGGACATGGCCTCGCCCACCCGCACCCCGCGCAGGGTCTCGGTGAGGGTGGCGTGCTGCCGTTCCGCGTTGGCGATGATCACCATGAAGAGACCGATCAGCGCGAACCACAAACCGCCCGTGTTCCCACGGACGAACGCCACCCAGCCGAAGGCGATCATCGCCATGCCGAAGATCTGTCCGCTGCGGCCCGCCGCCCGCTCGGCCCGCTCCCGGTCCCCCGTGCGCCACCACAGCACCGCCTGCACCACCCGCCCCCCGTCCAGGGGAGCGGCGGGCAGCAGATTGAAGACACCCAGCAGCAGATTGGCCCACCCCAGCCAGACCAGCAGCGCCGCGGGTATCCCCCAGCCGATCAGGCCGTGTGCCCCGATCCCCGCCCCGATCGCGGCGCCCCCGATCACCAGGCTGGTGATCGGGCCGCTGATGGCCACCAGCAGCGCCACCCCGGCGGTCCGCGGCCGGCCCATCTGGGTCATGCCGCCCAGCGCCCACAGCGTCACATCCTGGACCGAGACGCCCTTTCTGCGGGCGGTGACCGCGTGTGCGGCCTCGTGCAGCAGCAGGCTCCCCATCAGGAGCAGGGCTCCGATCACGCTGGCGGCGGCGTAGACGGCGCTCGAATGGCCCGGGGTCCAGGCCGGGAGCGTCTCATGGCCCAGGCCATAGGCGAGCAGGGCCACCAGCACCGGGACGCTCCAGTGCATCCGCAGCGGCACCCCGAGGACATGTCCGACGCGCATCGACCCGTTCATAGCCGTCTCACCCCAGCCGTCGTCTCATCCAGCCGGGCATCACACCCACCTACCAGTGTCGCTCACCGCGGCGGGGCCGGAACGGGCCGCGTCAGGCCGGGTCGCGCACCAGGTGGTCGAATTCGCCGTCCTTGATGCCGAGCAGCATCGCCTCGACCTCGGCCGGGGTGTAAATGAGGGCCGGGCCGTCCGGGTAGCGGGAGTTCCGTACGGCGACGTGGCCGCCCGGCAGCTTGGCGAACTCCACACATGAGCCCTGGGAATTGCTGTGGCTGCTCTTCTGCCAGGCGGCCTCTTGAAGGTCCGCGGCCGCCATGCCGTTGTACGGGTGGTCGCGCACAGGGCTCTCCACTGGTTAGTGCAGCTGTCAACTGACCCGGATCATAACGTTGTTGAGCTGCAAATGCATGAGCATCAGAACGGGCAAATGCATTCGCAGATGCACCAGCAGATGCACGTGCACCATGCGTATCCGGACGATCACCCGATGATCACCGGGAAGCGTAGGGCAACGGCGGTCCGCGCGGTCGGCATACACGGTCGATAGAGGTGACGCAGACCATGCCCGACAGGTTCTCCCACACCCGGAAATTCTTCCGGATTTCATCATTCCGGGCATGATGCCCAAAACCGCCGCGCGCGAGGCAACCTTCGGGCAGCAAAAACAGCAGGCCAGGGGTGGTCGGCCCCTCGTTGACCCCGGAGCCCACCTTCTCCCAGCTGTAGGTGGGGGTCGCGATGCGGACGGCGCCGCCCGTCGGGGTCCACGGGTTGCTCATCCGGACCGCGTACAGGTTCTGCGTACCGCCCTCTTTCCAGGACGTGGACGTGCTGGTGGTCGATGTTCGCGGAGACGCCCGCGCTGTAGGTCAGATACCAGCGCAGGCCGTTGGGGCCGTTGAGGCGGTGCAGTTCGGGCGCCCAGAAGTTGCCGGTTCTGTCAGACCCTCCTGTCACACTCACCGACATGAGATGGGCGCTGGCGGAGACAGGGGACGGGGGCGCCCGTCTGTGCCCGCTCGACCCCGCGGGGCGGGCCGCAGGTCCGATCGTCGAGGTCACGGCCGCGGCCGGCGGTGCCGCCTGGGCCGTGCGGTCCCGGCCGGACGTCGAGCGCTGGGTGTGGCGGTCGACCTCCGAGCTCTACCCGCGGCTGCTCGCCGCGGGCGTCCGCGTCGAGCGGTGCTACGACCTGGAGGCCGCCGAGGCCCTGCTGCTGGGCCACGAAGGGCGGTGCGGCGAGCCGCGCTCGCTGGCCGCGGCGTGGGCGCGGCTGCGCGGCCTGCCGGTCCCCGAGGACCCTCCGGTGCGGGCGGCCGAGACGCAGCCGTCGCTCTTCGAGCCCGGCCCGGTGCCGCTGCCGCCCGGCACCGACCCCCTCGACGCGCTGCTGGCGGTCTACGCCGGACAGCTGGCCCGTACGGAGGCGGCCGAGCACCCCGGCCGGATGCGGCTGCTGACGGCGGCCGAGTCGGCCGGGACGCTGGTGGCCGCCGAGCTGCGCCGGGCCGGGGTGCCCTGGCGCGCGGACCGCCACCGCGAGCTGCTGGACGAGCTGCTCGGCGAGCGTTACCCGGGCGGTCTGGAGCCACAGCGGCTGGTCGAGCTGGCCGACGAGGTCTCCCGCGCCTTCGGGGGCGTACGGGTGCGGCCCGATCTGCCGGCCGAGGTCGTCAAGGCGTTCGCGCGCGAGGGCATCTCGCTCGGCTCCACCCGCGCCTGGGAGCTGAGGGGCGTCGACCACCCCGCCGTGGAGCCGCTGCTGCGCTACAAGAAGCTCTACCGTCTGCACACGGCGCACGGCTGGGCGTGGCTGCAGTCGTGGGTTCGGGACGGCCGCTTCCGCCCCGAGTATGTGCCCGGCGGTACGGTCTCCGGCCGCTGGACCACCAACGGCGGCGGGGCGCTGCAGATCCCCAAGGTGGTGCGGCGGGCGGTGGTCGCCGACGAGGGGTGGCGGCTGGTGGTCGCCGACGCCGACCAGATAGAGCCGCGGGTGCTGGCGGCCGTCTCCCGCGACCCGGGCCTGATGGAGATCGCCGGCAGCGGGCGGGATCTGTACGCGACGCTGTCCGACCGCGCCTTCTCCGGCCGGCGCGACCAGGCCAAGCTCGCGCTCCTCGGCGCGATCTACGGCCAGACCTCGGGCGACGGCCTCAAGCACCTCGCGGCCCTGCGGCGCCGCTTCCCGGCGGCCGTGGCGTACGTGGACGAGGCGGCCCGGGCGGGTGAGGAGGGGCGGCTGGTGCGCACCTGGCTGGGCCGCACCTGCCCGCCCGCGTCCGCCGGCGGGGACCCGGCCGACGAGGCGGGCCTGCCGCGCGACCAGGAGGAGGAGCCGACGTACGGCAGCACGGCCGGGGCCCGCGCCCGCGGGCGGTTCACCCGTAACTTCGTCGTCCAGGGCAGCGCCGCCGACTGGGCGGTGCTGATGCTCGCCGCGCTGCGGCAGTCGCTCGCCGGGGCGGGGCTCCGCGCGGAGCTGGTCTTCTTCCAGCACGACGAGGTCATCGTGCACTGCCCGGCCGAGGAGGTCCCGCAGGTGCGGGAGGCGATCGCGGCGGCGGGTGAGAGGGCGGGCCGGGTCGCCTTCGGCGAGACGCCCGTGCGGTTCTCGCTCACCACGGCAGCCGTGGAGTGCTACGCGGACGCCAAGGACTACCCGGACGCCGGCGAGTACGGCGAACAAGCCCAACGAGCCCAGCAAGCCCAACGAGCCCAGCAAGCTGAATAAGCCGAACACGCCGACCGGCCAAGCCCGACAAGCCTGCCGAGCCGACCGAGCCGAATCGCCGGACCGCCGAATCGCCGCACCCGCCGCATCGGCAGAGCCGAGGGCCGCTCCTCGCCCGACCGGCGCAGCACCGCAGGCGCGGCGGGCGGTCCGGCCCACACGATGATCACAGGGCCGCCGGGACGACGGCCCCACCTCGCCGCCCCCACAGGAGACCTGACCACGCAGGAGACCTGACATGACCATCAGCCTCGACCGGTTGCGCCGCTGCTCCATCGCCGTCGACCTCGGCGCCGCCAGAACCCGGGTCTATCTCAGGCGCACCGGCCTCGTCGTCGACGAGCCGAGTGTCGCCGCCGTGAACACCCGCACCGGGGGGCTGATCGCGGTGGGGGCACTCGCCGAGCGCATGATCGGCCGTACCCCCGCCCATATCCGGGTCGTCCGGCCCGTGTCCGGCGGCAGGGTCGTCGACATCGCCATGGCCCAGCGCATGTTGCGGTACCTCGTCGGCAACAAGGTGCGCCGGGCCTGGCGGCGCAAGCCGCTGCTGAGCGCCGCCGTCTGCGTCCCGCACGACGCCGACCCGCTGGCGGAGCGCGCCGCCGTCGAGACGCTGACCGGGCTCGGCGCCCGGCGGGTGGAGCTGGTCGACACCCTGATCGCCGCCGCCGTGGGCTGCGGCCTGCCGGTCGAGCGGCCCGAGGCGACGATGATCGTGGTGTGCGGGGCGGCCACCACCCAGGTCGCGGTGTTGTCGCTGGGCTCGATCGTCGCCGCCGAGCAGGTGGCGGTCGGCGGGGAGACGATCGACCACGCCCTCGTCCAACATGTGCGCAACGAGCACGCGTTGGTGCTGCCGAGCCAGGCCGTCCGCCCGCTGCACCTGGCCCTGAGCGGCGCCGGCCCGGCCGTGGACGACACCGAGGTGCACGGCCGGGACGTGGCCACCGGGCTCGCCCGCTCGGTGCAGCTCGACATCGAGGGCATCCGGGCCGTGGTGCAGACCCCGCTGACCGGGGTGCTCGACGCGGTCGGCGCGGTGCTCCGCCGCTGCCCGCCCGATCTGGTCGCCGACCTCGCGGAGCGCGGCATCATGCTGGCGGGCGGAAGCGCGGGGCTCCCCGGATTCGACGATCTCCTGCGGGGGGCGACCGGTATGCCGCTGCACATCGCCGAACACCCCGACACCTGCGCGGTCGAGGGGCTGGGCGCGATGATCGAGGGCTCGGTCCAGCCCGTCGTCCTGGACCCCCTGGCCTCCTGACGGCCGGTGCGACAACGCCTGACGCCCGGTGCGGCAGCGCCTGCCGGTTGCTGCGGCGCCTGACGCCCGGTGCGGCAGCGCCCGCCGGTTGGTGCGGAACGGCGCCGTCCGCGATCACTTCAAGAAACTTCGCCCCGAGTTGAGCGACGCTCACGCCCCGTCCGTAGTGATGGAGGAAGAGGCCGTCCGGGCCACACAACCCCCGGCCAACACACCGGGAGTGTCTGCTGATGATGTCCAACTCGGGTTCCGTCCTGGAGGTTCTGGTGCGCGACGACGCCGCCGTGACCGATGCACATCGGTCGAGATCCCAGCGCGGTACGCCGGACGAGGAGCTCATGCGCGCGCTCTACCAGGAGCACGCCGGGCCGCTGCTCGCCTTCGTACTGCGCCTGGTGGCAGGCGACCGGCACCGGGCCGAGGACGTGGTCCAGGAGACCCTTGTCCGCGCCTGGCGCAACGCCGACCAGCTCAGCAGGGCCACCGGCTCGATCCGGCCCTGGCTGGTCACCGTGGCCCGGCGGATCGTCATCGACGGCCACCGCAGCCGCCAGGCCCGCCCGCAGGAAGTCGACCCCTCCCCGCTGGAGCTCATGCCCGCCGAGGACGAGATCGACCGCGCCCTGCGGCTGATGACCCTCTCGGACGCCATGCACGACCTCAGCGACGCGCACCGCGAGGTGCTCGTCGAGACGTACTTCAAGGGCCGCACGGTCAACGAGGCGGCCCAGACGCTCGGCATACCCAGCGGGACCGTGCGGTCCCGGGTCTTCTACGCGCTGCGCTCCATGAAGCTCGCGCTTGAGGAAAGAGGAGTGACGGCATGACCGCGCAGGCGCACCACGCCGGGCACGACGCCGTCGGCGCGTACGTACTCGGCGTCCTCGACGACGCGGACGCCACGTATTTCGAGCAGCACCTCGCCGGTTGTGAACAGTGCGGACGCCGCCTCGACGAGCTGGCGGGACTGGAACCCATGCTGGCGGAGCTGGCATCCGACGTCCCCGGTATCCACGGTGCCCCCGGCCGGCCCGGGCTCACGGGCGTCCCGCACTCCTTCACCGCCACCCCCAACGGCATCGACACGCTCACCGCGAGCCCGGGCCCCGGGCTGCTGGACCGCATGATCGGCGAGGTCGCCGTGGTGCGGCGGCGCCGGCGGCGCCGGCACCTCTCCCTGGTGGCCGCGGCCGCCGTCCTGATCATCGGCGGACCGCTCGGCGCGGTGGCCCTCACCTCCGACGACGGCTCGAGCACGACCGTCACCGCCGGGACCACCGCGAGCGAGATCTTCGAGAAGTCGCCCACCAAGGTCGAGGCCACCGACCCGGACACCAAGGTGAGCGCCGCGATCGCCCTGGAAGACAAGAAGTGGGGCACCGACGCCATGCTGCGGCTGAAGAACGTCAAGGGCCCTCTCGCGTGCAGCCTGATCGCGGTCCCCAAGAGCGGCGAGAAGCAGGTCATGACGACCTGGTCGGTGCCTCCTCAGGGGTACGGCATCGCGGACAGCCCCGACAAGAGCGCCCAGGCGCCCCTGTTCACCCAGGGCGGCGCGGCCTACAAACTGGCCGACATCGACCACTTCGAGATCCGCACGCTCGACGGGAAACTCCTGGTCTCCGTGAAGGTCTGAGCGCGAGCAGCGACATCCTGAGCACGAGAAGCCTCCTCCCCCACCCCCACGGCCGCCCCCACGGCCGCCCCCACCATCACTCGAACCGCCGATCATGGCGTGCGCCGATGTGAGCCCGGTGTTACACAGAGTGTGACAGTGGTCACCGCGTCCCGGGGGGTCAGGATCCGAGGAGGCACCCGTGGCTGACCCGGACGCCCGTCAACAGCGCATGTTCGCCCAGTACGTGCTGCCCGAGGTGGAGGTGCTGCTGCGGGTGGCGATGTCGCTGACCGCGCAGCCCGCCGACGCCGAGGACCTGGTGCAGGACACCCTGCTCCGGGCCTACCGGGCGGTCGGCCGGTTCGACGGCCGCCATCCGCGCGCCTGGCTGCTGACGATCATGCGGCACGCGGAGGTGAGCCGGCGCCGTCAGCGCAGACCGCATCTGCTCGACGACCCGGACACCGAACTCGACCGGCTCGCGACTGCCCAGGGCGCGACACCGGAGGAGCTGGTGGTCGACACGGCCTTCGACGAGGCCGTGGACGCCGCGTTCACCGCGCTGTCGCCGCGCGACCAGCAGGTGGTGCGGCTGGTGCATGTGGACGGGCTGTCGTACGCGGAGGCCGCGCGGGTGCTGGGTGTGCCCAAGGGGACGGTGATGAGCAGGCTGCACCGGGCGCGCAAGCGGATTCGGGACCGACTGGTGGCCGCGGGACCTCAAGGACAGCGAGGTGGGGCATGAGCAGGTGGTGGATGTGGTGGCGGAGCGCCGAGCGCCGGCAGGCCAGGGAGTGCCTCACGGACGGCGCGGAGCTCCAGTCGTATCTGGACGGTGAGCTGGACGCGCCGGCCGCGCGCCGGGTCCGGGCCCATGTGGCACGGTGCCACCGCTGCGCCGGGGAGCTGGCCGCGTATCAGCGGATCACCAGCGCGCTGGCCTCCCGCGGGGCCCGCGAGGGCCCGGACGAAGCGGCGCTCGGACGGCTGCGTGACCTGGCGGGCTCCCTCGCGGACCCGGCCCGGAGCCGGGTCGAGGAGCGGCCCCAGGACCTGGCCCCGGGTCGGCCGCAGCATCCGGCCGCGGACCGGGGTCAGGGCCCGGACCAGCACCAGAACCGGCTCCAGGAGGGGGTCCAGGGGCAGGGGACGGCGCGGGCTCAGGACGGGGGCCCGGACCTGGCGGCTGAAGAGGAGCCGCTGCCGCCCGGAGAGCCGGACGCCAGCGAGAGCGCGGTCCCCAAAGCGGGGGCGTGAGGTCGCGCAGCAGGGCGACGACGATCAGGCAGGCGCCGGCCGCCAGGGCGGCGTCGGCGAGATTGAACACCGGACCGCGGGCCGTCACCATGATCCAGTCGATGACCGCGCCCCGCAGCGGCCCGGGGTGCCGTACGGCCCGGTCGGCGCCGTTGCCGAGCGCGCCCCCGGCGATCAACCCGAGGGCCAGCGCCCGGGCCCGGCTGCGGACCCGCATCCCCGCGCCCACGGCGGCCAGCGTCGCGACCGCTCCGGCGAGGGTGATCAGAGCGATCAGCAGGGGCCGGCCCCGCCCCAGCCCGAAGGCCACCCCGGTGTTGCGCACCAGCAGGGTGTGCACCGGCCCGAACTCGCCCCGCGGCCCCACGGTGCCGCCGAGGGCCGCCACCGCCCAGGCCTTGCTCACCTGGTCGGCCGCCACCACCGCGAATGCGGCCAGCGGGAAGAGTACGCGGCCGGTGCGCTGCTGGGGCTTCATCGTCGGCCTCCTCGCGGCCGGCCTCCTCGCGCCTTCGGACCGGCGCGGAAAGCGGGCCCGGACAGGAAACCCGGCGAGGTGACGGATCGCTTCCACTTTTGCCGTACGCGGGTACGACGGAGGGCCCGCAGGCGGGATGCCTGCGGGCCCTCGCTGTCCACCGCCGGGGTGCGGCGGCCGTACCGAAGGGGTTACTCCGACGTCTTCCCCTTGGCCGACAGAAGCGGCGCCTGGTACTTGGACAGCATCTTCATCTTGTTCTTGTCGACCGTCTTCCAGTCGTTGTTGAGGACACCACCGGTGTCACCCGAGTTCGGGTTCAGGGACCAGTAGGTGTAGCTGATCTGGTTCTTCTTGAGGTAGTCCATCAGCGCGTTCTGCCACACGGCCTCGGAGCTCTTGCCCGCGGTCTTGCGGCCACCGAACTCACCGAGCAGCACCGGAGCGATGTTCTGCTTCTTGATGTAGGCCCAGTGCTTCTGCCAGATCGCCGGCATGTTCTTCGGGAAGTCCTTGGCCATGAACCAGTTCTGGTTGTAGACACCCGGGCCGTAGTCGTGCGCCGAGTAGACGACCTTGTTGGCTTCCTTCAGCTTGACCGGGTACTTCTTCACACCCTGGAGGTCGCCGCCCCACCAGAACTGCTCGTTCTTGTGACGGTCGGTGCCCTCGACGAAGATCAGCCAGTTCTTGTTGACGGAGTGGATCGCGTTACCGGCCTTCTCGGCCGCCAGGCGCCAGTCGGTCTTCGGGTTGCCGTCGCCCCACGTGGCCTGGCCACGCGGCTCATTGTGCAGGTCGGCGCCGATCACCCGGGGGTTGTCCTTGTAGCGCTTGGCCAGCTGGGTCCAGTCGTCCAGCCACTGCTTCTCGGTGAGGTTCTGGCTGTACCACAGCTCGCTCTGGCCGTACTGGTCAGGACGGTGCTGGTCCAGGATCACCATCATGCCGCGGTCGGTGGCACCCTTGACGATCTTGTCCATGATCTGCTGGCCGGTGAGGCCCTTGAGGTCCGGGTTCTGCTTGAAGTCGATCCCGTTCGGCTTGCTCTTGGCCGCGAAGATCTCGTTGGAGTACGGCAGCCGGATCGTGTTGAAGCCGTTGTGCGCGATCTGGTCGAGCATGCTCTTCCAGTTACGGGTCCACAGACCGTGCGGCGCGAAGCTGCCGGTCTCGGCACCGAACCAGTTGATACCGGTCAGCACGACCTTGTGGCCCTTGGAGTCCACGATGTCGCCACCGCGGGTGGACAGCGGACCGTCGACGGCAGCGCCGCCCTTGGCCTTCGCGGACGAGGCGGAAGTGCCCGCAGCGGAGGAGGCGGGGTCGGAATTCAGAGCGAACGCGGTCACGGTGCCACCGATGGCAGCAGCCACGACAACTCCGGCCGCGATACCGACACGCAGCCGGTAGGAACGCTGTCCACGCTTCGACTCGGTGGTCTCGGAAACGGTCGGAACGTTGTTGTCCATGGGGGAATTCATTCGGTGAGACTCCTGAGGAATTGGGGTATGGCTGTTTTCAGGACGCTGGGGGTATTCGTCGGAGGGACCAGACATTCCACTCGCGGGTCGGAGACTGCGGTCAGCCGGACAAGCCGCGCACGCGGAAGGAGATCTGCGACCAGGAGGTCGAGACGGAGCCGTCTCCAGCTCGTCTTGTCCACGTCGATCAGCACCACATCCGGCTGCTTTCGCTCGGCCAGCGAAATTGCTTCACGGACCGATCTGGCAGCGCCGGCAAGTTCCAGTCCGGGTGTTTCGTCGACCAGGTCGGCGATAGCACTCGAAACCAGATGGTGGTGCTCCACGACGAGAACTCTTTTCATCGGTGGAGCTCCTTCGGGCGGCTTTCCCTTTCGCTCAACGACATTAGGGAATCCGCCGGGCCCGAATCACCGTACGCACGACTGAAATCTCGCTACCTCAATTGCGGGAATTGCGGGCACGCCAAACGGCCGAATTCCGCCTACCTCGATTGAGGTAGGCGGAATTCGGCCGCTTTGATGGCTTTATGTCCGGTTTTGAGGGTCGGCTTCGCTCCGCTGGGCGCTGGATCAGTGACGCAGAGTAGCGGTGCAGGGCAGCAGAAGGCCCGGACAGCGGACCAAGAGGTCAGAGAGTCAGGAGGTCAGGGGCATGGGGACAGGGGGACAAGGGGCAGAGGGCCAGGGAGTCAGGAGGTCAGCGGGTCAGCGGGTCAGCGGGTCAGCGGGTCAGCCGGAAGGCATAGCCCGGGACGAAGAGCCCGGCGGTCGCCGCACAGCCGTCGGCCTGCCCCGGCTGCTTGACCCACAGATACGCGTCGATCCCGGGGATCCCGGTACGGGCGGTGGGCGGCGTGCCCAGCTTGCGCCCCGGCGGATCGCAGAACCGGTGGTCGTGGGTGGGCCCGGCGCCGTTGCGGCTGGTGTCGATCACGGCGCCCAGCCTGGGCAGGCGCAGCTCCCTGAGGACGGACAGCCCGTAGCGCACCTCGTCGCGCGTGGCGTTGAAGTTGGAGATGTTGAGGGCGATGCCGTTCCCGTACCGGCCGATCCCCGCGCGCTCCAGCCGCTCGGCCATGACCGGCGCGGGGATCCACCCCGAGTTCCCGGCGTCGTAGTAGATACGGGCGTGCGCGGCCTGCCGCCGCAGCGTCCGCCCCGCCTGGGACAGCGCCGAGAACCGCTCGGCCTGCTGCCGCCGCTTGAGACAGGTCAGATGCGCCAGGGCGTCGGGTTCCAGGATGACGACGGCGCGCGAGGTGCCGATCCCCTTGGCGAAGCCACCGATCCAGTGCCGGTAGCCGGACAGGTCGGCCATGCCCCCGGAGCTGTGCTTTCCGCAGTCGCGCTGCGGGATGGCGTACGCGACCAGCACCGGCAGCCGCCCGCGGGCCCGGGCGTTCCGGACCACCTGGCGCACCTGGGCCTCGACCCGGCCCTGGTCGGTGTCCGTGAACCAGGCGGCCTGTGGCTCATCGGCGATGCGTTCGCGGATGACCGCCGCCCGGCGGTCGTGGGGGTTGTCGCGCACCCACTGCGCCGCGGGGTTGTCGGGGTCCGTGTAGAACCGCGTCGCGGCCGGGAAGTACGGCTTGGGCAGGGGGAAGGCGGACTCGTCGCCGGCCCAGCCCATCGGTGGATGGAGCGTCGTCGCGGCCGTCGCGACCTCGGCCATCAGGGCCAGGGCCAGCAGTTGGACGATGCCTCTGCCGGTCCGCAGCGGGGACCGGTGCCCCGGGCGCCGCTTCCGCCGCTCTTGCCGCCGCCACGCCCGGCGTGGCCATCTGCGGTCGGCACGGTCCGGCCGCTCCTGCCGTGTCAGCCGTCTCGGCACCGCCCCGAGCCCCAGCCATCTCGGCAGACCTATCAGCCCCAGCAGCAGCACCTGAAGCCGCACCCGCTGCCAGAACCCCAGCCGCCCGCGTATCCCCGCCGTTCCGGGGGTCTCCGCCGTTCCGGGGGTCTCCGCCGTCCCAGGGGTCCCCGCCGTTCCGGGGGTCCTCTCGCTCACGCCGGGTCCGCCGTTCAGCTGTGGGAGTTGTTCGGGGGCTTACGGCGGCTGATCAGGAAGACCGCGATGACGGCCAGCACCACCAGGGCCCCCGCCACCGCTCCTATCGCCACCAGCGCCGATCCCTCATCGGACCGGGCCGCGGAGTGCTTGTGGTCCGGCTCGGCGGTCGCCCGCCCGGAGCCGGGCGGGCTCGTGGAGGCGGGCGGCGCGGCACGGTCCGCCAGCGCCTTGGCCGGGGCGATCAGCCCGAAGCCATAGCGCGGATCACGCCCCGAGGACCCCTTGCGGTCGGCCGTGTCGATCAGCTTCTGCACGACCTGGCCGGCGGTCCAGCGCGGGTGCTCCGAGCGCAGCAGCGCGGCGCCGGCCGCGACCCACGGCGCGGCGTAGGCGGTGCCCGCGCCGGTCCAGTAGTCGCTGTTCGGGGCGGTGGTCAGGATGGAGACGCCGGGCGCTGCGAGGGTCACGGCCCCGCCGTGGTGCGAGTCGGTCCACACCGCGCCCTTCTCGTCGGTCGCCACGACGGAGACCACCCCGCGGTAGGCGGCGGGGTAGGTGGGGCGGTTGCCGTCCTTGCCGTTGTCGCCGGCGCCCGCGACCACCACGGTGTCCTCGCTGAGCGCGTAGGTCACGGCCGACCGCAGCGCCGCGCTCGGCTTCTTGAAGGACACCGCCACATCGATGACCTTCGCGCCGCGGCTCACCGCGTGGCGGATGGCCCTGGCGGTGGCGTCGACCATCGGCTTTCGGTCCTCGTACACCCCGAGCGGCAGCACCCGGGCCTGGGGAGCCAGCCCCAGCAGCCCGTTGCCCCGGTAGTTGCGGCCCGTGCCCACGATGATCCCGGCCGCGTGGGTGGCCTGCTCCATCGCGACCCCCTGGTCGCGGGTGCCGGTGCCGCTGGGGCCGTCCCCGAAGTCCTTGCCGGCCAGGACCCGCCCGCGCAGATCCGGATGGGATGCGTCGACGCCGGTGCCGATGACCGCGACGGTCACCCCGGCGCCCTTACTGATTTTCCATGCCTTCTTGGCCTGCAGCGCGGTCAGCGCCCATTCGGAATCATGCATCGCTCCGGAATCGGAATGCTGAGAAACACCGATCGCCGCCGAGGGCGCGAGCGAGAACGCCATCAGGGCGATGACGGCCCCGGTCCGGGCGGCGAATGAGCGGTGCGACATCACGTGACCTGACATTACGTCACCTACCTTCATCCCAGTGGGACGCGAGGCCGTCGGCGGACGCCTGGCCGTCTCATCTTCTGCGGGTCTCCTCGGTGCGGACACCCGCGGGCGGGGGACCTGCCGCTCCCCTTTTTGGGGGACGAGTTGGGGGCGCCGTTTCCGGGCTTCCCCAAAACGGGGGAGAAAGCCGCTCCACCGAAGGTGGAGTCCGCCCTCCCCCGAAGGCGTGATGTCCTCGGAAATGCGGGGGCGCACTCTTGGACTGACATCGGCGAAAGAGCCCCGTGCGTAGGGAGTCGCGATGCAGCGTTTCGGAACGTTCAGCGATCGCACCAGCGACCCGAGCGAACGGGTGGACAACACCCGCAAGCGAAAAGGAATGTTCTATCGAACGCTCTCGACGAGCGGTCCACTGGCCGCCCTGAGCGGTATGGTCCTGCGATTCGCGGTTGTCGGCGTGGGTGGCGTGCTGGTGAACACGGCGGCTCTCTTCGCGCTCTACCACTGGGCCCACTGGCCACTGCTCGCGGCCTCCCCGGTCGCGGTGGAACTCGCCGTGGTCCACAACTACCTGCTCAACGACCGATGGACCTTCGCGGTTTCCACCCCGTCGGTCCGGCGGTTTCTGAAATTCAATGTGTCCGTACTGGGCGGGCTCGCGGTCAACGTCCTGGTGGTCTGGCTGCTGGAACGCTCGGGAATCCACCTCCTGCTGGCGAACGGCCTCGGTATCGCCGCCGCGTTCTCGGCCAATTTCGCCGCCAGCGCGGGGTGGGTCTGGGGGAGGCGGGGCCGATGATCATCATCATCTATCTGGGTCTCGTCCTGGTCTCCGTGCTGCTCACGGTGCAGTCGGCCCATGTGCTCTATCTGATGCTCTACACCTGGGACCGGGCGGACGCGGAGCGAAAAGCCAGGGCCCCGGACCGCTTTGTCCGTCCGCGTCTCTCCTTCAGCGTGCTGCTGCCCGCACGGCACGAGGAGGACGTCATCCAGACCACCATCGAGCGGGTGGTGCGGGCCGCGTATCCGGCCGAACTGCTGGAGGTCTTCGTGATCTGTTCGCAGGACGACACCGGCACGATCAAAAAGGCGGAAGAGAAAATCGCCGAGCTGGACCGGGAAGGTCTGCACAACGTCGAGGTCGTGGTCTTCGACGACAAGCCCGTCAACAAACCCCATGGGCTCAATGTGGCCCTGCCGCACACCACTCACGACGTGGTGACGATCTTCGACGCCGAGGACGACATCCACCCCGAGATCTTTCTGCTGGTCAACACGGTCATGCTCAAGGAGCGCGTGCGGGTGGTGCAGGCGGGCGTCCAGCTGATGAACTTCGACTCCAACTGGTACTCCACGCTCAACGTCCTCGAATACTTCTTCTGGTTCAAGAGCCGGCTGCACTACCACGCCCACTACGGGTCCATTCCGCTCGGCGGCAACACCGTCTTCTTCGCCCGCGAGCTGCTGATCCGGCTCGGCGGCTGGGACGACCGCAATCTCACCGAGGACGCCGACCTGGGCCTGCGGGTCTCGGCCAGCGGCGAGCGGGTGCGCGTGGTCTACGACGACCGCTATGTGACCAAAGAGGAGACGCCGCCGACCCTCGGACACTTCATCCGGCAGCGCACCCGGTGGAGCCAGGGGTTCATGCAGACCCTCAAGAAGGGCACGTGGAAACAGATGCCCACGCGCAAACAGCGGTGGCTCGCCTTCTACGTCCTCGCGTTTCCGCACGGCCAGGCGCTGCTCGGGCTGTATCTGCCGGTCTCCCTGGGGATGATCCTCGTCCTCAAGGTGCCCGTGCTGATCGCGCTCTTCTCCTATCTGCCCGTCCTGTTGCTGTGCGCGCACTTCCTGGTGGCCGCGGTCGGACTGTACGAGTTCACCGGGGCACATGGGCTGGAGGCCACACCGGGGACGGTCGTGAAGATGGCGATCTCCTGGTTCCCCTTCCAGATGGTTCTCGCCTACGCCGCGGTGCGCGCCATGCGGCGTGAGCTGCTCGGCCGCCACGACTGGGAGAAGACCCAGCACGTGGGCGCCCACCGGGCCCGTACGGAGGAGGCGGACTCCCGTGTCGCATGACCCCACGCCTCCGCTGCACCCGCAGCCTCCGCGGCCCCTCCGCCCCGAGGAGCCCGAGCGACCGCCGCGGCCCGATCGACCGCCGCGTCCCGAGCGACCCGAGCGGTCCCAGCCGCCCGAGCGACCGCCGCGCCCCGAGCGACCCGATCGACCGCGGCGACCGGATCGGCCCGAGCGCCCCCAGCGACCCGAACGCTCCCAGCGCCCCGACCGGCCCGACCGGCCGCCGCGCCCCGACCGACCCCAGCGCCCCGACCGACCCGACCGGCCGCCGCACCCCGACCGACCCCAGCGCCCCGACCGACCCGAGCGCGCCCAGCGGCCCTCACGGCCCCGGCGCCCGGCCGCGGGCGACGAGCCCCCGCCGCGCCCCCGGCGCAGGCGCCCGCCGCCGCGGCTGTCCGTCGAGCGCGGCATCTTCCCCCGGCTGGGCCGCAACGGCCGGCTTGCGCTGCTCTTCTCCGTACTCTGCGGCCTGCTCAGCCACGGCTACCACCTGTTCCGCTATCCGCTGTACCTCACCGACGAGGGCATCTATATGCAGCGGGCCTGGTCGCTGGTCCGGGAGACCCGGCTGTCCCCGTACACCTACGACTACGACCACGCCCCGGCGGGCTGGATCACGCTGGCAGGCTGGGCGTTCCCGCTGCCGAAGCAGTTCGAGGCGTTCGGCAACGCGATCAACACCGGCCGGTTCCTGATGCTGCTGGTGCATCTGGCCTCGGTCGTGTTGCTCTTCGAGGTCACCCGGAGGCTGTCCGGCACCGTGCTGGCCGCCACCATCGCCGCGTTCTTCTTCAACCTCTCGCCGATCGCGGTCTACTACCAGCGCCAGGTGCTGCTGGACAACCTGATGATGTTCTGGCTGCTGCTGGCCCTGTACGCCCTGCTGCGCCGCGAAACCACGATCAGATCCGCGTTCGCCGGCGGGGTAGCGCTGGGGGTCGCGCTGATCACCAAGGAGAACGCGCTCTTTTTCGCCCCGACCTTCATGTATCTGCTCTATCGGAGAATTCGGGGCTCCACGAGCCAGCGGTTCACCCGCACGCTGTGGCCGTTCGCCGCGGCGGCGCCGGTCGGCGCGTATGTCACCTACGCCCTGCTCAAGAACGAGCTGATGCCCAGCGGGCTCGACTTCGACCTGGGCAACCCGCCGGCGGACCACGTCTCGCTGCTCTACACCCTGTGGTGGCAGATCAACCGCAGTCAGGGCAGCTTGCTCAACCACCACGGCCTGCTGTACACCAGCTGGCTGCCCCGGGACGCGTTCCTGCTGCTGGCCGGGATGGCCGCCACGGTCCTCAGCCTGTGGTGGGGAATGCGGAAACACCGGCGGGATCTTGGGTTTTTCGTCGCCGGGACGCTGGCCTTCGGATATTCCTTCTATCTGCTGCGCGGCAGCGTGGTGCTGGACTTCTACATCACCCCGCTGATTCCGATGTTCGCCATGAACGTCGGAATGGTGACGGACCGACTTCTGAGGCGCCCGGTGCTCCGCAGGCTGCTCGGACGGGCGAGTTCCAGGGTGCGGATAGCGGTGCCCGCGATGCTCGGCGTCCTGCTGCTGGCCTCGCCGTCCACCGGATATGTCCTGACCGTCAACACCGAGGGCCGTGTCGCGGTCGCGGACCAGTACCAGCACAAGCTGGCCCTGACCCATATGCAGCTGGCGCAGATCGCCTGGGTGCGCAAGCACGTCCCGCCCAAGGCACGCATCATCATGGACGACGACATGTGGGGAGAATTGCATGACGTACACCCGATTTATCCGTACGCGCATTCCCACTGGAACGCCTCGTCCGACCCTGCCCTGCGGGACAAGCTCTTCCGCAAGAGATGGCAGAACGTCGACTACATCATCATGTCCAACAAGATGCGCAACGCAATTCACCGCAACAACGGCGACGGCCGGGAGAACTGGATTCTGGCGGCGCTACGGAATTCGGAAAGGGTATGGGCGGACATCCGGGGTGGCATCAGGCTGGAAATCTATCGGGTGAACAAGTAACCCGCCGGAAGAGGAGGTGAAGGCCATGCCCGAGTACGACGACTACGACGAGTACGAAGAGTACGACGACGAATACGACACCCGTGAGGCAGACGAACCACGCGGGGACGACAGGGACGACGGGGGCGACAGGGACGACAGCAGGGGCGACGACTACGACAAGTACGGCGACTACGACGACTACGACGACGATTTCGCCGACTACGACGAGCCCCCGCCGAGGCACGCCCCCAAGACCCTCAAGACGTCCAGGGCCTCCAAGACTTCCAAGGCCTTCAGGGCTTCCAAGACCTCCGAGGCCCCTGCGGGGGACGCGGGGGAGCCGGGGGAGCCGGGGGCCGGCGGGGGGAAGCGCAAGCGGATCTCCTGGAAGACGGTCCTGCTGGGCCTCGTGGCCATCGCGATCGTGGGATCGCTGGTCCAGGTGGTCGCGCGCGGCGGCCTCGGGAGCGCCCTCAACACCGCCGGCGGCGGCGGAGGCGGCCAGAAGAAGAGCGACGCCCAGCAGCAGGAGATCGCCCCGCCGAAGAAGCCCAAAACCGTCAAGCTGGGCAACCAGCGGGTCCCGCAGGCCTCCGGCCCGATCATCGTCATCAACCCGGGCCTGGTCGCCCCCGGCGGCAAGGCGTCCGTCGAAGGCGGCGGCTTCGCCCCCAAGAGCACGGTGGACCTGCTGCTGAAGACCAAGCGGTCGGGCACCAAGGGGCGCGCCATCCGGACGGTGCGCACCGACAAGCACGGCTCGCTCTACGCGAACTTCACCATGCCGGAGTCGCTGGGCGGCAGGCCCGGGACGCTGGTCGCGCAGCAGCGCGGCGGCGGCCGGACCGCCCAGGCCGAGCTGATCAGCGGCGGCGCGATAGGCACCGCGAGGATCAACAAGATGGTCGGCAGGCCGGGCGACGTGGTCTCGATCAGCGCCCGCGGCTTCAAGCCGGGTGAGCAGATCAACGTCTTTTGGGGCCGGACCACCGGCACCCCCGTCGCCAGGCTGCGCACCGACAGCTCGGGCGGGGTGGGCCGCGCCGACATCAGGGTCGGCGTCGCCCCGACGGGCCAGAGCACCCTGGTGCTGGTCGGGCAGCAGAGCAAGACCACGGCCACCGCGCCGTTCCAGATGCTGAGCCTGTACCCGGCGATCAAGTCCTCCCCGTACGCGCTGAAGGCGGGGCAGCGGATCAGGCTGTCGGGGAACCGGTTCGCGCCGAACGAGCGGGTGCTGGTCTACATCAACGCCACCAGCGGTCTCCCCGCCTTCACCACGCAGGCCAACTCCTTCGGCCAGATCCGCGACGTCGCGTTCGACGTGCCGTTCGGGCTGAAGGGCAGGCAGAGCCTGACCGCGATCGGCGACCAGAGCCGGGCCGTGGTCCGCTCGGGCTTCACCGTGCTGCCGTACTCCCCCAGCGCCGAGCCCAGCACCTTCGGCGGCAAGGCGGGCACCACGCTGAGCTTCTACTGCTCCGGGTTCGCGCCCAACGAGACGGTGACCGTCTACGCCGGCAACGGCAGCGTCGCCGGGCGGAAGATCGCCACCTTCCAGGTCGACGGCCGGGGCAAGGCGGCCGCCGTGGGCTCGTACCGGATCACCAGGGCCGACGAGAACGGCGTGTCCTTCCAGCTCGTCGGCTCCAAGAGCGGCGGGGTCGCCAAGGCGGGCATCAACAACACGAGTGGCCAGGGCCAGGGGCACTAGAAAGACGTGCTCACAGGGCCGGGGGCCTGGCCTGGGACAGTCACAGACAAGCCCGGTGTTCCATAGTTGTACCATGCATGTCCTGGAGTGTCCTATGAGTGTTATTTTCGGCCCGAATTCTCGAAGAGTCCTACAATTCCTGACCCACATCGAGGACCTCTCCCCGGAGGAGATCGACCGCGTGGCCGATCTGTGGAAGCAGACCTCCAGCCAGACCCGCGCGGAGGGGTGGGCGGAGGTCCACCGCACCACGTCCGACGAGGAGCAGTACCGGATCCTGGTCGCCGCCTCCGTGGCGCGCCGGGCGGCCCTGGACGCCGCCCGGGCACACGGCCGGCACGACTGGGCCTTCTGGGCCGCGGTGTGGGACGCCGCGGCGGCGGTCGCCGTGTGCGACCGCATCGGTGGCCACTACAACGTGCTGGTCGCCCCGCTGGCCGCGGTCATGCCATCACTGGCGCACTGCCGGCGTGACGAGCTGTCCACCCTGGAGCTCCAGGGTGCCGTCCTCAAGGGAGGTGGAGGTTGATGCGCGACGACCGGATCCGAGTCGTGGTGGCCGATGACGACCCCGTGGTCCGGGAAGCGCTCGCGGACCTGATCGACTCCCACCCCGACCTGGCGCTGGTGGGCCTGGCCGTCAACCACGAGCAGGCCGTACGCGCCGCGGTGGAGCACCGCCCCCGTGTCGTGGTCATGGATGTGCACATGCCGAAGGGCGACGCGCCAAGCAGCGTCCGCGCCATCCGTGAGCAGGTGCCAGGGGCCCGCGTGGTGGCCCTCTCGGCCCACGGCGACCGGGAGACCGTGCTCAACATGCTCGCGGTCGGGGCCACCGGCTACCTGGTCAAGGGCACCCCCGCCGAAGAGATACTCGAGGCGATCACCCGGGCCGCCCGCGACCAGTTCTCCATGGCCGGGGAGCTCGTCGCCGACTGCACCGAGCCGCTGCGGCGGGCCGACCGCGTCTCCTGGCGGTTCGAGGAGCTGGTGGGCGGCCGGCTCGAGGAGTCGTATCTGGAACTGCTCGGCCAGGCGCCGTGCGGGGTACTGATCGTCGGCGCCCGCGGGCGGATCGAGTCCGCCAACGCACACGCCCGGCACATGTTCGGCTACAGCTCGGCCGAGCTCCGCGACAAGCGGCTGCGCGACCTGGTCCCCGACCGCTACCGCACCGCCGCCGAGCAGCTGATCGAGCGGCTGTTCACCGCCCCCTCCGCGATGACCGGCCGGCGCCGGGACGGCACCGAGTTCCCCGCCCAGTTCAGCGGCGGCCATCTGCAGGGCAAGCGGCCCCGGTGTGTGGTCTTCGTCGCGGACCTGAGCCAGCTGCGGGCGGCCGAGGGCCGGTTCCGGCAGGTCATCGAGTCCTCCCCGGACGCGATGGTGATCGTGGACGCCGCCGGGCGGATCCAGACGGCCAACCACCGCACCGAGATCCTGTTCGGCTACGACCGCGACCAGCTGATCGGCCGTGCCGTCGAAGCGCTGCTCCCCGACCAGCCGCTGACCATCTCGCTGCGCGACTGGGCCGACTCCGCCGAGGAGCCCATGGGACACAGCATGGAGCTGGTCGGGCGGCGCAGCGACGCCAAGCAGTTCCCGGCCGACGTCAGCATCATCCCGCTGCGCACCGAGGACGGACTGCTGACCGTGCTGGCCATCAAGGACATCACCGAGGTGCAGCGCGCCCAGTTCGTCCTGGAGCGCAGCCTGGAGCTGCTGGAGGTCACCGACCGGGACCGCCAGGCGCTGCTCAGCCATCTCGTCCACGCCCAGGAAGCCGAGCGCGGACGCATCGCCGCCGACATCCACGACGACACCATCCAGGTCATCACCGCGGCCAGCCTCCGGCTCCAGCAGCTGCGGCGGCGGCTGCGCGACCCCGACGAGCAGCGGATCATGGAGAAGCTGGACGAAACCCTCAAGCTCTCGCTGAGCCGGCTGCGGCAGCTGATCTTCGACCTGCGGCCGTCCAGCCTGGAGCACGGCTGCCTGGCCGCGGCGCTGCGCGGGCTCCTGGAGCAGATACGCACCGAAACCGGCGTCGAATACCGGCTGGAGGACCGGATCGCGGCCAAGCCCCCGCCCGAGACCATGGCCCTGATCTACCGCACCGCGCAGGAAGCCCTGATGAACGTGCGCAAGCACGCGCGGGCGAAGACGGTCCATGTGCAGCTGCTGGGGCTCGACGAGGGCTGCCTGGTGCGGATCGTGGACGACGGCCAGGGCTACAACCCGCTCGAGGTGGAGTCCCGCCCCGGCCATCTGGGCCTGTCGCTCATCCAGGAGCGGGCCCAGATCGCGGGCGGCTGGTGCCGCATCGAGAGCGCGCCGGGCACGGGCACCACGGTCGAGTTCTGGGTGCCGCTGGGCGATACGCCCGGCCACGGCCCGCTCCCCTTCGGCCCCGCGGACACCTCGGGCTACCCGGACTCCCTGGGCCCGTCGGACGCGCCGGACGCGCCGGACTCGTCGAACTCGTCGGACGCATCGGGCGTATCGCCCCTCCTGAACCGTCCGGAAGGGGACACGCAGCCGTGACCGCGCCGGCCGATCTCACCAAGGTGCTGATCGTCGAGGACCACCGGGTGGTGGCCGAGGGACTGTGGGCACTGCTCGCGGAGTACTCGGACCTGACCGTGGTGGGGTGGGCCGACTCGGTCGCGGAGGTCGTCCCCATGGCCAAGGAGCTGGGCCCCGACGTGGCGCTGGTCGACTTCCGTCTGCCCGATGGCACGGGAGCCGACGCGGCCGCCGCGATCCGGGCCAACGACCCCTCCACCGCCATCGTGATCCTCAGCGCGGACGCCAGCGACTCGGCGCTGCTGGCCGCGGTGGAGGCGGGGGCCTGCGGCTATCTGCTCAAGTCGGCGAGCGGTGACGAGATCGCCGACGCCATTCGCTCGGCGGCCGAGGGCGAAACCCTCATCCCGGCCAGCACCCTCGTCGAGGTCCTGGCCCGGCACCGGGAGAACGCGCGCTCCTCCGCTCAGCAGACCGAGCGGCTGGAGAGCCTGACCCCGCGCGAACAGGAGATCCTGACTCTGATGAGCCAGGGTCTGGACAACCGGGCCGTCGCGGAGCGGCTGAGCATCAGTTACGCCACCGTACGCACGCATGTGCGCAAGATCCTGGAGAAGCTGGAGGTGCGGTCCCAGCTGGAGGCGGTCGCGAAGGCCGCCGACTGGGGGTTCCGCCACGTCGAACCGGAGTGACCCGCCGGCGGACCCCCTGTCGGCGGAACCCCGCCGGCGGAACCCGGTCGGCGGAACCCCGTCGGCGCATCCGGATGGGCTGCCCCAACCGGCCGGTCCTGACGGGCCGACGCCCATCGGCTGCCTCCAACCAGGGGAGACAAAACCCCCACACGGGGGAATTCCGGGCGGGCCGCGCCGAGTTTCCTCCCCATGCGCCGCAGCCATCGGATCCTCCTGCTGGCCGCCGCCGCGAGCTACGCGGCGGTCGCGGCGGGCGTGCTGACCACCTCGCCCCTGGTCCGCCTCGACTGGCGCGTGGCGATGTTCAAGCCGTACAAGCAGTGGCCGTGGGCCCAGGGCCCGCTCGACGTGTTCATCGTCGCGGGCCAGCGCGGCCCCACCGCCCTGGCGGCTCTGGCCTGGCTGGGCCGGCGCTCCTGGCGTACCGGAAGCGCGCGCCCGGTGCTCGTCTTCGGCCTCGCCCTCGCGCTCCTCAACGCGAGCGTGGGCGCCGTCAAGCTCGGCGCGGGCCGCCTCGGCCCGCACTACGCGCACACCTTCGGCTCGGCCGAGCTGTTCCACGGCGGGATGATCTTCCCCTCCGGCCACACCGCGAACGGGGTCGTCGTCTGGGGCACCCTGGCCTATCTCGCGGCCCGCCACCGCCGGGCGGCGGGCGCGGCGGCCGGGGTCATGGCCCTCGCGATCGGTCTCGCCACGGTCTATCTGGGCACTCACTGGGTCAGCGACGTGCTGGCCGGCTGGGCGGCCGGGGCCCTGGTGCTGCTGGCCCTGCCGCTGTTCGAGCCGTACGTCGCCGTGGCGCAGCGGCGGCTCGGACGGAGCGGACGGCTCGGCCGGCTCGACCGGTCCGGGGCGCGCTCGCCCCCTGCCGACCGTACGTGCCCGTGTCCGCACTCGTTCCGTGAGCAGGTGAGCCAAAGTGGCACTTCGAGTTCTGATCGCCGACGACCACGCGGTCGTCCGGCAGGGCCTGCGGATGATCCTGAGTCTCGACGACGACATCAAGGTGGTCGGCGAGACGACCAACGGCCGGGAAGCCGTACGGCTGGCCCGCGAGCTGTGCCCCGACGTCGTCCTGATGGATCTGCTGATGCCCGTCATGGACGGGATCTCGGCCACCGCCGAGATCCGCCAGGACCTCCCCGAGGTGGAGGTCGTGGCGCTGACCAGCGCACTCGACGACACCATGGTCATGGGCGCGGTCCGGGCGGGCGCGATCGGCTTTCTGCTGAAGAACGCCGAGGCCGACGAGTTGAGAAGCGCGGTCAAGGGCGCCGCCGCCGGCCGGATCCAGGTCTCCCCCGACGCGACCTCCCGGCTGATGGGCCAGGTCAGGGCCCCGAGCGGGCCGGAACAGCTGACCGAGCGGGAGGCCGAGGTCCTGACGATGCTCGCGCGCGGCAAGTCCAACAAGGAGATCGCGCGCGACCTGCGGATCGGACAGCAGACGGTGAAGACCTACGTGAGCCACATCCTGACCAAGCTCGGGGTGCACAGCCGCACCCAGGCCGCGGTGTACGCCGTCCAGTCGGGCCTGGTGCCGGCCGGGGAGCTCACCACGCCCGAACCACTGGACGCGACGCGGGACCACTGGTGGTCGGCGTGATCGCTGCCCGACGCCGGGCCAGGGCGCGGCGGCGCGCCCTGGCCGACATCCATCGACGCGTCCTCGCCGCGGAACCCGCCGAGGACCTGCTGCGGCTGATCACCCGGCGAGCGCGCGAAGCCGTGGGCGCGGACGCGGCCCGGGTGCTGCTGGCGGAGCCCGGCGAGGCGCCGGCCGTATGGGCGGCCGACGGCGTCGAGGCGCCCGAGCCCAGCGGGCCGTCGGCGGGCGCGCGGCGGGGGGCGCTGTGTACGGGCGGGTTCGTGACCGTTCTGGACACACCGCTGACAGTGGGCGGACGGACCGTGGGCGTCCTGGAGGTGGCCGATCGCCGTCGGCGCCGCTTCACCTCGGGCGAGCAGCGCGCGCTGAGGCGGTTCGCCGCGCCCGCCGCCCTGGCGGCCGCCCAGCTCCGTACCCGGGAACAGCTGCGTCGACTGGCCGCCGTCGGGGCCTCGGACGGCGTGGGGCGGACACTGGACCAGCTGGCCGCCGCGGCCGTGGCGCATACGGGCGCGGCGGAATGCGCCGTCCGGCTGCTGGAACCGGACGGGACGGCTCCGGGAGACGCGCCGGAGGAGGTCCGGGATGCCGTCGCCTCCGCCGCCCCCGTCACGCGTACGCTCCGCGACGGCCGCACCGGCACGGCCTGGCCGCTGCTGTGCGAGGGGCGGGTGACCGGGGTGCTGCACTGCCGCTACCCGCCGGGCCGGCGGCCCGACGGCCTCGATCTGACCCTGCTCGAAGGGATCGCCGGGCACGCGGCCCGCGCGGTGGAGGGCGAACGGTGGCGGGCGGCCGCGCGGGACAAGGGCGCCCTGGACGAACGGCGGCGGCTGTCCAGGGAGCTGCACGACTCGGTCTCGCAGGCCCTGTACGGCATCGCCCTGGGCGCGCGTACCGCCCGCGAGCTGCTGAACCGGAACGCGGAGCAGGACACGGACGGGATGTCGGAGCTCGCCGAGCCGATCGACTACATCCGGCAGCTCGCCGACGCCGCGATCGCCGACACCCGGGTCCTGCTGGGCCGCCTCAGACCCGAGGCGCTGGAGGCCGAGGGCCTGGTCGCCGCGCTCACACGACATGTGACGGCGCTCCGCGACCGGTACGGCATCGCCGCCGAGGCGACGCTCGGCGCGGAACCGGAGACGACTCCGGAGGCCAAGCACGCCCTCTTCCGGATAGCCCAGGAGTCCCTGCACAACGTCGCCAAGCACTCGGGGGCGCGGCATGTGCGCCTCCATCTGCTCAGCGGCCCGGGCACCGTCACGTTGACGGTCGCCGACGACGGAGTGGGCTTCGACTCCCGGAGGTCCTTCCCAGGCCATCTGGGGCTGCTGTCCATGCGGGAGAGGGCCCGGGAGGTGGGCGGCACGCTGAACGTGGACAGCCGGCCGGGCCAGGGCAGCCGCATCCGGGCCACCGTCCCGGCGGGGCCGTAAACCTCAAAGCGCCCCAGCGCCCCCGCATCCCGTACCCCGTACCCCGCACACCCGCGCCCCCGCCCCCCGCCCCGCACCCGGCGCCATATGAGACATTTACCCCGCTCTGTTCCAGCCCCCTGCTACGTTCCTGATGCCGGTGAGACCGGCCGCAGCCCACAGACAGGAGACCCGCCCGTGACCCTCCTCGAGCCCATGGGGCTGCGCATGCGGGACCGCGCGGTGGAGGCCGACGTCCGGGCCGGTCTCGCGGCGGTCGAGGCGGGCCTGCTGGAGGCCACGAAGAGCGACGTGCCGTTCATCACCGAGGCCGCCCAGCACCTGGTGCGGGCGGGCGCCAAGCGGCTGCGGCCGCTGCTGGTGCTGCTGGCCGCGCGGTTCGGCGACCCGGACGCGCCGGGCGTCGTGCCCTCCGCCGTTGTCGTCGAGCTGACGCACCTGGCGACGCTCTACCACGACGACGTCCTGGACGACGCCGACGCCCGGCGCCGTACGCCCGCCACCGATGCGAACTGGGACAACTCGGTGGCGGTCCTCACCGGCGACTTCCTCTTCGCCCGCGCCTCGCACCTGCTGGCCGACCTGGGCCCGGAGGCCGTACGGATCCAGGCCGACGCCTTCCGGCAGCAGGTCACCGGCCAGATCCTGGAGACGGCCGGCCCCAGCGGCGACCGCGACCCGATCGAGCACTACCTGGAAGTCCTGGCGGGCAGGGCCGGCTCGCTGATCGCGGTCTCCGGGCGGCTGGGCGCGCTGGCGTCCGGCGCCGGGCGGGACGTCGCCTGCGTCCTCGCCCGGTACGGCGAACGGCTGGGCGTGGCCTGCCGCCTCGCCGAGGACGTCCTGGACATCGCCGAGGCCGGCGGGGCCGGGGGCGTGCCGCGCGGCCGCCCCGGCGCCGCCCTGCGCGAGGGTTTCGCGACGCTGCCGGTCCTGTATCTGCGGGCGCGGGCGGAGGCGACCGGCTCGCCCGAGGACCGGGAGCTGTGCGAACTGCTCACCACCGGACTCACCAGCACAACAGACGAGACCCGCTACGCGGAGGCGCTGCGCCGGCTCCGTGCCCACCCCGCCCTGGAACAGGCCCGGGTGGCCGCGAACCGCTACGCCGGCGAGGCCCGCGCTGCGCTGGCGCCGCTGCCCCCGTGCGCGGCGCGGCGTGCGCTGGAGGATCTGTGCGAGGTGGTGACGCGTGACCGCCCGACCGCGCCCTCGGCCTCATCCCCACTGGTCGCCGCGGAGCAGCGACTCCCCGAAGCGGCGCAGCCGTGAGACGGCGTCGGGGTCGGGGACGGCACCGGGCCCCGGTTCCGTACGACACGCCCTGCGACAGCGGCGGTCCTCGGTCGCCGCAGGAGGCCTGGGGTAGCCCGCTCCCCGGCGCCGACGCCCACCGCCGGCCCCCGAGGACCGCCGGACGACCGCCGACAGCCGCCTGAACCGCTCCCTGGCAACCACAGCGAGGAAACCCGCCCGCCCGCGCCCCGTATTCCGCCGCCCCAGCGGCGTCATCACGTCAGCAGGGCGTCTGCGCACCGCCGTCGTTCAGGTTGCCGTCGTAGATCCAGCCCCTGGTCCCGGTGTCGTCGTATTTCGCGTGGGTCCAGGTGTTACCCGCGGAGTTGACCACGTAGCAGTCGTAGGAGAGACGGCCCGAGAAGACGGTGATGTTCACCGAGCACTCGGCGTTCGGGCCGCTGCGCAGCGGCGCGGAGCCGTCCCGGTTCAGGAGGTAGCCGGTCCCGGTGTCCACGTCGCGCCAGGACGGGTGGGTGCATGCGGCGGTGCCCGTGGTGGCGGCACCGGCCGATGGGGCGGCAGTCAGGGTGGCCGAGCCGACCAGGAGAGGCAGAGCGACCGCTGCCCACATCTTGTTTCTCTTCAACGTGTTCCCTTTGCTCTGCGGGCGTCATCCTCATGACGTCCCACCGTGATGTGCTCGTCGAGCGTATGTACGAATCTGGTGAGAGGTCAGAGCGTTTTCAGCCAGGGAGATTACGCGCCACGCGGTGGCAAATTTTAACCATTCTCAACCATTTGGCCCGCATATTTTTCTGTGCGTGCGGACGCGGATTGGCTGGATCCATGGGAAAAGGTGGGCGGAATGGAAGCGTCCAGTTGTCTCATTTGATCCCCCCAGGGCCGGGCTCCCGTTCCGTACGCCCCGTATTGCAGCGCCCGTCAGCGCCTGCACCGCCCCGCGTAGAACATCGAGCCACCGGTCACCACGAACAGCCCACCGGAAATCGCCAGGGCGACAGCGGTCTGGCCCTCCTGGTCGGGCCCGTCCGGCAGCCGCGGCTCCAGCATCCCCATCGGGTCCTCGCGGAGCGTGACGCGCTGCAGCCGCTTGATGTGGTCGAAGCAGTTCTGCTGCTGCGATACCTCATGCACGGCATGGTCCCCGGCGGTCTCCTTCACCGTGCAGTACTGCTTCTCGTCACGCTCCTCGACCTTCATGACCACGGCGGGCACCTTCTCCCCCATGGTCTTCATGTAGAGCTCGCAGAGCCCCGGCCCGACGAACAGCGTCAGCGCGAACCCCGCGCACGACACCAGCACCGCCGCCCCCGCCCGGTGCCAGATGCCGCCCGCCACGGTCGCCGCGACGGCGAACGTCCCCAGCGCGAGCACGACTCCGACGTAGAGGCCCACCGACGGGTACTGCGCCAGCCACGCGGCCACGGTGAACATCAGCGGCACCGACACGGCCCACACCAGCGAGTTGACCAACCGACGCGTCCGGGACGGCGGAGCCCCCGCCGCCTTCGTCTCGGTGACCACGACGGACTCGGGCGTTCCCATGCCTGCTCCCTGCTTCGCTCACGCCTGCCGGGCAGCAAGCATGCCGCAGCCGCCAATCGCCCCGCGCATGGGGAGGTTGGTCCCGATTCGACCTACGCTTACGGCCCATGGACTGGACTACGCCCGTAAGTACGCTGATAGGCGCGGTGGTTGGGGTCGGATCAACACTGCTGGGCGAGACCGTTCGCTCAAAACGTGATCGTGGGCATCAGCAGCACGAGCTCAGGCGGCAGCTGTACGCCCGCTACCTCGAAGCCCTCACCAACACGGACAGCGAATTGCAGCTGCTCGCCATTCGCGAGCAGACCCCACTGGACGAGGCCGACCTCCGGGCCGCCTGGCGCAGCCACTCCCTGCTGTCCCTGAATTACGAGATCGCGCTCGTCGGTCCACCACCGGTGGCCGACGCCGCCGACACGGCCTACCGCTCGCTACGAGAGATGCGGAACGTCCTGGGTACAACCGAGGTCACCCTCGGCCGTACCGGCACGCCGGAGGACAACACCCCTGGAACCGCCGAATGGCGCGGCGTCCACCGCGTGTACATCGACGCGATGGCCGCTCTGCGCTCGGCCATGCGCGCCGACATAGGGAACGGTCAGCACACCTGATCCGAGTGCGCTGGACGTCAAGAACCGTGCGTCCCAGGTCAATGACCTCCCCAGCCCTACCGGAGAGACTCCTCTCAGTCCCATTGGGCGCACAGCTCTCAGTCCCATTGGGTGCACAGCCCCTCCGCGCAGGTGCGGACCCACGCACCGTGCCCGGCCGGAAGGGTGACCGTCCGGCGGTACCGGGAGGTGCTGCCCGGCCCCGCGACAGCCAGATCAATGGTCTGCGAGCAGACGTTCGGCTGATTGGAGATACACAACTGGGCCACCGCTTTCCCGGTGCCGTCCGGGTTCTTCACATATCCCGTCACCGTGGCTCTGGCCGATGTCCAACAGATCTTCCCGACGGCATAGGCGCCCATGTCCGCCTCGTAGTCGCGGCATCCGCTCGACGGGGCCGGGGGCGACGGCTCGGAGCCGAACGGGCTCAACGGGCTGAACGGCAGTAAGGCGAGACCGAGGGACACCAGGAGCACCACCCCCGACCCCGCGAACAGGAACAGACGCCGCCGACCACCGCGCGGGGCGCGCCCTGGCTGCCCGCCGGGTGACGTCGTCGGTTCCGGCGGGGGCGCCGTGACGGGCGGGGGTGCCGCGTCACGCGGCGGCTGGGCGCCGGCCTCCAGCGCGTCGTCCCACAGGTCCAGCAGTGGCCTCGGATCGGCCCCGCAGGCTTGCGCGATGCCCTCGACGGCGTCGCGGCCGGGGAACAGCTTGCCGTTCACATAACGCTCGAGCGAAGCCCTGCTGTAGTTGGTGCGCGCCTCGAGCCTGGCGAAACTCAGCCCGGACGCCTGCTTGATGCGCCGCAGTTCGGCCGCCAGCCGCTGTCCCGCCGCGGAGTTCAGGGCGACGGCCGCCTGACGGGGTGCTTCCGGTGTGTCCGATCTGCGTTGCCCCATCCTGTGCCCCCCTGTGCGCCGTATGCGGGCGGCCATCCGGGGTGGTGCGGCGTCTCCGGACGTCCCAGGCGTCTCAAGACGTCCCATGAGACGCCCCATTCCTTCCCGGGACGCCCTGAGCGGTCAAGAGTGTAGAGGTCAGCGCCGCGCTGGAGCTGACGTTCGAGCGCCCGGGCGACCACCAACGCCCGGTTCACGCGCATCTCCTGACTGCCCGCGTCCTGTGTCATGCCCCCGGACAGGACTCGGCCGAACGAAAGGCACCTTCGGCCTTGATAGCGCATGACTCCGTTTCAGAGCCCACGGCGGAAAGGCGGCCCCACGAGAAGACCGATGAGATACGCGCGCTGGAACTCGGCCCGGTGCGCCTTACGGTGGTGAACCTCCCCGAACGGACACCGGCACGGCCACACCGCCCGCTCCTGTGGCCGGCTCCGGAGACCTGGCAGCTCTCTCTCCTGTCCTCCCGCCCGGGGCCAGGGGCCATGGAGAAAGCCGACGGCATGCACCGGAAAGCCGACGCCCTGATGCTGCACGAGGGCTCACGGCCCTTCGAGCCACCCGCCCCGGCCCTCGGCCCGGCACAGGCCGTGGTGGTCGACCTCCCCCGCGGCGCGGTACCGATACCGGACCATGCGCTGCAGAGTCTGACGGCCCGACCCGTGCCTCCCCGGACCGGACCCGGAATGATCCTGGCCCGTTTTCTGGAAGGGCTCGCCGACGAGTGGGAAGGCCTTGGGCCGACCCCGGCCGAACGGCTCGGCTCGGCTGTGGTCGATCTCTCCATCGCGTTTCTCGCCAGCCTGGCCGAGGCGCACGGACTGCTCCTGCCGCCTCATCCCCGAAAGGCCGAACTCCTCGAGGAGATCAAGTCCTTCATCATCCGCAATCTCGGCGAACCGGAACTGTCACCCAGGCTGATCGCGGCAGAGCATCACATCTCGGTGCGATACCTGCACCACCTCTTCCACCATGACAAGCGGACCGTCCGAGGCTTCCTCCAGGAACAGCGCCTGGAACGCTGCCGGGCCGACCTGACGGATCCGTCCCACCCCGTACGCACCGTCGGCGCGATCCGTGCCCGTTGGGGCTTCCGCGACGACGCGGTCTTCGGCAGAGCCTTCAAGAAGGCCTACGGAATCTCACCGGGCGAGTACCGCAAGAGGCACTTCCGGGCACCGTGACCCGGCCGCCCCGGCCCTGACCCCACGACCGCATGAAAAACCCCAGCTCAGACTGTGTCTGGGCTGGGGTTCCAGTGGAGCCGCCTAAGGGAATCGAACCCTTGACCTACGCATTACGAGTGCGTCGCTCTGGCCGACTGAGCTAAGGCGGCATGCTGCCTGGCCAGACTGGCATCAGCAGCGTCGCCAAGTCTACACAGTTTCGAGGGGTGCTCCGTACGGGGTTGATCGCGACCCGGGTGCGGAGCGTACGCGCAGGTCAGGTACAGCGCTTGCCGGAGGAGGGCGGGGTGCCGGTGAGGAGGTAGGTGTCGATGGCGGTGTCGATGCAGGCGCTGCCGCGGCCATAGGCGGTGTGGCCGTCGCCGTCGTAGGTGAGGAGGGTGGCGGAGGTGAGCTGGGAGGCCAGGGAGCGGGCCCAGGTGTAGGGGGTGGCGGGGTCGCGGGTGGTGCCGACGACGACGATGGGGGCGGCGCCCTTGGCGTGCAGGGGGTGGGGGGCGCCGGTGGGGCGCACGGGCCAGTAGGCGCAGTTCAGGGCGGACCAGGCGAGGGCCTTGCCGAAGACGGGGGAGGCCTTCTGGAAGGCGGGGAGGGACTTGCGGACGTCGGCGGGGGTGCGGAAGGCGGGCGAGAGGTCGAGGCAGTTGACGGCGGGGTTGGCGTACATGAGGTTGGCGTACGAGCCGTCGCCGTCGCGCTCGTAGTAGAGGTCGGCGAGGGTGAGCAGGCCGCTGCCGTCGCCGCGCATCGCCGAGCGGAGGGCGGTGCGCAGCTGGGGCCAGGCGCCCTCGTCGTAGAGGGCGGCGAGCACCCCGGTGGTGGCCAGGGGCTCGCCGAGGCGGCGGGACTCCCCGGTGGGCACGGGGTGGGCGTCAAGGCGGGTGAAGAAGGCGGTCATCCGCCGGCGGGCCTGGGCGGCGTCGCCCGTACCCAGGGGGCAGCTCGCGCGGCGCACGCAGTCCTTGGCGAAGGAGGTGAAGGCGGTCTCGAAACCGGCGGTCTGGTCGCGGTTGATCCGCTCGGAGGTCAGCGCCGGATCGAGGGCGCCGTCGAGGACGAGGCGGCCGACGCGGCGGGGGAAGAGGTCGGCGTAGGTCGCGCCGAGGAACGTGCCGTACGAGGCGCCGACATAGGTGAGCTTCCGGTCGCCCAGGACCGCCCGCAGCAGGTCCATGTCGCGCGCCGCCTCCACGGTCGAGACATGGCCGAGGATTTCACCCGAGCGGGCCGCGCAGCCGCGCGCGAACTTCCGGTACGAGGCGACGAGGCGGCGGGTCTCGGCAGGGGCGTCGGGGGTCTGGTCGGTCTGGGTGAAGGCGTCCATCTGCTTGTCGCCCAGACAGGTGATCGGCTCGCTGGCCGCCACCCCGCGCGGGTCCATGGCCACCATGTCGTAGCGGGCGCGGATCCGGGCCGGGTAGCCGATGCCCGCGTAGCTCTGCAGATAGTCGATGGCCGAGCCGCCCGGGCCGCCGGGATTGACCAAGAGGGAGCCGAGCCGCTTGCCGG
Organism: Streptomyces sp. NPDC007917; assembly: GCF_042959105.1. Classification (NCBI taxonomy): domain Bacteria; kingdom Bacillati; phylum Actinomycetota; class Actinomycetes; order Kitasatosporales; family Streptomycetaceae; genus Streptomyces; species Streptomyces sp. NPDC007917. The sequence goes on from NZ_JBIBKK010000017.1 coordinate 147,153, forward strand.
GGCCGCCGGCCTTCTTGCGGGACACCGCGAGCTTCAGGTCATGGCCGTCGGCGGGCCGGGTGTAGTCCAGCGGGGCCTTCAGCGTGGCGCATTCGAAGCCCGCGCCCCCGCCGCATTCGTGCCAGCTCAGCTTCTGCTCGTAGTACGTCGCGAGGGCGGCCCGGGCCGCCGCCCCCGTCGGCGGTGGGGTGCGCGGCGAGGCGGCGCCGGAGGTGCAGCCGGCGAGCAGCAGGGCGACGGCCGCGAAGGCGGCGCACGTGGCGCGGAGCGTGCTGCGGCTGATGAACATCGGCGGTCCTCGCTTGGGTCGGATATCCGGAGCGTAGCGGCATCAACGCGTTCCGTGCTCGCTTGTGGGCACGCCTGTGGATAACGTCCTGTGGACAGTGGAGTGGACAGTGGACAGGGGCGGGCTCGAACGGGTGAGCGCGGGCGCCGCGGGCTCAGCCCGCGCGCAGCGCCATGGTCATGGCCTCGACCGCCAGCAGCGGCGCCACATTGCGGTCCAGCGCCTCACGGCAGGCCCTGACCGCCTCTATCCGGCGCAGCGTCCGCTCCGGCTTGGAGCCGGCCGCGATCCGCTCCAGCGCGTCCTGGACGTCGGTGTTGGCGAGGGCCGTACGCGAGCCGAACTGGAGCGCGAGCACATCCCGGTAGAAGCCCGCGAGGTCGGTCAGGGCGAGGTCGAGGCTGTCGCGCTGGGTGCGGGTCGCACGGCGCTTCTGGCGGTCCTGGAGCTCCTTCATGGCTCCGGCGGTGCCGCGCGGCAGCCGTCCGCCCGTCCCGGCGGCGGCCCCCAGGGCGGCGCGCAGCTCCTCGGTCTCCTTGGCGTCGGTCTCCTCCGCGACCTGCTTGGCGTCCTCGGCCGCCGCGTCGATCAGCTCCTGGGCGGCCTTGAGGCAGCCGCCCACGTCGTCGATCCGCAGGGGCAGCCTGAGCACCGCCGCGCGGCGGGACCGCGCCCGCTCGTCGGTGGCCAGCCGGTGGGCCCGGTCGATATGGCCCTGGGTGGCCCGGGCGACGGAGGCGGCGAGCTCGGGCTCGATGCCGTCCCGGCGGACGAGCAGGTCCGCGACGGCGTCCACCGGCGGCGTGCGGAGGGTCAGCAGCCGGCAGCGGGAGCGGATCGTGGGCAGCACGTCCTCCAGGGAGGGCGCGCACAGCAGCCACACCGTACGGGGCGCGGGCTCCTCGACGGCCTTCAGCAGTACGTTTCCCGCGCCCTCGGTCAGGCGGTCGGCGTCCTCCAGGACGATCACCTGCCAGCGGCCGCCGGCCGGCGAGAGCTGGGCGCGGCGGACGAGCTCGCGGGTCTCCTTCACGCCGATGCTCAGCAGGTCCGTACGCACCACCTCGACGTCGGCGTGCGTCCCGACCAGCGTGGTGTGGCAGCCCTCGCAGAAGCCGCAGCCGGGGGCGCCGCCGAGCGCCCGGTCGGGGCTGACGCACTGCAGCGCGGCGGCGAAGGCGCGGGCGGCCGCGGCACGGCCGGAGCCGGGCGGGCCGGTGAACAGCCAGGCGTGGGTCATCTTCGACGAGGCGGGGGGCGCCTCGGCCGCGCCGGCCGACCCGCCTTCGGACGCTGCGGCCGCGGCGGCGGTGACCAGCGCGTCCGCGTCGCGCGCGGCAGCGGTCAGCTGGCTCGCCACCCGGTCCTGTCCGACCAGGTCGTCCCACACCGCCATGACCGCCTCCGCCGCTCGTCCCTACGGCATCCCATTGTGGGCCACCCCACCGACACACCCCGCCAGGCACCGCCGAGCGCCGAGACCCGCGCCGAAAAAGAACCGCCCGCACCGCGGCGCCGAAAGCGCCGACAGTACGGGCGGTCTCATCAGGTCAGCGGCGGCGCCCGTCCTCGTCGTCACGCGGGCCCAGCAGCTCGTCGGCCAGCGTCGGCAGGTCGTCCAGGGGGGTCTCCTCCGCCCACTCCGGGCGGCGGCGCTGCCGGGAGCGGCGCGGCGGCTCGGGCTCGGCCTGCCGGGGCGGCTGCCCCTCGCCGAACTGCGGGAGCTCGCGGGTCCGCTCGTTCCCCTGCTCACCGCCCTGCCCGCCCTGCGGCTCCTCCGGCCGGAACAGCCACGGCGGCACCCGGTCGGCCGGGTCGCCGGACCGGGGCTCGGCGGACCGGGGCTCGGCGGCTCGGAAGTCCGCGGGCCGGTCGTCGTCCCGTACGGGCGGCAGCACGGCCGTCTCGTCGGCCGCGCCCGCCAGCGGAGCGGGCGGCGCGGGCGGCTTGGGCAGGACGGCCGTCTCCTCGGCGTCCGAGCCCCCCTGAGGCCGTACGGGCGGCAGCACGGCGGTCGCGTCGGCGTCGGCGGCCCCTTCGCCCGGGCGGGCGGTCCGGGGGTCGACACGCGGCGTCTGGACGGTCTCCGTGGTGTCCGCGCCGTCGGCCGGGGCGGGGGGCGGCGGCGGAACCACGGCCGGGGTCTCGACGGTCGGCGCGTCAGCGCCCGCGGCCGGGGAAGCACCCCCGGCCGGGGAGACACCCTCGGCGGGCGAAGCCGCCGGGGCGTGCGGCGTGCTCGCGGAGCGGGACGCGTCCGCCTCCGCCGCCAGCCGCGCCTGCTCGGCCCGCAGCAGCGCCTCCTCCGCCTTGCGCTGCTTCTCCAGGCGGCGCTCCTCCGCCTCGGCCCGCAGCCGGGCCTCCTCCTCGGCCTCGCGGCGGCGCCGCTCCTCCTCGGCGGCGCGGGCCCGGTCCTCGGCCTCGATGCGCTTGCGCTCCTCCTCGGCGCGCCGGCGGGCGTCCTCGGCCCGCTTGCGGGCCTCCTCCGCCTGCCGCTCGGCCTCGCGCTGCCGGGCCTCCTCCAGCTCGCGCCGCTTGCGCTCCTCCTCCTCGGCGCGCGCCTTGGCCAGGGCCTCCTGCCGCTCGCGCTCCAGCCGCTCCTCCTCCGCCTTGCGGCGGGCTTCCTCCTCGGCCTTGCGGCGCGCCTCTTCTTCGGCCTTGCGCCGGGCCTCCTCCTGGGCCTTCACCTCCGCCTCGGACAGCGGCAGCATCAGGTCCAGGCGGTGGCGTACGACGGCGGTGACGGCCTCGGGCAGCTGGCCGGCGTCGACGACGAGGTAGCGGGCCGGGTCGGCCGCCGCGAGGGTCAGGAATCCGTTCCGTACCCGCTGGTGGAACTCGGCGGGCTCGGACTCGAGCCGGTCCGGGGCCTCGGTGAAGCGCTCCCGCGCGGTCTCCGGCGCGACGTCGAGCAGCACGGTCAGATGCGGCACGAGGCCGTTGGTCGCCCAGCGCGAGATGCGGGCGATCTCGGTCGGGGCGAGGTCGCGGCCCGCGCCCTGGTAGGCGACGGACGAGTCGATGTAGCGGTCCGAGATGACGACCGCGCCGCGCTCCAGCGCCGGGCGGACCACGGAGTCGACGTGCTCGGCGCGGTCGGCCGCGTACAGCAGCGCCTCGGCCCGGTGCGAGATCCCGGCCGAGGAGACGTCGAGCAGGATCGAGCGGAGCCGCTTGCCGATGGCGGTCGCACCCGGCTCCCGGGTCACCACGACCTCGTGGCCCTTGGCCCTGATCCACTCCGCGACCGCCTCGACCTGGGTGGTCTTGCCCGCTCCGTCGCCGCCCTCGACGACGATGAAGAAGCCGGTCCCGGCGGGTGCCTCCACGGGGTCGGCGCCGCGCAGCGCCTCGCGCAGATCGTGGCGGAGCGGCACGCCCTGGCGGTCGTCGGTCTTGCCGAGGACGAGGGCGGCGACGGGCAGCAGCAGCGCGCCGACGAGCATGAGGGTGAAGGCCGCGCCGCCGTGGGCGAAGACGAAGTCGCCGCTGCCCAGCCGGTGCGGTCCGATCACGGCGGCCAGCAGCGGAGCGGCGACCGCGCCGAGTCCGACGAAGACGCGGACGACGGCGTGCAGGTGCTCGGTCGTACGGGCCCGGCGAGACTCCTCGGTTTCCTGGTCGAGCAGGGTGTGGCCGATGTTGGCGGCGATCCCCGCCGAGACCCCGGCGACCGCGATGATCAGCACCACGGTCGTGGCGTCGTGGACCAGGCCCGCGACCAGCAGCGCCAGCCCGGTCAGCGCGATCGCCAGCGCGAGCAGGCGGCGCCGCGACAGACCGGGCAGGACCTTGGGGGCCCAGCGGATGCCGGCGGCCGGGCCGCCGCTGAGGGCCAGGACGAGCAGCGAGAAGCCGACCGGGCCGCCGCCGAGGTCGACGGCCTGCAGCGCGGCCACGCCCACGGCGGCCGCGACCGCCGCCGCGACGGCGGCGCAGGCGAGGACCAGCAGCGGGACGGCGCCGGTGCGGCCCTTGTCGGGGCCGGAGCCGGACGCGGCGCGCGGGCGGCGCAGCCCCTCCAGCGGGGAGCGCGCGCGGGGGGTCTGCGCGCCGGGCAGCTCGACGAAGTACAGGATCGACACGGAGGCGGCGAAGAGCCCGGCGCCGACGTACGAGCCCAGGGCCGCTTGGTGACCGTCGAACCACACGACGCCGGTGGCCAGCAGCCTGGCGAGGAGCGTGGCGACGAGCAGCGCGGCGGCGGCGATGGGCAGTGTGACGAAGTTCGTACGCAGCCACAGCCGGCGCAGCGCGTCGAGGTGGTCCGGCAGCGGCCGGACGGCCGCGCCCTCGGCGGGCGGGGCCGGGAGCAGCCCGGGCGCGGCGCCGTCCTTGGCCACGGTCCACAGCCGCTCGGCGACCCCGATCACGAAGGTGGTGATGAGCAGCCAGGCGACGGCGTCGTCGGGGGTCCAGTCGATCCACAGCGGGGCGACGATGAGCAGCGCCAGCCGCACCGCGTCCGCGCCGATCATGGTCCAGCGGCGGTCCAGCGGCCCCGACGGCCCGACCAGCGCGGACAGCGGGCCGAGCAGCACCGCCCCGAACAGCAGCGTCGCCAGGAGTCGCGCGCCCAGCACCGCCGCGACGGACAGGGCCGCGCCCCGGTAGCCATCGCCGAAGGCGCCCGTGGCGACGGATGCCTGCAGCGACAGCAGGACGAGCACCAGGACGGCCAGCGCGTCCGCGGTGCCGCCGACGAGCTGGGCGCTCCACAGGCGGCGCAGTGGCGGATGGCGCAACAGGGCTCGTACGGCACGCTCGCGGGAATCCGCGGCAAGGGCGCCGGATGTGGGGGTCACGTCCGTAGGCTGCTCTCGCGTCATCCCGCCAGCCTATCCGGATCACGTGAATAGACGGTCACCCGCCCGAACAGACGGGCGGGCGTCCGCGTGATCCGCCGGTTCCAGTCGGCGTCGGCCACCGCGTCCGCTGGGCCCCGGCGGCCCGGTTCAGTCGGCGTCAGCCGCCCGGTCCGGTCAGCCTCGACCACCTGGTCCGGTCGGCCTCAGCCGCCCGGTTCAGTCGGCGTCGGCCGCCGGCTTGGTGGCCGCCTTGGCCGCCGTCTTCTTCGCCGCGGTCTTCTTGGCCGTGGTCGTCTTCTTGGCGGCGGTCTTCTTGGCGGTGGTCGTCTTCTTGGCCGCCGCCTTCTTGGCCGTCGTCGTCTTCTTGGCCGCCTTCTTGGCGGTCTTCTTGGCCGGCCCCTTGGCGCGCTTCTCGGCAAGCAGCTCGAAGCCGCGCTCCGGGGTGATCGTCTCGACGTCGTCGTCGCGGCGCAGGGTCGCGTTGGTCTCGCCGTCGGTGACGTACGGGCCGAAGCGGCCGTCCTTGACGACGACCGGGCGCTCGCTGACCGGGTCGGTGCCCAGCTCCTTCAGCGGCGGCTTGGCCGCGGCCCGGCCGCGCTGCTTGGGCTGCGCGTAGATCGCGAGCGCCTCTTCGAGGGTGATCGTGAAGAGCTGTTCCTCGCTTTCGAGCGAGCGCGAGTCGGTGCCCTTCTTCAGATACGGGCCGTAGCGGCCGTTCTGCGCGGTGATCTCGACGCCCTCGGGATCGGCGCCCACCACGCGCGGCAGCGACATGAGCCGCAGCGCGTCCTGGAGGGTCACCGTGTCCAGGGACATCGACTTGAAGAGCGAGGCGGTGCGCGGCTTGACCGCGTTTTTGCCGGTCTTCGGGGTGTCCTCGGGCAGCACCTCGGTGACGTACGGACCGTAGCGGCCGTCCTTGGCGACGATCTTGCGGCCGGTCTCCGGGTCGGTGCCGAGCTCGAAGTCGCCGCTCGGCTTGGCGAGCAGTTCCTCCGCGTACTCGACGGTCAGCTCGTCCGGCGGCAGGTCGTCGGGCACGTCGGCGCGCTGTCCGGTCGCGCCCTCGGCCTCGCTCGGCCGCGTCGCCCGCTCGACGTATGGGCCGTAGCGGCCGACCCGCAGCACGATGCCGTCGCCGACGGGGAAGGAGGAGATCTCCCGGGCGTCGATCGCGCCGAGGTCGGTGACCAGGTCCTTCAGGCCGCCGAGGTGGTCTCCGTCACCGTTTCCGGCATCGGCCGCACCACCCTCGGGCCCCGGCGCGGCGGCGCTCTCGGCGCCGGACTCGCTCGCGCTCTCACCGAAGTAGAAGCGCTTGAGCCACGGCACGGCCTGGGCCTCGCCGCGCGCGATGCGGTCGAGGTCGTCCTCCATCTTGGCGGTGAAGTCGTAGTCGACCAGCCGGCCGAAGTGCTTCTCCAGCAGGTTGACCACGGCGAAGCTCAGGAAGGACGGGACCAGCGCGGTGCCCTTCTTGAAGACGTAGCCGCGGTCCAGGATGGTCCCGATGATCGAGGCGTACGTCGAGGGGCGGCCGATCTCGCGCTCTTCGAGCTCCTTGACCAGCGAGGCCTCGGTGTAGCGGGCCGGGGGCTTGGTGGCGTGGCCGTCGGCGGTGATCTCCTGGGCGGCCAGCCGGTCGCCCTCGGCGACCTGCGGCAGGCGCCGCTCGCGGTCGTCGAGCTCGGCGTTCGGGTCGTCGGCGCCCTCCACGTAGGCCTTCATGAAGCCGTGGAAGGTGATCGTCTTGCCGGAGGCGGAGAACTCGGCGTCACGGCCGTCGCTCGCCCGGCCGCCGATCTTGACGGTGACGGAGTTGCCGACCGCGTCCTTCATCTGGGAGGCGACGGTCCGCTTCCAGATCAGCTCGTACAGCCGGAACTGGTCACCGGTGAGACCGGTCTCCGCCGGGGTCCGGAAGCGGTCTCCCGAGGGGCGGATGGCCTCGTGGGCCTCCTGGGCGTTCTTGACCTTGCCCGCGTAGGAGCGCGGCTTGTCCGGCAGGAAATCGGCCCCGTAGAGCTGGGTGACCTGCGCCCGGGCCGCCGCCACCGCCGTCTCGGACAGGGTGGTGGAGTCCGTACGCATATAGGTGATGAAGCCGTTCTCGTACAGCTTCTGCGCCACCTGCATGGTCGCCTTGGCGCCGAAGCCCAGCTTGCGGCTGGCCTCCTGCTGCAGGGTGGTGGTGCGGAACGGGGCGTACGGCGAGCGGCGGTACGGCTTGGACTCGACGGAGCGCACCGTGAAGGCGGTGTCCGCGAGGGCTGTGGCCAGCCCTCGCGCCCCCGCCTCGTCCAGGTGCAGGACCTGGGAGCCGGACTTGAGCTGCCCGGTCGAGGTGAAGTCGCGGCCCTGGGCGACACGGCGGCCGTCGACGGCGGTCAGCCGGGCGCCGAAGGTGCCGGGGTCGCTGGTGTCACCGGCCCGGCCGGTCGCGAAGACGCCGGTCAGGTCCCAGTACTCGGCGGAGCGGAAGGCGATGCGCTCGCGCTCTCGCTCGACGACCAGGCGGGTGGCCACGGACTGGACGCGGCCCGCGGACAGGCCGCGCATGACCTTCTTCCACAGGACCGGCGAGACCTCGTAGCCGTAGAGGCGGTCGAGGATACGGCGGGTCTCCTGGGCGTCGACCAGCCGCTGGTTCAGCTCGCGCGGATTGGCGACGGCGGCGCGGATCGCGTCCTTGGTGATCTCGTGGAAGACCATCCTGCGGACCGGGACCTTGGGCTTGAGCACCTGCTGGAGGTGCCAGGCGATGGCCTCGCCCTCACGGTCCTCATCGGTGGCCAGGAAGAGCTCGTCCGAGTCGGCGAGCAGTTCCTTGAGCTTCCTGACCTGGCTTTTCTTGTCAGCGTTGACGACATAGACGGGCTGGAAGTCGTGTTCGACGTCCACACCGAGGCGGCGGACCTCCCCGGTGTACTGGTCGGGCACCTCGGCCGCACCGTTCGGCAGGTCCCGGATGTGCCCGACGCTGGCTTCGACGACGTAGCCCGGGCCGAGATAGCCCTTGATCGTCTTCGCCTTGGCAGGCGACTCGACGATGACGAGTCGGCGGCCGCCCTGTGCGGTCTCGCTGGTCGGGGACAACTTCGCTCTTCTCTCCGGTCGACGCTCGGTGAACGGGCACTAATCACGGGTTACGCGTACACGTACACCACTACGGTGACGCTGCGGAGTGTGACGGTACCTCCCGGCCCCGTGTCAAACGGAAAAAGCCCGCAACGCCACTCGAACGGTAACCCGACAAGCGTCCTGTCTGCCGCCCGGACCGTCACTCGGCGCCGCGCGAGAGCCCTGTCAGGCGTAAACCAGGCACCAGATCCCGCCGCCCAGCGCGGCGATGCCGAAGAGAACGGAGAGGACCGCCGAAGCGACAGGGCTCACACCGTGCGCGACCGGCGCACGCATCCGCGTTCGCGCCGCTGTCCACAGCAGCAGCGCGGCGCCGAACACGACAAATGCCGTACCGGCGAAGATCGCGGGTCCCCTCTCCATGGGCAGAGCGTGGCACCCACGGAAGGCGTACGCGCGAACCGCGGGTGAACAGCGCACGACTCACTCTTCCGGCCCTTCCGGCCATGATCACGCGCCCGGGTGGCAGCTTCTTGCCATCCGGGCGGGCCGCGGAGCGTCGCGCGCGCTCCGGCGCACTACCCCCCGCTCCCCCGTCCGTCCACCGACCCGTCCACCAGCCGCTCCCCTCCGCCCGCCGGCTCGTCCGCGACTAGTCCACCGGATGCAGGAACCCCTGCTCGACCAGAAGCCGGATCGAGTCGGGGGTGCGGTCGCGCAGCACCACCGGGTCCTCCCCGAGGAGCTGGGCGATCGCGTCCAGGATGCGGCCCGCGCTGAGCGTGCCGTCGCACACCCCCGCGAACCCCGCACCGACCGTGTCCACCTTCGTCGCCCGCCGCATACCGCGGTTCTGACGGAGCACCACATGCTCGGGGTCCTCCGCCCCGGGCAGCCCCACCTGCTCCTGGACGACCTCGTCGGCCAGCCGGAAGCGGGCGGCCAGCAGCGCCGCGTCGTCGTGCGTACGCAGGAAGTCCTGCCGCTCGAAGTGGCCCACGACCGCCTCCCCCAGCGGCTGCTCCACGGGGTGCGGCCACTCCTCCGCGGTCACGGCGGGGCGGTCGGCCCCGGACTTGCGCAGGGTGATCCAACCGAAGCCGACGGCCTTGGTCTTGCGGGCCTCGAACTCCTCCAGCCAGGCGTCGTACCGCGCGGCGTACTCGGCGGGGCCGGCGAGATGGGCCCCGGCGTCCCGCAGCCACAACTCGGCGTACTGCGTGATGTCCTGCACCTCGCGCTGCACGATCCACGCGTCGCACCCGCTGGGCACCCAGGAGGCGATCCGCTCGCGCCAGTCCTCCCCCTCCACGTGCTGCCAGTTGGCCAGCAGCTGGCACCAACCGCCGTCGGTGAGGTGGGCGGCGGACCGCTGGACCAGGGTGCGGCACAGGTCGTCGCCGGACATCCCGGCGTCCCGGTAGACCAGCCGGTCCCCCTCGGAGGAAGGCGGCGAGATCACGAAGGGCGGGTTGGAGACGATCAGGTCGTACGTCTCGTCGGCGACCGGCTCGAAGAGCGAGCCCTCCCGCAGATCGGGCTCCGCCGCGCCGGACAGGGCGAGGGTGAGCCGCGCGATGCTCAGGGCGCGCGGATTGGTGTCCGTGGCGGTGACGGAGGCGGCGTGGCGGGAGGCGTGGAGCGCCTGGATGCCCGAGCCGGTGCCCAGGTCGAGGGCCCGGGCCACGGGGGCGCGGACCGTCAGACCGGCGAGGGTCGTGGACGCCCCGCCGACCCCGAGGACGAGCCCGGACCGGTCCACGCCGCCCGGCGCGCCTCCGGGCCCGCCGATGCCTCCCGCACCGCCGACCGCACAGCCCAGGTCCGAGACGATCCACCAGTCCTCGCCCTGCGGGCCACCGTACGGGCGCACGTCCACGGTCGCACGCACCTCGTCGCCGTCGCGCACCAGCCAGCCGTCGGCGAGGCAGTCCTCGGCGGGCAGGGCGGCGGCCGCCCGCCCGTACGCCACCGGTTGCCGCAGCAGGAAGAGCCGCACCAGCGTCTCCAGCGGGCTGCCGCCCCGCGTGGCACGCAGGGCGGGGACGGTCTCGCTGCGCGCCAGGGCGGCGTAGGCGGGCGCGCCGAGCAGGTCCAGCAGGCCGTCGGCGGTGAAGGCGGCGGCCAGCAGCGCGCCGCGCAGGCGGGCGACGCGCTCGGGGTCGGCGGGGCTGGGGAGGCGGTGCGTACTCACGCCCCCATTGTCGGGGGAACCACTGACAGCGGGCGACGCCGGGCGGCCGCAGTTGGGGGCCCCGCCTGACGGTTGGCGGTCGGCGGGGCGCGCGGGGCCCGGCCGTCGCCGTGGGTCGCCGTGGGTCGGCGCGGCGGCGGCACGCGCGGGGCGCGCCGCCCGCGCGGTCACGACGGTTACGACGGTTACGACAGCCACGAGGGCTGCCAGGGCTACGACGGCGACGCGGTGCTGGTGCCCTTCGGCTTCTGGCAGCCGGGCTGCTTGGCCATCGCCTCGCCGACCTTCCCCTCCTGCAGCTTCTGCAGGGCCTTGTCACCCGAATTGCTGAGCTTCTTGAGCTCGTCGGCGATGCCGGTAAGGCCCTCCGCGAACTTCGCCTTGTCCGAGGTGTCGAGCTTGTCGACGGCCGTCTGCAGGTCCTTGTACGCCTTGGAGGTGGAGTTCAGCTCCTTGACCGCCTGCTTCTGGGTCTGCTCGCCGCCCTCGACGGGCGGGGGACCCGCGTCCTGCACCGCCTTGGCGAGCGACGCATACGCCTCGGAGATGTCGCCGAACGCCTGGGAGTCGGTCTTTTGAAGCTTCTTGGAGTCCGGCTCGTTGGACGCGGCGTGGATCGAGGCGTTGGCGCTCTGGATCTTCTGCAGCTGCGGCTGCACCTCGTCGCAGACCGTCTTGGCCCAGTCGTTGACCTTCTTGTCGCTCTCGCCCCCGCCGCCTCCGCAACCGGTCAGCGCCACGACGAGTGCCGCACCGCCGGACAGTGCCGCCACAAGCTTCTTGTTCACCGGATTGGTCCCTTCCATGGCTCTTCTCGGCCCCGGAACATACACGGCCGAGCGGCCGGGGCCCTGGGATGAGCGTCCCTTATAGGACCTTCTGTAGCCATTTGAACCAAGCCAGGTGTGCTGTCCGCCTCACCTTGGAGCCGAACACTGAACCCGGCCCCCTGGACCCCCTGACCCCGAGCCCGCCCCCGGACCCCCGGACCCGGACCCCCGGACCCGGAGCCCGGACCCGGACCCGGAGCCCGGGCCGGAGCGCGGGTCTGACGCGTTCGCCCCGGGGCCGGACGCGGCAGGCGGGCGGACAGCGTGTCGACACACCCTGTCCGCCCGCCTGCCGCAGGGCTCTCCCCCGCCGACTCGCGTCCGCCCCGGGTCAGGACACCACCGCGGCGTCGGCTGACTTGCCGACCCTCTCGGCGTTGCCTTCGTCACCCACCGCGATACCGCGCCGCTTTGACACGTACACGGCGGCGATGATGATCAACAAGGCCAGGGTCGCGATCCCGGCCCGCAGCCCCGGGCTGGCGTTGTCGCCGTAGGAGAACTTCACGACCGCCGGGGCGATCAGCAGCGCCACCAGGTTCATGACCTTCAGCAGCGGGTTGATCGCGGGGCCCGCCGTGTCCTTGAACGGGTCGCCGACCGTGTCGCCGATCACTGTGGCCGCATGTGCCTCGCTGCCCTTGCCGCCGTGGTGGCCGTCCTCCACCAGCTTCTTCGCGTTGTCCCACGCGCCGCCGGAGTTCGCGAGGAAGACCGCCATCAGCGTCCCGGTGCCGATCGCGCCGGCCAGGAACGAGCCGAGCGCGCCGACCCCGAGGGTGAAGCCGACCGCGATGGGCGCCAGCACGGCGAGCAGCCCGGGCGTGGCGAGCTCGCGCAGCGCGTCCTTGGTGCAGATGTCCACGACCCGCCCGTACTCGGGCTTCTCGCTGTAGTCCATGATCCCGGGCTTCTCGCGGAACTGCCGTCGCACCTCGAAGACCACCGCGCCCGCGGAGCGCGACACCGCGTTGATCGCCAGCCCCGAGAAGAGGAAGACGACGGCGGCGCCGAGGACGAGCCCGACGAGGTTGTTCGGCTGCGAGATGTCCAGGCTCAGGCCCGTCTTCCCGGCCACGGTCGTGTGCACGTCGGCGACCGCCTCGGCGATGGCGTCCCGGTACGAGCCGAAGAGCGCCGAGGCTGCGAGCACCGCCGTCGCGATGGCGATGCCCTTGGTGATCGCCTTGGTGGTGTTGCCGACCGCGTCGAGGTCCGTGAGCACCTGCGCGCCCGCGCCCTCGACATCGCCGGACATCTCGGCGATGCCCTGGGCGTTGTCGGAGACCGGGCCGAAGGTGTCCATCGCGACGATGACGCCCACGGTGGTGAGCAGGCCGGTGCCGGCCAGCGCGACCGCGAACAGCGCCAGCATGATCGAGGTGCCGCCGAGCAGGAACGCGCCGTAGACGCTGAGGCCGATCAGCACCGCCGAGTACACCGCGGACTCCAGCCCGACCGAGATCCCGGAGAGCACGACCGTGGCGGGGCCGGTCAGCGACGTCTTGCCGATGTCCCGCACCGGGCGCCGAGTGGTCTCGGTGAAGTAGCCGGTGAGCTGCTGGATGAGCGCGGCGAGCACGATGCCGATGGCGACAGCGACGAGCGCGAGCACACGCGGGTCCCCGCCGTGGCCGAGGATCGCGCGGTCGGTGACGCCGTGCAGATCGGCGTAGCTGGACGGCAGATAGGCGAAGACCGCGGCCGCCACCAGCGCCAGCGAGATCACCGCGGAGATGAAGAAGCCGCGGTTGATGGCGGACATGCCGCTGCGGTCGGCGCGCCGCGGGGCCACGGCGAAGATGCCGATCATGGCGGTGACCACGCCGATGGCCGGTACCAGCAGCGGGAACACCAGGCCCGAGTCGCCGAAGGCGACCTTGCCGAGGATCAGCGCGGCGACCAGGGTCACGGCATACGACTCGAACAGGTCCGCCGCCATGCCCGCGCAGTCCCCGACGTTGTCGCCGACGTTGTCCGCGATGGTCGCGGCATTGCGCGGGTCGTCCTCGGGGATGCCCTTTTCGACCTTGCCGACGAGGTCGGCGCCTACGTCGGCGGCCTTGGTGAAGATGCCGCCGCCGACCCTCATGAACATCGCGATCAGGGCGGCGCCCAGGCCGAAGCCTTCGAGCACCTTGGGCGCGTCGGCCGCGTAAACCAGCACCACGCAGGACGCGCCGAGCAGGCCGAGACCGACGGTGAACATGCCGACCACGCCGCCGGTGCGGAAGGCGATCTTCATGGCCTTGTGCGAGACGGCCGTCAGATCGACACCCGAATCGCCCGCGGAAGAGGGAGTGGAAGAGGGGGAACTCCCATTGACGGGAGCGGTTCCGGACGGCTTCTCCGGTGTCGCCTCACGGGCGGCGGCCGCGACCCGCACATTGCTGCGCACCGCGAGCCACATCCCGATATAGCCAGTGGCCGCGGAGAATCCGGCGCCGATCAAAAAGAACACCGATCGCCCGATGCGCTGCTTCCAGTCGTCCGCCGGCAACAGCATGAGCAGGAAGAACACCACGACGGCGAATACGCCGAGAGTGCGCAGCTGCCGGGCCAGATAGGCATTCGCGCCTTCCTGGACCGCCGCGGCGATCTTCTTCATGGTGTCGGTGCCCTCGCCGGCCGCAAGCACTTGTCGTACCAGCGTCACCGCGACCGCGAGTGCCGCCACCGCGACCGCGGCGATCACCAGCACGATCACTCTGTTGTCGTCGGTCAGTTCTGCGGCGGCCAGGGTTGGGGGAAGGTCCAGTGGATGAGGGGTGAGTTGCCCCGCCATTCGTCCTCCTTGACGTTTGGCACATGGGCGCGCAGCAGTTCTGCGACCGCAGAAGAGCCGCCACGCTCAGGCGTCCTGAGCTCAAGATGTGGACGGATTGTAGGGAGCGGCACCAGATCAAAACAGGGCGCCGGAATAGGAATTCGCCTGCACCAGCGAAGATCAATAGGTTTCGGCCTCAGTAATTCCCTCGGATGAAGGAAGGCGCCTAATTCGCTGACGCATAGATAATGATCTCTATAGACGATCTCAGTGTCATATAAAAAGCCCTGCTCAGCGCATGGCCAGAGCAGGGCGAAGCACCCTGCGCCGACGTCCGCTATGGACCCCGGCGCGAGCTGTGGAGCTACGGCAGAACGGACTGGGGGGCGGTGGGCCAGCTCATCCGGATACGGCCGCCGGTCTCGCCCGTCGTCACCTCGACGTCGTCGACCAGCCCGCTGATGACCGCGAGCCCCATCTCGTCCTCCCCCTCGGCCGCCGGCTCCTCGTCCACGTCGGGATGGGAGCCGGGCGTCAGCCCGGCGGATGTCGGCGACTCGTCGCCGACCTCGATGGAGAACTTCTTCTCCTCGTCGGTCAGGACCACCCGGACCGGGGCCTCGACCCCATTGCTCAGGTGGAGCCCGACCGCGCGCGTGCATGCCTCGCCGACCGCGAGCCTCACCTCGTCGAGCACGGCCTCGTCCACCCCGGCCCGGCGCGCCACGGCCGCCGCCACCAGGCGTGCGGTTCTGACGTGCTCGGGCAGGGCGCTGAAGCGGAGTTCGACGGTGGCCATGCCATCCCCCTCGGGCGTATGGGCGTGCATCTCAGGGGCCGGGCGGAGCCGCCCGGTACCCCCTCGTTCTTCCGATGGTGACTGGTCAGTCGGTCGCCGCGACGGCGTCGTCGACCGAGGTGTGAATCGGGAACACCTTGGTCAGACCGGTGATACGGAAGATCTTGAGAATGCGCTCCTGGTTGCAGACGAGGCGCAGCGAGCCCTCATGGGCCCGCACTCGCTTGAGCCCGCCGACGAGCACGCCGAGTCCGGTGGAGTCGAGGAAGTCGACGCCCTCCATGTCGACGACCAAGTGGTAATTGCCGTCGTTGACAAGCTCGACCAGCTGCTCGCGCAGCTTGGGCGCGGTGTATACATCAATCTCGCCACCGACCTCGACGACCGTGCGGTCGCCAACGGTCCGGGTCGACAGGGACAGGTCCACGGATCCTCCAGCACCTTGCATCGAGCGGTCGCCCCCCATGGATCGGCAGCCGCGATGGCATTCAATCACTTACCAGCAGGCGCGCACGACGCCTTGAGCCCATTGTCCGTCAGACCAGTGACAGACTCGGTGTCGATGGCCCACAACCAACTCCCGCGGCAGGCGGGCATACGCACCTCACCCCGGACCGTCCTCGGGCGGCTCACCACTGGGGCGGGCCGGGCTGCGCGCATCACTCATACGGAGCACTTGCCCCCGCGTCTCGGGACCCATGCCGATTGGCCTCGCCAGATCCGGCCGGAAGTCGTCGATGCCGTCCAGGCCGCCGGAATCGAGCGCCCGTGGGCCCACCAGGCGCGTACGGCCGAGCACGCGCTGCGAGGCGAATCGGTGGTCGTCGCCACGGGCACCGCGTCGGGGAAGTCGCTGGCCTATCTGGCCCCCGTGCTCAGCGCCCTCCTGGACGGCTCCGAGGCGCCCAGCGGACGCGGCACGACCGCCCTGTACCTGGCGCCCACCAAGGCCCTGGCCGCCGACCAGCGGCGCGCTGTGGCCGATCTCGCGGCTCCCCTGGGCACCGGCATCCGCCCCGCCGTGTACGACGGGGACACCCCGGTCGAGGAGCGCGAGTGGGTCCGCCAGTACGCGAACTACGTGCTCACCAACCCCGACATGCTGCACCGCGGCATCCTGCCCGGGCACCCCAGGTGGTCCTCCTTCCTGCGCGCGCTGCGCTATGTCGTCATCGACGAGTGCCACACCTACCGGGGCGTCTTCGGCTCCCACGTGGCCCAGGTGCTGCGCAGACTGCGCCGCGTCTGCGCCCGCTACGGCGCCTCGCCGGTCTTCCTGCTCGCCTCCGCGACCGCCGCCGACCCGGCCGTGGCGGCGACCCGGCTGACCGGGCTTCCCGTCGTGGAGATCACCGACGACTCCTCACCCCGGGGCGAGGTGGTCTTCGCCCTGTGGGAGCCGCCGCTGACCGAGCTGCACGGCGAACAGGGCGCCCCGGTCCGCCGCACCGCCACGGCGGAGTCCGCGGACCTGCTCACCGACCTGGCCGTCCAGGGCGTCCGTACCGTCGCCTTCGTACGCTCCCGGCGCGGCGCCGAGCTCATCGCCCTGATCGCCCAGGAGCGGCTCGCCGAGGTCGACCGGTCCCTGGCCGACAGGGTCGCCGCCTACCGCGGCGGCTATCTCCCCGAGGAGCGCCGCGCCCTGGAGCGCGCCCTGCACTCCGGGGACCTCCTCGGGCTCGCCGCCACCACCGCCCTGGAGCTGGGGATGGACGTGGCCGGGCTGGACGCCGTCGTCCTCGCCGGATACCCGGGCACCCGCGCCTCCCTGTGGCAGCAGGCGGGGCGGGCCGGGCGCACCGGCCAGGGCGCGCTGGCGATCCTCGTGGCCCGGGACGACCCGCTGGACACCTATCTCGTCCACCACCCGGAAGCCCTCTTCCGACAGCCGGTCGAATCCACCGTGCTGGACCCGGACAACCCGTACGTCCTCGCGCCCCACCTCTGCGCGGCCGCGGCCGAGCTGCCGCTCACCGAGGCGGACCTGGAACTCTTCGGCCCCGCCACCGAGGAGCTGATGCCCCAGCTGGAGCAGCGCAGACTGCTCCGCCGCCGGGCGACCGCCTGGCACTGGACCCGCCGCGAGCGCGCCGCCGACCTCACCGACATCCGCGGCGAAGGCGGACGGCCGGTGCAGATCGTGGAGGCCATGACGGGGCGGCTGCTGGGCACCGTGGACGCCTCAGCCGCCCACGCCACCGTCCACGAGGGCGCCGTCCACCTCCACCAGGGCCGGACCTACCTCGTCGAACAGCTCGACCTCGAGGACTCGGTCGCGCTGGTGGCGGAGGCCTCCCCGCCGTATTCGACCACCGCCCGCGACACCACGGCGATCTCCATCCTGGAGACCTCCACCGAGGTCCCCTGGGGCGACGCGCGGCTGTGCTTCGGCTCGGTCGAGGTCACTAACCAGGTCGTCTCCTTTCTGCGTCGCAAGCTGATCAGCGGCGAGGTACTCGGCGAGTCCAGACTCGACCTCCCGCCCCGTACGCTGCGCACCCGGGCCGTGTGGTGGACGGTCACCGACGACCAGCTCGAGGACGCCCGCGTCGCCCCCGAAGCCCTCGGCGGCGCCCTGCACGCCGCCGAGCACGCCTCCATCGGCATGCTGCCGCTGTTCGCGACCTGCGACCGCTGGGACATCGGCGGGGTCTCCGTCCCGCTCCACCCCGACACGCTCCTTCCGACCGTGTTCGTCTACGACGGGCACCCCGGCGGCGCGGGCTTCGCCGAGCGCGCCTTCCACACCGCCGCCCGCTGGCTCACGGCCACCCGCGAGGCGATCGCCGCCTGCGAGTGCGAGTCCGGCTGCCCGTCCTGCATCCAGTCCCCCAAGTGCGGCAACGGCAATGACCCGCTCGACAAGAAGGCCGCCATCCGCCTCCTGACCACCCTCCTCGCCAAGGCACCCCCACCCCAGCCGACCGACACCTGACGCCTGGGCCTGGCGCCTGGCACCGAGCAGGCGCCGGCCGACGGCAGGACTTCCGGCACCTGGCGCCGGGCACCTGACGTTGGGCACCTGACACGTGGCTCCTGACACCTGGCAGTCGGCACCAGGCGCCTGACCAGCTGACCCCGGACGTCGGGCAGCCGGAGGCCGACAGCGGAGCGTCGGAGGCCCGACGCCGGACACCTGCCGTCTGACAGCCGACACCGACACCCGACACCGACAGGCGGCGCCGGGGTCCGCGTCCGCTTCGCGGCCGCGCGCCCCCGGCCGGTGGGCGCACGGCCGGTGAACGCCCAGCCACGCCGACGCCCCACCCCGCCCGCCCCGGCGCCTCACCGGGGTGCGTTTCGCCCGCTCTGGGGCGCGGGCGGCTCCGCGGGGCCGGCGCGGGAGCGGACTTCGGGAGCGAACGGGCCGGCCCGTGCCTCCACCCTGAGATCCGCGATCGCACCGCGCAGGGCGCACTTCACCACGCGGGCGCCCTGTGCGGCGGCCACCCGCCGGGCGAGTCCGCACGCTGCTTCGCGTCCCTCCAGCCCGTGGTCCGCCGCCGCGAGGGCCGCCAGGTCCGCGGCGGCGCCGGCCCGGTGGCGGGCCACCATGACCTGTCCGGCCGTCAGCACGACCGCGAACACCGCGCACAGCGCCGTCGCGGCCAAGGCGGCCCACACCGTCGCCGACCCGCGGTCTCCGCAGACCCTCCTCACGGCCCCGCCTCGCCCGCCGGTGCCACGACCGATCCCGGTGCCTCCTCGGCCCGGCCCGACGGCTCCCCGCCAGGCCCTGCCGCCTCACCGACGGAGCCCGACGGCTGGTCGCCCGGCCGCCGTTGGTCCGGGCCCACCGGCTCCCCGGCCGAGCCGATCACCCCCTCACCCCGGCCCACCGATTCCTCAACGAAGGCGACCGCCTCACCGCGCAGGCGCACCGCCAATGGGCCGGGGCCGGGCGCACGGGCCTCGACCCGCACCCGCACCAGGTCGCCCTCGCGCCGCAGCTCGACCCGGGCCCCGCTTGGCGCGGCCGACCGGGCGGCGGCCAGCGCGGCCGCCCGGGGCTCCGATCGCGCGGCGGCGCGCGCCCCGGCCCGTGCCGCGTCCACGCACTGCATCTGCCCGGACGCGGCCATCAGGCCCCAGATCAGCATCAGGGCGAACAGCCCCAGCACCGGCAGCACGACGGCCGCCTCCGCCGTGACAAACCCCCGGTCGCCCGATCCTGCCCGACCGCGCCGACCGTCTGGATCGGGTCGGCCGGTCGCATCAGAACTGTGCATCGAGCGCCTTCCCGATCACCGACCGCAGCGCTTCGTCGACCGCCCCGCCGGTCACCACCTTGTACAGAACCGCGGCAAAGGCGCATGCCGCGATCGTCCCCATCGCATACTCGGCGGTCGCCATCCCCGCGTCGGCTCGTGCCTTCATCGCCATGTACCGCCGTAGACACCACCGCATCACCATCTCGGCCTCCCCGATCTGTGCTGAATCCCGTACTTCTGAGTGCCGTGCTTCCGTTTCCGTGCTTGCTTGCGACATCCGCGCTCGGTCTGCCGAACGGCCCCCTCCTCAGCCACCGCCTGTCAGGGCGCCCGCGAGCCCGAGCATCACCGGCGCCACCCCGAGCAGGAGGAACGCGGGCAGGTAGCACGCCCCCAGCGGGGCGGTGGCCAGCACGCCTGCGCGCTCCACCCGTTTGTCCGCCTGCCTTCCCTGCTCGGCCCGGCAGTCGGCGGCCAGCCGGGACACCGGCTCCACGGCCGGCGCTCCTGTCGTCCCGGCGCGCTCCAGAGCGCGCGCCAGTCCGTACGCGCCGGGTAGAGCTCCCACGCGCCCCCAGGCAGCGGCCGGTTCACCTCCGAGCCGCAGCTCCGCCGCGGCCTGGGAGAGCCGCTCTCCGACCGGGCCGCCGAGCGACCGGCCCACCGCCTCTGCCGCCTTGCGCGGACCGGCTCCGGCCTCGAGGCAGGCGGTGAGCAGGTCGGCCGCCAGCGGAAGCTGACGCGCCGCGCCGTCCTTGGCGCGCTTGCCCGACCGCCCGCCGCCGGCCGCTCGACGGTGGCCTCGCCACCCCCGCGCCCCGTATCCGGCGGCGAGGCCCAGCGCGCAGCCCAGCGGGCCGCCGACCAGGACGAGGAAGACGAGCAGGGCGCCCGCGGCCCAAGCCCAGTCCCGTATCGCGACGGCCGCCCCGTCGGCGCGCCATCTCTCCCGCAGCCCCGGCCGCCGCTCCTGGTGGGCCTCCGGCAGCAGCACCCTGAGCCGACGCCGGGCGGTCCGCACCCTGCGGGCCTCGGCCACCGCTCCCACGACGGACACGGTGGCGGCCGCGAAGGCCGTCGCGATCCACAGGCTGTGGATGACATCAGTCGCCATGATCCTTGCGTCCTCCCTGGCCCGCCGCCGCCCGGATCACCCGCGAGGTCCAGGCGAATCCGGCCCACTCCAGCAGCCCGCCCACCAGCAGACAGGCCAGACCGGCCGGGGTGTGGAGCAGCACATGCAGGGGGTCGGCTCCCAGCGCGGTGCCCATCAGCAGCCCGAGGACCGGCAGCAGCACCAGCGCGACGGCCGTGGCCCGTGCGCCCGCCAGCCGGGAGCGCAGGCTCTGCCGCTGGTCCCGCTCGGCCCGCAGCGCCGCCGCGACCCGGTCGAGGCCGGCCGCGAGGCCCGCCCCCTCGTCGACCGCGACCTGCCAGCAGGCCGCCACCCCGATGAGCCCTTCCGCCCCCGGCGAACGGGCCGCCCTGCGCAGCGCCTCCCCCACATCACCGCCGAACCGTGCGGCCGCCGAGACCAGCCCCCATCGCTCCCCGATGTGTCCTGGGGGCGTGGCCAACAGCGCCTCGACCGGTTGCCGCCCGGCGCGCAGCTCGCCCGCCACCGCCCCGCACAGCTCGATCACCGCCGCGGCACGCCGCTCCTGCTGCCGGTCGCGCTTCCGAGCCCGCCGCCACCGGCCGACGAGCGGCACGGCCGCCACCCCGGCCAGCAGCGGCAGCACCGACGCACCCACCAGTGCGAGCAGGCATCCCACCGGCAGACACAGCAGCTCGCGCCCGATCCGCCCGCCATATGCGGTCCGCCACCGCTCCTGCAGCCAGGCGACCGTCTCGGTCAGCCTGCGCTGTGGATCCGCCCCGGCGGGCCCGGCGGCTCCGCCGCCCGCGAACAGCAGCCTGGCCCGCCGCAGATCCCTGTCGCACCCGGAGAGCAGCCAGG
Organism: Streptomyces sp. NPDC007917; assembly: GCF_042959105.1. Lineage (NCBI taxonomy): Bacteria > Bacillati > Actinomycetota > Actinomycetes > Kitasatosporales > Streptomycetaceae > Streptomyces > Streptomyces sp. NPDC007917. The sequence continues at coordinate 168,098 of NZ_JBIBKK010000017.1, forward strand.
CCGCCGCGCCCGCGCACAGCACGGCCGCACACAGCGGCAGCGCCTCCGGGGCAGCTCCACCCCCCACGCCGGTCATGCCGCACCCCCGCCCCGCACACACAGCCGCTGGAGCCGGTCCCAGCCCGCCGCCCTGCCAAAACCCTCGGGGGTCCACACCGCGGCCGGGACGGTGGTGACATAACCCGCCTTGTCCCGGTCCAGAACATGGAGCTCGGCGATCTTGCGCCGCCCGCCGCGGTCCCGCACCAGATGGATCACCACCGACAGGGCGGCCGCCAGCTGGCTGTGCAGCGCCGCCCGGTCCAGACCGGCCGTCGATCCCAGCGCCTCCAGCCGGGCCGGGACATCCGCCGCGGTGTTGGCGTGCACCGTGCCGCAACCGCCCTCGTGCCCGGTGTTGAGCGCGCCCAGGAGATCGGTGACCTCGGGACCGCGCACTTCTCCGACCACCAGCCGGTCCGGACGCATCCGCAGCGCCTGGCGCACCAGGTCCCGGAGGGTGACCTGGCCCCTGCCCTCCTGGTTGGCCGGCCGCGTCTCCAGCCGGACCACGTGCGGATGGTCCGGCCTGAGCTCGGCCGAGTCCTCGGCGAGGACGATCCGCTCGTCCGGTGCGACAAGCCCCAGCAGTGTGCTGAGCAGGGTCGTCTTCCCGGAGCCCGTGCCGCCGCTGATCAGGAACGACAGCCGGGCGTCCAGCATCGTCCGCAGCAGCTGTTGACCGCCGGGCGGTACGGTCCCCGCCGCCACCAGCTCCTCCAGGGAGAACGCCCGGGGCCGCACCACGCGCAGCGACAGGCAGGTGGACCCGACGGCCACCGGCGGGAGCACCGCATGCAGCCGGGTGCCGTCCGGCAGCCGGGCGTCCACCCATGGCCTGGCGTCATCCAGCCGACGGCCGGCCACGGCGGCCAGGCGCTGGGCGAGCCTGCGCACCGCGGCCGCGTCGGTGAATGTCACGTCCGTCCGCTCCAGTCCCGCCCCGCGGTCCACCCACACCTCGTCGGGGGCGGTCACCAGGACGTCCGTGACGTCGGGGGCGGCGAGCAGCGGCTCCAGCGGCCCGGTGCCGACCAGCTCCGAGCGCAGGGCCGCGACGACCCCCAGGACTTCCGTGTCGCCGAGCAGCCGCCCCTCCTCGCGCAGGGCCGCCGCCACCCGCGCGGGCGTCGGCTCCGCCCCGCTTCGCGCCAGCCGGAGCCGCACGGCGTCCAGCAGTTCCGGCGACTCGACGCTCGCGCCACCGCGCTCGCGCCACTTGACGCTCGTGTTGACGCTCATGCCCCGCCCCCTTGCTGCTCCGCGTCGGACAGGACCCGCCCCCAGAACTCCGCGCAGAACCGGGCCAGCGGGCCGCGGTGGCTGCCACCTGGCGGCTCGCCGCCGTCCGACGCGTCCGACAGTCCTGGCTCCGGTGGCAGTTCACCGGCCAGCGGCAGGTCCAGAAGCCGGGCGATCTCCTCGTCGTCGAGCCCTGGTCCGCATGGCCCGCGCACCACCGCGCGCAGATCCCGCAGCACCATGCCCACCGTCGACGCCACCCGGTGGGCCGCGGCGACCGCCCGCAGCTCGGCGGGCACGACCAGCAGGCCCAGATCCAGCTGGTCGAGGGCTTCGGCCACCGTGTCGTCCACCCGCCGCGGCAGGTCAACCACCACAACCCCGCCGCGCCGGCGCGCGGCCGCGAGCACCGCCCTCATCGCGGACGGCGCGATGGCCACCGATTGGCCGCGGTCCCAGCTGAGCACGCGCAGGGAGTGCAGCTCGGGGAGCGATTCCTCCAGCGCGCTCCCGGCGACCCGGCCGCGCGATTCGGCGAAGGCGGGCCATCTCAGCCCCTCCGCGCCCTCGCCGCCGAGCAGCACATCCAGCCCGCCGCCCAGCGGGTCTCCGTCGATGAGCATGGTGCGCCGCCCCGCGCGGGCGGCGGTGACCGCCAGGGCGCAGGCGAGGGTGCTGGCGCCGGCGCCGCCGCGCCCGCCGACGACTCCGATGGTGAAGGCCTGGCGGCCGACACCTTCGGCCACATCGGCGATGCGGTCCACCAGCCAGGTCTCGGCATCGGGCAGAAACGCCACATTGTCCACGCCGAGGGCGACGGCTCGCTGCCAGATGCCGTGGTCGTCGAGGTCTCGTCCGATGAGCAGCACCCCCTCCCTGCGGGTGCCACCGCGCAACCGGGCCGCCGCGTCGTCACCGACCAGAATGAGCGGGGCGCTCTCCCAACTGCCCCGGCGCGCGGGCAAGCCGTGCACCACTTCGGGCTCGGCCCCCGCCGCCGCGCACAGGCGCAGCAAGTCGTCGAGAAGCTCCTCGTCCTCCGTGACGATCAGCGGTCTGCGCTGTCGCCCATCCGCCGCCGGTCGATTCGGTGTGATGGATCCAGCCACGATCCCCTCCCCATCTCGTTACGCGCCCCATCTCGTTACGCGCTCTCACTTCCGCGAACGATGAGCGCGAACGCCGCGGAGAATCAGCGTCCGGCGATCCAGAAAATCTTGGGGATCTTGGTCCAAAACTGTGGACAACTCATCAGTTGTGAATATCCCAGTCACCTAAACCAGTGACTTCCGGAGAGCAGCCTTGTGATTACGCACAGTCACAGATCAGTCTGGTGGGGCGGCTGCCGCCAGCAGAGGCCCGGGAGGGGGAAATGATCAGGTGAAAAGACCGCACATGCACCCGGACATGCGACGACCCCCGCCGGGGGGGAGAGCGGGGGTCGTCCCCACGGCCGACTCGGGGGGGGAGGAGTCGGACCGGGTTAGCACGGTCGCGAACGATCCGTGACTTCCATGGTGTACCCGAGAGCCTTCTCAGGCAAACCCACGCGCCCAGCTTACGCCGAATGGTGGGCCCTATGCTCGGCGTCGTGGAAAACCACTCGTTGCCTCGGACAGCCGCCTTCTTTGACCTGGACAAGACGGTCATTGCGAAGTCGAGCACGCTCACCTTCAGCAAGTCCTTCTACCAAGGTGGGCTGATCAACCGCCGCGCCGTACTGCGTACCGCATATGCGCAGTTCGTCTTCCTCGCCGGCGGGGCCGATCACGAGCAGATGGAGCGGATGCGGGAGTATCTCTCGGCGCTGTGTCGTGGATGGAATGTGCAGCAGGTGCGGGAGATCGTCGCCGAGACCCTGCATGACCTCATCGACCCGATCATCTACGACGAGGCCGCCTCCCTCATCGAGGAACACCACACCGCCGGCCGCGATGTGGTGATCGTCAGCACCTCGGGCGCCGAGGTCGTCGAGCCGATCGGCGAGCTGTTGGGCGCTGACCGTGTGGTGGCCACCCGCATGGTCGTGGAGAACGGGGTGTTCACCGGCGAGGTGGAGTACTACGCATACGGGCCGACCAAGGCGGAGGCCATCGCCGAGCTGGCCGAGTCCGAGGGCTATGACCTCTCCCGCTGCTACGCCTATAGCGACTCGGTCACCGATCTGCCGATGCTGGAGTCCGTCGGCCATCCCCACGCGGTGAACCCGGACCGGGCGCTGCGCCGCGAGGCCGCCGCCCGCGGCTGGCCGGTCCTCTCCTTCAACAAGCCGGTGCGGCTGAAGCAGCGCGTGCCCTCCCTCTCCATGCCGCCGCGTCCGGTGCTGGCCGTGGCGGCGGCGGTGGGCGCGGCCGCGGCCACCGCCGGGCTGATGTGGTACGCCAGTCGGCGCCGCGCACCGTATGCCCGTATTTGAAGCCAATCACAAAGATCTGCGATGAGAGCTTCCACTTGGGCTGACAGAGGAGTAGAAAGGAATCGAAGGCCCGCGAGACCAGGGGCATCCGGAGGATAACCCCAGACGCACCAAGGCCCACGGACCGAGCATGAATACCGGGCACCCACGCGACGCCGACCCGTCGATTACGGGCCAGCCGCACCAGGTGACGGGCGAAGATCCCGACCTGATGGGCGAATTCTCGTGCACGCATGGTAACCCGGTGGACGTGCCAGCGGCGGTACCGAACTCGGTGCCGCCGCAATCATGTCCGGGCCCGCCCGCACCACCCCATGTGGTCCGATTCCGCGGAGACTCAGGCGGCGCCGCGCTGCAGGGCCTCACAGACCGCCATGCTCTCCCGGGCCCCCAACTCCAGCGCGCGCCCGCACTGCGCGATCCACGCCGCCATGCCCTCGGGGGTCCCCGAGACATAGCCCTCCAACGCCCCGACGTACGCCGCACGCCCCAACTCCGCGTGTCCGACCTCGGCCGGACAGATGGACTTGGGGTCAAGTCCGCTGCCCACCAGCGCAATCCGCTCCGCCGCGCGGGCCACCAGACCGTTGTGAGACCCAAAGGGCCGCAAGGCCAGCAGTTCGCCGTGCACCACCGCGGCCGTCACCAGCGCCGGGGCCTTGCTGCCCGCCACCAGCAGCCGCACCAGCCCGTCCAGCCGCCCCGCCACCTCGTCGGCGTCCGGCAGCGCCAGTTCGATCAGCGGCTCCTCGACCGACTCACCCGCCAGCCGCGGCCGCCCCACCGTGTCGGCCGCCTCCCCGGGCCCGGCCGCCGCGACCAGATGCAGACGGGCCAGCACCCGCAGCGGCGACTGCCGCCACACGCTCAGCAGCTGTCCGGCCTCGGCGGTCAGCCGCAGCGCCGCGCCCACCGTGCGCGGCTCGCCCTCCGACCCGAAGTCGCTGCGGCGCCGCACCTCCTCCAGCGCCCAGTCGGCCCCGGCCAGGGCGGCGGAGCCGCGCGCCCCGCGCAGGGCCGCCTCGGACGTGACCTCATTGCTGCGGCGGCGCATCACCCGGTGGCCGTAGACCCGGTCCACCGCCTCGCGTACTGCGTCCACGGAGTCGGCGACGCCGGGAAGCGCGGCCAGGGCGGCGAGCGGATCTGCTGTCGTACTCATGAGTACGACCCTACGCACCCACCCGCACCCACGGCCGCCACCCCTCGTTGGAGTGGTCTTCTTCACCGTATCCACCGCCGGAGACGATCACTCACCTACGCTAGGTGAACATGAAGATCGCTTTCGTGGGCAAGGGCGGCAGCGGCAAGACGACGCTGTCCTCGCTGTTCATCCGCCACCTCGCCGCCACCGGCGCCCCCGTCATGGCCGTCGACGCGGACATCAACCAGCACCTCGGCGTGGCCCTCGGCCTGGACGAGCCGGAAGCCGCCGCGCTGCCCGCCATGGGCGCCCACCTCCCCTTGATCAAGGACTACTTGCGCGGCACCAACCCCCGCATCTCCGGCGCCGGCACAATGATCAAGACGACTCCGCCGGGCGAGGGCTCACGGCTCCTGCGGATCGACGAGGACAACCCGGTGTACGAGGCCTGCGCCCATACGGTCGGGCTCGACAGCGGGCAGGTGCGCCTGATGGTGACCGGCCCGTTCACCGAGTCCGATCTCGGCGTCGCCTGCTACCACTCCAAGGTGGGCGCGATCGAGCTGTGCCTGAACCATCTGGTCGACGGCCGCGACGAGTTCGTCGTCGTCGACATGACCGCCGGCAGCGACTCCTTCGCCTCGGGCCTCTTCACCCGCTTCGACATGACGTTCCTGGTCGCCGAGCCGACGCGCAAGGGCGTGGCCGTCTACCGCCAGTACAAGGAGTACGCCGCCGACTTCGACGTGGCGCTGCGCGTGGTCGGCAACAAGGTCCAGGGCCCGGAGGACCTGGCCTTCCTGCGCGCCGAGGTGGGCGAGGACCTGCTGGTCACGGTCGGCCACTCGGACTGGGTGCGGGCCATGGAAAGGGGTCGCCCGCCCCGTTTCGAGGAGCTCGAGGAGGGCAACCGCCGCGCCCTGCGGGCGCTGCGCGAGGCGGTGGACGCGTCGTACGAGCGGCGGGACTGGCGGCGTTACACCCGCCAGATGGTGCATTTCCACCTGAGGAACGCGCAGAGCTGGGGCAACGAGAAGACGGGCGCCGACCTGGCCGCCCAGATCGACCCTGCCTTCACGCTGGACGAATCGGTCCTGGTCGGGCGGCCGACAGCTACTTCCGCTTCCGCTTGACCGGCAGCGCGGAGTGCGTGGAGGCCGGCTCGGCGGCGAAGAAGCCCGCCCAGCCGCCCTTCGGCCCCTTCCCGACGTCCAGTTTGCGCAGCCGGCGCAGGACTCCGAGGTCCTGCGCGTCCAGCCAGTCGGCCAGCTGCTTGAAGGAGACGCAGCGCACGCCCTTCTTCGGGCAGACCTTCTTGATGGTGTCCTCGACGGCGTTCATGTACGTTCCGCCGTTCCAGGATTCGAAGTGGTTGCCGATGAACAGCGGTGCCCGATTTCCCTTGTAAGCCCGGTCAAAGGCGGCGAGCAGTCCCTCGCGCATCTGCCTGCCCCAGGCGGCGCGCTTGGAGGGGTCGCCCTCGGTCGTGCCGGACTGGTTGGCGAGGAAGTTGTAGTCCATCGACAGGGTTTCGAAGGAATGGCCGGGCACGGGGATCTCCTGCAGCGGAAAGTCCCAGATTCCGTGGATCTTCTTCGGCCAGACCTGGCGGCCGCCCACGGAGCTTGCGTCGTAGCGGAATCCCATCTTCTTGCCCGCCTTGATCAGGTTCTTCTGCCCCTCCAGGCAGGGGGCGCGGCCGCCCACGAGCTCCTTGCCGTAGTCGAAGGGCAGCGGTTCGCCGTTCCGCAGGCCGGTGTTGGTCTTCCAGTGCTCGACGAAGGACACGGCCTGCCGGGTCTCGTCGATCCACTCGCTGGGGCTCCAGGTGCCCACCCCGTCGTCCGGGCCGCAGAAGTGGCCGTTGAAGTGGGTGCCGATCTCATTGCCTTCGCGCCAGGCGGCGCCGAGTTGCTCCACGGTGTCCTTGACGCCCTTGACGTCGTTGAAGCCGATGGCCGAGGAGCCGCGCGAGTGTCTCGGCGGATCGTAGAGGTCTCGCTTCTCGGTGGGCAGCATGTAGACGCCGCTGAGGAAGTACGTCATCGTCGCGTCGTACTTCTTGCCGACGGCGCGGAAGCGGGAGAAGAGCTTCTGGCTGTCCTGGCCCGCGCCGTCCCAGGAGAAGACGACGAACTGCGGCGGTTTGTCGCCCGGTTTGAGGCGCCGGGGTCTGGGCTGCCCCGGCTGTGGTCCGGTGAAGGAGGTCGAGCCGTCACCGATGAGCCGGCCCTGCTTCCCGCCACGCCTGGGGTGCCGGGGCGCCGCGGGCCCGTTCCGCTGCGCGTCGCGGTCCGTCCGCGGCTGTCCCGGGTTGCCTGAGCGCTGTGAGTCGTGCGAGCTCCCCGTGCAGTTGGCCGCCGCGGCCAGCGCGGCCATCACGGCGAACCATGCAGTGACGTTTCTTCTGGCCCTCATGCCGCCACCTCGCCTCTCTCGTCCTTCCGCGCCGCGGGAGCTCGGACCGAGTCCAAGCTCGCACGGAACGAAGAAAAGGCAGGGCATGACAAGCCATTTCAAATGACTATTCACCCGGAAGGTGGAATATGGGCCCGTTTCGCACGAAAAGGCTTCCTGCGGACTTTACTCAGCATTACGATTCATTTACCAACGCTTGGGGGTCGATGCCGGGCTTGGGAATCAGACCGCAGTACGCCGTGACCCACGGCCGTGTACTCGTGCGCGGCCGCGAAGCCCCGGAGGAGACGGGAATGTCGCAGCTGTTGGACCGGATCGGCGGGATCTCCTGCAGACGGGACCTTTCCGCCTCGATCGTCATCTTTCTGATCGCGATCCCGCTCTCTCTCGGGCTCGCGCTGGCCACAGGCGCCCCGCTGCAGGCCGGCTTGGTCTCCGCCGTCGTGGGCGGAATCGTGGCCGGGCTGCTCGGGGGCGCTCCTCTCCAGGTCAGCGGCGCCGCGACCGGCCTGGTCGTGGTCACCGCCGATCTCGTGCAGCGCTACGGCTGGCGCACCACCTGCGCGATCACCGTGCTCGCCGGCGCGGCGCAACTGGCCTTCGGGGCCCTGGGGGTGGCGCGGGCGGCGCTCGCGATCAGCCCGGCCGTCGTCCACGGGATGCTCGCGGGCATCGGTGTCGTCATCGCGGTCGGCCAGCTGCACGTGGTGCTCGGCGACAGCCCCGACAGCTCTGTGATCGACAACATCGCCGCGCTGCCCGCGGAGTTGAGCCATCCGCACCCGGCCGCCCTTCTGGTGGGCGCGATCACCGTCGCGGTGCTCGCGCTGTGGCCCGCGGTGCCGGGGAAGGCCGGACGGGTCGCGCGTGCCGTGCCCGCGGCGCTCGTCGCCGTCGTGGCGGCCACCGCGGTGAGCGCGGGCATGGCGGTGCCGCGCGTCGATCTGCCGTCGTGGGAGGTGCCGACGCTCCCCGGGCTCCCGGAGGGGCCGGTGCTCGGACTGGTCGCCGCCGTGTTGACGGTCACTTTGGTCGCGAGCATGGAATCGCTGCTGTCCGCCGTCGCCGTCGACCGGCTGCAGACCGCGGCACCCGGCCCGCGGACGGAGGGGCCGGGCGCGGCGCCGGTAAGGCAGCCGACCCGGCTGGACCGCGAGCTGGTCGGGCAGGGCGCGGCCAATGTGGTCTCCGGGCTGCTGGGCGGGCTGCCGATCGCGGGAGGCGCGATGCGCGGCTCGGCGAATGTCCGGGCCGGTGCCGTGACCCGCCGGTCCACGGTGCTCCATGGCGTGTGGGTGGCTCTGTTGGCGGGGCTGCTCGGCGGGGTCCTCGAGCTGATTCCGCTCGCCGCGCTCGCCGCGCTGGTCATGGTCGTCGGCGTGAAGATGGTCAGCTTCGCACACATCAAGAACGTGCAGCGGAACCGGGAGTTCCCGGTGTATGCGGCCACCCTGGGCTCGGTCGTCCTGCTGGGCGTGTTGCAGGGGGTGGCGGTCGGGATCGTGGTCGCGGTCGTCACGGCGCTGCGCCGGCTGACCCACACCCGGATCACCGTGGCCGAGGAGGCCGGGCTGCACCGGGTGCGGGTGAGCGGGCAGCTGACGTTCCTGGCGGTGCCCCGGCTCAGCCGGGCCCTGGCGCAGTTGCCTGCCGGGGCGAGCGTGGTGGTGGAGCTGGGCGGCTGGTTCATGGACCACGCCGCGTATGAGGCGCTGCAGTCCTGGGCCGAGGGGCACCGGGCGCACGGCGGCTGGGTCAGGCTCGGTGGCCGCTCGGGGCGGCCGATCGCCGAGCCGGCCAGCGCCCATGCCTGCAGGCCGTGGACGCCGTGGCGCAACCATCACTGCACCCGGCCTGCCCCGACGGCCGTGCAGAACAGCGGAGGGCAGCTGCTCGGCGGGGTGAGCGCCTTCCAGCGGCATACCGCGCCGCTGGTGCGGGAGGAGTTGGCGCGACTCGCGCGGGAGGGTCAGCGGCCCACTCAGCTCTTCCTGACCTGCGCCGACTCCCGGCTGGTGACCAGCATGATCACCTCCAGCGGGCCGGGCGACCTGTTCACCGTGCGCAATGTGGGCAATCTGGTGCCACCGCCCGGCTCCGGAGATGCCTGTGACTCGGTGGGCGCGGCCATCGAATACGCGGTGGAGGTGCTGGAGGTCGGCAGCATCACGGTGTGCGGGCATTCGGGATGCGGGGCGATGCAGGCGCTGCTCGGCTCGGCGGTGCCGGCGCCGTTCGGCAGGCAGACACCGCCGGTCGCACAGACGCCGCCCATGGCGCAGACACCGCTCATGGCGCAGACGTTCCCCATCGCGCAGACACCGCCCATCGCGCAGACACCGCCCGTCGCACAGACGCCGCCGGTCACACAGACACCGCCCGTCGCGCAGACGCCACTTGCTCGATGGCTGCGCCATGGGCGCCCGAGCCTGGCCCGGATGGAGCGGATCGGGCGGCTGGGGCGCGGCGAGGTGGCGCTTGGCAACAGGCCCGTGGCCGATGAGCAGGAGCGGCTGGCATTGGTCAATGTGGTGCAGCAGCTCGAGCATCTGATGGCACATGGCTGTGTGGCCCGCCGGGTGGCGGAGGGCGCGCTGGTGCTTCAGGGGATGTACTTCCATGTGGGGGAGGCTCAGGCGTATGTGCTGGAGGCCGGGGGGTCCGGCAGATTCTCGGCTGTGCGGCCGGACCATGGCGTGGCAGCTGGTGCCTGTGCGAGCAGCGGGCCCACAGGGCGCATGGCCGGTGGTTTCCTGTCCGGGGGCGTGGGCGTCATGTGATTACAGGTCTAAACCAATTTTTGCCGACGGCCCTTGTCAGGGTGCACCGCGGGCTGATGAGCTATGGCCTGGGACACAACGGTCACCCTGGGAATGGGAGATGTCGTGAGCAACGAAAGCCTGGCCAACCTTCTTCGGGAGGAGCGTCGCTTCGCTCCCCCCGCCGACCTGGCCGCCGACGCCAATGTCACGGCGGAGGCGTATGAGCGGGCGAAGGCTGACCGCCTGGGCTTCTGGGCCGAGCAGGCCCGTCGGTTGACCTGGGCCGCCGAGCCGACGGAGACGCTGGACTGGTCGAACCCGCCGTTCGCGAAGTGGTTCGCCGACGGCAAGCTCAACGTGGCGTACAACTGCGTCGACCGCCATGTGGAGAACGGGCTGGGCGACCGGGTGGCCATCCATTTCGAGGGCGAGCCCGGCGACAGCCGCTCCCTCACCTATGCCGAGCTGCAGCGCGAGGTCTCCAAGGCGGCGCACGCCCTGACCGAGCTCGGGGTCCGGACCGGTGACCGGGTCGCGATCTATCTGCCGATGATCCCGGAGGCCGTCGTCTCGATGCTGGCCTGTGCCCGCATCGGCGCCCCCCACTCCGTGGTCTTCGGCGGCTTCTCGGCCGACGCTCTCGCCACCCGCATCGAGGACGCCGACGCCCGTGTGGTGATCACCGCGGACGGGGGCTACCGCCGCGGCAAGCCCTCCGCGCTCAAGCCGGCCGTCGACGAGGCCCTGACCCGTCCGGGCACCGACAAGGTGCGCAATGTGCTGGTGGTCCGCCGCACCGGCCAGGAGGTTGCCTGGGCCGAGGGCCGCGACGTGTGGTGGCACGAGCTTGTCGACCGCCAGCCGGACCAGCACACCCCCGAGGCGTTCGACGCCGAGCACCCGCTCTTCATCCTCTACACCTCGGGCACCACCGGTAAGCCGAAGGGCATCCTGCACACCACCGGCGGCTATCTCACCCAGGTCGCCTACACCCACCACGCCGTCTTCGACCTCAAGCCCGAGTCGGATGTGTACTGGTGCACGGCGGACGTCGGCTGGGTCACCGGCCACTCGTACATCGTCTACGGACCGCTGGCCAACGGCGCGACCGAGGTGCTCTACGAGGGCACCCCGGACACCCCGCATCAGGGCCGCTGGTGGGAGATCGTCCAGAAGTACGGCGTCACGATCCTCTACACCGCCCCGACCGCGATCCGCGCCTGCATGAAGTGGGGCGACGACATCCCGGCCAAGTTCAACCTGTCCTCGCTGCGCATCCTCGGCTCGGTCGGCGAGCCGATCAACCCCGAGGCGTGGATCTGGTACCGCAAGCACATCGGCGCGGACAAGACGCCCGTGGTCGACACCTGGTGGCAGACCGAGACCGGCGGGATGATGATCAGCCCGCTGCCGGGTGTCACCGAGACCAAGCCCGGTTCCGCCCAGGTGCCGCTCCCCGGCATCTCCGCCACCGTCGTCGACGACGACGCCAACGAGGTGCCGGACGGCTCCGGCGGTTACCTCGTTCTCACCGAGCCCTGGCCGTCCATGCTCCGCACCATCTGGGGCGACGACCAGCGCTATCTGGACACCTACTGGTCGCGCTTCTCGAACCGCTACTTCGCGGGCGACGGCGCCAAGAAGGACGACGACGGCGACATCTGGCTGCTCGGCCGGGTCGACGACGTCATGCTGGTCTCCGGCCACAACATCTCCACGACCGAGGTGGAGTCGGCGCTCGTCTCGCACCCCAAGGTCGCCGAGGCCGCGGTCGTCGGGGCCACCGACCCCCAGACCACCCAGGCCATCTGCGCCTTCGTCATCCTGCGCGGCGGCGCCGCGGAGGACGACGGCCTGGTCGAGGAGTTGCGGGCCCATGTCTCCAAGCATCTCGGCCCGATCGCCAAGCCCAAGCGGATCCTGCCGGTGGCCGAGCTGCCCAAGACCCGCTCCGGCAAGATCATGCGCCGGCTGCTGCGCGATGTCGCCGAGAACCGCACCCTCGGCGATGTCACCACCCTCACCGACTCCTCCGTTATGGAGCTCATCCAGAGCAAGCTGCCGACCGCCGCCAGCGAGGACTGACCCAGCGAGGACTGACCCGCTCGCAAACGGAGGGCGCCCGGCCTGGCGGGGCGCCCTCCGGCCATTCCGGTTAAGGTGGAAAGTCATCGCGCCAAGAGCGCGACAAGAACAAGCATTCGAGGGCGCGCCGGGAAGTCTGGTCGGCACACACCACACGTGTATCCACACGCGTGATACGTACGACCGCCCCAGGAGGCTTCCCCGTGGCCGCGCCCATTCGCCGTAAGTTCCTCGGACGTCTGTCGCTGCCCGAGCGGACCTTCATCACCGACGCCCTGCGCACGGAGACTGTCGGCGGCATCATCCTGCTGGTCGCCGCCGTCACCGCGCTGCTGCTCGCCAACACCCCGCTCAGCGGCCTCTACCAGGACGTCAGGGACTTCTCCTTCGGCCCCGAGGCGCTGCATCTGCGGCTGTCGGTCGCCTCCTGGGCCGCGGACGGGCTGCTCACCGTCTTCTTCTTCGTGGCCGGCATCGAGCTCAAGCGCGAACTGGTCGCGGGCGAGCTGCGCGACCCCCGGGCGGCCGCGCTCCCTGTCGTGGCCGCGATATGCGGCATGGCCGTGCCCGCCCTCGTCTATGTGACCGCGGGCGCGGCCGGCGGCGGAAACCTCAGGGGCTGGGCGGTGCCCACCGCCACCGACATCGCCTTCGCCCTCGCCGTGCTCGCCGTCATCGGCACCGCCCTGCCCGCCGCCCTGCGCGCGTTTCTGCTCACCCTCGCGGTGGTGGACGACCTCGGCGCGATCCTGATCATCGCGATCTTCTACACGACGCATATCGACTTCGCCGCCCTGGGGCTCGCGGTCGCCGGTCTCGTCGTGTTCTGGACACTGCACCGCAAGGGCGTCCGCGGCGGATACATCTATGTCCCGCTGGCCTTGGTGATCTGGGCGCTGATGCATGCGAGCGGGGTGCATGCCACGATCGCCGGCGTCGCCATGGGCCTGATGCTGCGCTGCACCGTGCGCGAGGGCGAGGAGCGCTCCCCCGCCGAGCGTGTCGAGCACCGGATGCGCCCCCTGTCGGCCGGTCTCGCCGTCCCGCTGTTCGCCCTCTTCGCCGCCGGGGTCCCGGTCTCCGGCGGGGCCGTCGGGCAGGTCTTCACCCGCCCGGAGACGCTCGGCGTCGTCCTCGGCCTCGTCGTGGGCAAGACCATCGGCGTCTTCGGCGGCTCCTGGCTCGCCGCCCGCTTCACCAAGGCGGAGCTGAACGAGGATCTGGCCTGGGCGGATGTGTTGGCGATCGCCTCGCTCGCTGGGATCGGCTTCACCGTCTCCCTGCTCATCGGCGAGCTGGCCTTCCCCGCCGACCCCACGCTCGCCGCCGAGGTGAAGGCGGCGGTGCTCATCGGTTCGCTGCTCGCCGCGGTCGTGTCGGGCGTCCTGCTGAAGCTGCGTAACGACACCTACCGGAAGCTGTGCGAGGAAGAGGAACGGGACGAGGACCAGGACGGCATCCCCGACATCTATGAACTCGACAGCCCGGAGTACCACCTTCGGATGGCCGCGATCTACGAGGCCAGGGCCGCCGAGCACCGCCGACTTGCCGAAGTGGCCGCCGGGTCCGACGCCGGTGACGATGGTCCGGCATGATCTGAGAGGCTTGACAACCGCGGAGAAGAGCAGAAGACGTGGCAGACGCGGAAAAGACGACGCGTAAGACGTGCGGGACGCATAAGACGTGCGAGAGCAGAGGGAGATGGCGATGAGCGCAGCCGACGACGGCGGTAACCGCAGCCTCGGCCAGCTGGTGGCCACGGCGACCACCGAACTGTCCGCGCTGGTGCACGACGAGATCGCGCTGGCCAAGGTCGAATTCCGGGACAGCGCCCGGCGCACCCTGTTCGGCAGCGGCGCGGCCATCGCGGCCGGGGTGCTGATGCTGTTCTCGCTGCCGGTGCTGAGCTTCGCCCTCGCCTACGGTCTGCGCGCCTGGACCGGCCTCGGCCTCGCCTGGTGCTTTCTGATCGTGGGTGGCATCTACTGGCTGATCGCCACGATCCTCAGCGGCTTCGCGCTCGCCAAGTTCAAGAAGGTCAAGGCGCCGAAGAAGTCCATGGCCTCGGCCAAAGAGACGGCGGCCGTGCTGGGCAGCGTCAAGCCACACCCGCGCGCCGCGTCCAATGGCGGCCGCCCGGCACGGGATATGACACGCTCGACCGCATGACGGCCCCTGATACCTCCGCCTCGGTCGTACGGCCCGACGGGCCCTGGACCCACCGGGACGTCGCGGCCAACGGCGCACGCTTCCACATCGCCGAGCTGGGTGACGGCCCGCTGGTCCTGCTGCTGCACGGCTTCCCGCAGTTCTGGTGGGCCTGGCGGCATCAGCTGACCGCCCTGGCCGACGCCGGTTTCCGGGCGGTGGCGATGGATCTGCGCGGGGTGGGCGGGAGCGACCGTACGCCCCGGGGCTACGACCCGGCCAACCTCGCCCTCGACATCACCGGGGTGGTCCGCTCGCTCGGCGAGCCCGATGCCGCGCTCGTCGGGCATGACCTGGGCGGATACCTCGCCTGGACGGCCGCGGTGATGCGGCCGAAGCTGGTCCGGCGGCTCGCGGTGGCCTCGATGCCGCATCCGCGGCGCTGGCGCTCGGCCATGCTGAGGGACGTCAAGCAGAGCGCGGCGAGCTCATACGTATGGGGCTTCCAGCGGCCCTGGCTGCCCGAGCGGCAGCTGACCGCGGACGACGCGGCCCTGGTGGGGCGGCTGATCCGGGACTGGTCGGGGCCTCGGCTGCCCGAGGACCAGGCCGTGGAGACCTACCGGCGGGCGATGGTCATCCCGTCGACCGCACACTGCTCGATCGAGCCGTACCGCTGGATGGTGCGGTCGCTGGCGCGGCCGGACGGTTTCCAGTTCAACCGGCGGATGCGGCGGCCGGTGCGGGTGCCCACGCTGCATCTGCACGGGTCGCTCGACCCGGTGATGCGCACCCGCAGCGCGGCGGGTTCCGGGGAGTACGTGGAGGCGCCCTACCGCTGGCGCCTCTTCGACGGCCTCGGGCACTTTCCGCACGAGGAGGATCCGGTCGCCTTCTCCACCGAGCTGATCAACTGGCTCAAGGACCCCGAGCCCGACCGCTGAGGCCACCCGCCGCCCTGCCGCGTACCCGCCGCAGACGTGGTGTCGACCGGCCGCCGACGCGCTGAGCGAACATCTGTTTCTCGAACGGCCACTTGCCTGGAGCATAGGCCAATTGCCGCAGCCAGGGGCGATTACGGACCTTGGGCCCCGGGCAGAGACCCATGTATGGGCTGGACGCACGACTACCGTGACGCACCAAGCGACCGCGGCTCCGAAGCCGCCGCTGCTGCCAACACCGCGCTGAGCGTTTCCGAGCGGGGCGGTCCCGGGCCTTCCACAGGCCATGACCCCGATATGGGGATCCCTCGCATCATCCGCCGCAGGGCCCGCTGGGTCTCGGCCCGGCTGCGCCATCCACGCGGCCGTCAGTAGCGGCCGCTCCCACAGCGCGCCGTCACCCTCACTCGCGCCGTAACACTCACTGTGGCCGCGAGGCTGCTCGCGGCCACAGACGAACAATCAGCGGGGCCGGCTGCTACAGCGCGCATCCGCGGGTGTCCACCGGGGCCTGGGCCGTGCGGCCCTGCTCGACGTCCTGGCGCACCTCGTCCGCGGTCAGCGCGTAACCGGTGTCCGCGTTGTCGAGGGACTTGGCGAAGACCACGCCGTACACCCTGCCCTGCGGGGTGAGCAGCGGGCCGCCGGAGTTGCCCTGCCGCACGGTCGCGAACAGTGAGTAGACATCGCGGTGCACATTGCCGTCGTGGTAGATGTCCGGGCCGTTGGCCTCGATACGGTCGCGGACGCGGGCCGCACGCACGTCAAAGGCGCCGTTCTCGGGGAATCCGGCGACGATCGCGCCGTCACCGCTGCGCGCGTCGCCCTCGGCGAACTTCAGCGCGGGCGCGTTCAGCGAGGGCACGTCCAGGACGGCGATGTCGCGCTTCCAGTCGTAGAGCACGACCCTCGCCTCGTAGAGCCGGCCTTCGCCGCCTATCTGCACGGTCGGGTGGTCGACCCCGCCGACGACATGGGCGTTGGTCATCACCCGATGCCGGGCGAAGACGAAGCCGGAGCCCTCCAGGACCTTGCCGCAGCTGGGGGCGGTGCCGACGACCTTCACGATGCTCTGCTTGGCGTTCGTGGCCACCGGGCTCTCGGCGAGCGCCTGGTCCGGCGCCGGCACGGAGGTGATCGGCTCGTTCGAGAAGGGCGAGAAGACCTGCGGGAAGCCGTTCTGCGCGAGCACCGAGCGGAAATCGGAGAACCAGGTGGTCGCCTCGTCCGGCACCACCCGGGAGACCCCGAACAGCACCTTGGAGTTATTGACCTCCTTGCTCACGGTGGGCAGCGAGGAGCCGGCCAGGTAGTAGCCGATCAGCCAGGCGACCAGGAGCATCGCCACCACGTTGACCAGCGCGCCGCCGGTCGCGTCCAGGGCGCGCGCCGGTGACCAGGTGATGTGACGGCGCAGCTTGTTGCCCAGGTGGGTGGTGGCGGCCTGGCCGACCGAGGCGAACACGATCACCAGCACGACCGCCATGATCGCGCCGAAGGTGCCCGGGGACGCCCGATCGGTGGTGCCGTCCCAGATCACCGGCAGCAGGTAGACCGCGGCGAGGCCACCACCGATGAACCCGATCACCGACAGAACGCCGACGACGAAGCCCTGGCGGTAACCGACGACCGCGAACCACACGGCGGCGAGCAGCAGCAGGATGTCCAGCACATTCACCGGGACACCGTCTCATGCACGCCAGTCGAGCGGGACGCGGTTGTCACGGTTCCAAGGTCTTTCCCAGCCCGCGAAGTGCAAGATCCGGTCAATCACTCCGGCCGTGAATCCCCAGACCAGAGCCCCTTCGACGAGGAAGCAGGGCCCGGTGTGCCCGCTCGGGTGGACTGTGGTCGCCCGATGCGCCGGGTCCGTGAGATCCGCCACGGGAACGGTGAAGACCCGGGCCGTCTCGGCGGGGTCGACGGGCCGGATCGGGCTGGGTTTGCGCCACCAGCCGAGCACCGGGGTCACCACGAAGCCGCTCACCGGGATGTAGAGCCGCGGCAGCACCGCGAAGACCTGCACCCCGGCCGGGTCAAGGCCCGTCTCCTCCTCGGCCTCGCGCAGCGCCGCGCGCACCGGGCCGGCCCCTTCCGGATCGCCGTCCTCCGGGTCGAGCGCGCCCCCGGGGAAGGAGGGCTGACCCGCGTGTGAGCGCAGCGAGCTCGCACGCTCCAGGAGCAGCAGCTCGGGCCCGCGGTCGCCCTCCCCGAACAGCACCAGTACGGCGGAGGGGCGGCCGCCGCCACGCGCGGGCGGCAGAAACCGGCTCAGCTGCCGGGCCTCCACCGTCTCCGCGACACGGGCCACGGGCATCAGCCACTCGGGCAGCCCGTCACTGGTCACACCGGCCACGCCGCCGTACGTGCTCGTCACTCGGCGGCCTCCGCGGCAGCGGCCGACCCCGGGGAAGCGGCGGCATCCACGGGAGCGGCCGCGTCCGGGGAAGCCGCGGCCCCCAGGGACGCCCCCAGAGGGGCGGCGGCCCGGCCCGGATAGTCGGCCGGCGGCCGCAGACGCTGCCCCGGCTGGCCGCCCAGCTCGTACTTCAGCAGCTTCTTCGCCTTGTCCGGATCCGTCTCCCCCTCCCCGTACGACGGGCACAGCGGGGCGATCGGGCAGGCGCCGCAGGCGGGCTTGCGCGCATGGCAGACGCGGCGGCCGTGGAAGATGATCCGGTGCGAGAGCATCGTCCACTCGCTCTTCGGGAAGAGCGCGGCGATCTCCGCCTCGACCTTCTCCGGATCCTCCTGGGCGGTCCACTTCCAGCGCCGCACCAGCCGCCCGAAGTGAGTGTCCACGGTCAGCCCCGGCACCCCGAAGGCGTTTCCGAGGACCACATTGGCCGTTTTGCGCCCCACGCCCGGCAGCGTCACCAGGTCCTCCAGGCGGCCGGGCACCTCGCCCCCGAAGCGGTCCCGCAGCGCGGCGGACAGCCCCAGCAAGGACTTCGCCTTGGCCCGGAAGAAGCCCGTCGGCCGGATCAGCTGCTCCAGCGCCTCAGGGTCGGCCGCGGCCATGTCCTCGGGCGTCGGGCAGGCGGCGAACAGGGCGGGGGTGGTCTGGTTGACCCGCAGATCGGTGGTCTGGGCGGACAGGACCGTGGCGACCAGCAGCTGGAAGGGGTTCTCGAAGTCCAGCTCGGGGTGCGCGTACGGATAAACCTCGGCGAGCTCGCGGTTGATCCGGCGGGCCCGGCGGACGAGGGCGAGCCGGGATTCGGGGCGGGCGGCGGCGGCCTTGCGCGGTCTTCCGGCGTCGGCGGCTTTGGCGGCTTTTGTCTGCTTAGCTGTTTTGTGTGGATTTGCCGTTTCCGCTGGCTCGGCCGAGCCTTGTTCGCCCACAGCGGAATTACGAGGTGCACTCACCCGTCCGGCCCCCTTGCCCCGTGCTTTCACCGGCCTATTGGACACCCAGCCAGCCTAAGCCCCGGCACTGACATACGCTCCGACCGCAGGAAAGAGCCGCTCAATAGGACCCCTGCCGTACAGTGCCGCAGGCAGGTGCGTCAAACTTGTGATTGATCGCACTGTTTTACCGTCCGGCATCATGGGGACGACGGTCCCCTGTGCATGTCGACAAGGAGAGATCTCGTGGACGACGTTCTGCGGCGCGCCCCGCTCTTCGCGGCGCTCGATGACGAGCAGGCCGCTGAGCTGCGCGCCTCCATGGGAGAGGTCACCCTCGCGCGCGGTGACGCCCTCTTCCACGAAGGGGACCCCGGCGACCGCCTGTACGTGGTCACCGAGGGCAAGGTGAAGCTCCACCGCACCTCTCCCGACGGCCGCGAGAACATGCTGGCCGTGCTCGGTCCCGGCGAGCTGATCGGCGAGCTGTCGCTCTTCGACCCCGGCCCGCGTACCGCCACCGCCACCGCCCTCACCGAGGTCAAGCTGCTCGGCCTCGGCCACGGCGACCTGCAGCCGTGGCTGAACGCCCGGCCCGAGGTCGCCACGGCGCTGCTGCGCGCGGTCGCCCGGCGCCTGCGCAAGACCAACGACCAGATGTCCGACCTGGTCTTCTCGGATGTCCCCGGGCGTGTCGCCCGCGCCCTGCTCGACCTCTCGCGCCGCTTCGGCGTGCAGTCGGAGGAGGGCATCCACGTCGTCCACGACCTCACGCAGGAGGAGCTGGCCCAGCTGGTCGGCGCCTCGCGCGAGACGGTCAACAAGGCGCTCGCCGACTTCGCGGGCCGCGGCTGGCTGCGGCTGGAGGCGCGCGCGGTGATCCTGCTGGACGTCGAGCGGCTCGCCAAGCGGTCCCGCTGACGCGTACGACGTACGACGTACGAGGAGGGCCCTCGCCGGATTCCCCGGCGAGGGCCCTCCTCATGCTGCGGGCCGTGCGTGGCCGTCCTCGGATCAGCCCGTGGCCGTTCCTCGGATCAGCCCGCGCCCGGCCTCAGATCAGCCCGTGCTCGCTCAGATAGTCCAGTTGGGCGCGGACCGACAGCTCCGCCGCCGGCCACAGCGACCGGTCCACATCCGCGTACACATGCGCCACGACCTCTGAGGGCGTGCGGTAGCCGCTCTCCACGGCCGTCTCGACCTGCGCCAGCCGGTTGGCCCGGTGGGCGAGGTAGTACTTTACCGCGCCCCGCGCGTCGTTCAGCACCGGCCCGTGGCCCGGCAGCACGGTGCTCACCCCGTCGTCCACTGTCAGCGAGCGCAGCCGCCGCAGCGAGTCCAGATACTCGCCGAGCCGCCCGTCCGGGTGCGCCACCACCGTCGTGCCGCGCCCCAGCACCGTGTCGCCGGTCAGGACCGCGGCGTCCGCCGGGAGGTGGAAGCAGAGCGAGTCGGCCGTGTGGCCGGGCGTGGGCACCACCCGCAGCTCCAGCCCGCCGGTGGTTATGACGTCGCCCGCCCCCAGGCCCTCCTCCCCCAGCCGCAGCGCCGGGTCCAGGGCCCGTACGCGCGTACGCGTCAGCTCGGCGAAGCGCGCCGCGCCGTCGGCGTGGTCCGGGTGGCCGTGGGTGAGCAGGGTCAGCGCGACCCGCTTGCCCGCCTGCTCCGCCGTGGCCATGACCTCCTTGAGGTGGTCGTCGTCGAGTGGGCCCGGATCGATGACGACGGCCAGGTCGGAGTCCGGCTCGGCGACGATCCAGGTGTTGGTGCCGTCGAGCGTCATCGGGGAGGGGTTCGGCGCGAGGACACACACCGCCCGGTCGGTGGCCGGGCCGTCGATGGGGCCGCCTCGCGGCTGGCCGGGCAAGGATGCCGCGTACGTCATCAGGTCGCTCCCCCCGTGGGGCCCGTGGGAATGTGCTTGGTGAATTCGTCATGGCCCGGCCAGCTCAGGACGACCTGGCCGTCCTCCACCCGCGCCCGCGCCAGTACGGGCGTGAGATCTTGGTCCGGGGCCGCCGCCAGTACCTCCGCGACCGCCCCGTACGGCTCCAGCTCGCGCAGGGTCGCGATGGTCGGCGGCATCATCAGCAGCTCGCCCCGGTCGTACCCGGCGGCCGCCTCGGCGGGCCGGATCCAGACGGTGTGGTCCGCCTCGGTCGAGGCGTTACGGGTGCGCTGGCCGTGCGGCAGGGCGGCCGCGAAGAACCAGGTGTCGTAGCGGCGCGGCTCGAACTCGGGGGTGATCCAGCGGGCCCAGCACCCGAGCAGATCCGAACGGAGCACGAGCCCGCGGCGGTCAAGGAAGTCGGCGAAGGACAGCTCCCGGGCGACCAGCGCCGCGCGGTCCCTGTCCCAGTCGTCGCCGGTCGTGTCCGCGACGACCGTGTGCGGCGTCGGGCCCGCGAGCAGCACGCCCGACTCCTCGAAGGTCTCCCGGACCGCCGCGCACACGATGGCCTGGGCCGCCGTCCCGTCGTCCTCCGAGAGTCCCAGCCGCCGCGCCCACTCCCGGCGCGAGGGCCCGGCCCAGGCCACCCCGCGCTCGTCACGCGGGTCCACCGAGCCGCCCGGATACGCGTACGCCCCGCCGGCGAAGGCCATGGAGGTCCGTCTGCGCAGCATGTGCACGGCGGGGCCCCCGGCCCCGTCGCGCAGCAGCATCACGGTGGCGGCCCGGCGCGGGGTCACCGGGGTGAGCTCGCCGGTCGCCAGCTGTCGGATGCGCTCCGGCCAGTCGGACGGATACCACTGACCATTCGTAGTGGACATGGCCGGATGCTATGCGCTGGCGCGCGGATGTTCGAGGGGCCGGGGGCGGCGCGCCGCCTCAGGGCGCGGTGAAACGGAATACCTGGTCCTCCGCGCCGCTACAGGGGGCCTGGATCGCCTCGGCACCCTCCGTACGGGGCGGCTGGATCCCGATGCACAGCCCGCTGTGGACGGGACGCAGCCGGAACCCGCCGTGGGACGGCTCCAGCCGGAACTTCATGTTGTCGGCGTACGAGCAGGGGCGCGGGGTGAGCAGGTCGCCCGGGTCGCTTCCGTCGACGCTCAGACAGCCGAGCCCCTTGTTCACATCGGGGTGGTCCCACTGGATGCGGTAGACGCCGTCGCCGACCGCGTCCAGCGACACGTGGGGCAGCGGGACCTCGGCGCACGGCATCTGGGCGGCGACCTCCCGGGGCTGGGGGTTCTTTCGTTCCTGGCCCTCGGTCAGGCAGAGGCCGGGGGCCGAGAGGGGATGCATCAGCGTCGGGCCCGCGGCGGGCAGCCGGGGCTTGGAGGCGGTGCTCGTGGCCGTCGGCTCGGGTTTCTTCGACGGGGAGGCGTCGTGGGTCGCGGGCGGGGCGTCGTCGTCGGCGACGGGCTCCTTGGTGTCCGGCGTCTTTGAGGTGTCCGGCGTGTTTGAGGTATCCGAGGCGTCCGAAGGCGCGTCGGACACCTTGGACGACCCGCCGCTCGATGAGCTGGAGCCGGCCCCGGGCCGGGCGTCGGGGCCGCCGCCGTCGGAGCCGGAGAACGGCCAGTAGGCCAGCAGCAGCACCCCGAGAGCGGCGGCCAGCCCCACCGCGACGGTGGGCAGATACCGCTTTCTCCAGGCCGAGCCGGATGCGGGCTCCCCGGGTGCCGGGCCTGGCCCCTCGCCGGAGGCGAGCACCTCGGTGACCTCGGCCGCCTCGCTCACGTCGGCCGGACGGCTGATCTTGTGGCTCCGCTCGTCCGGGTCGGGCGGCGTGGGGCTGCCCCCGGGCCGGGCGGCGCCGGCTGAGGCGGGCACGGGCGCGGGCGCGTGCCCGGATGTGGCGTCGGAGTCCGGCGCGGCAGCGTCTGGCGGGGCCGAGGCGGCCCCGGAACCGGCTATGGACAGCCGCCGACGGGCCGCCAGCCATACGGCCACGGTCTCCTCGTCCCCTCCGCACGCCCGTACGTACGCGGCGAGAAGCTGTTCCCTGGGCAGGTCGTCCCGGCTGAGCGCGCCCGAAATGGTGGCGCGTGGCAGCACATCCCCGGCGGCCTCCGCGTTACGCTCCAGCTGGCGGTAGCTCAGATCGGCCCAGCTGCGCAACTGCCGCATCGCGACGACGAACTCGGCTGTCGTACGTGCCGCCTTCGGGTCAGGCCCCGACTCCATGACCGCTCCTATGCGTTCAGGCTGTCCAAGCAGCCTAATGCGCATACGAGTTGGCCAGGGCATGTCTACGGACGACGTGTTCACGGTGAGGCGTTCCCCTCGTCTCAGGATCCGATGTGGCGGTAGGCGACAACCTGCGAGGACGGGGGCAGCGGCACGCACCGCGGCGGCCACGCCGTGCTCTACATCGGGGCCGACGCCACGTCCGACCTGGTCACAGGTGAGCCCCGGACCGCTCGGCGCGCCCGGCCGCGCCCGGCACAGGCGCCGGAGGGCGGATGTCAGTGGCGGGTGTCACCCTGGCTGCATACGGACCTGCGAGGGGGAAGCCACCGACGGAGAAGGGAAGCGCCATGATCACCACGGACTTCGTGCCCGGCTCCGCGTGCTGGCTCGATCTCGGGGCGCCCGATGTCGCCGCCGCGGCCCGCTTCTACGGCTCGGTTCTCGGCTGGCAGCTCGGGCCCCCGGAGCCGGGGGCGGACGGTTACGGCATCTTCCGGCTGGACGGAAAGAGCGTCGGCGGCCTGGGCCCGCTCACCGAGGAGGGGGCCCGCTCAGCCTGGATGATCTACTTCCAGACCCCCGACGCGGAGGCCACGGCAGCGGCGGTGGAGCGGTCCGGCGGCTCCGTACGGGTCGCCCCGCGCGACGCGAACGGCGAGGGTCTGATGGCGCAGCTGACCGATCCGCAGGGCGGCCAGTTCGCCGTCTGGCAGCCGGCGACGATACGCGGCCTGGAAGCGGTGGACGTGCCCGGCTCCCTCTCCTGGATCGAGCTGTACACGACGGACGCGGCCGCCGCGAAGGAGTTCTACGGTTCGCTCTTCGGCTGGCAGACCCAGGACATGCCGCTACCGGGTGAAGGCGGCGCGTACACGCTGATCACCCCGGCCGGCCTGGGCCCCGAGCGCGCGCAGGGCGGCATCATGGGGCTCCCGGCGGATCATCTGGCGCTCAGCGGCGGCCGCCCGTACTGGCACCCGGTGTTCGCGGTCGCGGACTGCGACGCCACCCTCGTCAAGGTCACCGAGGGCGGCGGCAGCGTGCAGATGGGCCCGGTCGACATGCCGGACGTGGGGCGGCTGGCCGTCTGCCTCGACCCGTCCGGCGCGGACTTCGTGGCGCTCGCCCCGGCGCCCGGATGAACCCCCGGTGCGGACCTAGTCCGCGACCTCGACCTGGATCTCGACCTCGACGGGGGCGTCCAGCGGCAGCACCGCCACGCCCACGGCGCTGCGGGCGTGCACCCCCGCCTCGCCCAGCGCCTCGCCCAGCAGCTCGCTCGCGCCGTTGACGACGCCCGGCTGCCCGGTGAAGTCCGGCGCCGAGGCGACGAAGCCCACGACCTTCACGACCCGTACGACCTTGTCCAGGTCGCCGACGGTCGACTTGACCGCGGCCAGGGCGTTCAGCGCGCAGATCCGCGCCAGCTCCTTGGCCTCCTCCGGCGTCACCTCGGCGCCGACCTTGCCGGTCACGCCGAGCTTGCCCTCGACCATGGGCAGCTGGCCCGAGGTGTACACATACGCCCCGGAGCGGACCGAGGGCACGTACGAGGCGAGCGGAGCCGCGACCTCCGGCAGGGTCAGGCCCAGCTCGGCGAGCTTGTCCTCGACCGCGCTCATGCTGCCTTCTCCCGCTTGAGGTAGGCCACCAGCTGCTCGGGGTTGTTGGGCCCCGGCACGACCTGGACGAGCTCCCAGCCGTCCTCGCCCCAGGTGTCCAGAATCTGCTTCGTGGCGTGTACGAGCAGCGGCACGGTCGCGTATTCCCACTTGGTCATAGGGCCGACTGTAATGCCTGTCTGCCGGGGCCTGGTGCGTAGCCCGGACGACGACTGGTTAGGCTCCCCAGTGTGAGCAGGCTCCATGTCGTCAGTGGCAAGGGCGGAACCGGCAAGACCACGGTCGCCGCGGCACTCGCGCTGGCCCTCGCGGCCGACGGCAGGCGAACCCTGCTGGTCGAGGTCGAAGGGCGCCAGGGCATCGCACAACTCTTCGAGACCGAGGCGCTGCCCTACGAGGAGCGGAAGATCGCCGGCGCGCCGGGCGGCGGTGAGGTGCACGCGCTCGCCATCGACCCCGAGTTCGCGCTCCTCGACTACCTCCACATGTTCTACAAGCTGGGTTCGGCCGGGCGGGCGCTGAAGAAGCTCGGCGCGATCGACTTCGCGACCACCATCGCCCCGGGGCTGCGGGACGTCCTGCTGACCGGCAAGGCGTGCGAGGCGGTGCGCCGCAAGGGCAAGGACGGCCGCTTCGTCTACGACTCCGTCGTGATGGACGCGCCGCCGACCGGCCGGATCACCCGCTTTCTGAACGTCAACCACGAGGTGGCGGGGCTGGCCAGGACCGGCCCGATACACAATCAGGCGCAGGCCGTGATGCGCGTGCTGAAGTCCCCCGAGACGGCGGTCCACATGGTCACGCTGCTGGAGGAGATGCCGGTCCAGGAGACCGCGGACGGCATCGGGGAGCTGCGCACCGACGGCCTGCCGACCGGCGCGGTCATCATCAACATGGTGCGGCCCGCGATCCTCGACCACGCGGCCGTCGACGCCGCCGCCGACGGCCAGCGCGCCGCCGTCGCCAAGGCCCTGTCCCAGGCGGGGCTGGGCGGCGCGCGCCGCGGTGGGCTCGCCGAGCGCCTGGTGGACCCGCTGCTGGAGCAGGCCCGTGAACACGCGGAGCGGGTCGCCCTGGAGCGGGCGCAGCGGGCGGAGCTGACGGGCCTGGAGCTGCCCCTGTACGAGCTGGAGCTGCTCACCGACGGCGTCGACCTGGCCGGCCTGTACCGGCTCGCAGCGGATCTGCGCAAGCAGTGGCCGATGTGAGCCGCACGGGCGACGGCGGCGACACGAGCAGCGCAATCCACACAATCGGCGCAATCAGCATGAACGGTACGAGCGGGCGGTACGCGTCGGGACGCGCCGTACGCGCCGTATGCAGGAGGCGGTAGAAGCATGGACATGGCACCGCGGCTGGACACCGACGCACTGCTGGCCGACCCCGGGACCCGCATCGTCGTGTGCTGCGGCTCCGGCGGCGTCGGCAAGACCACGACGGCCGCCGCCCTGGGCGTACGGGCCGCGGAGCGCGGCCGTAAGGCCGTCGTCCTCACCATCGACCCGGCCCGTCGGCTCGCGCAGTCGATGGGCATCGACGCGCTGGACAACGTGCCGCGCCGGGTCGAGGGCATCGACGGCGCGGCGGGCGGCGAGCTGCACGCCATGATGCTGGACATGAAGCGGACCTTCGACGAGTTCGTCGAGGCGCACGCCGACCCCGAGCGCGCCCGCGCGATCCTGGCCAACCCCTTCTACCAGTCACTTTCGGCCGGTTTCGCGGGCACGCAGGAGTACATGGCCATGGAGAAGCTCGGCCAGCTGCGGGCCCGCGACGAGTGGGACCTGATCATCGTCGACACGCCGCCGAGCCGGTCGGCGCTGGACTTCCTGGACGCGCCCAAACGCCTCGGCTCCTTCCTGGACGGGAAGTTCATCAAGGTCCTGATGGCCCCGGCGAAGGTCGGCGGCAGGGCGGGGATGAAGTTCCTGAACGTGGGCGTGTCGATGATGACCGGCACCGTCAGCAAGGTCCTGGGCGGACAGCTGATGCGCGACGTACAGACCTTCGCCGCCGCCATGGACACGATGTTCGGTGGCTTCCGCACCCGCGCGGAGGCCACCTACCGGCTGCTGCAGGCGCCGGGCACGGCCTTCCTGGTGGTGGCGGCCCCGGAGCGGGACGCGCTGCGCGAGGCGGCGTACTTCGTGGAGCGGCTGGCCGCGGACCGGATGCCGCTGGCGGGGCTGGTGCTGAACCGGGTGCACGGGAGCGGTGCCGCGCAGCTCTCGGCGGAGCGGGCACTGGCGGCCGCGGAGACGCTGTCCCTGGGGCTGGCAGAGGCATCGGGCGCGCCTGCCCCGGCGGGCGAGGCAAACCCGGTAGGCGAGGCAAACCCGGCAGGTCCGGCCGGTCCGGAGGACCCCGCGGACCCGGTGGAAGAGGCACACGAGGCGGACGGGGTCGAGGACGCGCCCCACACCGCCAACAGCCGAGAAAATCTTGCCGAAGACGGCATTGTCGACCCCGGTTCAGGGCATGCTCAAGAGCAGAACGCCTCAGCGGCGCGCGACTCCTCGGCATCTGACCCCGACGGCTCCCCCACGTCGGCAGAGAGGCTCGCCGTGGGGCTGCTCCGGCTGCACGCGGAGCGGATGCAGGTGCTCGCCCGAGAGCAGCGCACACACCATCGCTTCACGACGCTGCACCCCGAGGTTCCCGTGGCGGAAGTGGCCGCGCTCCCCGGCGACGTACATGACCTCGCGGGGCTGCGGGCGATCGGCGAGCGCCTGGCAGAGCAGCCAGAGCGGCAGCCCGAGAGCGCGGCGGGGTAGCCGTGCGGGGCGCGAAGGCACCCCGAACTCAGCGCCTGGCCCCACCTGGGTTGTGACGTGGTGATGAGAGAAACGAGACGTCACACCGCCAGGACTGGCTGACGGCCCAGGAGCCTTCGGCTGTCAGCCCCCGACCGCCAACCGCCGGTCGTCTGCTACCCGACGGCTGCGAAGCGCTCGTATTCCTCGTCGTCGAGCGGCAGGATGCCCGCCCCGCGCTCGTACTCAAGGCGCGCGGTCTCCAGCAGCCGGCGCCAGGAGGTGACCGTGGGACGGCGGCGCAGCAGCGCCCTCCGCTCACGCTCGGTCATTCCACCCCATACGCCGAACTCGACGCGGTTGTCGAGCGCGTCGGCAAGGCACTCGGTGCGCACCGGACACCCGGTGCAGACCGCTTTGGCCCTGTTCTGTGCCGCGCCTTGAACAAATAGTTCATCTGGATCAGTCGTGCGGCAGGCGGCCTGCGCACTCCAGTCGGTTACCCAGCCCATGCTGGCGCCGTCCTCTCCCGATTCGGAGCTCCCCCACGGCGACAAACGGCATATTCACCGTCGCCAGTTGAGGACGTTACGGAAGGCGGACAGGGTGCAACACCCCCTGCGGGCCCAATCTTGGATGGCCCGAACGGACTATGGGTACGCGGCAGATCACCCAACGGAGTGAGCTGGCGACATGTGCGACTTCCCGCACAAATAGGGGCAGTTCACCCGCACCAAAAGGGGCGAGACAAGACACGAAACGACAAACAGGGCAGGTCTCATCACTCACTTGAGTGAGAGGGGGGATGGTGCTCGACCGCACCGGAGTGACTGGCGTGAATCAGCGTATGCGAACAGGTGGTCCCCTGTCCGGCGATTCGCCACGTAGGCTGCCTCCATGGGTAACAAGCGTTCGGGCGGGGGCGTGGCCTCCCCCGCTCAGCAGGCCGCGAAGTTCCTCGGCGTCAGCGTGCTCGCGGGAGCGGTGCTGGCCGGGCTTGCGCTGCCCGCCGTCGGCGCGATCGGCCTCGCGGCCAAGGGAACGGTCGAGCAATTCGACGAGATTCCAGCCAATCTCAAAAGGCCACCGCTCAGCGAGCGGACCACCATCCTCGACGCCAAGGGCGGCGAGATCGCGAAGGTCTACTCCCGCGACCGCACCATCGTGGACCTCAAGGACATCTCGCCGTACATGCGCAAGGCGATCGTCGCGATCGAGGACGCGCGCTTCTACGAGCACGGGGCGATCGACCTCAAGGGTGTGCTGCGCGCGCTCAACAAGAACGCGCAGGACGGCGGCGTCTCGCAGGGCGCCTCCACGCTCACCCAGCAGTACGTCAAGAACGTCTTCGTGGAGGAGGCGGGCAACGACGAGAAGGCGGTCGCCGAGGCCCAGAAGCAGTCCGTCGGCCGCAAGATCAAGGAGCTGAAGTACGCGATACAGGTCGAGAAGGAGCTGGGCAAGAAGCGGATCCTGCAGAACTACCTCAACATCACCTTCTTCGGCCAGCAGGCCTACGGTGTCGAGGCCGCTTCCCAGCGCTACTTCAGCAAGCACGCCAAGGACCTGAACCTGGAGCAGGCCGCGATGCTGGCCGGTCTCGTCCAGTCGCCCAGCAGCTACGACCCGGTCAACAACGCGGAGGTGGCCAAGGCCCGCCGCGACACCGTGCTGCAGCGCATGGCCGATGTGAAGGACATCACCCAGGCCCAGGCCGACGCGGCGAAGAAGAAGCCCCTCGGGCTCAAGGTCAGCTCGCCCAAGAACGGCTGCATCACAGCCGTGAGCGGCGCCGGGTTCTTCTGTGACTACGTCCGCGAGGTCTTCCTCAACGACCCGGTCTTCGGCAAAACCCGCGAGGAGCGCTCCCAGCGCTGGAACCGCGGCGGTCTGACGATCCGTACGACCCTGGACCCGAAGGCCCAGGAGTCGGTCCAGAACTCGATCAAGGCCCATGTCTACAAGGACGACCCGGTCGCCACCGCCGTCACGCTCGTCGAGCCCGGCACCGGCAAGGTGGTCGCCATGGGCCAGTCCAGGCCGTACGGCTTCGGGGCCAACGAGCTGACGATCAACCTGTCCGCGGACAAGGCCATGGGCGGCTCGAACTACGGCTTCCAGGTCGGCTCGACGTTCAAGCCGATCACCGCCGCGGCCGCCCTCGAACAGGGCAAGAGGCCGTACCAGCGCTACTCGTCCCCGTACGACATGGACTACCCGAGCCCGGTGTCCACCTGCAACGGCACGTGGTCCAACACCGAGGGCGCGACCGTGGAGAACGAGGACCCGAGCGAGAAGGGCCCGTACGCCCTGAGGGAGGCGCTCGCGAAGTCGATCAACACCTACTTCGTGCAGATGATCAGTGACATCGGCGTCTGCCCGGTCACCGAGATGGCCGAGAAGATGGGTGTGAAGCGCGCCGACGGCAAGAAGCTCAACCAGGTGCCCGCCATCACCCTCGGCACCGACGGCTTCTCGCCGCTGACGATGGCCAACGCGTACGCGACCTTCGCCAACCGCGGCGTCTACTGCACCCCGGTCTTCATCGAGTCGATCACCGGCCCGGGCGGCAAGGCCCTCGAGGTCCCCAAGTCCTCGTGCACGCGCGCCATGTCGGAGAAGACCGCCGACACCATGAACACCCTGCTGCGCGGCGTCGTCGAGGACGGCACCGGCAAGAAGGCGGGCCTGGCGAACCGCCCGAGCGCCGGTAAGACGGGTACGACCGACGAGCGCAAGGCCGCCTGGTTCGTCGGCTACACCCCGAACCTCGCCGGCGCGGTCTGGGTCGGCGGCTCCGGCTCCAAGGGCGTCAAGATGGAGAACATCACGATCGGCGGCGTCCCCCACGACAAGGTCTACGGCGCCGACACCCCCGGCCCCATCTGGAAGGACGCCATGAGCGGCGCCCTGGAGGGCAAGCCGACGGAGGAATTCGTCACCGTGCCGATCAAGGACCCGAACGAGAAGCCCCGCGACAACGACGACGACAAGGGCCACGGCGACAAGCCGGGCGGCGACAACGGCGGGAACAACGGCGGCGACAACCCGTGGCCGGACATCACCCTCCCGCCGGACGTGATCGGCGGCGGCGGGGACGACGGCTGGCCCGGCGGCAACCGGGGCGGAGGCGGCAACGGCGGGAACGGGAACGGCAACAGCAACGGCTGGAACTTCCCGTAGCGCGTGGCTCTCAGCCAAGCCAGGCAGGACAAAGAAGCGGGGCCCGCCCCCCGCCCGGCCCCCGGGCACCCGGTTGCGCGCGCCCCCCCGCCCCCCCGGGGCGCGGCCCCCCCGCCCGGCCCGGCCCCCCCCCGCGCACCCCCCGGCGCGC
>NZ_JBIBKK010000018.1:0-186559 GCF_042959105.1 Streptomyces sp. NPDC007917
AGCACCCACATGCCGCGCCAGCTGAATCGCCGCCATACCCACACCACCGGCACCCGCATGCACCAGCACCGACTCACCCGCCGACAACCCCGCCAAGTCCATCAGCCCGTAATACGCGGTCAGGAACGCCACCGGCACCGCCGCCGCATCCTCCGACGACCACCCGTCAGGAACCTTCACCAGCGCACGCCGATCGGCCACGGCGACCGGGCCGAACGCACCCTGCACCATGCCGAACACCCGGTCACCCACCTCAAAAGCGGTGACCTCCGAGCCGGTCTCAAGAACAACACCGGCGGCTTCACACCCCATCCATCCGGCGTCTCCTGGGTACATGCCCAGCGCGTTGAGCACATCGCGAAAATTCACTCCCGCCGCCCGTATCGAGAGCCTGACCTCATTGGCCCTCAACGGTTCGGTGGCTTCCGGGAACTCCACCAGCGAGAGGTGGTCCAGCCTGTCCTTCTTCCTGCTGTCCAGGCGCCACGCCACGCCTGCCGGGGACACCAGGTCCGTTGCGGTGGTCACCCGGGCCAGTCGGCCGACGCGTACGACGCCGTCGCGCACCACGACCTGCGGCTCGCCGGAGGCGAGGGCCACCGGCAGCGCGGACATGGAGGTCTCCCGCTCGTCCACATCGACGAGCAGGAACCGGCCCGGGTGCTCGGACTGGGCCGAGCGCACCAGCCCCCACACCGCCGCTCCGGCCAGGTCGGTCACCGTCGCGCCGTCGTCGGCCGCGATGGCTCCCCGGGTGACGAACGCCAGACGGGAGTGCGCGAACCGGTCCTGGGCCGCCCATTCCTGGAGCAGGCCGAGCACCCGCGCGGTCTCCTCGTGCACCGACGCGGCCACATCGTCGGTTCCGGCGGACCCGGCCGCGACCGTCACCACGTCCGGCACTGTCTCCAGCACCGCCAGGTCGGAGGCCTCGTCGGCGGTCAGCTCCACCGTGTTCGGCCCGGTGCCGGCCACCGGGTCGGCCGGGGCGGGCACCCACTCCAGCCGGAACAGCGCGTCCCGCTCACTGCGATGTGCTCCGGCCCGCTGTTCGGCGGCGAGCGGCCGCAAGGTCAGCGATTCCGCCGACAGGACCACCGCACCTGCCATGTCGACCGCCGTGAGCGACACCGACTCGGCCCCGGCCTTGGCGATCCGTACCCGCAGCACGGAGGCTCCGCCGGCCTGCAGGGACACTCCGCTCCACGAGAACGGCAGCCGGCCCCGGTCCGACTCTCCGAGGTCCACGAAGGACACCGCGTGGAGGGCCGCGTCCAGCAGCGCGGGGTGGATCCCGAACGATTCGGCGTCACTTCCCTGCTCCGGCAGCGCCACCTCGGCGAAGATCTCATCGCCGCGCTGCCAGACGGTTCGCAGCCCCTGGAACAGCGGGCCGTAGCCGAACCCTCCCTCGGCGAAGCGCTCGTAGAAGCCGTCCAGTTCGACCGGCGTGGCCTCCGCGGGGGGCCAGGTCGACAGGGTGGGCTCGGCGGGTCCCCGCCCGGCGGCCAGCACGCCCGTGGCATGGCGGACCCAGGGCTGGTCCGTGGCGTCAGCGGGCCGGGAGTACAGGTTGACGCCGCGACGTCCGGACTCGTCGGGCTCTCCCACCCAGAGCTGGATGGCCACCGCGTCCCGCTCTTCCAACACCAGCGGTGCGGACAGAGTGAGTTCGTCGACGCGGTCACAGCCGACCTGGTCACCGGCGCGGATCGCCAGCTCCAGGAAGCCGGTGCCCGGGAACAGGACCGCACCGCCCACGGTGTGATCGGCCAGCCACGGGTGCGACCGCAGCGACAGCCGCCCGGTGAACAGCAGGCCACCGGCGTCCGCCAGTTCCACCGCGGCGCCCAGCAGTGGATGCTCCGGCGCTCCCAGGCCGGCGGCGGTCACGTCCCCGGTGGGGGCCGCGGCGGCCGGCCAGTACAGCTCGTGCTGGAAGGCGTAGGTCGGCAGCTCGACCCGGCTGGCTCCGGTCCCGGCGAAGAACCGCTGCCACTCGACGTCGACACCATGTGAGTGCAGCCGGGCCAGCGCCGTGACCAGCGCGCGCTCCTCGTCCAGACCCTTACGCAGGGCCGGGACGAGAACAGCGGTGGCAGCCGACTTCTCGGACAGGCTCTCCTGCGCCATCGCGGAGAGCACCCCGTCCGGGCCCAGCTCCAGATACGTGCTCACCCCATGCTCGTCCAGCCACCGCGTTCCGTCGGCGAACCGGACCGTCTCCCGAACATGGCGCACCCAGTACTCGGCCGAGCACACCAGCTCCGCGTCGGCCGACTCACCCGTCAGATTCGAGACGAACGGTATGACCGGGGCCTCATATGAGATGTCCCGGGCCACCCGCCCGAACTCTGCCACCATCGCGTCCATCAACATTGAGTGAAACGCATGCGAGACTCGCAAACGCCTAGTCTTCCGCCCCAAATCCGCGAACGCGGCCGCCACCTCCAGCACCGCGGCTTCCTCCCCGGCGATCACCACCGAACGCGGTCCGTTGACCGCCGCGACCGACACCTGGCCGGTCAGGTACGGAGCGACCTCGTCCTCGGTGGCCTGCAGGGACACCATCGCCCCGCCCGACGGCAGCGCCTGCATCAGCCGGGCCCGCGCTCCCACCAGCGCACACGCGTCCGCCAGCGAGAACACCCCCGCCACATGCGCCGCCGCGACCTCCCCGATCGAATGACCCGCCAGATAATCCGGCCGAACACCCCACGACTCCACCAGCCGGAACAACGCCACCTCAAGCGCGAACAACGCGGGCTGCGTCCACCCCGTCTCATCCAGCAACCCGGCCTCGGCCGACCCGGGCTCGGCGAACATCACCTCCCGCAACGGCCGGTCCAACTCCCGGTCCAGATACGCACACACCTCATCCAGCGCCTCCGCGAACACCGGGAACCGCCCGTACAGCTCCCGCCCCATCCCCGCCCGCTGACTGCCCTGCCCCGAGAACAGGAACGCCACCACCCGGTCCTCCCGGGCCACATCCTGCACCACACCAGCGGCCGCACCACCTGCGGCAAGGGCGCGCAGCCCCTCCACGGCCTCGTCCCGGTCCCCGGACAACACCACACCGCGCCGCTCGAACGCCGACCGCGTGGTCAGCAGGGACAACGCGAGGTCGGCGAGGGCCGGCCCCGGGTTCCGTTCCAGGTGCGACAGCACCCGCGCCGCCTGGGCCCGCAGCGCCTCCGGTGTCTTGCCCGACACCGCCACCGGCACTACGCCGGGCGCCGCATGCGGCGTGTCGTCGTCGGCTCCGGCCGCCGTCGGCGGCGCCTGCTCCACAACGGTGTGCGCGTTGGTGCCGCTGATCCCGAACGACGACACCGCCGCTCGCCTGGGGCGGCTGCCCTCCGGCCACTCCACCGGTGCGGTCAGCAGCCTGACGGCGCCTGACGACCAGTCCACATGCGAGGTCGGCTTGTCCGCGTGCAGCGTGGCGGGCAGCGTGCCGTGTCGCATCGCCATGACCATCTTGATCACACCGGCCACACCGGCAGCCGCCTGCGTATGCCCGATGTTCGACTTCACCGACCCCAGCCACAGCGGGCGCTCCGCGCCCCGGTCCCGGCCATACGTCGCCAACAGCGCTTCGGCTTCGATGGGGTCGCCCAGCGTGGTGCCGGTACCGTGCCCTTCCACCGCATCGACATCGGTGGGCGACAGACCGGCGTCGGCCAGGGCCTGCTTGATCACGCGCTGTTGGGACGGGCCGTTCGGCGCCGTGAGCCCGTTGGAGGCACCGTCCTGGTTCACCGCCGAGCCCCGCAGCACCGCCAGCACCTCATGGCCGTTGCGCTGTGCGTCCGACAGCCGCTCCAGCACCAGCATGCCCACGCCCTCGGACCAGCCCACCCCGTCGGCGCTCTCGGAGAAGGACTTGCACCGCCCGTCGGCCGCAAGACCCCCCTGCGCGCTGAAGTCCACGAAGGGCCCCGGAGTGGCCATGACCGTCACACCACCGGCCAGCGCCAGGGCGCATTCGCCGCTGCGCAGCGCCTGAGCCGCCCAGTGCATGGCCACCAGCGACGACGAGCACGCGGTGTCGACCGTCACCGCCGGGCCCTCCAGGCCGAGGGCGTAGGCGACCCGGCCCGACATCACGCTGCCCGCCGTGCCGGTCCCGACGAAGCTCATCGCTTCCTCCGGGAACTCCGCGCCGGAGCCGTAGTCGTGGTACATCACTCCGGCGAAGACACCGGTCCGGCTGCCGCGCAGCGTCAGCGGGTCGATTCCGGCCCGCTCGATCGCCTCCCACGAGGTCTCCAGCAGCAGCCGCTGCTGCGGGTCCATGGCCAGCGCCTCACGCGGCGAGATCCCGAAGAAGCCAGCGTCGAACTCGCCCGCGTCGTGCAGGAACCCACCCTCACGGACATAGCTCGTGTTCCCGCGAGCGTTCCGGTCCGGGTCGTACAGCGCGTCCAGATCCCATCCCCGGGTGGTCGGGAACCCGGAGACACCGTCCCGTTCGTCGCTCACCAGCTGCCACAGGCTCTCCGGGGAATCCACGCCACCGGGGTAGCGGCAGGCCATGGACACGATGGCGATCGGGTCGTCGTCGACGGGCGTGTGGCGCGGCGCCGGTGCGAGCGGGCCGCTGTCGGTGCCGACGAGTTCCGCCACCAGGTGTTCGGCCAGCGCCATCGGTGTGGGGTAGTCGAACACGAGGGTGGACGGCAGGCGCAGGCCGGTGGCGTTGGCCAGCTGGTTGCGGAGCTCCACCGCGGTCAGCGAGTCGAAGCCCAGTTCGCGGAACTCGTGCCGGACTTCCACCCCTTCCGGCGAAGCGTGTCCGAGAACCGAGGCGACCTCCGTGCTCACCAGGTCCACCACGGCACGGACCCGGTCCGCCGGGCGCAGCTCCGTCAGCCGCTGGGCGAGTGTGCTCGCCGCTGCCGGGTCGGCCCCGGCGGCGTGACGGCGTGGGATCCGGTCGGCGCCGGCGCGCACCAGCCACGGCACCTCACGCCGGGCCCGCAGTGCGGCCACGTCGACGCGGGCGGGCACCAGCAGCGCGTGCCCCAGCGTGCACGCGGTGTCGAACAGCGCCAGGCCCTGTTCGGCGGGCAGCGGCGACATCCCGCCCCGGGCCATCCGTTTGACGTCCGCTTCGCCGAGCTCGCCGGTCATTCCCGCGCTCTGTTCCCATGGGCCCCACGCCAAGGACGTCGCGGCGAGACCGTGCGCCCGCCGGTATTGGGCCAGGCCGTCCAGGAAGCTGTTCGCCGCGGCGTAGTTGGCCTGCCCGGCGCCCCCGATGATGCCCGTGACCGACGAGAACACCACGAACGCCGCGAGGTCCATGTCCGAGGTGAGTTCGTGCAGATGCCACGCGGCGTCCACCTTGGGGCGGAAGACGGTGTCCAGCCGGTCCGGTGTCAGCGAGTCGATCACACCGTCGTCCAGGACGCCCGCGGTGTGGATGACCGCGGTGAGCGGATGCTCCTCGGGGATCCCCGCGAGTAGTCCCGACACGGCGGCCCGGTTCGCGACGTCGCACGCGACGGCCCTGGCCTCGGCTCCGTGCGCCGTCAGCTCGGCGACCATCTCGACGGCTGTGTCGCTCTCGCCACCGCGCCTGCTGGCCAGCAGCACATGCCGCACACCGTGCTCGGCCACCAGGTGCCGGGCGAACAGGCGCCCCAGACCGCCCGTACCACCCGTGATCAGGACCGTGCCGGCTGGATCCCACTGGCGCGGCTCGAGCGCCCCGGTGACCAGGCGGCCCAGCCGTCCGACCCGGACGACGCCGTCGCGAATGACCGCCTGTGGCTCTCCCGAAGCGAGTACGGCGGGGATCGCGGCGGCGGCGTTCTCCTGCTCGTCGAGGTCGATCAGCACGAACTGGTCAGGGTTCTCCACCTGCGCCGACCGCACCAGACCCCACACCGCGGCGGCGGCCGGGTCGAGGACCGTGTCCCCGTCGTCCGCGGCGACCGCACCCCTGGTCACGAACACCAGGCGGGACCGGTCCGACCGGTCGTCGGCCGACCAGCCCTGGACCAGCCGCAGGGCCGTGGAGGTGAGTGCCCGCGCCGTGTCGGCCACCGTTTCCGGACTGCCCTCGCCGCCGTGGGCACCTCCGCTGACCGGGACCAGCACGATGGCGGGCGCGAAGGCGTCGTCGCCGGTCGTCTCGTCCAGGGAGTCCAGGTCCGGGTGCGTCGTGACGGAGGTGTGAGGCGTCGTGAGTGCCGATCCCAGCGCGAACTCGTCCGCTCCGAGTACGGCCCACCGCACGCCCTCGGTGCCAGGGGCGGACCCGGCCGTCGGCAGGGGCGTCCATTCCAGCTGGAACAGCGAGTCGTGCCGACGCGCGGCAGCGGCGGCCATGTGTTCGGTGGACACCGACCGCAGAACGAGCGAATCGACCGACACAACCGGTTCCCCGGCCGCGTCGAGCGCCATCAGCGACACCGATTCCGCACCGGCCTTGGTCAGCCGTACCCGTAGCGTCGACGCGCCGCCGGCGTGCAGACAGACCCCGCTCCAGGAGAACGGCAACCGGCCGGCCGCGCTCTCGTCCAGGTCCACGAACAGCGCCGCGTGCAGCGCGGCGTCCAGCAGCGCGGGATGCACGCCGAAGGACTCGGCGTCGGTCACCTGCTCGTCGAGGGCGACCTCGGCGAAGACCTCGTCCCCGCGCCGCCACACCGCCCGCAGCCCCTGGAACACGGGCCCGTAGGCGAAGCCGCCCTGCGCGAACCGCTCGTAGAACCCCTCAAGGTCGACCTCGGTCGCCCCCTCGGGCGGCCACACCGCGCCATCGGACCGAGCCCCGCGCTCCTCTGCCGTGAGCACGCCCGTGGCATGCCGTACCCAGGGCCCCTCCGCGACGTCAGCGGGGCGGGAGTACACCTGCAGACTGCGGCGTCCCGAGTCGTCCGGCACGCCCACCCACAGCTGCACCGCCACCGCGTCCCGCTCGGGCACCACCAATGGTGTCGCGAGGGTGAGTTCCTCCACCGAACCGCAGCCGACCTGGTCACCGGCGCGTATCGCCAGCTCCAGGAAACCGGTGCCGGGGAACAGCACCACACCGCCGGCCGCGTGGTCGGCCAGCCACGGGTGGGTGGCCACCGACAGCCGACCGGTGAACAGCAGGCCACCGGAGTCGGCCAGCTCCACCGCCGCGCCCAGCAGGGGATGGGCCGCGGAGACCAGGCCAAGACCGGAGGCGTCTCCCGTACGGAGCGAGGCCCCCGGCCAGTAGCGCCGGCGCTGGAAGGCGTAGGTGGGCAGTGCCACTCGTCGGGCGCCCGTTCCGGCGAACAGCGCCTGCCAATCGACCCGCACACCGGTGACATGCAGCCGGGCCAGCGCGGTGAGCAGCGCCCTGTCCTCTTCCTGGTCCTTGCGCAGCGCCGGGGTCACGACGGTGTCGGCGGACGGCTCGGGCAGGCTGTCCTGGGCCGTGGCGGACAGCACTCCGTCGGGGCCGACCTCCAGGAACGCGGTCACCCCGGCCGCGTTCAGCGCGGCCACCCCGTCGGCGAACCGCACCGCCTCCCGCACCTGCCGCACCCAGTACTCCGGTGAGCGGACCAGCTCCGCCGACGCCACCTCACCCGTCACAGTCGACACCAGCGGGATCCGCGGAGCCTCGATGGACACCGTCTTCAGCACCCGCCGGAACCCCTCCAGCATCGGGTCCATCAACGGCGAATGAAACGCATGCGACACCCGGAGCCGCCTGGTCCTGCGCCCCTTCCCTTCGAACCGGGCGGCGATCTCCGACACCGCCGTCTCGTCACCGGCGATCACCACCGAGCGTGGTCCGTTGACCGCCGCGACCGACACCTGGCCGGTCAGATACGGAGCGACCTCGTCCTCGGCGGCCTGCAGCGACACCATCGCCCCACCCGACGGCAACGCCTGCATCAGCCGGGCCCGCGCCGCCACCAGCACACACGCGTCCGCCAGCGAGAACACCCCCGCCACATGCGCCGCCGCGACCTCACCGATCGAATGACCCGCCAGATAATCCGGCCGAACCCCCCACGACTCCACCAGCCGGAACAACGCCACCTCAAGCGCGAACAACGCGGGCTGCGTCCACCCCGTCTCATCCAACAACCCGGCCTCGGCCGACCCCGCCTCCGCGAACATCACCTCCCGCAACGGCCGGTCCAACTCCCGGTCCAGATACGCACACACCTCATCCAGCGCCTCCGCGAACACCGGGAACCGCCCGTACAGCTCCCGCCCCATCCCCGCCCGCTGACTGCCCTGCCCCGAGAACAGGAACGCCACCGTGGGTTCGGTGTGCGCGGTGCCCTCGGCGACCGCCGCCACGTCTTCTCCGTCGGCCAGCAGCACCGCACGGTGCTCGAACACCGACCGGCTCGTCGCCAGCGAGAAGCCCACATCCACCGGCGCGAGACCAGGGTTCGCGGCCACGAACGACATGAGCTGGTCGGTCTGGGCCCGCAATGCGGGCTCGCTCTTGCCCGACACCGGCCACGGCACCGGTCCCGCAGCCGCGGGAGAGACCCCGGGCGCCGCAGGAGCGAGTTCGGGCGCCACGGGTGCCGGGCCCTGCTCCAGGATGACGTGGGCGTTGGTGCCGCTGATCCCGAACGACGAGACACCCGCCCGGCGCGGCCGACCGGCCTGCGGCCACTCGGCGGGCTCGCCCAGCAGTTCGACCGCGCCGGTGGACCAGTCCACATGCGAAGACGGCGCGTCCACGTGCAGGGTCGCGGGCAGCACCCCGTGCCGCATCGCCATGACCATTTTGATCACTCCGGCCACGCCCGCGGCCGCCTGCGTATGCCCGATGTTCGACTTCACCGATCCCAGCCACAGCGGCCGGTCCCCGTCGCGCTCCTGACCGTACGTGGCCAGCAGCGCCTGGGCCTCGATCGGATCACCGAGCCGGGTCCCCGTGCCGTGCGCCTCCACCGCGTCCACATCCGACGCGGACAGCCCAGCACTCGCCAGTGCCTGCCGGATCACCCGCTGCTGCGACGGCCCGTTCGGCGCCGTGAGTCCATTGGACGCGCCATCCTGGTTGATCGCCGAGCCCCGTACCACGGCCAGCACCTCGTGGCCGTTGCGCCGGGCGTCCGACAGCCGCTCCACCACGAGCATGCCGACACCCTCGGACCAGCCCGTACCGTCCGCCGCGTCGGCGAATGCCTTGCACCGGCCGTCCGGCGCCAGCCCGCCCTGGCGGCTGAACCCCGCGAATCCCACCGAGGTGGACATCACCGTCACACCGCCGGCCAAGGCCAGCGAGCACTCCCCCGACCGCAGCGCCTGGGCCGCCAGGTGCAGCGCCACCAGCGATGAGGAACACGCGGTGTCCACGGTCATCGCCGGGCCTTCCAGGGCCAGCGTGTACGACAGACGTCCGGACGCCACGCTCGCGGCGAGTCCGGTGCCGGCGTGCCCGGCCAGCTCCTCCCCGGCGTTCATGACCAGAGTCGAATAGTCCTGGCCGTTCGTGCCGACGAACACGCCGGTCCGGCTGGACCGGAGCGACACGGGGTCGATCCCAGTGCGCTCGAACGCCTCCCACGCGGCCTCGAGCAGCAGCCGCTGCTGCGGATCCATCGCCAGCGCCTCACGCGGCGAGATCCCGAAGAAGCCCGCGTCGAACTCCGCGGCGTCGTGGAGAAACCCGCCTTCGCGGACGGCCCCGCCACCCTGCCCGTCCGGGTCGTCAGGGTCGTCGGGGAGCAGGCCGAGGTCCCAGCCCCGGTCGGTGGGGAAGGCGGAGATCGCGTCGCGGCCGTCGGCGACCAGGTCCCACAGCTGCTCAGGAGAGCGCACACCGCCGGGGAACCGGCAGCTCATCCCGACGATGACGATCGGGTCGTCCAGCGGGGCGGCGGGCAACGCCGGGAGAGCGGTCTCGGTCCGTGTGCCCGTGAGCTCGGTCAGCAGGAGCCGCGCAAGCGCCGCGGGCGTCGGGTGATCGAACACCAAGGTGGACGGCAGGCTCAGCCCGGTCGTCGCCGCGAGCTGATTGCGCAGCTCGATGGCGGTCAACGAGTCGAAGCCCAGGTCCTTGAACGCCCGGTCGGCGCCGATGGCCGCCGTTTTGGAGTACCGCAGCACCTTGGCGACTTCCGCGCGCACCACATCGATCAGGAACCGCGGCCGCTCGTCCTCCGGCAGCCCGGCCAGCCGCTCGGCGAGGCCCGCCCGGGACATCTCCGCGGCACCGCCCGCGGCCGTCCGACGGCCGGGCCGCAGCAGTCCGCGCAGGATGGCGGGCACACCGCCGGGCAGCCGCGGTGCGCCGTTCCCGATCCCGAGCGGCAGGACCAGTGCCTCGTCGCAGGCGGTGGCGGCGTCGAACAACGCCAGTCCTCGCTCGACCGAGAGCGGTGGCATGCCGGCACCGCTGATCCGGCGCATCTCCTCGTCGCTCAGGGTGCTGGTCATGCCCGTGCCCTGCGCCCAGGCTCCCCAGGCGAGGGAGATCGCGGGGAGGCCGTGGGCGCGCCGGTGCTGGGCCAGGGCGTCCAGGAAGACGTTGCCCGCCGCGTAGTTGGCCTGACCCGCGGTGCCCATCACACCGGACACCGAGGAGTAGCAGACGAACGCCGCCAAGTCGAGGCCGCGGGTGAGTTCGTGCAGGTGCCATGCGGCGTCGACCTTCGGCCGCAGTACCGCGTCCAGCCGTTCAGGGGTGAGCGATCCGACGACTCCGTCGTCCAGGACGCCCGCGGCGTGTACCACCGCGGTGAGCGGGTGTCCGGCCGGGACGGCGGCGAGCAGTTCGGCCGTGGCGGCTCGTGTCGACAGGTCGCAGGCGGCCACGGTGACCTCGGCGCCGTACGCGATCAGCTCGTCCCGCAGCTCCACGGCGCCGGGCGCGGCGAGGCCGCGCCTGCCGGCCAGCAGCAGGTGCCGGGCGCCGTGTCGGGTGACCAGATGCCGGGCCAGCTCGGCGCCGAGCCCACCGGTGCCCCCGGTGATCAGTACGGTGCCCTCGGGGTCCCAGCGGCGGGGGGTGGTCAGCACGACTTTGCCGACGTGCCGGGCCAGGCTCATGTCCCGGAACGCCTCGCGGGCCCGGCGCATGTCCCGGGTACGCACCGGAAGCGGCCGCAGAGACCCGTCGCCGAACAGCCGCACCACCTCGACGAGCATCCGCTGGATGTGCTCGTGGTCCACGAGCCCCAGGTCGAACGGCAGGTAGTCCACCTCAGGCAGCGCTTGAGGGTCGCGGATGTTCGCCTTGTCCAGGTTGTCCAGCTCCAGGAACCGGCCGCCCGGCGCCAGCAGGCGCAGCGAGCCATCGGTGAACTCCTCCGGCAGGGCGTTGAGTACGACGTCGACCCCGCCACCGTCCGTGGCATCGGCGAACCTGGGCTCAAACTCCGTGGTGCGCGAGGAGGCGATGTGATCCTCCGCCACGCCCAGCGACCGCAGCGTGTCCCACTTGCCCTCGCTCGCGGTGGCGAACACCTCCGCGCCCAGATGGCGGGCCAGCTGGATCGCCGCCATGCCGACGCCGCCCGCGCCCCGGTGAATCAGCACCTTCTCCCCGGCTCGCAGACCGGCGAGTTCCACCAGGGCGTAGTACGCGGTCAGGAACACCAGCGGCACCGAGGCGGCGGTCTCCCACGTCCAGCCGTCGGGTACGCGGATGAGGAGCCGTTCGTCCGTCACCCCCACGGGGCCGAATCCGCCGGGGAGCAGGCCCATCACCGGGTCTCCGGGCCGGAGCCCGGTCACCTCGGGTCCGATCGCCTCGACCACGCCGGCGGCCTCGGAGCCGAGCGGCCCGGTCTCCCCCGGACACCTGTCGAGCGCGGTGAGGACATCGCGGAAGTTCACCCCGGCGGCGCGTATCGCCACCCGCACCTCGCGGCCGGTCAGCGGCGCGAGCGTCTCGGGGCAGGCGGCGAGCGTCAGCCCGTCCAGGCTGCCCTTCGCGCGGGTGTCCAGCCGCCACGGCTCACCGGTCGGCGGCACCAGGCCGTCGGACGTGGCCAGCCGCGCCAGGCGCGCGACACGTACCGTGCCGGCGCGGACGACTGCCTGCGGCTCGTCGGCGTCGAACAGCGCGGGGAGTGCGGGCAGCACGGCCGCGGACTCCTGGGAGTCGTCCAGGTCGACCAGCAGGAACCGGCCGGGGTGCTCCGACTGGGCGGACCGTACGAGGCCCCACACGGCCGCGGCCGCGAGGTCGGTGACGTCCTGGTCCGCGTCGGCCACCGCTCCTCGGGTGGCGAACACCAGGCGCGACCGGGCGAACCGCTCCTCGGCCAGCCAGTCCCGCAACAGCCCCAGCGCGTGGTGTGTCAGTTGGCGCACCGACTCCGGGCCACGGGCGGGGTCGTCGTCCGCGAGCGGTTCGCCCATGAGCGGGGCGACCACGACCTGGGGGACCGCGGCGCCTTCGGGCCCGGCGAGGTCGGCCGGCGCCCGTACCGGCGTGGTGGCCCGGGTGAGGCCCGCGGACCGCAGCACCGCGGCCAGGTCCCACTCGTCCGTCCCGAGCACCGCCCACTCGGCGGCCCCGGCCACGCCGTCCAGCGGCCGGGGCACCCACTCGACCCGGAACAGCGAGTTCAGCTCGTCGCGGCCCGTCGTCGCGAACGTCCGCTTGGACGCCGGCCGGAGCGCCAGCGAGTCCACCGAGATCACCGGTGCGCCCTGCACATCGACGGCGCTCAGCGCGACCGCGTCCGGGCCGCTCCTGGTCAGCCTGACCCGCAGCGTCGACGCCCCCGAGGCGTGCAGCGACACCCCGCTCCAGGCGGACGGAAGCAGGCCCTGTTCGTCGCCGTCCGCGGCGGCGTCCGTGAACTCGGCCGCGTGCAGCGCGGCGTCCAACAGCGCCGGGTGCACACCGAAGGTCTCCGCGTCCCGTACGTCCTCGGGCAGG
The DNA here is from genome assembly GCF_042959105.1 of Streptomyces sp. NPDC007917. Classification (NCBI taxonomy): domain Bacteria; kingdom Bacillati; phylum Actinomycetota; class Actinomycetes; order Kitasatosporales; family Streptomycetaceae; genus Streptomyces; species Streptomyces sp. NPDC007917. The sequence continues at coordinate 12,860 of NZ_JBIBKK010000018.1, forward strand.
GCGACTTCGGCGAAGACCTCCGCGCCGCGCGTCCAGACCGCCCGCAGTCCGCGGAAGGCCGGTCCGTGAGCCAGCCCGGCCTGTTCGTGGCGCTCGTACAGGCCGTCCAGGTCCAGCGTGGCCGCCCCGTGCGGCGGCCATGCCGTCGTATCGAAGTCGGCGACCTCAACGGCCTCCGTGAGGAGTCCCGTGGCGTGCAGGGTCCACTCCTGCCCGGGGCCGTCGGCGGGGCATGAGTGGAACCGCAGTTCCCGGTGTCCGAGGCCGTCCCGGCTTCCCACCCAGAGCTGCACCCGGACGGCTCCCCGCTCGGGCAGGACCAGGGGGGTGGTCAGGGACAGGTCCTCGACGCGATCGCACCCCGCCTGGTCCGCGGCGCGGATCACCAGCTCCAGGAAGCCGGTGCCGGGGAAGAACACCTGCCCGCCCACCACGTAGTCGGCCAGCCAGGGCTGGGCGGTCAGGGACAGCGTGCCGGTCAGTACCAGCTCCTCGGAGGCCGCCACCGTCATGGCCGCGCCCAGCAGCGGATGCCCGGCCGGCTCCAGTCCCGCACCGGTCAGGTCCGTCGCGCGCACCGAAGCGGACGGCCAGAAACGCTCGTGCTGGAAGGCGTACGTGGGCAGGTCGATCCGGCGCGCGCCGGTTCCGGCGAAGAACGCGGGCCAGTCCACGCCGACGCCCGTGACATGCAGCCGGGCCAGCGCCGCCACCACGGCGGACTGCTCGTCCCGGTCCTTGCGCAGCCCCGGGACCACCACGGTGTCCTCGGGCACCGACTCCCGGGCCATCGCCGACAGCACGCTGTCCGGGCCCAGCTCGACCGTTACGGAAACGCCTTCTTCGGTCAGCGTCCGCAGCCCGTCGGCGAACCGCACCGGCTCTCGTACGTGCCGCACCCAGTACTCCGGCGAGCGCAGCTCCTGCGCCGTGGCGAGGCCGCCGGTCAGATTGGACACGACGGGGATGGCCGGCTCCTGGGGCGACAGTCGCGCCACCACGTGCCGGAAGTCCGCCAGCATCGGGTCCGTCAAAGGGGAGTGGAAGGCGTGGCTGACGGCCAGCCGCTTGGTCTTGCGGCCCTCGGCCTCGAGGCGGGCCGCGGTCCGCAGCACCTGGGGCTCCTCACCGGCGATCACCAGCGAGCGCGGTCCGTTGAGCGCGGCGATCGACACCCGCTCGCCCAGGTGCGGTACGGCCTCGTCCTCGGTCGCCTGCACGGACACCATCGCCCCGCCGGGCGGCAGCTCCTGCATCAGCCGGGCCCGGGCGGCCACCAGCGTGCAGGCGTCCTCCAGCGAGAACACTCCGGCCACATGCGCGGCCACGACCTCGCCGATCGAATGCCCGGCCAGACAGTCCGGTGTGACTCCCCAGGACTCCAGCAGCCGGAACAGCGCCACTTCGAGAGCGAACAGCGCGGGTTGCGTCCATCCCGTCCGGTCCAGCAGCGCCGCGTCGGCCGACCCGGGGTCGGCGAAGAGCACCTCGCGCAACGGGCGGTCCAGCTCCCGGTCCAGATGCGCGCACACCGCGTCGAGGGCTTCGGCGAACGCCGGGAACCGGCCGTACAGCTCCCGGCCGGCACCGGCCCGTTGGCTGCCCTGCCCGGAGAACAGCACCGCGAGCCTGACGCCGCTTCGCGCCCCGCCACGAGCGGCCTCCACCGGGCCGTCGTCGTGGCCGGTGTCCGCCAGCAGGACGGCGCGGTGCTCGAACAGCGACCGGCCCGTGGCCAGCGAGTAGCCCACGTCCAGCGGCGCCGCGCCGGGGTTCTCGTCGGACCATTCCCGCAGCCGGTCCAGCTGCGCCGCCAGCGCCTCCTCGCTCTTGGCCGACACCGGCCACGGCACCGGACCCGCGGCCACCGGCACCGCCTCGGACTTAACGGGCGCCGGGCCCTGCTCGAGAATGACATGCGCGTTGGTGCCGCTGATCCCGAACGAGGAGACACCCGCCCGGCGCGGCCCTCCGGCCTCCTGCCACTCGACCGGCTCCCGCAACAGCTCCACCGCGCCCGCCGACCAGTCCACATGCGAGGTCGGCTCATCCACATGCAGCGTTCGCGGCAACATCCCGTGCCGCATCGCCATCACCATCTTGATCACACCGGCCACACCCGCCGCCGCCTGCGTATGTCCGAGGTTGGACTTCACCGACCCCAGCCACAGCGGCCGTTCACGCCCCTGCCCATAGGTGGCCAGCAGCGCCTGCGCCTCGATCGGGTCCCCCAGCGTGGTCCCCGTGCCGTGCGCCTCCACCGCGTCCACATCCGCCGGGGAGAGACCGGCACTCGCCAGCGCGGCACGGATCACCCGCTGCTGCGACGGGCCGTTCGGAGCCGTCAACCCGTTCGACGCGCCATCCTGGTTCACCGCCGAACCGCGCACCACCGCCAACACGTCGTGGCCGTGGCGCCGGGCGTCCGACAACCGCTCCAGCACCAGCAGCCCCACGCCCTCGGACCACCCCGTGCCGTCCGCCGCGTCCGCGAACGCCTTGCAGCGACCGTCCGGGGCCAGTCCGCTCTGCCCGCTGAAGCCCACGAACCCGCCTGGGGTGGACATCACCGTCACCCCGCCCGCCAGCGCGAGCGAGCACTCCCCGGCCCGCAGCGCCTGCGCCGCCAGGTGCAGCGCCACCAGTGAGGCCGAGCAGGCCGTGTCGACCGTCATCGCGGGGCCTTCGAGGCCGAGTGTGTAGGAGAGCCGGCCGGACGCCACGCTCGCCGCGATGCCCGTGCCGGTGTGCCCCGACGTGTCGGAGTTCGCCGTTCTGACCAGGTCCGAGTAGTCCTGGCCGTTCGTCCCGACGAATACCCCGGCCTGGCTGCCGCGGAGCGACACCGGGTCGATGCCGGTGCGCTCGAACGCCTCCCAGGCGGCTTCCAGCAGCAGTCGCTGCTGGGGATCCATGGCCATCGCCTCACGCGGGGAGATCCCGAAGAAGTCGGCGTCGAACCCGGCCGCGTCGTAGAGGAAGCCTCCCTTGGCGGTGTCGCTGCTCCCGGAACCGCCGCCGGTAAGTTCGTCGAGGTCCCAGCCCCGATCGGCCGGGAAGCCGGAAATCGCGTCCGCTCCCGCGGCCAGAAGCCGCCACAGATCCTCGGGGGACCGCACATCGCCCGGAAAGCGGCAGCTCATTCCGACGATCACGACCGGGTCGTCGGTGACGTCGGCCGCGACGGCCACCGGGCCGGGCCTGCCCTCGCGGTCCCCCGTCAACTCGGCGACCAGGAAGTCCGCGAGGACGGTGGGGGTGGGGTGGTCGAACACCAAGGTGGCGGGCAGGTTGAGCCCGGTCACGGCGGCGAGCTGGTTGCGCAGCTCGATCGCGGTCAGCGAGTCGAAGCCCAGATCCTTGAACGCCCGGCCGGGCTCGATCGCCGCCGCGCCGGAATACCTCAGCACCGCGGCGACCTCTCCACGGACCAGGTCCAGTACGGCCGCGGAGCGATCGGCCGCGGCCAGGGGGGACAGCCGCTCCAGGAGGGCGGACGCGGCCGGTGCGATCTCCCGGCCGCCGGCACCCGCCTCGATCAGCTCGCGACAGCCGGGCAGGTCCGAGAGGACCGGGCTGGGACGTACGCCGGCGAACACGCGCAGGAACTCGGGCCGCTGGATGTCGGCGATGACGAGCACCGCGTCCTGCCCGACGACGGCCCGGCTCAACGCGGAGACCGCGGGCTCGGGTTCCAGGGCCGAGGTGCCGGTGCGCCGCGAGAGGGCGTCGCCCCGGCCGTCCCCGGCCATGCCGCCACCGGCCCAGGCGCCCCAGGCCACCGAGGTGGCGGGCAGGCCCTCAGCGCGGCGCCGTTCCGCCAGTGCGTCCAGTACCGCGTTCGCGGCGGCGTAGTTCCCCTGCCCCGGGTTGCCCAGCGCGCCCGCCGCCGACGAGAACAGCGCGAACACCGCGAGATCCACGTCCCGGGTCAGCTCGTCCAGGACGAGGGCCGACTGCACCTTCGACCGGAACACCGCCTCGAACCGATCCGGCGACAGCCCTTCCAACACCCCGTCATCCAGCACACCCGCCGCATGCACCACACCTGTCAACGGGCAGTCATCGGGAACGGCTGCCAGCACGGCCGCCACCGCGTCCCGGTCGGCGACATCGCACGCCACCACCGAGACCCGCGCGCCCAAGGCCTCCAGCTCGGACCGCAGCTCGTCGGCGCCCGGGGCCCCTTCGCCGCTCCGGCTGGCCAGCACCAGGTGTTCGGCGCCACTGCGCGCCAGCCAGCGGGCGACATGGCCGCCCAGAACCCCCGTACCGCCGGTCACCAACACCGTGCCCGACGGCTCCCAGGCCCCCGTCGAGGGCCCGGCCGGCGCCGCGACAAGCCGGCGACCGAACACTCCGGACCTGCGGACCGCGACCTGGTCCTCACCCTCGAATCCGGCCAGCACCGCGGCGAACCGCGATGCCACCCGTCCGTCCACGGCCTCCGGCAGATCGACCACGCCGCCCCAGCGCTGTGGGTACTCCAACGCCGCGACGCGCCCGAGGCCCCACACCGCGGCCTGTACCGCGCTCGCCACCCGCTCCGAACGCCCCACCGACACCGCGCCCCGGGTGACCGCCCACACCGGCGCGTCAACTCCCGCGTCGCCCAGAGCCTGCAACAGCGACGTCGTCGCCACGACTCCCTCGGGGACGGCCGGACGCTCCGCCGTCGTCGACTCCAGCAGCGCCAGCAGCGACACCACTCCTGTGGGCGGCCCGGCGTCCGCCACGATCTCGCGCAGCCGCTCGGCCAGGACCGTACGGTCCGTGTCGCCGGCCTCCAGCCGCACCGTCCGGGTGCCCAGCGCGGCGGCCACCGAGCACACCCACGGGTCCTCCGCCAGCCCCTCCGCCACCACGACCAGCCAGATGCCCGACACCACGCCCTCGGGCACACCGGTCAGTGGCTTCCAGGTGACGCGGTGTCGCCACCCGTCCACAACCGACCGCTCCCGCCGCTGCCGACGCCACGACGACAACGCCGGTACCAGGGATTCCAGCGCCGCGCCGGCGCCATCCAGGTTGACATCCAGGTCGGCTGCCAACGCGCCGAGGTCCTCCCGCTCCACCGCGGCCCAGAACTCCGCGTCCACCGGGTCCGCCGCACCGCCCGGTACGTCCGCGGTGACCTCGGGCCAGTACCGCTCGTGCTGGAACGCGTAGGTCGGCAGATCCACGCGCCGCGCCCCGGACCCGGCGAAGAACGCCGACCAGTCCAGGCGGGCCCCGGCGATGTGCAGCCGGGCCACCGCCTCGGTCAGGGCCTCCTCCTCGGTCAGGTCCTTGCGGAGCGCGGGGACGAGGGCCGGGGCGGTGGGCCGGTCTCCCAGCGTCTCCTGGGCCATGGCGGACAGCACGCCGTCGGGGCCGACCTCGAGGAAGGCGGACGCACCGGCCGCGCTCATCGCCGTCACCGCGTCGGCGAACCGCACCGGCTCCCGGACGTGCCGCACCCAGTACTCGGGGGAACACACCAGCTCGGCCGTGGCCATCTCACCGGTCACGTTCGATACGAGCGGGATCTGTGGCGCCTCGTACGAGACCCCCCGCGCGACCTCGCCGAACTCGGCCAGCATCGGGTCCGTCAACGGCGAATGGAACGCGTGCGACACCCGCAGGCGGCGGGTCTTGCGGCCCTGCTCCTCGAACCGTGCCGCGATCTCGAGCACCGCGGGCTCATCCCCGGCGATCACCACCGAGCGCGGTCCGTTGAGCGCCGCGATCGACACCCGCTCGCCCAGATACGGGACGACCTCGTCCTCGGCGGCCTGCAGGGACACCATCGCCCCACCGGACGGCAGCCCGTGCATCAGCCGGGCCCGCGCCGCCACCAGCGCACACGCGTCCGCCAGCGAGAACACCCCGGCCACATGGGCCGCCGCGATCTCCCCGATCGAATGCCCCGCCAGACAGTCCGGCCTCACACCCCACGACTCGACCAGCCGGAACAGCGCCACCTCGAAGGCGAACAACGCGGGCTGCGTCCACCCCGTCTCGTCCAGCAGCGCCGCCTCCGGCGACCCGGGCCCGGCGAACACCACCTCCCGCAACGGGCGCTCCAACCGCTCGTCCAGGTGCTCGCACACCGCGTCGAACGCCTCGGCGAACGCCGGGAAGCGTGCGTACAACTCGCTTCCCATGCCCGCCCGTTGGGCGCCCTGCCCGGAGAACAGCACCCCGAGCCCGCCGTCCGGGCGGGCCACCCCCTGGAGCGCGCCCGCCGTGGTCCGTCCGGAGAGCCAGGAGCCCAGCTGCGCGCGGAGGCCCGCCGCGTCCTTTGCCAGTACCGCCAGCCGGTGCTCGAAGCCCGAGCGGGTGGTGGCCAGCGACAGCGCCACGTCCAGCGCGTCCGCCGGCGGCGCGCTGTCGAGGAAGGACGCGAGGCGGGCCGCCTGGGCGCGCAGCGCGGGTCCGGTTCTGCCGGAGAGCACCCACGGCACCATGGCGGGGCGCCCCGTGGGGGCGCTCCCGGGTTCCGGCTCGGCCGGTGGGGCCTGCTCCAGGATGGTGTGCGCGTTGGTGCCGCTGACGCCGAACGAGGAGATCCCGGCGCGGCGCGGGCGGTCCCCGTCCGGCCAGGCCACCGCCTCGGTCAGCAACTCGACCGCGCCCGCGGACCAGTCCACATGCGAGGAGGGGGCCTCCACGTGCAAGGTGGCCGGGAGCACCCCGTGCCGCATCGCCATGACCGTCTTGATGACACCGGCCACGCCCGCCGCCGCCTGCGTATGCCCGATGTTCGACTTCACCGACCCCAGCCGCAGCGGCTGTTCGCGCTCTTGGCCGTACGTGGCCAGCAGCGCCTGCGCCTCGATGGGGTCGCCCAGCCTCGTGCCGGTGCCGTGCGCCTCCACCGCGTCCACATCCGCGGCGGACAGCCCCGCGTTCTCCAGCGCCTGCCGGATCACCCGCTGCTGCGAGGGCCCGTTCGGCGCGGTGAAGCCGTTGGACGCCCCGTCCTGGTTGATCGCCGAGCCCCGTACCAGGGCGAGCACCTGATGTCCGTTGCGGCGTGCGTCCGTCAGCCGCTCCACCACCAGGACGCCGACGCCCTCGGCCCATCCCGTACCGTCCGCCGCGTCGGCGAACGACTTGCACCGGCCGTCGGCGGCCAGCCCGCCCTGCCGGCTGAACTCGATGAATGCGCCCGGAGTGGACATCACGGTCACACCGCCGACCAGCGCCAGCGAACACTCCCCCGACCGCAGGGCCTGGGTGGCGAGGTGGAGGGCCACCAGCGAGGAGGAGCAGGCGGTGTCCACCGTGACGGCGGGACCTTCGAGGCCGAGCGTGTAGGAGAGCCGTCCGGAGGCGGCGCCGGCGCCCATGCCGGTGCCGACGTTGCCTTCCAGGTCGGTCAGGGAGTTCACGGTCAGATACGAGTAGTCCTGGCCGCTCATGCCGACGAAGACCCCGGTGCGGGAGCCCTTCAGCCGCAACGGGTCGATCCCGGCCCGCTCCACCGCCTCCCAGGAGGTTTCCAGCAACAGCCGCTGCTGCGGGTCCATGGACAGCGCCTCGCGTGGCGAGATCCCGAAGAAGCCGGGGTCGAAGTCGGCGACCCCGTCGAGGAACCCGCCCTCCCGGGTGGCGCTGGCGCCCGGGAGGCCGTCACCCGCGTCCAGCGCGTCCAGGTCCCAGCCGCGGTCGACGGGGAACCCGGAAATCGCCTCGCGGCCCTCGGCGACCAGTTCCCACAGCTCCTCCGGCGAACGCACCCCGCCCGGAAACCGGCAGCTCATTGCCACGATCGCGATCGGCTCCGTTGCCGCGGCAACGAGAGTCTGGTTCTGCCGGCGCAGCCGCTCGGTCTCCTTCATGGAGGCTCGGAGCGCTTCGACGACCTTGTCGCTGGGCGTAGCCATGATCAACTCCGTAGTTCGGCATGGATCCGTCGTTCGCATGGATCTGTGGACAGCGCTTACGGGCGCAGCGCCGCGTGCGCGGTTTCCACTGCGCGCCGTCGAACCAGTCGGCGTCCCTGGTTCCGAAGTGAAAACGACGAGCCACTGGCAATCCCCTAGTCATGGCCACAGCGCCCCGCGGCCAGCGGCTCAGCACCCCGCTGTCGTCGAACTACTGGGGATTTCTTTGGCCGTGTGCCGGTAGCAAGGAAGTCCGGCTGCCGATCGAGTACCGATCGCCTTGTTCGCGCGCCTCGGTGTGCGAGCGCGCTCGGCATGCCTCCCGTCATCCACCCGCACCCGCGGAGGTGTTGATCGTGACCTCGTCCCGACGGCCGATCCTGTTTGTGAGCTCACCGGAGAGCGGGTTGTTCAACTCGCTGTTCGCCATCGCCACCGAGCTGTCGCGGCGGGGGGTGCCTGATCTGTGGTTCGCCACCGACGAGAAGCGGCGTGCGGACATCGAGGGGATCGCCGGGGAGAGCCCGGTGCGCTTTGCCTCCCTGGGCGAGGTGGTGCCCGAGTTCTCCTCCCCCACCTGGGACGACGAGACGTATCGGCGGGTCACTCAGCCGTCGCGGTGGAAGGCCCATCGCGCGCTCGTGGAGCACACCTTCAAACCGCATCTGCGGGTCCCCAAGTACCGTGCTGTGGACGCGGTGGTGGATGAGGTCGAGCCCGCGCTGATGATCATCGACAGTGTGTCGTTCTTCGGTGTCGAGGTGGCCGTCACCAGGAAGATCCCGTTCATGCTGAGCGTCCCCTTCCTGCCCAGCAACCTGTTCATGACCAGCCTGCGCTCCAACTTCCCCTCGGCACACTCCGGTCTGTCGCTCCACATGTCCTTCGCACAGCGGATGGCCAATCGCTGGTTCAAGATCCGCAAGGTGGCGATGTTCTTCAAGCCGAGCATGCTCAAGACGCTCGGCGCCTTCAACCAGGTGCGCAAGGACCTCGGCATCGCCCCCGAGGCGGCCAAGATGACCGCGCGGACCGACCTGGCCGAACAGATCCTGTGTTTCTCGGTCACCGGCCTGGAGTATCCGTTCCCGTTCCCCGACAACATGCGTCTGCTGGGGGCGATCGTGCCTCCGCTGCCCGAGGCGCCGGACGACGGCGGACTGTCCCGGTGGCTCGACGCCCGGGACTCGGTGGTCTACATGGGCTTCGGTACGGTCACCCGGCTGACCGCGGAACAGGTGCGCTCCCTCGTGGAGGTGGTCCGCCGGCTCGAGGGGCGCCACGATGTGCTGTGGAAGCTGCCCAAGGAGCAGCAGGGGTTTCTGCCGCCGGACGACGAGCTGCCGGGCAATCTGCGGATCGAGAGCTGGGTGCCGTCCCAGCTCGATGTGCTGGCCCACCCGAACGTCAAGGTCTTCTTCACCCATGGCGGGGGCAACGGCTTCCACGAGGGGATCTACTTCGGCAAGCCGCTGGTGGTCCGGCCGCTGTGGATCGACTGCTACGACCAGGCCGTGCGCGGCGCGGACAGCGGGGTCAGCCTGACCCTGGACCGGCCGCAGACCTTCGACGTCGACGATGTGCTCGACAAGCTGACGCGGGTGCTGAACGAGGCCTCGTTCCACGAGCGGGCCAGGCACTTCGCCCAGGTGCAGCGGGAGGCGGGCGGCTTGAACGCCGCGGCCGAGCTGATCCTCGGCTCTCCCGCGCTGAAGTGACGACCAGCCGAACACTCCCTGCCCGAACACCACCTACGTGGGAAGCGCGAATATGGCAACCGCTGACGCAGTTCCGATCGAGTTTCCGAGGCGGCAGCCAGGCCGTCTCTGCCCACCCCAGGAGTACGCCGAGCTGCGCTCGCATGAGGGGCTGGTCAAGTCCTCACTGCCAGGGGGCAGCACGGTGTGGCTCGTCACCCGCCACGAAGACGTGCGCAGCGTGCTCACCGATCCCCGGATCAGCTCCAACCCGCTTCACGAGGGTTTTCCCAGTATGGGAAAGAACGGCACGGTGCCACCGCCCGACCAGGTGCCCGGCTGGTTCGTCGCGTACGATCCGCCGGAGCACGGCCGGTTCCGCAAGGCGCTCATCCCGGAGTTCACGGTGCGGCGCATCAAGGAGATGCAGCCGGCCATCCAGCGCATCGTGGACAAGCTCATCGACGCCCTGCTCGAGGGCGGGAACTCCGCCGACCTGGTGTCCCAGTTCGCGCTGCCGGTGCCGTCGCTGGTCATCTGTGAGCTGCTGGGGGTGCCGTACTCCGACCATGAGTACTTCGAGTCCCGGACCCGCGTCCTGGTCACGTTCACCTCGACCGACGAGCAGCGGGAGAGCGCGGCCAAGGAGCTCATCACCTATCTGACCAAGCTGATCTCCATCAAGCACAAGTTCCCGGGCAACGATCTGATCAGCGGGTTGCTGACGAACGAGACGCTGACCGCCCAGGAGGTCTCCGGCATCGCGCTGCTGCTGCTGATCGCCGGCCATGAGACCACCGCCAACAACATCGCCCTCGGTGTGGTCATGCTGCTGCTGAACCGGGAGTGGATCGGGGATCCGCGCGCCGTCGAGGAGGCGCTGCGCTATCTGTCGGTCGCCGACCGGGTGGCGTTGCGGGTGGCGGTCGAGGACGTCGAGATCGGCGGTCAGCTGATCAAGGCCGGGGAGGGCATCGTGCCCCTGGGCGCGGCGGCCAACCATGACGAGAACGCCTTCGAGCGGGCCGACCAGTTCGATCCCGGCCGACCCGCCCGCCACCATGTGGCGTTCGGCTACGGTGTGCATCAGTGTCTGGGCCAGCACCTGGTCAGGGCCGAGATGGGGATCGCCTACCGGACGCTGTTCGAGCGGATCCCGACCCTGCGGCTCGCGGTGCCGCCCGAGGAACTGCCGTTCAAGGACGAAGGGATCCTGTTCGGCCTGCATGAACTACCGGTCACCTGGTAGTTCCGACGGAGGTGAAGACGTTGCGGATCAACGCGGACGCCGACCGCTGTGTCGGGGCGGGCCAGTGTGTGCTCGCCGCGCCTGACCTGTTCGACCAGGACGACGACGGCACCGTCACGGTGCTCGCGGAGCCCGGCACATCCACAAAGGACGCGGCGCGGGAGGCCGCCCACCTCTGCCCGTCCGGGGCCATCACCCTGGAAGAGGGGTGAGGGGCCCGATGCCCTCCCGGGTGTCCCGCCCCGGCTCCTGACCCGAACCCCGCGGCCCGGATGACGCGCTCCAGCCCCGCTGGAAGCCATCGTCCGGGCCGCGTTTCGGTGTGCCGTGCCCCGTCCCGGCGGACAGCGGTGGTCCCCGGGTGCCCGCCCGCTCGGCGGGCACCCGGGGACCTCCCCTGTCGGGGCCTTGTCGCGGTCAGTTCGCGTTGCCGTCGAGCGCCGCCCTGACCAGATCGTCCAGGTCCATCGTGTCGATCGAGTCCCCCGGGGCCTGGTCCGCCGTCGCCGACGGATGGCCGGCCAGCTGCAGCAGGGGCTCAAGCAGCCCGACCTCCCGCAGCCGGGCGAGGGGTACGGAGGTCAGCAACGCCCGTATCTCGCTCTCCCGCTCGTCGGCGGGGGAATCGCCGCCCGTCCCGGGCACGAGCTCCCGCAGCACCAGCTCGGCGAGGGCGACGGGCGTGGGGTGGTCGAAGACGAGGGTGGCGGGCAGGCTCAGCCCGGTGGCCGCGGTGAGCTGGTTGCGCAACTCGATCGCGGCCAGCGAGTCGAAGCCGAGGTCCTTGAACGCCCGGTCGGCGCCGACGGCCTCGGGCCCCGCATACCCCAGTACCCCGGCGACCTGGGCGCGGACCAGGTCCAGCACCACCCGGGGTCGCTCGGCCGCCGGCCGGCCGAGCACCCGCTCCCGCAGCTCGGCCGCGGCGGATGCCTGGTCCTGCGGGGAGACGAGGGCGCCCGCGGTCAGCTCCGCGTACCGGGGCAGCTCCCGCAGCAGCGGGCTGGGGCGCAGGGTGGTGAAGGCGTGGATGAACCGGGCCTGGTCGATGTCGGCGACCACGGAGGTGGGCTCGTCGGAGCCCACCGCGATGCTCATGGCCGACAGCGCCGCCTCCGGGTCCATCGCGGCCACCCCGGTGCGCTGGGACGTCTCCTCGGCACGGGTGTTCGCCGCCATGCCGCCACCGGCCCAGGCGCCCCAGGCCACCGAGGTGGCGGGCAGGCCCTGGTCCCGGCGGTGCTCGGCCAGCGCGTCAAGCACCGCGTTGGCGGCGGCGTAGTTGGCCTGGCCGGCGTTGCCGACGGCGCCGGACGCGGAGGAGAACAGCACGAACGCCCTCAGGTCCAGCTCCCGGGTCAGCTCGTCCAGTACGGCCGCCGACACCACCTTGGACCGGAACACCGCCTCGAACCGCTGGGGCGACAGACCGTCGAGGACCCCGTCGTCCAGCACCCCCGCCGCGTGCACCACGGCGGTCAGCGGACACTCGCCGGGGATGCCCGCCAGCAGGTTTGCCACCTGTCGGCGGTCGGCCGCGTCGCAGGCCACGACGGACACCCGCACTCCCAGCCCGGCCAGCTCGGACCGCAGCTCCTCGGCCCCCTCGGCCTCGGGGCCGCTGCGGCTGGCCAGCAGGATGTGCTCCGCGCCGCGGCGCGCCAGCCAGCGGGCGACATGGCCGCCCAGTGTCCCGGTGCCGCCGGTGACCAGCACTGTGCCCGAGGGCTGCCAGCCGTCCTCGGGCGGGGCGCCGACCGGCCGGAGCAGCCGTCGGCCGAAGGCGCCCGACGCGCGCACCGCGACCTGGTCCTCCGCCGACTCCGTTCCGGCCGGCTGGGCCAGCACCGCGGCGAACCGGGCGGCGATCCGCCCGTCCAGCTCCTCGGGGAGATCGACCAACCCGCCCCAGCGCTGCGGGTGTTCGAGCGCGGCCACCCGGCCGAGCCCCCACACCGCGGCCTGCCCCGGGCTGGTGACCCGCTCCGTCCGGCCGGCCGACACCGCGCCCCGGGTGACGCACCACAGCGGGGCCTGGACCTCGGCGTCGCCCAGGGCCTGCACCAGTACGGCGGTCAGGGCGAGTCCCGGCGGGACGACCGGTTCCGCGGAGTCGGCCACGGCCAGCAGCGACACCACGCCGGCCGGCCGGGGCCCGTCGGCCAGCTGCGCGCGCAGCCGCTCGGCCAGCGCCGCGCGGTCCGGCCCGGTGACCTCCAGCCGTACCGTCTCGGTGCCCAGCGCCTCGACCACCGCGTGCACCCAGGGGTCCTCGGCGTGTCCGGCCGGGACCACGGCGAGCCAGGTCCCCGAGGGGGCGGCAGGTGCCGGGCCGGTGAGCGGCTTCCAGCCGATCCGGTAGCGCCAGCCGTCCACCACCGACCGCTCGTGACGCCGACGGCGCCAGGAGGAGAGCGCGGGCAGGACCTTCGTCAACGCCTCGTCGTCGACGTCCAGTGCCGTCGCGAGCGAGGCGATGTCCGCCTGGTCGGCCCGTTCCACGGTGGCCCAGAAGTCCGCGTCCGCCGTGTCGGGGGCCGTGGCCTCCTGCTGGGTGGCGTCCTCGGGCCAGAAGCGCTGGTGCTGGAAGGGGTAGGTGGGCAGATCGATCCGCCGGGCGCCGGAGGAGGCGAAGAAGCCCGCCCAGTCGACGCCGACTCCGTGCGTGTGCAGCCGGGCCACGGCCGACACCAGGGCGGTCTCCTCGTCGCGCGTCCTGCGCAGCGCGGGGACGAGCAGGGCGTCGCCCGGCCGCTCGGCGAGGGTTTCCCGCGCCATGGCGGTCAGTACGGCGTCGGGCCCCACCTCGAGGAAGGTGGTGACGCCCTCGGCGGCGAGCCGGCTGACTCCGTCGGCGAAGCGCACCGTGCGGCGCACATGCTCCACCCAGTACTCCGGCGCGCACACCCGCTCGGCCGGCACCAGGTCGCCCGTCAGATTGGACACCAGCGCGATCCGCGGCGCCTCGATCGACAGACCGCGTACGACCCGGGCGAACTCCTCCAGCATCGGCTCCATCAGCGCGGAGTGGAACGCATGGCTGACCGTCAGCCGCCTGGTCCTGCGGCCCTGCCCCGCGAACCGGGCCGCCACATCCAGCACGGCGGCCTCGTCGCCCGCCACGACCACCGACCGCGGACCGTTCACGGCCGCGACCGAGACCCGCTCCCCCAGATGGGAGGCCACCTCCTCCTCGGCGGCCTGCAACGCCACCATCGCTCCCCCGGACGGCAGCGCCTGCATCAGCCGGCCGCGCGCCGCCACCAGGGCACACGCGTCCGCCAGCGAGAACACCCCGGCCACATGGGCGGCCGCGATCTCCCCGATCGAATGCCCCGCCAGATAGTCCGGGACGATCCCCCAGGACTCCAGCAGCCGGAACAGCGCCACCTCGAGAGCGAACAGCGCGGGCTGGGTCCACCGCGTCTCGTCCAGCGCCTCCGCCTCGGCCGACCCGGCCCCGGCGAACACCACCTCGGCCAGCGGCCGTTCGAGGTGGGCGTCCAGATGCGCGCACACCGCGTCGAACGCCTCCGCGAACACCGGGAAGGTCTCGTACAGCTCCCGGCCCATCCCGGCCCGCTGACTGCCCTGGCCCGAGAAGAGGAAGGCGGTCCGGCCGCCCGCCGCGGTGCCCTCGACCACCCGGGGGGACGGGCGGGCGTCCGCCACCGCCTGAAGGCCCTCGAGCAGCGCCTCGCGGTCCGCGCCCAGCACCGCGGCCCGCACCTCGAAGGCCGACCGGGTGGCGGCCAGCGAGAACGCCAGGTCGGCGAGGCCGAGATCCGGGTCGGCGGCGAGGTGGCGGAGCAACAGACGGGCCTGGTCGCGCAGCGCCTGGGGGGTGCGGGCCGTGAGAGCCACGGGCCACAGCGCGCCGTCACGCGGCGGCGCGGCCGGGGCCGGGGCGGGCTCGTCGTCGGGCGCCTGCTCGATGATCGCGTGGGCGTTGGTGCCGCTGGCGCCGAACGAGGAGATCCCGGCCCGGCGCGGCCGTCCGGACCGCGGCCACGCGGTGGCCTCGGCCGCCAGTTCCACGGCGCCCGCGGACCAGTCCACGTGCGAGGTGGGGGCGTCCAGATGGAGGGTCCTGGGCACCACACCGTGGCGCATCGCCATGACCGTCTTGATCACACCGGCGACGCCCGCCGCCGACTGCGTATGCCCGATGTTGGACTTGACCGAGCCGAGCAGCAGCGGCCGCTCGCGGTCCTGACCGTAGGTGGCCAGCAGCGCCTGGGCCTCGATCGGATCGCCGAGGGTGGTGCCGGTGCCATGGGCCTCGACCACGTCCACGTCCGCGGGGGACAGTCCGGCGTTCGCGAGGGCGCGGCGGATGACCCGGCGCTGCGAGGGGCCGTTGGGGGCGGTCAGCCCGTTCGAGGCGCCGTCCTGGTTGACCGCCGAGCCGCGCAGGACCGCCAGGACGCGGTGTCCGCCTCGCCGGGCGTCGGACATCCGCTCCACCACGAGCATGCCGACGCCCTCGGACCAGCCCGTACCGTCGGCGGCCTCGGCGAACGCCTTGCACCGGCCGTCGGGCGACAGGGCGCCCATGTCGCTGAACTCCACGAAACCCACCGGCGTGGACATCACCGTCACCCCGCCGGCCAGCGCCAGCGAGCACTCGCCCGCGCGCAGCGCCTGGGCGGCCAGGTGCAGCGCCACCAGTGACGAGGAGCAGGCGGTGTCCACGGTCACCGCCGGGCCCTCCAGGCCGAAGCTGTAGGAGAGGCGGCCGGAGATCAGGCTGGCCGCCTGCGCGGTCTGGGAGTGGCCGCGCTGGTCGGCGGGCGGGCGGTAGTCGCCGCTGGTGGCGCCGATGAAGACGCCCGTGTCGCCACCGCGCAGCGTGTGCGGGTCGACACCGGCCCGCTCCAGCGCCTCCCACGCGGCCTCCAGCACCAGCCGTTGCTGGGGGTCCATCACCAGGGCCTCGCGCGGCGCGATGCCGAAGAAGCCCGGGTCGAAGTCGGCGGCGTCGTAGAGGAACCCGCCCGACTGGGCGGTGCTGCGCCCGCGTCCGTCCCGGGTGCCGCCGCTCAGCGTGGCGAGGTCCCAGCCTCGGTCGGTGGGCAGCGCTCCGATGGCGTCGGCCTCGTCCACGACCAGCTGCCACAGGTCTTCGGGCGAGCGCACACCACCGGGGTAGCGGCAGCTCATGCCGACGATCACGATCGGGTCGTCGGCGGTGCGGGCGGGCAGCGCCGCCGTGTCCTCGTCGCCGTCCTGCCCGAGCAGTTCGGCGTGCAGGTGGCCGGCGAGCGCCGCCGGGGTGGGGTGGTCGAAGGCGAGGGTGGTGGGCAGGGGCAGACCGGTGGCCCGGGTCAGCTGGTTGCGCAGATCCACCGCGGTCAGCGAGTCGAATCCGAGGTCCGAGAAGGCGCGGTCGGCCTCGATCGCCTCGGCGCCCCCGTGCCCCAGGACCTCGGCGACCTGGCCGCGCACCAGGTCCAGCAGGACGTGGGAGCGCTGAAGGCCCGGCAGGCCCAGCAGCCTGGTGCGCAGCGCGGCTGCCGTGCTGGTGGCGCCCGCTGTTCCTGTGTCCCGTCCGGCCGCCGCGGCCTCCAGCGCCGTACGGGCCTCGGGCAGCGCGGCGAACAGCGCGCTCGGGCGTACGGCGGTGTGTGCCGGGGCGAACCGGTCCCAGGCCACGTCCGCGATCGTCACCGCGTCCAGCGTGCCGTCCACCGCCCGGCCCAGGGCGGTCGCGGCCAGCCGGGGCGGCAGGGCGGGCAGCCCGCTGAGCCGCAGATGTGCCGCCATGCCGTCGGTTTCGGCCGCGGATGTGGCCCAGGCGCTCCAGGCCACCGAGGTGGCCTGGGCACCGCGTGCCCGGCGCCGGCGGGCCAGCGCTTCGAGGGCGGCGTCCACGGCCGCGTCGGCGGCCCGCCCCGCCACGCCCCATACCCCCGCGACCGAGGTGAGCAGCACGAACGCGTCCAGGGGCCGGTCGGCCAGCAGTTCGTCGAGGTGTGCCGCTCCCGCGATCCGGTCCGCGACCACCGCCGCGAGCGGGGCGGGCCCGAGCGCGTCGATCCGGTCCCCGGTGCCGGGCGGGACGGGCGCCAGGTCGGGCTGCCCGGCGTGCACGACCGCGTCCGGCGGGAACTCGTCGAGCAGCGCCGTCAGCGTGTCGCGGTCGGCCGGGTCACAGGCCCGCGCGGTCACCCGGACGCCCGACTGGGCGAGTTCGGCGGTCAGTTCGGCGGTGCGGGGCGCGTCGGGGTCCCACGGGCCGGCCAGCACCAGGTGTCCGGCCCCCTCCGCGGCCAGCCACCGGGCGAGCCGCCCGCCGGTCTCACCGGTGCCGCCGGTGACCCAGACGGTGCCCCGCGGCCGCCACCGCCCGTCGGGGACCGGCGCCGCGGCCCGCACCAGACGGCGGCCGAACACCCCGCCGGCGCGCAACGCGATCTGGTCCTCCGCGGGGTCGCCCGCCCCGCCTACCAGGACGGCCGCGAGCCGGGCGCGGGCCCGCCGGTCGAGGGAGCCTGGCAGGTCCACGAGGCCACCCCAGCGCTCCGGGTGTTCCAGCGCGGCCACCCGGCCCAGGCCCCACACCGCGGCCTGCCCCGGATCCGCCGCGGCGTCGCCGCGGCCCACGCGGACCGCGCCCACGGTGGCGCACCACAGCGGTGCCTCGATGCCCGCGTCGCCCAGAGCCTGGATCAGAGCGCAGGTCAGGGCGGTGGATTCGGCCCCGGTCCGCCCGAGGGCGAGCAGGGACAGCACGCCCGCGAACGGGCCGTCGCCGGTGCGCGCCTCGCCGAGGCGTGCGGCCAGGGCCGCCCGGTCGGCGTCCGCCACCTCGATACGTACGGTGCCCGGTTCGCCCTGGCCCAACGCCTCGGCGACGGCCGCCGTCCACTCCTCGTCGACCGCCGCCGCCTCGGCGGTGTCGGGGGCGGGGACGACCAGCAGCCAGGTGCCTTGGGGGGTGCCCGACGGTGTTCCGGCGAAGGCCGGGCCGCTCAGCGGTGTCCAGCTCGCCTCGTAGCGCCAGCCGTCCACGACGGACTCGTCGTGGCGGGACCGGCGCCAGGAGGAGAGCGCGGGCACCACCGCGGTCAGCGAGTCGCCGTCCAGCTCCAGCGTGGACGCCAGCGACTCCAGGTCCTCCCGCTCGACGGCCGACCAGAACTCCGCGTCCACCGGGTCGGCCGCCGCGGCCTGTGCCGCTTCCGGCGCCAACTCGGGCCAGTATCGATCGCGTTGGAAGGCGTAGGTCGGCAGGGTGGTCCGGCGCGCACCGGTGCCGGTGAAGTACGCCGACCAGTCCACCGGCACCCCGTGCACATGCAGCACGCCCAGCGCCGCCGTGATCTCGGCCTCCTCGTCGCGGTCCGCGCGCAGCAGGGGGGCCACCAGCGGTTCGGGCCGCTCGTCGGCCAGCGTGTGCCGGGCCATCGCGGCCAGCACCCGGTCCGGGCCCAGCTCGACGAAGGCGGTCGCGCCCGCGTCCCGCAGGGCGCGTACGCCGTCGGCGAACCGCACGGTCTCCCGCACCTGGCGCACCCAGTACGCAGGGGAGCACAGCTCCTCGGCGGTGGCGAGACGGCCGGTCAGGGTGGAGACGACGGGGATCCGCGGCTCCTGGTAGGCCAGGTGTCCGGCCACCGTGGCGAACGGGTCGAGCATCGGATCCATCAGCGGCGAGTGGAAGGCGTGCGAGACCCGCAGCCGCCTGGTCCTGCGCCCGCTCTCCTCCAGCCGCGCGGCGATCCACACCACCGCCTCCTCGTCCCCGGCGATCACCGTCGCGGTGGGGCCGTTGACCGCCGCCACGGACACCGACTCCTCGTGTCCGGCCAGCAGCGGGGCGACCTCGTCCTCGGTGGCCTCCAGCGAGACCATCGCGCCACCGGACGGCAGCGCCTCCATCAGCCGTGCCCGCGCCGCCACCAGCCGGCACGCGTCGGGGAGCGAGAGCACCCCGGCGGCGTGGGCCGCCGCCAGTTCCCCGATGGAGTGGCCGGCGAGCAGGTCCGGCCGTACCCCCCAGGACTCCAGCAGCCGGAACAGGGCCACTTCGACGGCGAACAGGGCGGGCTGGGTGTATCCCGTGCGGTCCAGCAGCCCGGCCGCGTCCGTCCCGGCGTCGGCGAAGACCACCTCCCGCAGCGGGCGGTCCAGCTCCACGTCCAGATGGGCCAGGACGTCGTCCAGCGCCTCGGCGAAGGCCGGGAAGCGGTCGTGGAGCCGCCGTCCCATGCCGGGCCGCTGGCTGCCCTGGCCCGAGAAGAGGAACGCCGTCCTGCCACCGGGGGCGCGTATCACCCCGCGGGCCGCCTCCGTGACCCCGTCGTCGGTGGCCAGCAGCACCGCGCGGTGCTCGAACGCCGGGCGGGCGGTGGCCAGGGTGTACCCCACGTCCACGGGGGACGGCCGCGGATCGCTCCCCTCGATGAGGGAGGTGAGCCGGTCGAGCTGCGCGCTCAAGCTCTCGGGGCCGCGGCCCGAGACCACCCACGGCACCATGGCCGGGATCTGCCCGGGCTCGCGGGGCGCGGGGGGTTCGGCCGCGGGCGCCTGCTCGACGATCACATGGGCGTTGGTGCCGCTGACGCCGAAGGCCGACACACCGGCCCGCCACGGCCGGCCCGTCCGCGGCCACGGCGTGGCCTCGCGTACCAGCGACACCGCGCCCGACGCCCAGTCCACGTGCGAGGACGGCGCGTCCACATGCAGGGTTTCGGGCAGCACGCCGTGCCGCATCGCCATGACCATCTTGATCACACCGGCCACCCCGGCCGCGGCCTGGGTGTGGCCGATGTTGGACTTCACCGTGGACAGCAGCAGCGGTTCGGGGCGCTCCCGGCCGTAGGTGGCGAGCAGGGCGTGCGCCTCGATGGGGTCGCCCAGCGTGGTGCCGGTGCCGTGTGCCTCGACCGCGTCGACCTCGGCCGGCGTCAGCCGCGCGTCGGACAGGGCCTGCCGGATCACCCGCTGCTGCGCGGGGCCGTTGGGCGCCGTCAGCCCGTTGGACGCGCCGTCCTGGTTGACCGCGGTGCCGCGCACCAGGCCCCAGACCTCGTGCCCGTTGCGCACGGCGTCGGACAGCCGCTCCAGGACCAGCACCCCGACCCCCTCGGACCAGGCGGTGCCGTCGGCGGCCTCGGCGAACGCCTTGCACCGGCCGTCGGGAGCCAGTCCGCCCTGCACACTGAACTCGGTGAAGGAGTCCGGGGTCGACATCACCGAGACGCCACCGGCCAGGACGAGCGAGCACTCGCCGCGCCGCAGCGCCTGGGCCGCCCAGTGCAGCGACACCAGAGAGGACGAGCAGGCGGTGTCGACCGTGACCGCGGGCCCTTCGAGCCCCAGGGTGTACGACAGCCGGCCGGACATGACGCTGGCCGTGTTGCCGGTGGCCACGTGGCCGCGCACATCGGCGGTGGCCTTGCGCAGCACACCCGCGTAGTCCTGCCCGTTGGTGCCCACGAAGACGCCCGTGTCGCTGCCCCGGAGGGTGGCGGGGTCGATCCCGGCCCGCTCCAGGGCCTCCCAGGAGGTTTCCAGCAGCAGCCGCTGCTGGGGGTCCATGGCAAGGGCCTCACGCGGGGAGATCCCGAAGAACGCGGCGTCGAAGTCGCCCGCGTCGGGCAGGAAGCCGCCCTCCAGCGTGGCGGAGGCGCCGCCCGCGAGCGCGTCGAGGTCCCATCCCCGGTCGGTGGGGAACGGTGTGATGCCGTCGCCGCCGTCGGCGAGCAGCCGCCACAGGTCCTCGGGAGACGCCACGCCGCCGGGGAACCGGCAGCTGACGCCGACGATGGCGATCGGGTCGTCGGCCCCGGAAGGCGCCGACGCGGGCGACGGGTCCGTGGCGGTGTCCGCCGCCGTGCCGAGCACTTCGGTGAGCAGGAAGTCGGCCAGCGCGTGGGGCGTGGGGTAGTCGTAGATCAGGGAGGACGGCAGGGTCAGCCCGGTCTCCGCGGAGAGCGCGTTGCGCAACTCGACCGTGGTGAGCGAGTCGAAGCCCAGGTCCCGGAAGGCCTGGTCGGGGGCGATGGCCGCGGTGTCTCCGTGTCCGAGTACGGCGGCCACCCGGCCGCGTACCAGGTCCAGCACATACGCGCCGCGCTGAGCCTCGGGCAGGTCCGTCAGCCGGCCGCTCAGCTCCTGCCCGTCCGACGGCGCGCCGCCACGGCCGGTGTCGGCCGCCTCCCGGGCGCGCCGTACCTCCGGCAGGTCCGCCACCAGGGGCGCGGGCCGCGCCGTGGCGAACGCGTCGAGGAAGCGGTCCCAGTCGATGTCGGCGACGGTCAGCACCCGCTCGTCGCATGCGAGGGCCTGCCGGAGCGCGGCGACGGCCAGCCGCGGGGGCATCGGCGTGTAGCCGCCCCGGCGGACCCGGCCCTCAAGCGCCGTGCCGTCGGCCACCATCCCGGCCTCGGCCCACGGCCCCCAGGCGATGGACGTGGCGGTCAGGCCGCGGTCCCGGCGGCGCTGGGCCAGGGCGTCCAGATAGGCGTTGGCCGCGGCGTAGTTCCCCTGCCCGGGTGCGCCCAGGGTGCCGGCGACCGAGGAGAACAGGACGAAGGCGGCGAGGTCGCGGTCCTCGGTCAGCTCGTCCAGGTTGCGGGCGGCCTGCGCCTTCGCGCGCGTCACGGCGGTGAACCGGTCCGGGGTCAGGGCGTCCACCATCCCGTCGTCCAGGACGCCGGCGGTGTGGATCACGGCTGTCAGCGGGGTGTCGGCGGGGATGCGGTCCAGCACGGCGGCCAGGGCGTCGCGGTCCGCGGCGTCGCAGGCCTCGACGGTGACGCGGGCGCCGAGTTCGGTCAGCTCCCGGACGAGCTCGTCCGCGCCCGGCGCCCGTGGCCCCCGGCGGCTGAGGAGCAGCAGATGCGCGGCGCCCTCGGCGGCCAGCCAGCGGGCGAGGTGCCCGCCGAGCGCACCGGTGCCGCCGGTGATCAGTACGGTGCCGCTCGGGGTGAACTCCCCCGGTTCCACGGCCGGTTCGGCCGGGATGCGGGTCAGCCGCCGTCCGTAGGCCCCGGAGGCGCGCACCGCCACCTGGTCCTCGCCGCCGGCCCGCTCCAGCACCCCGGCGAGTCGGCGTACGGCCTGCGGGTCGGGCTCCGCGGGCAGGTCGACGAGACCGCCCCAGCGCTCCGGGTGTTCCAGCGCGGCCACCCGGCCGAGCCCCCACACCGCGGCCTGCGCCGGATCGAGGACCTGCTCGGAGCGGCCGATCGACACGACGCCGCGGGTGAGACACCACAGCGGGGCCTCGATGCCCGCGTCGCCCAGGGCCTGGACCACCGTGGCGGCCCGTGCCGCCGCGGTGGCCGGATCGCCCTGGTCGCCGGGCGTGTGGTGCGCGGGCAGCGCCAGGACGCCGGTGAACCCCGCGCCCTCGCTGTCCGCCCGGTGGTCGCTTTCCGCCCGGCGCAGCAGCTCGGCCAGCGTGGCCCGGTCCCCGTCCGCGGCCTCGACCCGTACGGTCGGCGTGCCCAGGCCGTCGAGAGTCGTACGCGCCCACGTGTCCTCGGCCGCGCCGGGCGGTGCCACGATCAGC
Source organism: Streptomyces sp. NPDC007917 (assembly GCF_042959105.1). Classification (NCBI taxonomy): domain Bacteria; kingdom Bacillati; phylum Actinomycetota; class Actinomycetes; order Kitasatosporales; family Streptomycetaceae; genus Streptomyces; species Streptomyces sp. NPDC007917. The sequence continues at coordinate 35,201 of NZ_JBIBKK010000018.1, forward strand.
CAGCGCCCCGAGAGCACGGGCGTCTGGGAGGCGTTGCCGGTGAGGGGCTTCCAGGTGACGCGGTAGCGCCAGCTGTCGGTGGCGGACCGGTCGCGGCGCTGTTTGCGCCAGGTCGACAGCGCGGGCACCATCGCCGTCACGACGCCGTCGTCCAGGTCGAGTGTCGAGGCCAGGGTCTCCAGGTCGGCCCGCTCCACGGCCGACCAGAACTCGGCGTCCTCGGCCCGCGCCGCGTCGGGCGCGCCCTCGCCGTCCGCCCCGGCGGCGGTCTCCGGCCAGAAGCGGTGACGCTGGAACGCGTAGGTGGGCAGGTCGATGCGGTGTGCGCCGGATCCGGCGAAGAAGGCCTTCCAGTCCACGCCGACGCCGTGGGTGTGCAGCCGCGCCAGCGCGGAGACGAGCGTGGACACCTCGGCACGGTCCTTGCGCAGCGCCGGAAGCAGCACGGTGCGCGGCCGGTCGGCCAGGCTCTCCTGGGCCATCGAGGTCAGCACCCCGTCGGGGCCCAGTTCCAGGAAGGCGGTGACGTCCTGCCCGGCCAGCCACCGCACCCCGTCGGCGAACCGCACGGTGCGGCGCACATGTTCCACCCAGTACTCCGGCGAGCACACCTCCTGGGCCGAGGCCGGCCCTCCGGTCAGGTTCGAGACCAGGGCGATGCGCGGGGCCTGGTACGAAAGTCCCTCGGCGACCTGCCGGAACCCGTCCAGCATCGGCTCCATCAGCGGTGAGTGGAAGGCGTGGCTGACGGTCAGCCGCCGGGTCCTGCGGCCCTCTTCCGCGAACCGTGCGGCGACCCGTTCGACCGCGGACTCCTCGCCGGCCACCACCACCGCACGCGGCCCGTTCACCGCCGCGATCGACACCGCTGCGTCCAGTCGGGGGACGACCTCGTCCTCCGCCGCCTCGATCGCCACCATGCACCCGCCCGCGGGCAGCTCCTGCATCAGCCGGGCCCGTGCCGCCACCAGCGTGCACGCGTCGGCCTGCGACAGCACCCCCGCCACATGAGCGGCGGCGATCTCACCGATCGAATGACCCGCCAGGTAGTCCGCCGTGATGCCCCAGGATTCCACCAGGCGGTACAGCGCCACCTCGACGGCGAACAGGGCGGGCTGTGTCCAGCCCGTACGGTCCACGAGCCCCGCTTCCACCGAGCCCTCCTCGGCGAACAGCACGTCGCGCAGCGGCCGTTCGAGGTGGCCGTCCAGATGCGCGCAGATCTCGTCCAGGGCCTCGGCGAACACCGGGAAGGCCGCGTACAGCTCCCGGCCAGTCCCGGCCCGCTGGCTGCCCTGGCCCGAGAAGAGGAAGGCGGTCCGGCCGCCGGCCGCGCCTCCCTGGACGAGGGCGCCGTGCGGGGCTCCGTCGCGCAGTGCGGAGAGACCGCTCAGCAGCTCCGCCCGGTCCGCCGCCACGACCGTGGCGCGCCGCTCCAGTGCGGAGCGGGTGGTGGCCAGGGAGAAGGCCACGTCCTTCAGGCGCGGTTCGGGCCGCGTCTCCAGCAGCGACAGCAGCCGGGCCGCCTGGGCGCGCAGGGCCTCGTCGTCGCGGGCGGACAGGGTGACGGGCACCGGGGTGCCGGGGGTGTGCTCCTCGGCAGGCTCCGCTGGGTCCGCCGCCGTGGGTGCCTGTTCGAGCACGGTGTGGGCGTTGGTGCCGCTGAGGCCGAAGGAGGAGACGGCCGCCCGCCTGGGGCGCCCGGTGGCGGGCCACTCGGCCGGTTCGGTCAGCAGCTCGATGGCGCCGGCCGCCCAGTCCACATGGGAGGACGGCTGGTCGACGTGGAGGGTGGGCGGCAGCAGTCCCCGGCGCATCGCCATGACCATCTTGATCACACCGGCCACGCCGGAGGCCATCTGGGTGTGGCCGATGTTGGACTTCACCGAACCGAGCAGCAGCGGGTGTTCGCGGCCCTGCCCGTAGGTGGCCAGCAGCGCCTGGGCCTCGATCGGGTCGCCGAGCGCGGTGCCCGTGCCATGGCCCTCGACCGCGTCGACCTCCCCCGCGGTCAGCCGGGCGTTGGCCAGGGCCTGCCGGATCACCCGCTGTTGCGCCGGGCCGTTGGGGGCGGTCAGCCCGTTCGACGCGCCGTCCTGGTTGATCGCGGAGCCGCGGACCAGGGCGAGCACCGGGTGGCCGTTGCGCCGCGCGTCGGACAGCCGCTCGATCAGCACGAGTCCGACGCCCTCGGCCAGACTCATGCCGTCGGCCGTGTCCGAGTACGCCTTGCAGCGGCCGTCGGCGGCCATCGCCCGCTGCCTGCTGAAGCCCACGAACGCACTGGGAGTGGCCATGACGCTGACGCCGCCCGCCAGGGCGAGGGAGCTCTCCCCGTCACGCAGCGACTGGCAGGCCAGGTGCAGCGCCACCAGCGAGGACGAGCACGCCGTGTCGAGGGTGACCGCGGGGCCCTCGAGCCCGAACACATAGGACACCCGGCCCGACAGCACACTGGACAGGGTGCCGGTGATCATATGGCCCTCGGAGCCCTCGGCCGCTCCCCGCACACCCGTGGTGTAGTCCTGGTAGCTGGCGCCGATGAACGTCCCGGTGCTGCTGCCGCGCAGCGTGGCCGGGTCGACGCCGGCGCGTTCGAACGCCTCCCAGGCGGTCTCCAGCAGCAGCCGCTGCTGGGGGTCCATCGCCACGGCCTCGCGCGGGGAGATCCCGAAGAACGCGGCGTCGAAGTCGGCCACGTCGTGCAGGAAGCCGCCCTGAGTGGAGTACGTCCTGCCCTTGCGGTCCGGGTCCGGATCGTAGAGGGCGTCGGCGTCCCAGCCGCGGTCCGCCGGGAAACCGGTGATGGCGTCCCCCGCGCCGACGACCAGGTCCCACAGCTCCTCGGGGGAGGCCACGCCTCCCGGGTAACGGCAGCTCATGCCGATGATGGCGATGGGCTCGTCGTCGGCGGCCGCTGCGGGGGCGGGCGCGGACCCGGCCGGGGCGTCCCCCGGACCGTCCTGGTCGGCGGCGATCAGGACCCGCAGATACGCGGCCAGGGCGGCCGGGCTCGGGTGGTCGAAGACCAGGGTGGTCGGCAGCGTCAGGCCGGTGGCGGTGGCGAGCCGGTTGCGCAGGTCCACCGCGGTCAGCGAGTCGAACCCGATGTCACGGAAGGCCCGTTCCTCCGTCAGCGCCTCCGGCGAGCCGTGTCCCAGGACCGCGGCCGCCTCGGTACGGACCAGCTCCAGCAGCAGCCGGTCCCGCTCGGCGCCGGGCAGGGACAGCAGCCTCGTGGCGAACTCACCGCCGGCGCCACCGGCCGGCTCGGCGGCCTCCGCCCGCCGCCGTACCTCGGGCACCTCGTCGAACAGGCGCGTCGGCCGCACCGAGGTGAAGACCGGGTAGTAGCGCTCCCAGTCGACGTCGGCGACGACCAGCGCGGTCTCGTCGTCGTCCAGGGCCTGCCGCAGCCCGGCCAGGGCCGGTTCGGGGTCCATGAAGACCAGGCCGCTGCGGCGGATCTGCTCCGGGTCGACCCGGCCCAGCCGGGTGTCGTCGGACCAGATGCCCCAGGCCAGCGAGGTGGCGGGCAGCCCCCGGGCGCGGCGGTGGTCGGCGAGCGCGCCGAGGAAGGCGTTGCCCGCCACATAGGCCGCGTGCCGTCCGCTGCCCCAGGTCCCGGCCGTGGACGAGTACAGGACGAGCGCGTCGAGTTCGTCGCCGTCGAGCAGTTCGTCCAGATGCCGGGCGCCGGCCACCTTGGCGCTGATGACCTCGGCGAACTCGGCCATGGTGGTCTCGTCCAGGCTGTGCAGCGCGATGGTCGCGGCCGTGTGCACGGCGGTACGGACCGTACGGCCGTCGGACGTGAGCCGCGCCAGCAGGGCGGCGAGCGCCGCGCGGTCCGTGACGTCGCACGCCACGACCTCGGCCTCGGCGCCCAGCTCGGCCAGTTCGGCCACGAGCGCGGGCGCGCCGGGCGCGGCCATGCCCCGCCTGCTGGTCAGCACGATGTGCTCGGCACCCTGCCCGGCCAGCCAGCGGGCCAGATGCGGCGCCAGTGTCCCGGTGCCGCCGGTGATCAGCGTGGTCCCGCGCGGGGTCCAGGTGCTGTCCGGTTCGGTGTCGCCCGCGGGCGCTCGTACGACACGCCGGGCGAGCACACCGGAGGCCCGGATCGCGAGCTGGTCCTCGCCGGTGGACCCCGCGAGGACAGCTGCCAGCCGCTGAGCGGCACGCTGGTCGAAGGTCTCGGGCAGATCGACCAGGCCGCCCCAGCGGTCGGGGTGTTCGAGCGCGGCCGTCCAGCCGACGCCGAGCACCTGCGCCTGGACGGGGCTCACCACACGGTCGGAGCGCCCGGTGGACACCGCGCCCCGGGTGAGACACCACAGAGGCGCCTCGATGCCGGTGTCGCCGAGGGCCTGGACGAGGGCCACGGTCAGGGCGAGGCCGACGGCCAGCTCGGGGTGGTGGCTGTGCGGTTCCTCGGCGGTGGCGAGCAGGGAGACGACCCCGGCGAGACCCGTGGAGCCCTCCTCAGGAGGCGACGTGACACCGTCGAGGCGGGCCGCCAGCACGGCACGGTCGGCGCAGGATTCGTCCAGCGCCAGCCGGCGTACGGCCGCGCCGTGCTCGCCGAGCGCGGCGGTCACGGCGTCGGCGGCGGCGTCGGACGTGCCCTCGGCGGTGACGACCAGCCAGGTGCCGGACAGGGACGCGGTGGGGACGCCGCGCAGCGGGCGCCAGGCGACCCGGTAGCGCCAGCCGTCCACCGTGGCCCGGTCCTGGCGCCGCCGGCGCCAGGACGACAGCGCGGGCAACACCGCGGCCAGCGAGGTCTCGTCGATGTGCAGGGCGGAGGTCAGGGAGGCGATGTCCTGCCGCTCGACCGCGCTCCAGAAACGGGTGTCCTCCGGGTCCGCCCGGCCGTCCGGATCCGCCCCGGCGGGCAGGGCCCAGAAGTGCTCCCGCTGGAACGCGTAGGTGGGCAGCTCCACACAATGGGCGTCGAGGTCCGCGAACACGCTCGCCCAGTCGACCGGCACACCGCGTACGAACACCTGGGCCAGCGAGGTGAGGAACCGGTCGAGACCGCCGTGGTCGCGGCGCAACGTGCCGCAGACGACGGCCTGGCACGCGGTGTCGTCCACCGTCTCCTGGACCCCGACGGCGAGGACGGGGTGGGCGCTGACCTCGATGAACCCCCGGTGCTCCTGCGCCAGGAGGGCGCGGATGGCCGGTTCGAAGCCCACCGTCTGCCGCAGATTGCGGTACCAGTAGTCCGCGTCCATGCCCGTGGTGTCGAGCCAGTCACCGGTCACCGTGGAGAAGAACGGCACCTCTGCCGCGCGCGGACGCACCGGCGCCAGCCGCTCCAGCAGCTCCTCGCGGATCTCCTCGACATGGGCGGAGTGGGAGGCGTAGTCCACGGCGATCCGCCGGATACGGACCTCCTCGCCGCTCCACTCCTCGATCAGCCCGTCCAACGCCTCCCGATCACCCGAGACCACCACCGACCGGGGCCCGTTCACGGCGGCGACCGACACCCGGCCATCCCACCGCTCCAGCCGCGCCTCCACCTCAGCGACCGGCAGCGGCACCGACGCCATACCACCTGCCCCCGCAAGCCGCCGCGCGATGGCCTGACTGCGCAGCGCCACCACCCGCGCGCCATCCTCCAACGACAACGCACCCGACACACACGCCGCCGCGATCTCACCCTGGGAGTGACCCACCACCGCGTCCGGCTCCACACCGCACGAACGCCACACCGCCGCGAGCGACACCATCACCGCCCACGACACCGGCTGCACCACATCCACCCGCTCCAACGACGCAGCACCCGGCGCCTGCCGCACCACATCCATCAACGACCAGTCGATAAACGGCGCAAGAGCGGCAGCGCATTCGGCCAGCCGCTCCGCGAACACCGGGGACTCCTCCAGCAGCCGGGCACCCATCCCCACCCACTGCGAACCCTGCCCCGGGAAGACGAACACCGACTTCCCCTCGACATCGGCCACACCCCGAACCACCGCGGCCGACGAGGTGCCCCTCGACAGCGCCTCCAGTTCCCGCCGGAAGTCCTCGGTGCGTTCGCCGATGACCACGGCCCGGTGTTCGAACAGCGACCGCGAGGTGACCAGCGAGTACGCGATGTCGGCCGGTGTGGTCCCGGGCCGGCCTTCCAGGTGGGAGAGCAGGTTGGCGGCCTGCTCGCGCAGCGCGGCGGCGCCGCAGGCGGACAGCACCCACGGGAGGGCCCCCGCGTGCTGCTCCGGCTCCTCGGCATGGGCACGCGGCGGGGTTTCGGGCGCCTGCTCGAGCACCGCGTGTGCGTTGGTGCCGCTCACGCCGAACGAGGAGACGGCACAGCGGCGCGGTGCGCCGGTGTCCGGCCATGCGGCGGGGTCGGACAGCAGCGCCACCGTGCCCGGCGACCAGTCGATATGCGATGACGGTTGCTCGACGTGGAGGGTTTTCGGCAGCAGCCCGTGGCGCATCGCCATGACCATCTTGATCACGCTTGCCACACCTGCCGCGGACTGGGTGTGCCCGATGTTGGACTTCACCGAGCCCAGCAGCAGCGGCCGGTCCGGGGCGCGGTCCTCGCCGTAGACCGCCTGCAGCGCCTGGACCTCGATCGGGTCGCCCAGCGATGTGCCGGTGCCGTGCGCGTCGACGGCGTCCACGTCGCCCGCCGACAGGCGTGCGTTGGCCAGGGCCTGTCGGATGACCCGCTGCTGGGACGGTCCGTTCGGGGCGGTGAGGCCGTTGGAGGCGCCGTCCTGGTTGACCGCCGAGCCGCGGACCAGCGCGAGCACCGGGTGGCCGTGGCGCCGGGCGTCGGAGAGCCGTTCGACCAGCAGGACGCCGACGCCCTCGGCCAGGGTCATGCCGTCGGCGGCGTCAGAGAAGGCCTTGCACCGGCCGTCCGCGGCCAGCGCCCGCTGGCGGCTGAAGGCGAGGTACGAGGCGGGCGTGGCCATCACGGTGGCGCCGCCCACCAGGGCGAGCGAGCTCTCCCCCTCGCGCAGCGACCGGCAGGCCAGGTGCAGGGCCACCAGCGACGACGAACAGGCGGTGTCCACAGTGACGGCGGGGCCTTCGAGGCCGAACACGTAGGACAGCCGTCCGGAGAGCACGCTGGGGCTGCTGCCGGTGACCATGTGGCCCTCGGTGCCGTCCGCGACCCCGGTGCCGTAGTCCTGGAAGGTCGATCCGATGAAGGTGCCGGTGAGGCTGGAGCGCAGCGACCGAGGGTCGATGCCCGCCCGTTCGAAACTCTCCCAGGCCGTCTCCAGCAGCAGCCGCTGCTGCGGGTCCATGGACAGCGCCTCACGCGGCGAGATCCCGAAGAACGCCGGGTCGAACTCGCCCGCCTCATGCAGGAAGCCGCCCAGTGTCGAGTAGGTCCTGCCCGCCCGGTCGGGGTCGGGGTCGTACAGCGCGGCGGTGTCCCAGCCGCGGTCGGCGGGGAACTCGGAGATGGCGTCGGTTCCGTCGGTCACGAGCCGCCACAGCTCCTCGGGGGAGCGTACGCCGCCGGGGAAGCGGCAGCTCATCCCGATGATGGCGATCGGCTCGTCGTCGTGGGCCGAGGAGAGCGCCACGGGCCCGCTGCCGACCGCCCCGGTGCCGAGGATCAGCGTGCGCAGATGGCGGGCCAGGGCCTGGGGGCTCGGGTAGTCGAAGGCCGCGGTGCTCGGCAGGTTCAGTCCGGTCAGGGTGACCAGGCGCTTGCGCAGTTCCACCGCGGTCAGCGAGTCGAAGCCCAGGTCGCGGAAGGCGCGCTCCTCGGGGACGCCGTCGGCGGAGGCGTGTCCGAGCACGGCGGCCGCCTCGGCGCGGACCAGGCTCGTCAGCAGCCGCTCCTGCTCGGCCTCGGTGCGCCCGCGCAGCCGCCGGGCCAGCTCGGACGCGCCGTCCGCGGCCTCGGGCGCGGACCGCTCGCCCGCCTGTGCCCGCGCCTGTTCCCGGGCCTCGGGCAGGTCGCCGAGCAGCGGGCTCGGCCGTACGGAGGTGAAGACGGGGAGGTACCGGTCCCAGTCGACGTCGGCGACGGTCACGGTGGTGTCGCCGTGCACCACGGCCCGGCGCAGTTCGGCCATGGCCCGCTCGGGTGCGAGGAACCGCAGGCCGCGCCGTTTGAGGCCGTCCGCCATCGCGTCGTGGGTGGCCATTCCGGACTCGGCCCACGGGCCGAAGGCCACGGAGGTGGCCGCGAGTCCCCGGGCGCGGCGGTGTTCCGCCAGCGCGTCCAGGTAGGCGTTGGCGGCGCCGTAGGCGCTCTGGCCGCCGCTTCCCCATACGCCCGCGATGGAGCCGAACAGCACGAACAGATCCAGGTCACGGTCGCCCAGCAGGGCGTCGAGGTGGGTGGCCCCGGCCAGTTTCGCCGCGACCGCCTCCTCGAACTCCTCGGGCGCCATTGCCTCCAGTGGTGCGGCGGAGGCGACGCCCGCGGTGTGCACGACCCCGGTGAGCGGGCAGTCGGCGGGAATGTCCGCGAGGGCGGCGGCCAGCGCGTCCCGGTCGGCGGCGTCGCAGGCCACGATGCGCACCCCGGCCCCCAGGGCCTCGAGTTCCGCGCGCAGTTCATCGGCGCCTGGGGCCTGTGCGCCCCGGCGGCTGGTCAGCACCAGGTGCTCTGCTCCGGCGCGCGCCAGCCACCGGGCGACCTCGGCCCCCAGGGCGCCGGTGCCGCCGGTGACCAGGACGGTGCCGCGCGCGGTGAGGTCGCGGGGGGCGGGCAGGTCGTCCACCGTACGGTGGGCCAGCCGGCGGGCGGACACTCCGGTGGCGCGGATCGCCACCTGGTCCTCGTCGTGGTGGGCGGGGGCGGGCGCGGTGGATCCGGCCAGCACGCTCACGAGCCGCTGGGCCGCGGGCCGGTCGAGCACCTGGGGAAGGTCGACCAGTCCGCCCCACCGCCCGGGGTGTTCCAGGGCGGCGGCCCGTCCCAGGCCCCAGACGGCCGCCTGGAGCGGGCTGGTGACCGGGTCGGCCGGCCCGGTGGACACGGCGCCTCGTGTGGCGTTCCACAGCGGGGCGGTGACGCCGAGGTCTCCGAGCGCCTGCACCAGGGCGACGGTGAGCGCCAGACCGGCGGGCAGGGCCGGATGAGCGGGGGCGGGTCGCTCGGCGACGGCCAGCAGCGAGAGCACCCCGGACACCTCGTCGAGGCGCACTCCGCCGGCGGCGCGGTCGTCCGCTCCCGGGGCGTCTGCCTCAGTGTCCCCCTGACCATCTCCCTGATCATCTGCCTGAACATCTGCCTGAACATCTGCCTGAATGTCCCGCAGCCGTGCGGCCAGGACGGCGCGGTCGGCGCACGCGTCGTCCAGAACCACCCGGTGGACGCGGGCGCCGTGCCCGCGCAGCGCGCCCACGACCTCGTCCTCGAACGGATCGGGGGACGCGCCGGCCGCGGTGACGAGCAGCCAGGTGCCGGCCGGCACCGGTGCCGTGGGCATCCGCAGCGGCTGCCACTCCACCTGGTACCGCCAGGAGTCCAGCACGGCCTTCTCATGCCTGTTCCGGCGCCAGGAGGAGAGCGCGGGCAGCAGCGCGTAGAGCGACGCGTGATGTTCGTCCTCCAGCCCCAGCACGGTGGCCAGTTCCGCGGCGTCCCTGCGCTCGACCGCGCTCCACAGCCGCTCGTCCGCCGGATCCGTGACCGCCTCCGGGCCCGTGCGGGCGGCGGGGGCGGGCTCGGGCCAGTAGAAGTCGTGCTGGAAGGCGTACGTCGGCAGATCGACACGTCGTGCCCGGTAGCCGCCGAAGTACCCGGGCCAGTCCACGCGCACCCCGCGGACGTGCAGTTTGGCCAGGGCCGCCGCGACGGTCAGGTCCTCGGCTCGGTCGGCCCGCAGCGCGGGCACCGCCTCGGCCGTGGGCTCCTCGCCGAGGGTGTCCTCGGCCATCGCGGACAGGACGCCGTCCGGGCCGAGTTCGAGGAAGGTGGTCGCGCCCGCGTCGCGCAGGGTGCGCACGCCGTCGGCGAAGCGGACCGTCCCGCGGACGTGTTCCACCCAGTAGTCCGGGGAGCAGATCCGCTCCTCGGTGACGAGCCCGCCGGTCACGTTCGACACGATCGGGATGGTCGGCGCCGCGTAGGAAAGGCCCTGTGCCACCTCGCGGAAACCGTCGAGCATGGCGTCCATGCGGGGCGAGTGGAAGGCGTGGCTGACGTTGAGCCGCCGCGTCTTACGGCCCAGGTCGCGGAAGTGCGCCGCGACCTCGGCAACCGCGTCCTCGTCACCGGAGAGGACCAGCGCGGACGGACCGTTCACGGCGGCGACCGCGAGCTCGTGCTCCCGGCCGGCCAGCAGCGGTGCCACTTCGTCCTCGGTGGCCTGTACGGACACCATCGCCCCGCCGGCGGGCAGGGCCTGCATCAGCCGGGCCCGCGCGGCCACCAGGGCGCAGGCGTCCTGGAGGGACAGCACACCGGCGGCGTGGGCCGCCGCCAGCTCGCCGATCGAGTGGCCGGCGACGTAGTCGGGCCGGACACCCCACGAGAGCATGAGCCTGAAGAGCGCCACCTCGACGGCGAACAGCGCGGGTTGTGTCCAGCCGGTCCGGTCCAGCAGCTCGGCCTCGGGCGTGTCCTCGTCGGCGAACAGCACCTCGCGCAGGGGGCGGTCCAGGTACGGGTCCAGCTGGGCGCAGACCTCGTCCAGCGCCCGCGCGAACGCCGGGTGCCCCGCGTACAGCTCCCGGCCCGCCCGGGCCCGCTGACTGCCCTGGCCGGAGAAGAGCAGCGCCAGCTTGTCCGTGCCTCCCGCCTCGCCCTCGATCACGGCGGGGTCGGGGCGGCCCTCGGCGAGCGCGGTCAGCGCGCGCAGCAGCCCTGGGCGGTCGGGCGCGACCACGGCGGCGCGCCGCTCGAAGGCCGAGCGGGAGGTGGCGAGCGAGAGCGCGACGTCGGCGGCGTCCAGCCCGGGGTCGGCGTCCACGCGGGCCGCCAGGCGGGCGGCCTGGGCCCGCAGCGCCGCGTGGCCACGGCCGGAGAGCAGCCAGACGAAGGAGCCGCGGCCGCCGTCCCGGGGTGCGTCCTCCTCGGGCTCGGGGGTCGACGGCGCGGGCTGTTCGACGATCAGGTGGGCGTTGGTGCCGCTGATCCCGAACGAGGACACACCCGCCCGGCGCACCCGGCCCGTCGAGGGCCACTCCACCGGTTCGGTCAGCAGCTCGACCGCGCCCGACTCCCAGTCCACATGCGACGACGGCGCGTCCACATGCAGCGTGCCCGGAAGCACACCGTGCCGCATCGCCATCACCATCTTGATCACACCCGCCACACCAGCCGCCGCCTGCGTATGACCGATGTTCGACTTCACCGACCCCAACAACAACGGCAGCTCACGGTCCTGCCCGTACGTGGCCAACAACGCCTGCGCCTCGATCGGATCGCCCAGCGTGGTGCCCGTGCCATGTGCCTCCACGGCGTCCACGTCCGAGGGCGCCAGACCGGCGCTCGCCAGGGCCTGGCGGATCACCCGCTGCTGCGACGGACCGTTCGGCGCCGTCAGGCCGTTGGAGGCGCCGTCCTGGTTGACCGCCGAGCCCCGCACCACGGCCAGCACCTCATGCCCGGCCGCGAGCGCGTCCGACAGCCGCTCGAGCACCACCACGCCCACGCCCTCGGACCAGCCCACCCCGTCGGCCGACTCCGCGAACGCCTTGCACCGCCCGTCCGGCGACAATCCCCGCTGCCGCGAGAACTCGATCAACGACGCGGGTGTCGACATCACCGTGACGCCGCCGGCGAGCGCGAGCGAGCATTCGCCTTCCCGCAGCGCCTGCGCCGCCAGGTGCATGGCCACCAGCGAGGACGAGCACGCGGTGTCCACGGTCACCGCCGGGCCCTCCAGGCCCAGCGTGTACGACACCCGGCCCGAGGCCACGCTCGGGGACGTCCCGCTGCCCAGGAAGCCCTCGAAGTCGCCGCCGCCCGCGAGCACGGTGCCGTAGTCGTTGTACATCACTCCGGTGAACACGCCGGTCCGGCTGGAGCGCAGCGACACCGGGTCGATCCCGGCCCGTTCGACCGCCTCCCAGGAGGTCTCCAGCAGCAGCCGTTGCTGGGTGTCGGTGGCCAGCGCCTCGCGCGGGCTCATGTTGAAGAAGGCGGCGTCGAACTCGCCCGCGTCGTGGAGGAATCCGCCGCCGCGGGTGTAGGTGGTGCCGTGGTGGTCGGGGTCCGGGTCGTAGAGCGTCTCCAGGTCCCAGCCGCGGTTGGCGGGGAGCCCGGAGATCGCGTCGGTGCCCTCGCTGACCAGCCGCCACAGGTCCTCGGGCGAGCTGACGCCGCCCGGGTAGCGGCAGCCCATCCCCACGATCACGACGGGGTCCTCGTCAGCCGTGACGGGTTTCGGCCGTGCCGGGTCGGGGGCTGCCGCGGCACGGCTGCCGAGGAGTTCGTCGAATACGTCGAGCACATGGCCGGCCAGCGCGGTGACCGTGGGGTAGTCGAAGACGGCGGTGGCCGAGGTGCGCAGCCCGGTGGCGGCGCTCAGCCGGTTGCGCAGTTCGACCGCGGTCAGCGAGTCGAACCCCAGGTCCTGGAAGGGGCGGTCCGGGTCCACGGCCTCGGGACCCGCGTGGCCGAGTACGGCGGCGACCTGGGCCCGGACCAGGTCCACCAGGGTCCGGGTGCGCTGGTCGCCGTCCAGCCCGGCGAGCCGCTGTGCCAGCCCCGAGGCGGTCCCCGAGCCCGCCACCACCGCCCGGCGGTGGGTCTTGCGGATCAGCCCGCGCAGCAGATGCGGTACGTCGGCGGAGGCGCGCAGCGCCGCCAGGTCGAGCCGTACCGGCAGCAGGGCGGGGTGGCCGTGCGAGACCGCGGTGTCGAACAGGGCGAGGCCCTGTTCGGGCGAGAGGGCGGGGGTGCCCATCCGGGCCAGCCGCCGCAGGTCCGCCTCGGTGAGGGAGCCGGTCATCCCGTCCGCGAGGGCCCAGGGCCCCCAGGCCAGGGACTGGGCCGGCTGGCCCTGGGACCTCCGGTGGCGGACGAGCGCGTCCAGGAAGGCGTTGGCCGCCGCGTAGTTGCCCTGCCCGGCGGTGCCGACGGTGCCGGCCAGCGACGAGAAGACGATGAACGCGGTCAGGTCGAGCCCGTCGGTCGCCCGGTGCAGGGCCAAGGCCGCGTCGACCTTGGGCCGCAGCACGGTGTCCATGCGCTCGGCCGTCAGCGAGCCGATCATGCCGTCGTCGAGCACTCCGGCCGCGTGGACGACCGCGGTCAGGGGATGCTCGGCGGGGATCCGCGCCAGTACGGCGGCCAGTGCGGCGGGGTCGGCCGCGTCGCAGGCCACGACGGTCGCTTCCGCCCCGTGGCCGGCGAGGTCGGCGACCAGGTCGGCGGCGCCCTCGGCCGCGCCGCCGCGGCGGCTGAGCAGCAGCAGATGGCGTACGCCGCGCTCGGTGGCCAGATGCCGGGCGACCAGGGCGCCCAGCCCGCCGGTGCCGCCGGTGATCAGGACCGTGCCGTCGGTGTCCCAGGCGGACGCCGGATCCGTCGTGTTTCGCGTGTCCGCCGCGTTCCCCGTTTCCGCCGTGTCCGTGGCCGCCGGGGCGTCCGGCACGGGGGTGGTGACCCGGGCGAGCCGTGGCGCCAGCACGGTGCCCCGGCGGACGGCCAGTTGGGGCTCGTCGGTCGTCAGCGCCCGCAGGGGAAGGACGGCCGAGGAGTCCTCGGGGTCCAGGTCCACCAGGGCGAACCGGCCGGGCGCCTCGGCCTGCGCGGAGCGCACCAGGCCCCAGACGGCCGCCGCGGCGAGGTCGACAGGCGCGCCCGCGCCTTCGTCGCGAGATGCCCCTGACGCGGCTTCTCCGCGGTCGGCGGCCACCGCCCCGCGGGTCACGAAGACCAGCCGGGTGTCCGCGGGCCCCTCCTCGGCCGACCGGGCGCGCAGCAGGTCCAGCGCCCGTGACGTCAGCGTGCGGACCTCGTCGGCCATCTCCTCGGCGGTGTCGCCGAGGACCGGGACCAGCACCGTACCGGGCGATGGTGCGTCCGGCCCGGCCAGGACGGCCGGGTCGGCCAGGACGGCCAGGACGGCCGGGTCGGCCAGTGCCGCCGGATCGTCGTGGACCCGCGCCTCGGTGCCGGCGGCCCGCAGCGCCCCGGCGAGCCCCAGGACATCCGGGCCGAGCACCGCCACGGGACCGGAGGCGGCCAGGTCCGGTGTCCCGTCCGTCGCCGAGGCGGTCAGCGGCGTCCAGTCCACGCGGAACAGCGAGTCCCGCCCGGCCGCGGCCCCGGCTCCGGGACCGCCCGCCGGCAGTGCGCGCAGCGTCAGCGCCTCGACGGAGGCGACGGGTTGACCCGAGGGATCGGCGACCGCGATCGCCAGACTGCCGTCGTCGGCTCGGGACATCCGTACCCGTATCTCGGACGCGCCGGTCGCGTGCAGGGACACGCCCTCCCAGGAGAACGGCAGAGCGGCGCCCCGGCCGTCGGGGTCCGGGCCCCGGCCGGGGTCGGCGAGCATCGCGTGGAGTGCGGCGTCGAGCAGCGCGGGGTGCAGTCCGAACGAGCCGTCGGGGGCCTGAGCCGAAGGCTCGAGCGCCACCTCGGCGAACGTGTCCTCACCGCGTGTCCAGGCGGCGCGCAGCCCCTGGAAGAGCGGCCCGTAGTCGAGGCCGTCCTGCGCCAGCCGGTCGTAGAGGCCGTCCAGGGCGAGGGGTTGCGCGTCGGCCGGCGGCCACTGGGCGGCGTCGAAGGCGATCGCGCGCCCGCCGGTGGTGAGCGCGCCGGTCGCATGCCGGGTCCACGGCAGTTCGTCGGTGCCCTCGCCGTCGGGCCGGGAGTAGAGGTTGAGGGTCCGCCGGCCGGACTCGTCCGGCCCGCCGACCCACATCTGCACCTGGACGCCACCGTGTTCGGGCAGGGCCAGCGGCGCGGCGAGGGTGAGGTCCTCGACCCGGTCGCAGCCGACCTCGTCCCCCGCGCGGATGGCCAGCTCCAGGAAGGCCGTCGCCGGCAGGATGACGGTGCCGCGCACGGCGTGGTCGGCCAGCCAGGGATGGGTCCGCAGGGAGAGCCGGCCGGTGAGCAGGAAGCCGTCGGAGTCCGCCAGGGACACGGCGGCGGCCAGCAGGGGGTGGTGCGCGGCGCCCATGCCCGCGGCCCGCATGTCGCCCGCCGGGGTCAGGGGGCCCTTGGGCCAGTACCGCCGGCGCTGGAACGGGTAGGTCGGCAGGTCCACCCGGCGGACGCCGGTCCCGGCGAAGTAGCGGTCCCAGTCGACCGGAACGCCGCGTACGTACAGCCCGGCCAGCGCGGTGGCGAGGGCCACCGGCTCGGGGCGGCCCGGCCGCAGCAGCGGTAGGGCGGCGCCGGGCCCGCCCATGTCCCCGCCGGTGTCCCCGTCCGGGTGCCCACCCCTGTGCCCGCCGGTGTCCCGGCCCGTGTCCTCGTCGGTGTCCTCGTCGGTGGCGGCGTGTTCGAGGCAGGTCCGGGTCAGCGCGGACAGGACGCCGTCGGGGCCCAGTTCCAGGTAGGTGTCGACGCCGTGTCCGTGCAGCCAGCCGACGCCGTCGGCGAACCGCACCGCCTGGCGTACGTGGTCCACCCAGTAGTCGGCGGACGTCAGCTCCCGCACGGTCGCCTGGGCACCGGTCAGATTCGATACGACCGGCACGACCGGCGCCTGCGGCGACAGCCCGGCGACCACGGCGCGGAACTCCGCGAGCATCGGCTCCATGCGGGGCGAGTGGAAGGCGTGGCTGACCCGTAGCCGCTTGGTCTTGCGGCCCTCGGCCGCGAAGTGCGCCTCGACCTCGGCCACCGCGTCCTCGTCGCCCGCCACCACGACGGCCGAGGGGCCGTTGACCGCCGCGATGGAGACGTGGTCGGCGCGCCCGATCAGCAGCGGAGCCACTTCGGACTCGGTGGCCTGTACGGACGCCATCGCCCCGCCGGCCGGCAGCTCCTCCATCAGCCGGCCGCGCGCGACGACCAGTCGCGCCGCGTCGGCGAGCGAGAAGACCTCCGCCGCGTGGGCGGCCGCGATCTCCCCGATGGAGTGTCCGGCCAGGAAGTCGGGGGTGATGCCCCAGGACTCGACCAGCCGGAACAGGGCGACTTCGACGGCGAACAGCGCGGGCTGGGCGTATGCGGTGCGGTCCAGCAGGGCGGCTTCCGGGGTGCCCTCGGCGGCGAAGAGGACGTCGCGCAGCGGGCGGTCGAGCCAGGTGTCCAGGGCGGCGATGGTGGCGTCCAGGGCCTGGGCGAACACCGGGAAGCGCTCCGCCAGGTCGCGCCCCATGCCCAGCCGCTGGCTGCCCTGCCCGGCGAACAGGAACGCCAGCTTGCGTGTGGTTCGCGCGGTGCCCCTGACCAGGCCGGCGGGGGAATCGCCCGAGGCCAGCGCGGACAGCGCGGCGGCCGCGGTGGCGCGGTCGCCCGCGGTGACGACGGCGCGGTGTTCGAAGCCCGCCCGGGTGGTGGCCAGTGAGAAGGCGAGGTCGGCGAGGCCGAGCCCGGGACGGGCGGCCAGGTGGGCGTGGAGCCGGGCGGCCTGCTCCCGCAGCGCCTCGGGGGTCCGGCCCGACACCGGCAGCGGCACCACGCCCGGGTCGAGCGTCACGGCGGGCTCGGGCGCCCTCGCGGGGTCGGTGTCCGGGTCGGTGTCAGGATCGGGCCCGGTCGCGGTGCCACCGGACCCGGTCGGCTCGTCCTCGGCCGGCGCCTCGGCGGGGGCCTGTTCGATGATGGTGTGGGCGTTGGTGCCGCTGATGCCGAACGAGGAGACCCCGGCCCGGCGCGGCTCGCCGGTGACCGGCCAGGCGGTCGGCTCGGTCAGCAGTTCCACGGCGCCCGACTCCCAGTCCACATGGGTCGAGGGGCGGTCGATGTGCAGGGTGCGCGGCAGCACTCCGTGCCGCATCGCCATGACCATCTTGATGATGCCCGCGACCCCGGCCGCGGCCTGGGTGTGGCCGAGGTTCGACTTCACCGACCCGAGCAGCAGCGGGCCCCGGTCGCCGCGGCCCTGCCCGTAGGTGGCCAGCAGGGCCTGGGCCTCGACGGGGTCACCCAGCGTCGTACCGGTGCCGTGCGCCTCCACCGCGTCGATCTGGTCGGCGGACAGCCGGGCGTTGATCAGCGCCTGCTCGATCACCCGCTGCTGCGAGGGGCCGTTGGGCGCGGTCAGGCCGTTGGAGGCGCCGTCCTGGTTGACGGCGGTGCCCCGCACCACCGCCAGCACCTCGTGTCCGTTGCGCCGGGCGTCCGACAGCCGTTCCAGGACGAGCACGCCGACGCCCTCGGCCCAGCCGGTGCCGTCCGCGGAGTCGGCGAACGAACGGCAGCGGCCGTCGGCCGACAGACCGCCCTGGCGGCCGAACTCGACGAAGGTGGCGGGGCTCGACATGATGGTGATGCCGCCCGCGAGCGCCAGCGAGCACTCCCCCGCGCGCAGCGACTGGGTGGCCAGGTGCAGGGCCACCAGCGACGACGAGCACGCGGTGTCCACGGTGACGGCCGGCCCGATGACACCGAAGGTGTAGGAGAGCCTTCCGGACATGACACTCGTGGTGTTGCCGGTGAGCTGGAAGCCCTCCACCCCGTCGGCCGGACCCACCCGGTAGTCCTGCGCCATCGCGCCCACGAACATGCCGGTGCGGCTGCCACGGAGGGTGCCCGGTTCGATCCCGGCCCGCTCGAACGCCTCCCAGGCCGCCTCCAGCAGCACCCGCTGCTGCGGGTCCATCGCCAGCGCCTCGCGCGGTGAGATGCCGAAGAAGTCGGCGTCGAACTCGGCGGCCTGGTGCAGGAATCCGCCGCGGACGGCCGTCGTGCCCGGCTCACCGAGGTCCCAGCCCCGGTCGGTCGGCCCGGCGGTGATGCCGTCGACACCGGACTCGACCATGCGCCACAGGTCCTCCGGGCCGTTCACCCCGCCCGGGTAGCGGCAGCTCATGCCGACGATGGCGATCGGCTCCTGTGCGGCGGCCTCCAGCTCGCCCAGCCGGCGGCGGGTCCGCCGCAGATCGGCGCTCGCCCGCTTGAGATAGTCCCTGAGCTTCTGTTCGTTGTCCATCTCACTCAACCCGTCTCGACGCTGGCGGCAGGCATTCCGCACAGGCAGGGGAGGGATTCGTCGCGACCGAACCCACCGGACATACGCGGCCGGGGAGGCGCCGGGGCCGCCGACCGGGGCCCGACCGGCCGTTTCCCCCCACTCGGGAAACGGCGGCCGGCGGCCCCATGGGGTGGCCGCGTGTGATGGCGGTCCGGGGCTCCCCCAGCCCAGTGTCATCACGGGCCCGCGAGGAAACCCCTAGTCCCTCGCCCCGGTGGCCGGGGAGCACAACGGAACACGCGAGAACACCAGGGAAAACCCGGGATTGGGAGGAAACCACGGGGGAAAACAACAGTGCCCGGTGGCGTTTGGACACGCCACCGGGCAACTGTGCGGGCGGATTCACCAGCTCGTGGCCGAGAGGAGATCGCCGTAGTCGCGTTCACGGGAGGCCTGGCGGAGGTCGGACTCCACCATCATGTTCATCAGTTCACGGAAGTCCACGGTCGGCTCCCAGCCCAGTTCGGTGCGGGCCCGTGTGCTGTCGGCGCACAGCGTCTCCACCTCGGCCGGGCGGACCAGGGTCGGGTCGATGGCCACGTAGTCCTCCCAGTCCAGGTCCACGCTTTCGAAGGCCATGCGCACGGCGTCGCGCACCGAATGGATACGACCGGTGCCCACCACATAGTCGGATGGCTCGTCCTGCTGCAGCATCAGGTGCATCGCCCGGACGTAGTCCCCGGCGAACCCCCAGTCGCGCACCGCGTCCAGGTTGCCCAGGAAGAGCTTGTCCTGGAGCCCGAGTTTGATCTGCGCCACCGCCAGCGAGATCTTCCTGGTCACGAACTCCGCGCCACGGCGTGGCGATTCATGGTTGAACAGCATCCCGGAGACGGCGTACATCCCGAAGGACTCGCGGTAGTTGCGGGTGATGAAGTGCCCGTACGCCTTGGCCGCGCCGTAGGGGCTGCGGGGATGGAAGATCGTGGTCTCCCGCTGCGGCGTCTCGGTGACCTTCCCGAACATCTCCGACGAGGACGCCTGATAGAAGCGGATCCCTCCGCGGCCTCCGCCGCCACGGGACTTGTCCAGCCCGCTCACCATGCGGATCGCCTCCAGCATCCGCAGCACGCCCATGGCATTGACCTCGGTGACCAGTTCGGACTGCTGCCAGGACATCGGCACGAACGAAATGGCGCCGAGGTTGTACACCTCGTCCGGCTGCACCGCGTCGACGGCCGCCACCAGGCTCGCCTGGTCCATCAGATCGCCGTCGACGAAGGTGACATCCGAGGCCAGCCGACTGATCCGCAGTTTCCTCGGATTGGCCTGGCCTCTGATCAGCCCCCAGACTCGATACCCTTGTGCAAGGAGGTGTTCGGCCAGATACGATCCGTCCTGGCCGGTAATTCCGGTGATCAGTGCACGTTTGGACATGAAGGATCCCTTCCACGACCACGGAAAGACCGTCGAGTGGTTTTTTCGCGCAGTGGGCGGCACAGGGAATTCGACGCATTCCACTGCATGAGGCACACCCGCAATGGCCGTGGGTCGGCTGCCCGGATCCGAATGCGAGGTTGTCTAGCTCAACCTTCACAGCCGCTCCGGAATGATGTCAAGGAAGCGGGAATACGCTAGGGGATTTCCGAGACTTGGGGCATCGGGCCGGGTTCGACGTCATCCATGTCTTCGCAGGTAGCAAGGGGATACCGGCCGGTTCATGACCCGTCGGCGACCATGTTCCGGTCCATGCACCGAGACTCCCGGCACGCCTCGATCACGCCTCCCTCTTACACTCCACACCCCATGGGCTAGCCGCCCGTCCCGGTGACCGACGCGGTCAATCGGGCAAGAACGGTCACCACAATGCGAGATACGGGCAGCGGAAGGGAGTACGGTTCCGATATACACTTGGAACTGAACCTAACACCCGTCACTGGAGCCTTTGGCAGCACGACGGGTTGACGTTCACGGGGGCAGCAAGAATCGTGACCGCACAGCTGTCACGGAAGCCAACTCAAAGCGCCAACTCAAAGCATGGCCAAATTGACGTCGGCGAGGCCGCATAACAGGTCGGCGCCCTCAGCATTTCATGGGCCACGTCCCTCGCGTCGTCGCTCATACGACCGAAAGAGGTGACTCCTCTTGACCCTCCCCCACACCATCCCGGTGACTTCCTCGGCCTCCGGTCAGAGTGACGACGGGATCCGGATCCGGGTGTCCCCGGGCGAGCACGGCACCGGCATGGCCACCCTCGACCCGGATCTGCGGGTCCAGGCGGGCAACGATGACTTCTTCCGCTGCTTCGCCGGCTCCTCGGCGGAGCTGTGTGGCCGTAACCTGTTCGAGTTGTTGCGGCCCAGCTCGCCCGCCGTCCTCCGGGAACACTTCCTGCGGCTGCACGACGGCCGGCGGACCCGGTTCACCGAACGGATCGTGGGACACCGCTCGAGCGGAAACCCGTTCTCGGGCGTGCTGACCGCCACCGCCGTCCAGGGCTCGTCGGACGGGCTGTCCGCCATCGTCGTCCTCGTCAAGCCGGACAACCAGACACCGCAGCACGAACCCGGCACCCAGCGCCGTCTGCTGCTCTCGCCGCTGGAGGCCCGGATTCTGGAAGGCGTGGCCACCGGTGCCTCGACCATCCAGATGGCCTCCAACCTCTACCTCAGCAGGCAGGGCGTCGAGTACCACGTGGGCTCGATGCTCCGGAAGATGAAGGCCCGCAACCGCGCCGCCCTGATCTCCCGTGCGTACGCGGCCGGCATGCTCACCGTGGGCACCTGGCCGGCCCGGGTCGTCTCGGACTTCGTGAAGTAACACCCGGTCGCCGTGACCGCTGCCGCGTGCCGGGGGGCGTCTCGGCGCCCGCGGAGCTGTGGGCCCCGCCCGCCGCCGGGCGCCACCTGATCGGTGAGGTGCCGGCGGGCCGGTTCGAGGAATCGCCGCCATCACCCCGTACCGGAATCCGGCTCGACGTCCCGGGTCCGTGTGATTCATACACGGATCGCGCCCAACCAGCCGATTATGCCTCTACGCTAAACGCTCGTGACGATGGGTATGCCGAACGAGCGCGATGCGAGGACGCGTTCGTCGGGTGCGAGGGGGGACGCACGTGTCGGAGCGGTTCTCGGAAAACCGTGCGCGGCGCCGGGTGCTGGGGGAGATGGTGAATGTCCTGGGAGAGTCAGCGGCACTGGCCGACGCCCGAGGGCGGCATCAGTGGCGGCGTGAGCTGTCCGAGGCGTTCGGCGGGCTGGAGCTGGAGCCCTATCCGACCCCTCATCAGGAGTTCTTCGAGGCGGTGCGCGCCTGCGGCGACCTCCCCGGGGGCCTTGAGGCGCTGTTGGAGATCACCGGCTTCGTGGCCCCGGCGCTCCCCCACCGGCTGCGGCCCCTGGTCGACGAGTGGAACGCGGCCGATCTGTACCGGGGGCGCGACTGGTCGGCGCTGCGGCAGGCGCTCGACATCGGTATCCCGGAGTTGAACGCGATCGTCGCCGAGGTCTGCGGGGACCGGTTCCGGCTCCCTCCCCACTGCACCACCGCCTGGCACGCCTTCCTCCATCTGGCCTGCCGCAACACCCCGCCCGGGGGGCTGCCGCCCAGCATGGTGCTGCTGGAGCGCCTTGCCCTCCACTCCGATCTGGCGTCCTCGGTCGGCGAGTTGTACGCCTGGAACGAGCACTTCGCCCATGAGTGGGGTCTCGCCGACGGCGAGGAGGGGCTGATCGCGATGCGCGCGGGGCCGACCGGTGGCCGTACGGCCGATGTCCTGCCCTGGGGCGGACGGAGCGCGGACGGGCTGGACGGCGAACCGGAGCGCCCGGTGATCAGGCTGTTCGTCAAGGTGGTGCCCGATCTGACCCCGGTGGACGCCAAGGGGCGGAAGCAGGGCCGTCGAGAGGCGCGTTACAGACTTGCCGCCCGGGTGAGATACACCGAGTCCTCCGGGCTGCACCGGGAGCCGCAGGGCGAGCCCCGCGAACTGGTGACACGCAGCAGGATTCCCGTCGCGGTCGCGGAGCTGCTGACCCGGATGGCGGAGCTGTGGCAGTCGCGCGCCGAAGAAGTGGTGTTGGAGTTCTTTTTACCCACGGAGCTGCTGAACGAGCCCGTCGAGTGGTGGAATCGGAATCCCCAACTGGGCTATGCCAACCCGATTTTGAGCAAGTACCACGAAATATTCATCCACAGTCTCGAGCGAGTGCAGCGGCGCGAGCTCCACCACGCCTGGCGTATGCGCTGGGCCCGGTGGAGGAGCCGGCCCGAGCAGGCGGACGTCCACTGGTGCGACGCCGAGGGGCGCTCGGCCGACGAACACCTCGCGCTGCTGGACGCGCGGATCGGGCGGCGGGACGAGGTGGTGGCGATGGTGCTCAGTGAGCCCCCGAGGCCGAGAAGCGGGATGGGGCTGCGCGAGCTGCGGCTCGGGCTCGACCTCGGAGTCCCCGTACTGATCCACCATCGTGCGGACAGCCTGTCGGAGGCCTTTCGCAGCGTGGTCCGCGAAGGACTGGCCGAGGACGGTCTGTCGAAGCTTCCCGAGCGTGCGAGACAGTGGAAGAGCGACTGCGCCGCAGGTGGAATCGGTTCGCAGGATGACCCGGTCAGGGATCTCAGCGTGATCTGGGACAACCCCGAACTGCTCCTGGACGGTGGGCCGTGTGCTCCCGCCACCTTCGTAGGGGGGATCGATTGAACACGCCCGAGCGGAGCGGAGCGGCCGACGTGCCGCCCGCCACGGCCGCGGTCCGGTACCAGGGGACGGGAGCGGTGCTGCCCGACGTCCCGTACGAGGAGCGCCAGTGGCCGGAGGGGCCGCGCTGGCGGACCTTCCACGGCGGTCCGTGTCTGCCCCAGCCGCCCGACGACGACGAGGCAGACCGGCGGCTCGGCCCCGTCGGCGCGGTGCGCAGGCCCTCGGCCGAGGAAGTCCGTCTGGTCAACGCGGCGATCCTGCTACGGCGTCCGCTGCTGGTCACAGGCCGCCCCGGGGTGGGCAAGTCCACCCTCGCCTATCGCATCGCCCGTGAGCTGAGGCTGGGCCGGGTGCTCCAGTGGCCCATCACCTCCCGGACGACCCTCGCCTCGGGTCTGTTCGAATACGATGTGATCGGCCGCGCCCAGGCGGGCCAGGCCTGGTACGCGGCACGGCAGCACAGCGGTCCGGCGGACGGCCCGGACGGGGGCGACCCGGCTTCCGGTGACGAAGCCCGGGTGGACATCGGCGAGTTCATCCAGCTCGGCCCGCTGGGCACCGCGCTGCTCCCCCATCGCCTGCCGAGGGTCCTGCTCATCGATGAGCTCGACAAGGGCGACGCCGACCTCCCGAACGACTTGCTCACGCTCTTCGAGGACGGCTGGTACTCGGTGCCCCCACTCGTACGGGTGAAGCGCCGGTCGCCCGAAGTGATCGTCCACACCGCGGATCCGGGCAGAACCGCCCCCATTACGGAAGGCCTCGTGACCACTCGGTCATTCCCTCTGGTCATCATGACCTCGAACGGGGAGCGCGAGTTCCCGGAGGCGTTTATGCGCCGCAGCCTTCGATTCGATATACCGGACCCGGGCCCGGAGGCACTGGGCGAGCTGGTCGCCGCTCACTTCGCCGACCAGTTGGGCGACATGCACGACAGGCTGGTCCGGGACTTCATGACACGCAGCGAGCAGGTGCACGGCCTGGCGGCGGATCAGCTGCTCAACGCCGCCCATCTGGCGACCTCCGGCGCGTACACCCCTGCCGAGGGCGACGACGCCGAGTGGCAGGCCCTGCTCAGCGCGATCTGGCATCCCCTGAGTACCGACGTACGCGCCGACGGGGCGGAACCGGGTGCCTGAACGTCCGCCGGTTCCCGAGCGGTCCGGGGCGGACGGTGCGGCTGACGGCCCTGCCACCTCCCCGGACCACGGACGCCTGCCGGTCGCCGGGCTGCGGTGGTGGGAGGTGGCGGACGCGCTGTGGCTGGCCCGACACCACCCGGAGCTGGCCGGGCCGTCGCGATCCGAGACTCCGCCGGAAACCCATGAGCCACCGGCGCCCGGGGAGCAGCGGCCCGCCGCGCCGACACCGGAGCCCGAGATCCCCCGGCCGGACGCCGGACCGCCGGCCGCACCACCCACCACATCGCCGACGAGCGACGGCAGCGCTCCACAGGGGCGGTTACCGGAGGGCCTTCCACAGTCCGGGCCGCCGCGATCCCCTGTGGCCCCTCCCGCCGATGACCCCGCGCCCACGCGATCGGCCCGCTTGTCCGCCGACCGTACTCGCCGGCCGCGGGTCTCGCCACGCCCCGGGGCCGTCGACGGCCTCTCCACGGCCCAGGTGGCGTCCGCGTTACGCCCCCTGCGCCAGTGGACGCGTTCGACGCGCCACCAGGAGCTGGACGAGGAGGCGACGGCCGAGCGGCTGGCCGAGGCCCCGGGGCTGCCCCCCGCGATGGGGCCGGGCGCCGAGCGCCGCTGGGACGCGGTCCTGGTGGTGGACGCGGGCCCGCAGATGACGCTCTGGGCCGCTCTCGCCCGGCGCTTCATGGCGGCGCTGCGCCACCACGGCGGCTTCCGCGATCTGCGGCTGTGCTTCATGGACACCCGCTTCGACCGCCCGGGCGGGGTCGTGCTGCTGGGCCCGAACCGCCGGTCGAGGCCCCAGCCCCCGAGGAGCCTGGCCGATCCCACCGGGCGCCGGATCGTGCTCGTCCTCACCGACGGCCTCGCCCCCGCGTGGCGCGTGGGCGCCGTCCAGGAGGCGCTGGCCATATGGGGCCGGCATCAGCCCGTGGCCGTACTGCAGACGCTCCCGCAGCGGCTGTGGCACCGCACCGCCCTCGACCCGCGGCGGGTCCGGCTGCGCGCCTCCGGCCCCTGGGCCGGGAGCGCGCGGATGGACTGGGAGTTCACCGAGGCCCACCTCGCGGGGCCCGTCACGGAAGGGCCGGGCGGCCGGCGCCCGGTACCGGTGCCCGTCCTGGAGGTCGCCGACGAGTGGATCGCACCCTGGGCCCGCTTCATCGCCGGCGAGGGACCGCGCTGGACCGAGGTGGCCGCGCTCCTCGTGCCCCCGCGCCGATCCGGGGCTCCCTCCCCACGGCCGGAGCACACCGGGCCCCCGGCCGGCGCCGCGGAGCGCGTCGCCCGCTTCCGGGTGTGGGCCTCGCAGGAGGCCTTCTCCCTGGCCACCCGGCTCGCCGCGGTGCCGCTCGACCTTCCCGTCATTTACGCCGTTCAGCGCCGTACGCTGCCTCGAACGGGTCCGGCCCATCTGGCTGAATTCTTTATGAGCGGTCTTGTCGAGCCCGTCCCCGAGAGCGGCGGGAGTTCTTTTCTCCTCGGCCAGGGAGTGCGTGAGGAGCTGCTCGCCTCGAGCACCCGGCAGGCGACGGAAATGGCGTCGAGGATCGCCGCGGAGTTCCTGGCGCCGCACAGCGGTGCGGCCCGCGAGCTGCTTGTCCACCTCAGCGGCGGGGATGTTCCGCCGGAACCCGAGGTCACCGGGGAGAACCTCCATTTCCGAGAAATCGAGCATGTCGTACTGGAGGCGCTGTCCGGGGTCCATTTGCGCCGCGCCCGCCGAATCCAGCACGTCATCCGCACCGTCCGCGCTTCATCGGATCAAAGGATTGCCCCAACGGCGCGCGGAGAGATCAACCCTGCCGAACACAACGAAGGCCCTGTCACAGTGAATATTCCAGGAACGCCTGAGACGCCTGTCCCCCCGCAGCAGGGAGGTGTCGGCGACGGCGCACGTCGAGGAGGTACGAATTTGACCGCGGTTTCCCAGGGCGCGACGACGCCGGATTCGGGCGCGTCGCTCGAGCGAGGCTCCTCCGGACCGTCGGCCCGCCCCGCCGTCTGGGGGAACATGCCGCCGCGGAACCTCGTCTTCACCGGGCGCGAGGCGCTGCTCGAGCGTTTGGAACGTGATCTCCGTGACGGCCCGACCGCGGTGCTTCCGCACGCGCTGCACGGCATGGGCGGTGTCGGGAAGTCCCAACTGGCCCTGGAATACGTTTATCGACATGCCGCCCGATACGACGTCGTCTGGTGGATTCCGGCCGAGCGGCCCACCCAGATCGCCCAGGCGCTGGTGGAACTCGCCCAGCGGCTGCACCTTCCGGTGACCGGTGAGGCCATCACCGCGGTGCCCGCGGTCCTGGAGGCGCTGCGCACCGGGAATCCCTACGGCAGTTGGCTGCTGGTGTTCGACAACGCGGAAAGTCCGGAATCGGTACAGGAGTTCTTCCCGAGCAGCCCGGCGGGCGGTCCTTCCGGGTCCATTCTGGTCACCTCCCGCAATCCCCAGTGGAACACGCTGGCCCATCCGCTGGAGGTGGATGTGTTCAAACGCTCCGAGAGCATTCAGCTCCTGCAGCGCCGAAACCCCGACCTCCCCGACGCGGAGGCGGACCAGCTCGCGGCGGTCCTCGGCGATCTGCCGCTGGCGGTCGAGCAGGCATCGGCCTGGCGGGCGGAGACCGGGATGCCGGCGGCGGAGTATCTGCGGCTCTTCGAGGAGAAGCGGGCCGAGCTGATGTCGGTGTCCCCGCCGACGCACTACGAGCAGACGGTGGCCACCGCGTGGAACGTCTCGCTGGACCACCTGGCGAGCAAGAACCCGGCGGCGCTGCAACTGCTGCAGATCTGTGCGTACTTCGCCTCCGAGCCGGTGGCCCGGTCGCTGTTCTCCGGCGCCGCTGTCGAGCCCATCGCTCCGGACCTGGACCGGGCGCTGACCGACCCGCTGCGGCTGGGCCGCGCCATCCGGGAGATCAACCGCTACTCCCTGGCCAAGATCGACCATCGCAACAACTCCATCCAGATGCACCGTCTGGTGCAGTCCGTGCTGATCGCCCGGATGACCGAGGAGCAGCGGGAGCGCATGCGGCGCGGTGCGCACATGCTGCTCGCCGCCAATGCCCCGCGTGACCCGCAGGACCCCGAGCACTGGGGGCGGTTCGCCGATCTGTATCCGCATGTGGTGGTCTCCAGGGCCGTGGAGTCGGACTCCCGGAACGTGCGGCAGATGGTCATCAATCTGGCGCAGTACCTCTACTTCTGGGGCGATCACGAGGCCGCGCGCGACTTCGGCCAGCACGCGTACGACATCTGGCGGGAGAAGTACGGGGAGGGCGATCAGCACACGCTGCTGCTCTGCCGCGATCTGTGGTACGTGCTGTGGCGGATGGGCCGCTACCAGGAGGCCTCGGACCTGAGCGAGCGCATGCTGGCACAGGTGCGGGAGCTCGGCACCGACGCGGAGGAGGAACTGCTCTCCACCCTCGGCCAGGTGGCCGCCGACCGCCGTGCCCGGGGCGACTTCCGGGGATCGCTGGAGATCTCCGAGGAGGTGTACGAGCGGGCCGTGCGGGCGTATGGCGACGAGGACCCGCTGACGCTGACCCATTCCCACAACATGGCCGTCGCTCTGCGGGCTTCCGGCGAGTTCAACCGCGCGATGGAGCTCGACCAGGAGACCTATCGGCGTACCGTGCTGCTCTTCGGCGAGGAGACGTACGACAGTCTGCTCTCGGAGATGGGGCTGGCGCTCGACCGGCGGGAGGCGGGCGAATACGCCCTGGCGGCCCGGATGTTCGAGGAGCTGGTCGACAAGTTCCGCAGAGTGTTCGGCGAGATGAACCCGAACACGCTGCGCACCGTGGGACGGCTGGCGGTCTCCCGGCGCAAGGCGGGAGACCACCCCGGAGCGCTGGAGCTCAGCAGGCCGGTGCGCAAGGCCCTCACCGAGCGCTACGGCGAGCGGAGCCCGGACTCCTTGATCTCCTCCCTCAACCTCTCCGTGGATCTGCGGCAGACGGGAGCCCTCGACGAGGCCATGCGGCTGGGGCAGTCGACCAGGGAGCTTTACGAGGAGGTCTTCGGCGAGGACCACCCGGACACCGCAGCGGCCGATGTGGACCTGGCCATCACCCTGCGGCTGCTCAACGAGGTGGACACCGCGCGCGCCATCAACGAGTCGGCGCTCCGGCGGGCCCGCGCGGCCCTTGGCGACACCCACCCCTATGTGCTGATCGCCTCCGCCAATCTGGCCAGTGACATGTTCGCGCAAGGTGATGCCGCCGCGGCCGCCGAACTCGACCAGGAAAACCTCGAGGTGATCAAGGCCACCCTGGGCGAGACACATCCGACGGCGCTGATCGTGATGGGCAACCTGGCCTGTGATCTGAGAGCGCTGCACCAAAGCGACAAGGCCGAGACCCTGCATGCCACAGCGGTCAAGGAGCTCCAGGCCAAACTCGGCGAAGACCACCCCGCCTGCGCCGACACGGCGGCCTGGCGGCGTGGCAACTGCGATGCCGACCCCATGCCGCTCTGAGGCCACCGGCCGCGAGCCGGGCGTCGGCCTCAGGCCGGCGCCTCGGCCGCACGGCCGATCCATGCGGCGACCGCGACGGGCTCCGCGGGCTCTCCCGTCGCCTCCCCGATCGCCCGGTGCACCGCACGGACCAGCTCCGGGCACCGAAGCAGCGCTCGGCCGGCCGTCCGGTGCCCGCCGGAGGAGTCCAGCGCGAGCCGCAGGCCCGCCCAGGCGCCGGCGGTGGAGTGGAAGACCGCCGCACCACCGGGCGCCGGGCCCGGTCCGGCGCTGATCTCCAGCGCGTACAGCTCCCTCGCCGCGGTGGCATCCCCGGCGACCAGGAGCAGGTCGGCGGGCCTGGCGCCCTCCACGGTCGCGGCAAGGCGCTCGGGGTCCGCTTGGAGCTTCGCCAGTGCGGGTTCCATGAGCCGCATCCGGGTGAGGACGGCCCGGGCGTCCAGGTTCCTGGCGGCGGGGTCCGGCACCAGGCGGGGCGCCGGGCAGCCTTGCCGGGGGATGACCCGCGGAAACGGGCGGCCGGTGTGGCCGCCGGTGATCCAGTGGTCGACCAGTTCCGCCACCAGCGAGGGATCGGGTGCGAGATGGTGCAGCCGCCAGCTCACGGCGTGGTCCTCGGCCACCCGCTCGGCCTCGTCCACCAGCGCCCCGGGGACGGAGGCGTCCGCCCAGTCCGACACGGTCTCGGTCAGCTGCCCCAGGAACCGGCGGCCGAGGCGGGTCAGCTCCCGATCCTCGCTCAGCAAAGGCAGCACCCGCAGCAACTGCTCCCTGCGCAGGGCGAACTCGAACTGGGCCAGTGCCGCCTCGTCCGGCGGCGCACCACCGCCGAGCACATACCCGCGCCAGAACCGGGCCACGGCGGAGAAGGCGTAAACCCCGTGCAACATCCCGTTCAGCGGCCGCGGGTCGTCCCGCCACGGCGCGTACAGCCGCGGCCGGTTCTCCTGCGTGTGCAGGGAGTACATATGCATCAAGGCGCTGAGTTTGCTGTGCTGGGTCTCATGCGTGAGGATCGCCGCGAACTGGGCGGCGGCAGCGGGCTCCGCCGCCGTCGGTTCCGAGGCGGCAAGACCGCCCATGCCACCGCCCATGGTGGCGCTGTGCCAGCGGAAGGGGGTCGACGCGGGCAGCGGCTCGATGGAGCGGAGGCAGGCGGCGACGTCCTCGGCCGCCTGCGGATCGGCACGTCCCAACAGCGGCCAGGCACGCCGCAGCAGTTCACCCCAGCGGCCGGCCTGCTCGCCCGGCGACGGTGAGTGCTCCGCGGCGGGGTCAGCGGGGAGGAGGCGATACGGGCCGAGGTCGCTGAGGTGAACCTCCTGCGGCCCTTCGGGGAGTTCGAGGACGAACGTGGTCGGCGGATGCCATCCGGGGGCGGTCTTCGGGCAGGGAAAGGCCACGTGGAGCGTTTCGCCGCCGTGGCGGAGCGTCAGCGCGGCACCGTCGAAGTCCGCCTGTACGGCCCCCGCACCCGCTGGACCGGGGAGGGCGGCGCGGCCCAGCGAGGGAAACCAGACCGTGCCCGAGCGCGCGGGGAGGCGGAGGGAGAAGGACAGGCCGGTCCGTATCGCGGAAGCCGCGGCGATGAGATGCATGTGCCCGGTGTCCACCCACAGGGGCGCATCCTCGCCCGGGGGAACGCCGTCCTCACGTAATCGGCGCAGCGTGTGCTGGAGCCAGGCACCTGTCTCCGGCAGCAGCAGGAGGTCGTCGGTCACCGCGCGGCTCAGCCGCTCGGCCTCGCTGAGCAGTGCCCAGGCGTGGTCGAGGTCGTCCAGGGGGCCGATGGCGTCCGGACGGTCGGCCGCCATGGCCATGAGCAGCCCCAGCAGAAGCAGCCGATGGCTGCGCTCCGCGTCCCAGAGGTGGGCGATGACCGCCGCCCCACCGCCACCGGCGGCCAGGGCGTCGAAGTGGCGCGGGGGAAGCCCGTGCCGCGGAGCGCGCGCCGAAGTCGAAGGACGGTGCCGCTGGAAAGGATCTTCCCCGCCGCTGCCGACTGGCGTCACATGTTCCAAC
This sequence comes from Streptomyces sp. NPDC007917, assembly GCF_042959105.1. Classification (NCBI taxonomy): domain Bacteria; kingdom Bacillati; phylum Actinomycetota; class Actinomycetes; order Kitasatosporales; family Streptomycetaceae; genus Streptomyces; species Streptomyces sp. NPDC007917. Next base: position 65,543 of record NZ_JBIBKK010000018.1, read on the forward strand.
TGGTCTTGGTGTCAGCGGCGACGAAAGCGCCCGAACCGCAGAGCTTCCGCAGCAGCTGCGCTTCGATCTGATCCCACTCCAGACCGTGATGTACGCGTAGGTTCTCAAAACTGACGCCCGACAGATCGAGCAGTTCCGACTCGATCACGGTCCCAGGCCGATCCATCCCGCGCTGACCTCCCCGATTCCGGGCCAAACCTCTCCCGTTCACCCATGATGTCCCAGCACCGGAGCGACGGGTAGCCGCGTCTCGGACACCTTTTCCACCAGGATCAGCGTTCAACCAGCGTCAAAACCGGGCATCTCGGCCAGTATCTCGGCCAACTCACCCAGCGCGTACGACCCGGCGTCCACCGTCTCCACGGCCTGCCACAGCAGGGTGAGACCGCCGGGAAAGGCCAGACAGGTCTCCACCACGCCCACCAGGTCCACCCGGGTGATCGGCGAGCGGGGCAGACTCGCGTGGATCTCGGGCGGGAGCAGTCCGAGGACCTGGGCGCGTGCGGCCGGATCGGACATCACCGGGACCGCCTCCAGCGCCAGGACCAGCCGCTTGCGCTGGTCGAAGCCGGGCCGGGCGCCCGGCCTCCCGGGCGGTTGTGGGCCCTGCCCCTGACCGTGTCCTGGCTCCGGCACCCGTATCGCCCCCTCCGAACCCGGAAATGGACTCTATCGCCGGGACGACGGGATTTGAACCCGCGCCCCGTCCCTGATTTCACAACCAGCTCCGCGTCCTTTTTACGCAACGCCGTCGATCGGGTCTGGTAGCGTGAAGTCGTGGCAGATCAGCTGAAGTTCTCATCGGAATTGATGTCCTATATCCGGGAAACGTCGTTGCGCGAGGACGACGTGCTGCGCGAACTGCGCGAGCTGACCGACGAACTGCCCATGGGGCGGGCAATGCAGGTCATGGCCGAAGAGGGGCAGCTTCTCGGTTTGTTGGTCGGGATCACCGGGGCTCGCGATGTGCTGGAAATCGGGACTTTCACCGGCTACAGCACGCTGTGCATGGCGCGCGCCCTGCCCTCCGGCGGTCGCCTGGTCACCTGTGACATCAGCGCCAAATGGCCCGACATCGGCACCGAGTACTGGAAGCGGGCCGGCGTGGCCGATCGAATCGACGTCCGTATCGGCGATGCCACGGAAACGCTGACGACATTGCTCGCCGAGGACGGAGCCGGCGTCTTCGACCTCGTCTTCATAGACGCCGACAAAGCGAATTACCGCACCTATTACGAGAAGTGTTTCGAACTGCTCCGGCCCGGTGGTCTCATCGTGGTCGACAACACGCTTTTCTTCGGGCGGGTCATCGACGCGGCCGCTCAGGACCCCGACACGGTCGCCGTCCGCGAGCTGAACTCCGCCCTGCGGGACGACGACCGCGCCGATATCTCCTTGCTGCCGATGGCCGACGGGATCACGCTGGTGCGGAAGCGGCCCTGACGTCGGCCGCCGCCCGGCCGGCCGCGGGGGCGCTGCGCCCCGCGGTCAGGTCCGGGGCGGTCAGGTCGATCGTCGCGTGCGGCTCCCGCCGGTCCGCGGTCAGGTGGAGCCGCCGCAGGCCCTCGACGTCCGTGTCGGGCAGCGCGGCCAGGCATTCGCACGCTTCGTCGCCGAAGCCGGCGAACCGGTAGGCGATCTCCATCATGCGGTTCCGGTCGGTCGGCCGGAAGTCCGCGACCAGGTGCGCTCCGGCGCGCGCGGCCTGGTCGGTGAGCCAGTTGATGATCGCCGCCCCGGCGCCGAAGGAGACCACCCGGCACGAGGTCGCCAGCAGCTTCAGGTGCCAGGCACCCGGGTGGGTCGCCAGCAGCATCACGCCGATCGCGCCATGCGGCCCGAAGCGGTCGGTCAACGACGCGACCAGGACCTCGTGGTGGGGGTCGGCGAGCAGCGCGCGCAGCGTGGCGTCGGAGTAGTGCACCCCGGTGGCGTTCATCTGGCTGGTGCGCAGCGTGAGCTCCTCGACCCGGAGCAACTGCTCGTCGGTCGCCCGCTCGATCCGCATCCGCAGGTCGAGCGAGCGCAGGAACTCCTCCGTGGGGCCGGTGAACGAGGACTGCGCCGCCTCCCGTTCGAACCCCGCCTGGTACATCTGGCGGCGCCGCCGGGCGTCCACCGTCACCGTCCGCGGGCTGAACTCCGGCCGTTCGGTCAGCGTCGCCACCTCGTCGGCGCCGTAGCACCGCACATCGGGCAGGTGGAACGTCACCTCGGCCCGCTCGGCGGGCTGGTCGTCGACGAAGGCGACCGCGCGGTGCGCGAACCGCAGCCGGTCGGCGATCTCGCGCACCGACTCCGACTTCGGCCCCCAGCCGATCCGGGGCAGCACGAAGTACTCGGCGAGCCCGAGCTCCTCCAGCTTCGCCCAGGCCAGGTCGTGGTCGTTCTTGCTGGAGACCGACTGGAGTATGCCGCGGGAGTCGAGGGCGACGATCGTCTCCCGCACCGACTCCGGCAGCCGCACCGCGTCGTCCTCCAGCAGCGTGCCCTGCCAGAGCGTGTTGTCCAGGTCCCAGACCAGGCACTTCACCATGGTCACCTCGTCCTGCACGGATCCTCCCCGATTCGATCAGTCCGCCGTGGCGAGGGCGTGCTGCGCCAGCATCAGCTGGCACATCTCGTTGCTGCCCTCGATGATCTCCATGAGCTTCGCGTCCCGGTAGGCCCGCGCGACCACGTGTCCGTCCCGGGCGGCCGCCGACGCCAGCACCTGCACCGCCGAGGCGGCGGCGGTGGCGGCGTTGGTGGCGCCCACGTGCTTGGCCAGCACGGTCGCGACCACCATGTCCGGCGACCCGGCGTCCCAGCAGGCGCTGGCGTGCTCGCAGGCCCGGGTCGCCACCTGCTCGGCGACGTACAGCTCCGCGAGGTGGCGCGAGACCAACTGGTGCTCGGACAGCGGCTTGCCGAACTGGCTGCGGGTCGTGGCGTGCCGGGCCGCGGCGTTCCGGCAGGCGCGGAGGATGCCGACACACCCCCAGGCGACCGACATCCGGCCGTACGCGAGCGCGGTGGTGACCAGCAGCGGCAACGGCAGACCGACCCCACCGAGCACGCTGGAGGACGGCAGCCGGACCGCGTCGAAGCGGATGTTGGCGTGGCCGGCCGCCCGGCAGCCCAGCGGATCGGCCACCCGCTCGATGTGCACACCGGGCGCGTCGGCCGGGACGGCGACGGCGGCCGCGCCGCCGTCGCACTGCCCGAACACGATCAGCAGATCCGCGTAGCCCGCCGCGGTGACCCACACCTTGCGCCCGTCGAGGACCACGGAGTCACCCGTGGTCTCGATCCTGGTGGACATGGCCGACAGGTCCGAGCCCGCGTCCGGCTCGCTGAATCCGACCGCGGCGAGCCGTCCGCCGGTCAGCTCCGGCAGCAGCCGCCGCGCCTGCGGTTCGCTCGCGAGCCGCTGAACGGTCCAGGCCGCCATCCCCTGCGAGGTCATCACGCTCCGCACGGAGCTGCACCGGCTGCCCACGTACGCGGTGAACTCGCCGTTGTCCCGGCTGGTCAGGCCGAGGCCGCCGTGTGCCGTGGCGACCTGGCCGCACAGCACACCGCGGCTGCCCAGCTCGCGCAGCACCTCGACGGGGATCTCCCCGTCGAGGTCCCACGCGTCCGCCCGGTCGGCGACGAGCCGTTCGACGAGCGCGTACTCATCGGCCAACCGCTCAGGCGTCATGGGCCGGCACGGACGAGTCACGAAGGCGGAGCACCAGCTCGGTCATCCGCTGCACGGTCCGGAAGTTGTCCAGCTTGAGGTCCGCCCCGACGACGGCCACCTGGAAGTTCTGCTCGAGGTGGACGACGAGCTCCATGGCGAACATCGACGACACCAGCCCGGTGGCGAACAGGTCCTGTGTCGCGGGGACCGCGGTCTTGGTCCTCGTCTCCAGGAAGGCCAGCAGGTTCTTCTCGATGGTGTCCGGGGTGATCTGGTCCGTCATGACATCGCCTTTCCGTAGTCGTAGAAACCGTGGCCGCTCTTGCGGCCGAGCTCGCCGTCGCGCACCTTGCTCAGCAGGAGGTCGCACGGCTTGCAGTTGTCCTCGCCGGTGCGCTCGTACAGCGCGGCGAGGGAGTCGACGAGGTTGTCGAGCCCGATGAGGTCGGCGGTGCGCAGCGGGCCGGTGGGATGGCCGAGGCATCCCTCCATCAGCTCGTCCACCGCCTCCACCGTGGCAGTGCCCTCCTCGACGATCCGCGCCGCGGCGTTGATCATCGGGTGGAGGAGTCTGCTGGTGACGAAACCGGCGGCGTCCTGTACGAGGACCGCGCGCCGCCCCAGCGCCGTCAGCAGGGCCACCACGGCCTCGACGGTGGCGTCGGCGGTCCGCGGGCCCCGGCTGACCTCGACCATCCTGATCAGGTACGAGGGGTTCATGAAGTGGGTGCCGACCAGGTCCTCGGGCCGTGTGGTCCAGCCGGCCATCTCGGCGATGGGGATGCCCGAGGTGTTGGAGATCAGCGGGGTGCCGGGCCGCACCGCGGCCGAGAGCTCGGCGAACACCTTTGCCTTGGTCTCGGCCGACTCGGTCACCGCCTCGATGACCGCGGTCGCCTCCGCGGCCTCCGCGAGCGCCACCGTGCAGGTCAGCTCCCCCTGCTCCCGGCCCGCCGGCAGCGCGCCCATCAGCTGGGCGTGGCGCAGTTGCTGGTGGATCCGGCCGCGCGCGGTCTCCAGTGTCCCGTCGTCGACGTCGACCAGGACCACCGGGATCCCGTGGCCGAGCGCCAGGGTGGCGATGCCGGTGCCCATCACCCCCGCTCCCACGATGGCGACTCGGTGTTCGGTCGGATTGGTCATATGGTTCAGCAACTCCGTTCGGATGGGTGTCGGGACGGTGGGCTCACAGCCGGACCGGCAGCTTGGCCGGGCCGCGCAGGCTGATCCGGTCGTTCCATTCGACCTCGCCGTCCAGCCGCAGCCCGGGGAAGCGTCGCACCAGCTCACCCATGGCGATCTTGCCTTCGAGGCGGGCCAGCGCGGCGCCGAGGCAGAAGTGGATGCCGCTGCCGAAGGAGAGGTGCCGACGGGCGTTCGGCCGGTCCAGCCTCAGCTCTTCCGCGTCCGGTCCGAAGAACGCCTCGTCCCGGTTGGCGGCGCCCAGGTTGGCGAGCACGAAGGACCGGGCGGGGATCACATGCCCGCCGACCTCGTAGGGCTCGAGCGTGACGCGCCTGCTGATGTGCACCGCCGCGTCGTAGCGCAGCATTTCCTCGACCGCGTTGTCCTCCAGGTCCGGCCTGGTGCGCAGCAGTTCCAGCTGGTCGGGGTTGCGCAGCAGCGCGAGGGTGCCGTTGGAGATCAGGTTGACGGTGGTCTCGTGGCCCGCGACATACAGCAGCGTGACCTGGGCGACGAGCTCGTCGTTGCTGAGCACGTCCCCGTCCTCCTCCGCGGCGAGGAGCGCGGTGAGCAGGTCGTCGGCGGGGTTGCGCCGCTTCCAGTCGACCGCCTCGCCGACCATGGCCGCCAGCTCCACATCGGCGTCCTTGACGGCGCGCAGCACCTCGGGGCCGGTGACGGGTTCGACGGAGCGCATCAGCGTGTCGGTGAGGTCGCGCAGCCGGTCCTCGTCGGTCGGTGGCATCCCGAGCATCCGCGAGATCACGGTGAACGGCAGCGGGAACGCCAGCGAGGGCACGAGGTCGCCCCCTCCCTCGCAGGCGAGTTCGTCCAGCGCCTCGCCGACGAGGTCCAGGATCAGCGGCTCCATGCCCGCGATCGCGCGCGGAGTGAACACCTTGGAGACCAGCTTGCGCAGCCGGGTGTGGCCGGGCGGATCGCGGTCCAGCATGGCGAGCCCCTTCAGCCGGGGCTCGATCGGCACGTCCGCCCACTCGTAGGTCTTGCGGAACGGGCCGGGGCCGACCTGGCCCTGCTCGACCGACATCCCCGAGCGCAGCAGGGCGTGCACATCGTCGTAGCGGTTGAGCATCCAGAAGCCCAGCGGGTGTTCGTGCACCGGCACATGCCTGCGCAACTCGGCGTAGTGCGGGTACGGGTCGTTCTTGAACTCCGGCGTGAACGGGTTGAACACGACGGACTCGTCCGGTGACACGGCGGTCATGGGATCTCCTGGCTGGGTGAAGCTGGGTGAAGGGGGCTGTGGCATCAGGGCGTGGTGCGTCCGGTCGCCATCCGCTCCAGCTGTCCCAGCCGCTCGCTGATGTGGGCGGCCGCGCCCTCCATGAGGGTGTCGGCGATGGCCTCGACGGTGCGGGCCCGCCAGGGATGCAGTGCGGTGCCGGCGACGGCCTGGTTGAAGGCGCCCATCGCCGGGCCGCAGTGGACCAGATAGTCGACCTTGGACCGCTGGTCGCCCGTCACCGCGAGCCGCAGGCCTCGCGTGAAGTACCCGCGGAACACCTCGGCCAGCGCCGCCTTGGGATCCGCGTCCGCCACCCCGGCCGGGGACCGCTCACCGCCCAGATAGCGGTCGAGGACCTGGGCCCTGGTGTCGTCGTCGAGTTGGGCGAGCGAGTCGTGCCGGCGCCACAGCTCGTGGAGCCGGGCGGCCCGGGCGGGGAAGAAGAGCCCGCGCTTGAGGTAGCGCGCCTGCACTCCGGCCTCGAACAGGTCGCCCCACGGGGCGATGTCCACCTCGTGCTCCCGCGCCTCCTGGAGGATGTCCTTCACCCGGTCGCTGGTGGCCGCCTCCACGGAGCACTGGTTGACCGAACCGGTGAGCACGAAGTCGGCCCCCATCAGGAAGGCCGCCGCGGCCGCCTCGGGGGTGCCGATGCCACCCGCGCAGCCGACGTGCACGCGGTGGCCCGGCAGGGCCGCCTCGTCCCGCAGCCGGAGCACCGCGGGCAGCAGGGACAGCAGGTCCGCCGTGCCGGTCAGCCAGCCGCCGTCCGCCTCGACACAGAGGTCGTCCGCCATGGGCCGGCCCGCCGCGGCGGCGGCCTCCTGCTCGGTGACCGCTCCCGTCTCCAGGAGCCGGCGCACCAGCGGCTGCGGGGGCGGGGCGAGGAACTGGGCGGCGAGATCGGTCCTGGACACCTTCGCCAGGATCCGGCCGCCCTTGAGCCGGAAGCGGACCAGATCCTCGGTGATCAGGGGGTATCCGGACGCCTCGACCAGGTCGGCACCGTGCCGCAGCAGCAGATCGACCAGCGCGCCCTCCTGTTGCGGCGCCCTGTGCCGGTAGAGCAGATTGACCCCGAACGCCCCGCCGGGGCCCAGTTCGTCGACCACCGCGCGCAATTCGCGTTCGACCTCGTCGAGGGTGAGGCCACCGGTGCCGAGGAAGCCCAGCAGGCCCGCCTTCGCGGTGGAGCGGAGCAGCTGTCTGCCGGACACACCGCCGTACATCGACCCCACCAGGTAGGCCCGCCGAAGCCCGTACCGCTCCCGGAAGCCGGCCGCGCCGAGCGCGTCGGCGGCGATCTCCGGGGCACGGCGCGCCGGCGCGGTCGCGGCGGCCGATGGGCCACCGGCCAGGGGCGTGGCGGCGTCGTCCGGCAGCGGGGCGGCCGTCGGCCGCGGAGCCATCGGGAGCGGTTCGGCCGCGGCCCTGATGCGTGTGACCAGCTTGGTCAGCACCTGGCCTGGTCCGAGCTCGACGAACTCGAAGTCGCCCTGGCCCATCAGTCTGCGGATCGTGTCGGTCCAGCGCACCGGCGAGGTGATCTGCGCCGTCAGCCGCTCGCCGAGTGTGTCGGCGGTGTACGGCATGGCGTCGACGTTGGCGAGCACCGGGATCGTCGGCGGGCGCAGGGTGAATCCGTCGAGGAAGCGGCCGAAGGCCTCGGCCGCCGGGCGCATGTACCGGGAGTGCAGCGGTGCGCTGACGTTGAGCCGTACGGTTCGGGCGCCGGTGGCCTCGAAGGCGGAACAGGCCGTGTCGATCTGCTCGGCGGGGCCGGAGAGGACGAACTGGTCCATGGCGTTGTAGTTGGCCAGGTCCAGACCGTCGAGTCCGGCGTCGTCGAGGACCCCCGTGACGGCCGCCTCGTCGACCCCGACCACCGCGGCCATCGCGCCACCGCCGGCGGCGGCCATCAGCTCACCGCGCCGCTGCACCAGCCGCAGTCCGGTCTCGAAGTCGAAGACCCCGGCGGCGAACAGCGCGGCGTACTCGCCGAGGCTGTGCCCGATCAGAAAGTCCGGCGGCGTCGGGTCCTCCTCGGTGTGCGCGAGGTAGGAAAGCGCGCCGACCACATAGAGCGCGGGCTGGGTGAACTCGGTGCGGCCGAGTTCGCGCCGCGGGTCCTTGAGGCACAGCTCCTCGATCGAGTAGCCGAGCACGCGGTCGGCGGTCGCGGTCTCCTCGGGGAACCGGGCGAACAGCCCCTTGCCCATCAACCTCCGCTGCGACCCCTGACCCGGGAAACCGTAGACCTTCATTGCGTGCACCTTCCTCGACTGCCGCGTCGGTGCCGCGCGCAGCCTGACCTCTTCCAGCAGTTCGGTGTCCTTGCTGAACGGGTTCAGCAGCGGCAGTGATTCGGAGCGCGTCCCCTCGGGCAGGTGGAAGCGCACGAAGTTGTGCAGGCTGCTCGACGGCCCGAGGTCGAGATAGCGGAACTCGCCCCGCTCCCGCAGCGTCTCCATGGCGAGCCCGAACTCGATCGGCCGCCGGGCGACGTTCCAGAAGTGTTCCGCGCCCGGCCGCCGCACCGGCCCGCCGTCCACACAGGAGATCCAGGGGATCCGGGGCGGTGCGAATTCCACCCCCGCGAAGTTGTCCCGGCACTCGTCCAGCACATCGTCGACCAGATGGGAGTGGAAGGCGTACTCGACCGGCAGGCGAAGGTAGGGCACATCCGCGGCGAGCAGCGCGGCCTCCGCGCGGGCCAGCACCTCCTCCGCACCCGAGACCACGAAGTTGCCCGGATAGTTACGGGCGGCGATCTCGCACGCGCGCAGGGCCGGCACCCGGTCCAGCACGTCGAGTTCGGCGAGCACCGCGAGCATGCCACCGGGCGGGCTGCCGCGCAGCGCGGCGGCCTGTCGCGTCAGCAACCGCAGGCAGTCGGCCGGGTCGAGGCTGCCCGCGACGACGGCCGCCGCGTACTCGCCGAGGCTGACGCCGAGGACGTGGTCCGGTGTGATCCCCAGCGCCGACAGGGTGTCCGCCAGCGCGAGTTCCAGCATGACGATCGTCGGGTGGGTGATCCGGGTGTCGACGAGCGGTTCGCTCTTGGACTTCCCCGGGTCGTGGATCCGCGCGAGCACCGACTCGCCGAGCTCCTCGGCCACCACGGCGTCGTAGCGGAGCAGCGAGGTGCGGAACACCTCGTCGCGGTCGAAGAGCTCCTTGCCCATCTGGTAGTACTGCGAGCCCTGTCCCGGGAACATGAACACGACGGGCAGGGATTCTCCCCGACCGTCACCGGGGCCGGACCGCTCAACCGGTGGCAGCACGCTGGACCTCCTGTCGTGGTTCCCAGACGGCGCCGCCCGCCAGGTGCCGGTCGATCGCCGTCAGCAGCGGCCCCGTCATCGCGGTGGTCACCAACGCCATCACCATCAGGCAGAGGTACAGGGCCGGGCTGATCACTCCGGCGTTGAACCCGGCCTGCAGCAGCACGATCTCGGTGAGCCCCCGGGTGTTCAGCAGGGCCCCCAGGCGCAGCGCCCCCGTTCGCCCCTCACCGCCCCAGCGCGCGAAGAGGTAGGTGCCGCCGAGCTTGGCGAGCGCGGCGAGCGCCGTGGCCACGATCGCCACGAGCCACGGCATGCCGGTCGCCCCCTTCCACACCTTAAGGCCGGTGGTGACGAAGAGGACCGGCACCAGCCACAGGCCCAGCGTGGACACCCAGCGGACCGGCGCGTCCCAGTGCGCCGAGCCGGTCGGGATCATCAGTCCCACCACGAAGGCGCCGAAGATGGCGGTGAGCCCCCAGGACTCCGCCGCCGCGGCGACACCGAGCGCGCCCCCGCCCAGCACAACGGCCACCAGCCACGGCAGCCGCGCGCAGAACCGCTCGGCCGCGGGGAGCCGCAGCAGCCGGCGGACGAGCGCGGTCGCCACCAGGCCGAGCACGAGCACGACGAGAGCGGTCGCGATGCCTTTCACCCCGCCGCCCTTGGCGATGCCGAGCACCACCGCGAGGGCCAGCCACGCCAGCGCGTCGATGATCACTGCCGAGGTGAGCGCGAGCCCGCCGACGCGGGTGGTGGTCAGGCCGCGGTCGGCGAGGATCCTGGCGAGCACGGGCACGGCCGAGACCGTCATCGCGATCGCCAGCATCAGCACGAACGCGGGGGTGGGCGCGTCCCCGCGGAACTCCGGCCGGTCGTACCACAGGAGCCAGCCGGCGAACGCCACACCGGCCACCACGGACGGCACCAGACTGCCCATGGTCGTCCAGGCGATCGACCTGTCGCGCAGCCGCGAGGCGTCGAGGCGCAACTCGTGGGCGACACCGACCAGGAAGAACACCAGTCCCGCGTGTCCGGTCTGGCGCAGCACCTCGAGCACGGGCTCCGGCAGCAGGACCGACTCGGCACGCGGCCACACCAGCCCGAGCAGGGCGGGCCCCAGCAGCATGCCCACCGCGATCTCGCCGACGACCGGGGGCTGCCGGACGGCGCGCGCCGCCCACCGGCCCAGGTATCCGACCAGCAGTACGACGGCGATGGCGGCGAGCGCGTGGCCGGCCACCAGGAACGTATGAGACGTGATCATGCAGGCCTCGATTCTGCCGCGTCGGCGGCATCCCCCGGTTGGTAGCTGTCCCAGAACAGGCCGGCGCCGGTCGCGGCCGGTGCGGGGGCGGTCCCGGCCGGGGCGGGGTCACTCGCTCCGGTCGCCGGCCCGCTCCCCTGTGTCCCCCCGGTCACCTGAATCCCCTGGGTCCCCCGGATGACGATCCTTCGGTTCAGTGCGGGCTCCGGCAGCGGCGCCCGGGTGTCCGGGGCGCCCGCGGGTGCCGGGGCGACCAGCAGATGCGCGTTGGTGCCGCCGTCGGCGAAGCAGTTGAGCGCCGCGACCTCGGCCGAGCTCGGCCACGGGCGGGGTTCGCGCGGGAAGTACAGCGACGAGGCGGCCAGGTCGAAGTGGGCGGGTGGCTCCTGCCCCGACCGGAACGGCACCTGCTCCCGGTGGTGCAGCATCAGCACCACCTTGATGAAGGCCGCGATCCCCTCGGCGGCCAGCGGATGACCGATGTTCGGCTTGATCGAGCCGAGTGCCACCCTCCCGGTCCGGCCGGCGCCGTAGACCGATTCGACCGCCTTGAGTTCGAGCAGGTCGGTGACGGTGGATCCGGAGCCGTTGGCCTCCACCCAGCCGATGTCCTCCGGCCGGTGGCCGGCGCGCGCCAGCGCCTCCTTCATGACCTCGGTCTGCGCCTGCAGATTCGGCGTGGCCGGGCCCGCGGTCCGCCCGTCGTTGTTGATGGCGATGCCCTTGAGCACCGCCAGCACCCGGTCCCCGTCGGCCCGGGCGCGGGTCAGGGACTTGAGGACGACGACGCCGACGCCCTCGCCGAGCACCAGTCCGGCCGCCCTGCGGTCGAACATGTGGAACTCCGCCCCCGGGTTGAGCAGTCCGCGCCGCCCGAACACCTGGTGCGCCCGGTCGTCCGCGAGCAGGCTCACCCCGGCGACCACGGCCGACTCGATATCGCCCGCGCGCAGCGCCTGGGCGGCCATGTCCATCGCCACCAGCGCGGATGAGCAGGCGGTGTCGATGACCAGGCTCGGGCCCCTGAAGTCGAAGAACTGGGAGAGGTTGGCGGACAGGTAGTTCTGTCCGGTGACCACGACCGGGTTCTTCGCCTGCTCCAGCCGCTCGGCGTCCGGCATGTGGCTGCCCCGGCCACCGACGTACACGCCGATCCGGCGGCCCTTGAGCTCCGCGGGCCGGTACCCGGCGTGGTGTACGGCCCTGTTCACCTCGTCCAGCAGCAACAGCGCCTGCGGATCCATGGCCGCGACATCCGCCTCGGACAGCAAAAAGGACTCCGGGTCGAAGCGCAGCACGTCGGGGAGGAGTCCCGCGTGGTAGTCCATCGGGCGGCCGAAGCGATCCTCGGGGATGGGGCGCAGCGCCGAGCGTCCCCCTCGCAGCAGCTCCCAGTACTCGGTGGCGGACGCTGCTTCGGGGAAGGTGCAGGACAGGCCGATCACCGCGATGTCCTGGGTGGCGGCCCGTGCCGGCTCCGCGGCGGGCGGCGCCGGGGCCGGGCCGACGGCGGAGTGGGCGGCGGCTGCCGGTGCCGCCTGGGGCCAGGTGAACGCCGGTGTGTCGGCCGGATGATCCTCGCCGAAGGCGGCGGCCAGCTCCCGCGGGTGCTCCTCGGCCAGGTAGGCCGCGAACTCGTCGGCGCTGGGGTACTCGAACAACGCGGACGGGTCGATCGACACGTCGAGTTGCTTGCCGAGGGTCTGCAGGAGCTGCGAGACCAGGATCGATTCGATGCCGTAGTCCTGCAGCGGCACGTCCCCGGAGAGCCGGGCCCGGTCGAACCGCAGCTCCACCGCGACCTGGTCGAGCAGCCACGAGACCACCGCGTCGACCGCCTTCCGGAGCGCGTCAGGCGCCGTCGCGGCCGCCGCCACCGGCGGGTGGTGTTCAAAGGCGTCCGGGTCCGGGCGACGGTCCGCGTCCGGGCTGAGCCGGCGGTCGGTCAACCGCTCCGGATCCCAGTCGGCGCCCGGCCGTACCACCGCGGGCAGGACCACCCGCGCGCCGCTGGCGAGCGCCCGCTCCAGCAGGTCGAGTCCCTGCTCATCCGTCAGCGCGGCCAGCCCGGAGGCCTGGTAGGCGGCGCTGCGCGCCTGCCCCATGCCGGTGTCCTTCCAGCTCGGCCACTCCACGCTGACCAGCGGCAGGCCGTACGGGCGGGCCTCGGCGACGGCGTCCAGGTAGGCGTTGGCCATGGCGTAGTCGCTCTGTCCGACCGCGAGCGCGGGAACGACGGCGGAGACCGAGGAGTAGAGCACGAACAGGGCGAGCGGCTCGTCGCGGAAACACTCCACGAGCGTGTCGAGGCCGAATATCTTCGGGCCGATCACCCGCTCGATCCCGCTCCGCGGTTTGCGTACGAAGGCGGGGTTCTCGGCGTCGCTGAAGCCCGCGCTGTGGATCACTCCGCCGATCGGGCCGAGCTGGGACCTGGCCTCTGCCAGCGCGGCAGCGGTGGCCTCCTTGTCGTCCAGCGCCACGCTGAGCACCATCAACTCCACGCCCTGGTCCGCCAGTTCGGCGAGGGGGCGCAGCTTGCGGCCGAGCGCGGTGCCCGCGGCGATGTGGCCGGCCCATTCGGTCCGTGGCGGCAGCGCCTCGCGGCCGGTGAGGACCAGTTTGCGCACGCCGTGGCGGGCGACGAAGTGGCGGGCGGTCAACAGGCCGACGCCACGGGTGCCGCCGGTCACCCAGAGCGCGTGGCCCTGCGGGAACCGCAGCTCGTGGCGGGGGCCTGGGGCCAGTTCGCGCAGCCGGGCCCGGTGGCGTACGCCGTCGCGGTAGGCGATCTGGGCGGGCGAGTCACCGGCCCGGAGCTCGTCGGCGACCCACCGGCACAGCTGCTCGTCGGTGGCGGCCCCCATCTCCACCTGGCGGGAACGCACATGGCGGTACTCGCTCTGCAGCATCCGGTACAGCCCGGCCCGCGCCGCGCCGCCCAGCCCGGCCGCCGTGTCCCGGGAGACGAGGAGCGCGGTGAGCTCGCGCTGGTCCCGGTCCATGGCGCGCTGCAGCCAGCTCACCCAGGTGGTCAGCCCGGCGTGGTCGGCGGGCTCGTCCCGATCCGCGCAGCCGGCCAGGTCGACCACCGCGTCGAAGCGCTCGCCGTGGGTGTCGGTGGCGAGCCGATCGGGGGTGAGCACCTCCGCGCCCGGCAGGGTGGCGGCGAGCCGGGCGGCCAGCCCCTCGGTTCCCGGCGCCGCCAGGACGGCGGTCCGGCCGGGCAGCGGGGTGTTCCGCGTGAGCTCGGCGGGCACCCACTGCCGGGTCAGCAGCAGCCCGTCGGCGGCGTCCGAGGCGGCCGGGGCGGCCGGGGCGGCGTCCGGGGCGGCCGGGGTGGCGTCCGCGGCCGCCAGCCAGACCCGCTCGCCGTCGAAGGGATAGCCGGGCAGGGGCACCCTGCGGGGCCGCGCTCCCGCGTGCAGGGCCGGCCAGTCGACCTGCCGGCCGGAGGTCCAGGCCTCGGCGTACGCCGAGGGATCGGCGGGCAGCGGCCCGGCGGCCGGGGCCTTGCGCGGATCGACGACGCCGGTCCAGCTGTCGGCGGGTGTGCCACCGTCGACGAATTCGTCCAGGCGCCGGATCAGCTCCGGCAGGTCCGTGAACCGGATCGCGAGCCGGTGTGCCATCGCCTCACGGCCGGTCTGGAGCGTCCAGGCGAGGTCTCGCGGCGCGCATTCGGCGTCCCGCAGATGTGCCGCCAGGCGGCGGGCCTGCGCCACCAGCCGGTCGGCCTCCCGGGCGGAGACCACCGCCAGCTGCGGGCCCGCCGGGGCGGCCGGCGGCTCCGGCTCGCCGAGGTATTCCTGCAGGATGACATGGGCGTTGGTGCCACCGGCGCCGAACGAGCTCACGCCCGCGGCCCTCGGCTGCGCTGTGCCGTCGGCCAGCGTACGCCGCGGCCACGGCGCCACCTCGCGCTGAACCTCGAACGGGGTGGCCGCGAAGTCGATGTTCGGGTTGGTCTCGGCGGAGTGCAGCGAGGGGGCCAGCTCGCCGTGGCGCATCTGCAGCAGCACCTTGGTGACCGCCGCGATACCGGCCGCCGACTCGGCGTGTCCGATGTTGGACTTCACCGAGCCGATCGGCAGCCGCTCCGGCATGTCGCCCCGGAACGCCTGCATCATGCCGGCGATCTCCACCGGGTCGCCGAGCGCGGTGCCGGTGCCGTGCGCCTCCACATAGCTCAGATCCGCCGGCCGCATGCCCGCGCGGTCGAGCGCGGCGCGTACCAGATCGCCCTGTGCCTTGGGGTTCGGCACATTGAACCCGCGCCCCGTGCCACCGTGGTTGACCGCCGACCCCTTGACCACGGCCAGGATGCGGTCCCCGTCGGCCACGGCCGCGTCGAGGCGCTTGAGCAGCACCGCGCCGGAGCCCTCCGAGGGGACGTATCCGGTGCCGCCGGCCCCGAAGCTGCGGCACCGGCCGTCCTCGGAGAGGAAACCGCGCCACGCGAGCTGCAGATACTTGGCGGGATGACTGGTGATGTTGACGCCGCCGGCGACCGCGACCTCGCAGTCGCCGTTGCGGATCGCCAGACACGCCTGGTGGATCGAGACCAGTGCGGAGGAGCACATCGTGTCGAGGCCGACGCTGGGTCCGGAGAAGTCGAAGAAGTACGACACCCGGTTGGCCACCGAGGCGAACGACGAGTGCGGCGGCAGCCCCTCGCCGCGCAACGCCTCCTGCACCCCGTACAGCTGGTACTGGCCGTACATCATGCCCACGAACACACCCGTGCGGGTGGCGCGCAGCTGCTCACGGGTGTAGCCGGCGTCCTCCATCAGATGCCATACGGTCTCCAGGAACACCCGCTCCTGGGGGTCGGTGTGCTCGGCCTCGATCTGCGACATCCGGAAGAACAGCGGGTCGAAGCGGTCGGCGCCGCGGATGAACCCTCCCCACTTGCCGTACGTCTTGCCGAAGGCCGACTTGTCAGGGTCGTAGAAACGGCTGTTGTCCCACCGCTCGCGGGGAATCTCCTCGATGCTGTCCCGGCCCGCCCGGAGGTTGCGCCAGAACTCGTCGACGTCGTCGGCCTCCGGGTAGCGGCCCGCGACGCCGATGATGGCGATGTCGTCGCTGACGGCCTCGGGCCGTGGCCGCTGCGGGGCGGCCTCTTCGATGACGGCTTCGGCCCGGGCGAACGCGCCGGGGTGCGCGGCGGTCAGGTGGTCTGCCAGCTCACGGACGGTCAGGTACTCGAACAGCAGGGTCTTCGACAGCGGGCCGAGGCGGTCCTCCAGCTTGCGGGTGACGCCCAGCGTGATCAGCGAGTCCACGCCGTAGCTGTCGAACGGCTCGGTGGGGATGATCTCCGACTCGGGGAGCTTCAGCTCCTCCGCCATGATCCCGATCAGCCACTGCTCCGCCGCGGACCGGGCGTCGGCGGACCGGGCGTCCGCGGACCGGGAGTGGGCCGCCCGGGAGTCGGCGACCGCCGTCGGCCGGGGCGCCTCGGCGGCGGACGTGGCCGGCGGGCGGGCCGGCTCTTCGCCGAGCGCGGTCAGGATCCGCTCCGGGTCGCCGGGGGCGAGCAGCACCCGCGCCGCGGTGCCGGCCAGGGCGCGCTCGAGCGCTTCCATCGCGGGGGCGGTCCGCACCACGCGCATGCCCGTCTCCCGCGTCATGCGCCGCAGGTCGGCCGCCTCCACCCGCATCCCGCCGTCGGCCCAGACCGGCCAGGCCGCGGCCAGGGTGCGGCCGTGCCGCAGGCCCTGCCGGCGCTGCTCCTCCCGGCGCTCCGCGAAGTGGTCGAGGAACGCGTTGGCGAAGGCGTAGTCGGTCTGGCCGACGTTGCCGAAGGCCGCCGCCGCGGACGAGAAGGTCACGAAGTAGTCCAGCGTGTCGTGGCGCGTCGCCTCGTCCAGCCACACCGTGCCATGGACCTTGGCGGCCAGCACCGCCTCCACGTCGGCCCGGTCCTTGCCGTGCAGCAAACCGTCCCTGAGCACCCCGGCGAGGTGCAGCACACCGCTGATCGCGCCGTGTGACCGGCGCACCTCGGCGATCAGCGCGCGCACCGACGCGGCGTCCGCGACATCGGCCCGCGCCGTGTGCGCCCCGATGGCCTCGATACGCGCCGCCGCCGCCGGATCGGGAGCGCCGCGCGAGACGAGCACGATCGCGCCCCTGCTCGTGCGGGCCAGGTGCTCGGCGAGCAGCAGCCCGAGTCCGCCGGTGCCGCCGGTGATCACATGGGCGCCCGAGCCGGTGAACGGTGACGCGCCACCGGCCGGCAGGTTCAGCCGGCGCCAGGAAGCGCGGGTCCGCCCGCTCCCCTCGATCCGTACGTCCGGCTCGCTCTCCGCTCGGAGCTCGGACACCACCGCTTCGGGGAGGGAACCGGCGGCCACGGCGAGCACACCGAAGTCGATCGACGGGTGTTCCCGCCTCACGGAGCGGCCGAAGGCCGCCATCGCGGGGTGGGCCGGGGAGGTGGCGGGGTCGCGGTGGACGTACAGGTAGCGCAGCGCGCCGCGGCGATCCCGCTGCCATGTCTGCAGCAGTGTCAGCGCCCGGTGGAAATCCTGTTCCGCGGGCGCGTGTTCCTCGGCGAGGTGCACCAGGTGGTACGGGCCGGCGGCGGCGTCGAGGGCGAGGGGGGTGTCCGGGTCGATCCGCCGGACGGTGGCGCCCGCCGCGCTCAGCGCGTCGCACACCTCCCGCTCCTGCCCCTGGGCACCGGCGCCGAGCACCAGCACGGTGCCCGCGAGTGTCCGCCGGACGGGCGGAGCCGGCTGCCGGACCGGCTCGAAGGCATGCACCGCGTCGCCGGCCGGGACGGCCCGCAGGGTGAACCCGTCGATCGCGGCGACCACCGCGCCGGCCTCGTCGAGCAGCACCACGTCGAAGCAGAGCGGACCACCCGCCGCAGGGGTCGCATAGGCGTGGAGCCGCTGGGGCAGCGCGTCGTAGATCCTGACCGAGCCGACCGAGAACGGCATGTACGGCACCGCGCTCGTCAGGTCGTCCGCGCCCGGCGCGAGTCGGGCCGCGGTCTGCAGCGCGGCGTCGAACAGCGACGGGTGGAAGGCGTAGTCGCCCGCGTCCGCCGCCCGCGCCGCGGGCAGCCGCAGCCTGGCCAGCACCTCGCCCTCGCCGATGGCCAGTTCCTCGATCACCCGGAAGCTCGGACCGTAGTCGAAGCCCAGCCGGGAGAACGTCGCGTAGCAGTCGGCGCCGGAGTGGACGGTCGCACAGCGCGAGCGGACCCGTGCCGGGTCGACGGGGTCCGGACGCCGTCCGGCGCCCCCGGCGACCAGGGTGCCGCGGGCATGCGTCGCGCCGCCGTCCGTCCGCACCTCGAACGAGGAGCCGTCGAGCCGGACGATCAGCCGGTGCTCGGCGGCGGCGTCCGGCAGCCGCACGGGGGCGGCCCAGACCAGGGCGTCGACGCCGCGCACCGGTTCGCCGGTCGCGAGTTCGCCGGCGAGCCGCGCCATCTCCAGGTACGCCACGCCGGCCAGCACCCGTTCGCCGCCGACGATGTGGTCACGGAGGAAGAACTCCTGTCCGGTCAGCGTCTTGGCGAAGGTGTGCCCGTCGGTGGCGGCGTCCAGCAGCGTCGGGTGCAGCCGGGCGGCGGGCTCCGGCGCGAACCAGTGGCGGGTGCGGGCGAACGGATAGCTGGGCAGGTGTACCCGGCGGCGGTTCGCGCCCCGGTGCAGCGCCGCCCAGTCGATGTCGGCGCCCGCCAGCCAGTCGGCCGCGAGGGCGGTCAGGTCGCGCGTGGCGCCGGCCGCGCGCGGGGTGACGTCCCGTCCGACCGTTCCGGTGCGCACCGCCGACGGCCGGCCGGCGAGGTGTTCGACGATCTCGGCCCGCAGGGCGGCGGTGCCGTCGGCGACCACCGTGAGCCGGTGCGCCATCGGCTCACGACCGGTCTGCAGGGTGTACGCGAGGTCTCCTGGCGCGACATCGTGGTTCTCGAGGTGGTCGACGAGCCGCCGCTCGACCTCCCGCAGGGCCTCCGGCGTCCGGGCCGAGAGCGTGAACAGGTACTCGGCCTGGGCTTGGTTCTCCAGGTCCTGGCCCTGGTCACGGAATTCCCGCATATCCGGTTCCTCCATCACGACATGCGCGTTGGTCCCGCCGAAGCCGAACGAGCTGACCCCCGCGCGGCGCGGCAGTTCGCGTCCCCCGGCGTCCCGCTGCCGGGGCCAGGGCCGGGTGGTGGCGGCGATCTCGAACGGGCCGCCGTCCAGCTCCAGGTACGGGTTGGGCGCCCGCAGGTGCAGACTGGCGGGGATGGTGCCGTGCCGCATGGCGAGCACGACCTTGAGCAGTCCGGCGATGCCGGCGGCGGCCTCGAGATGACCGATGTTGGTCTTCACCGATCCGATGGCACACCCCGGCGCCGGGGCCGTGCCGCCTTCGGCGCGGAGCCGGCGGAAGGCGGTGCTCAGCCCGGTGGTCTCGATCGGGTCGCCCAGCGCCGTGCCGGTGCCGTGCGCCTCGATGTAGCCGACCGTCTCCACCGGCACATCGGCGTCCCGGTAGGCCTCGACCAGCAGATCGGCCTGGGCGTCCGGGTTGGGCGCCGTCAGCGATGTGGTGCGCCCGCCGTGGTTGGCCGCGGTCGCCTTGATCACCGCGTGCCGCGCGTCGCCGTCGCTCCGCGCCCGGCCGTCCGGCTTGAGCAGGACGACACCGGCGCCCTCTCCCCGGACGTAGCCGTCGGCGCGGCTGTCGAAGGTCTTGCAGTGGCCGTCCGCGCTGAGCATTTCGCCCTTGCTCAGCACCTCGTACACCGACGGCATGAGCATCACGTTGACCCCGCCGGCGATGGCCAGGTCGCAGGTGCCGTCGCGCAGCGCGGCGCAGGCCTGGTGCAGGGCGACGAGCGAACTCGAGCAGGCCGTGTCAATGACCATGCTGGGGCCGCGCAGGTCCAGCAGGTAGGAGACCCGGTTGGCGACGATCGACGCCGCGGCGCCGGTCGCGGTGTGGCCCTGGGGGCCGTGCCCGGCGGCCCGCTGCAGCTCCAGGTACTCGGTGTTGGCGACGCCGATGAACACCCCGACCCGCCGTCCGGCCAGGTCGGACGGGCGGTAGCCGGCGTCCTCGACGGCCGCCCAGACGACCTCGAGCAGCAGCCGCTGCTGCGGGTCCATCAGCTCGGCCTCCCGCGGCGAGATGCCGAAGAAGGCGGCGTCGAAGCGGTCCACGCCGGGCACGAACCCGCCCCAGCGGGAGTTCGGCTGCCGCCGCCAGTCCCAGCGGTCCGCCGGGACCTCCCCCACCAGGTCGTCCTCGGCGACCAGGTGGTCCCAGAACTCCTCGAGGTCGGCCGATCCCGGCAGCCGTCCGGCCATGCCGATCACCGCGATGTCACCCCCGTGCGCCGGGCGTTCGGCCGGTGCCGCCGCGGAGGCGGGTGCGGGCGCCGGTGCCGCGTCGCCGAAGCGCGCCGCCAGGTGCGCCCCGTGCTCGTGCCACAGGTGTTCGGCCAGCGAGGACAGCGTGCCCTTGCGGTAGAACAGCGTCGGGTAGACCTCGATCCCGTACGCCTTGCGGAGCTCGACGCTGAGGGTCGTGAAGTTCACCGAGTTCATGCCGGCCTCGCCGAGCGGGTCGTGCGCGCCGATGTCCTCCGGGCGCGCCCCGGTCAGCCGGCCGACCATCGCGGCCAGCTCGCCCCGCAACGCCTCGACGGGCCCGGTGGCCGCCTGGGCGCGGGGCGCGGTCCCGGCTCGCTGCGGCGTCTTCGCGCCGTAGCGGGCCCGCAGTTCGGCGAGCGGCAGGGTGGCCAGCGCCCTCCGGTCGACCTTCTCGTTGAGGGTGTGGGGGAAGCCGGTGACCCGGACCAGCGCGTCCGGCAGCATGTGTTCGGGCAGCCAGGTCGCGAGCCGGTCCCGGGTGGGCTCGGGGACCCCGTCGTCGAGCACGTAGCAGGCCAGGAGCGACTGGTCGGCGGCGCCCGTGCCGCGCGCCACCACGACGGCGTCGCGGACGCCGTCCAGGCGCCGCAGCGTCGACTCGATCTCCGCGAGCTCCACCCGGAAGCCGCGGACCTTGACCTGGGAGTCGATCCGGCCCAGGTACTCGACGCGCCCGTCCGGCAACCGGCGGACCAGGTCGCCGGTGCGGTACATCCGGGCGTCAGGCCCGGTCGCGAACGGGTCGGGCAGGAACCGCTCGGCGGTCAGGTCGGGCCGTCCCAGGTAGCCGTCGGCCACGCCGTGTCCGCCGATGTACAGCTCGCCCGCCGCGCCGCCGGGCACCGGACGGCCGCCGCTGTCGAGCACGTACAGGGCGGTGTTGGCGATCGGGGTGCCGATGGTCACCCGCTCGCCGCGGCGAAGGCGGCTGGTGGCCGACCAGATGGTGGTCTCCGTGGGGCCGTAGAGGTTCCACACCTCACCGCCCGCGGCGAGCAGCGCCTCGGCCGTCTCGGCCGACAGCGCCTCGCCACCGCAGAGCACCCTCAGCCCGGGGTCGCCGCGCCAGCCGGCCGCGAGCAGCATGCTCCAGGTCGCGGGGGTGGCCTGGAGCACCGTGGCGGCGCCGCCTTCCACGGCCTCCCGCAGCCGCAGTCCGTCGCGTGCCACCTCGGCCGGCAGGACCTCCACCGTTCCGCCGGTGATCAGCGGGAGGTAGAGCTCCAGGGCGGAGATGTCGAAGCAGATCGTGGTCAGCGCCAGGAGGGTGTCCTCCGGTCCGAAGCCGGGTTCGCGCGCCATCGAGCAGAGGAAGTTGGTCAGCGCCCGGTGCGGGACCCGGACCCCCTTCGGGCGGCCCGTGGAGCCGGAGGTGTAGATGATGTACGCGATGTCCGAGGCCCGCGCGGCCACCGGCGAGGCGTCCGCCGGCAGGTACTCGTCCTGGTCGATCAGCAGCCGGGGCACCCCGTCCCCGAGGGTGTCGCCGACGACGGAGTGCGTAAGGACCAGATGCAGCCCCGCGTCCTCGGCGATGTAGTCGAGCCGCTGGCGGGGATACGCGGGGTCGAGGGGCACATAGGTGCCGCCCGAGGCCTGCACGGCGAGCAGGGCGACCGGCAGGTCGGCGTCGCGCGGCAGCAGGACGCCGACGGTGCGGCCCCGTCCGGCGCCGGCGGCGGTCAGCCGGGCCGCGAGGGTGTCGACCCGCTCGGCCAGCTGACGGTAGGTCAGCTCGGTGTCGCCGTGGCGGACGGCCACCGCGTCCGGGCGGGCCGCGGCCTGGCGCCGTACGAGGTCCCACGCCAGGGCGTCCGCCGGATACTCCACGCCGGTGGGCGGGGCGAGCAGGGCGCGTTCGCCGGCGGTCAGCAGGTCGAGCTCGCCGACCGCGGTCTCCGGCGCGCCGACGGCGGACGCCAGCAGCGTGGCGAAGTGCTCCCCGAGGCGTTCCACGGTGGAGGCGTCGAACAGATCCGGGTTGTACTTGAGGGTGTACCGGCAGCCCTCGGGGTGGTCGACCAGGTCGAGGGTCAGATCGAACTCGCCCTCCTGGTGCACACCGTCGACCCGGCCCCGCACCAGACCGTCGTCGCGCAGGTCCCGGGTCCAGTTGTGGAAGTAGAAGGCGACGTCGAACAGCTTGCCTCCGGAGCCGGGGACCTGCCGGTTCAGCTCTTCGGTGAGCGTCATCAGCGGGTAGGCGCTGTGCTGGAGCGCCTGCAGGACCATCCGGTGGACGCGGCCGACCAGGCCGCGGAAGGGCTCGTCACCCTCGACCCGCTCGGCGAGGACGACCATGTTCATGAAGTAGCCGACCACGTCGTCGTAGCCGCTCGCGGGGCGGCTCGCCGTGGGTGTGCCGACGGCGATGTCGGCCTGGTCGCTGTACCGGTGCAGCAGCGCGAAGTAGACCGCCAGCATGACGCTGGACAGCGAGGCCCGCTCCGCGGTGGCCAGGGCGCGCGCCCGCTCCGTCACGGCCGCGGTGAGGCGGCCCTCGACCGTCGCGCCGCGGAAGCCGGGCACCGGCGGCCGCGGCCGGTCGAGCGGCAGCGGCACGGTGGTGCGCCTGCCCCGCAGCCGCCCGATCCAGTAGTCGCGCAGCCGCTCCCCCTCGGCCCCGGCGAGCAGCGCGCGCTGCCAGGCGGTGAACTCGGCGTAGGTGTGGGCGGGGCGGTCGGCCGGCAGCGGTCGGCCGGCGCGGACCGCGTGGTAGCCGCGCTCCAGATCGGCCAGCAGCAGCGGGATGGACACCCCGTCGAGCACCAGGTGGTGGACGGTGAGCAGCAACGCCTGCCGCCCGTCGTCGAGCGTGTACAGGGTCGCCCGCACCAACGGGCCGTCGCCCAGGTCGAACGGCTGGCGCATGTCGGCGTTCACCCGGTCGCGGAGCTCGGCGTCCGTGGCCGTGGCGAGGAAGACCTGCTGGAAGGGCAGGCTCCGGTGGGCGGCGACGCTCATGGAGGGCTCGTCCCGCTCCGTCGCGACCGCGGCCCGCAGTTGCTCGTGCCGCTCCAGCAGGTGCCGCAGGGCCGCGCGCAGACTGCTGACGTCGACATCGGGGGCGAGCCAGAAGGCGAGCGGCAGGTTGTAGGCGCTGTTCCCGGGGGCGAGCTGCTCGATCATCCACAGCGCCCGCTGCCCGTGCGACATCGGGTGCAGCGTCGGCTCGGCGTCCTCGTCGGGCCGCGGCGTCCCGTCCACGGCATCGGCGTCGGCGGGTGCCGTGGCGTCCGCCAGCCAGCCCGAGGCCAGATAGGCCGTGAGCTCCCGCAGGGTCGGCCGCTCGAAGAACTCGTCGAGCGGCACGGCGACGCCGAACGCCTCGTCCACCGCGGCCACGATCTTCATGCCGCTGAGCGAGTCGAACCCGTAGTCGGCCAGCTGCCGGTCCGGGTCGATCCGGACGTCCAGCTTGAGCACCCGCTCCACCAGCTCCCGCAGGCGGTCGCCGAGCGCGCCGGCCGGGTCGGCCGTCGCCCGGGCCGTCACCACCGCGGGGGCACCCGCCGCCGGCTCCACGCGCGGCGCGACGGTGTCGTTCTCCGCGACCAGGACGTGCTGCCCCAGCTCCGCCCCGTCCGCCCCGAGGACCCTGACCCGCGTGTACCCCGCCTCGCCGAGCAGCCGGGTCCAGGTCGCGGGCGCGGCCAGCGGAGCGGCGGGCACCCGCACCTCGTCGTCCTGGAACGCCCACCAGCCCTCCATCACGCCGCCGCCGAGGGTGAGGTACGGCCGGATGGTGGTCAGCTCGTTCAGCACCAGCCAGCCACCGGGCTTGAGCAGTGTCTTCGCCTTCCGCAGCGTCGCGCTCAGGTCGCGGGTGGCGTGCACCACGTTGGTGGCCAGCACCAGGTCGTACGAGCCGGGGGCGCACCCCTGCTCGGCCAGGTCGCGTTCCAGGTTGAGCAGTTGGAACCGGGCGAACGGGTAGTCGGCGGCGAACCGCTCCCGGCCGTACTCCAGGAAGCGGGGCGAGATGTCGGTGAAGGTGTAGCCGGCGCCGGGCTGCCCGGCCAGTACGGGCAGCACCTTCTCGCTGGTGGCGCCGGTGCCCGCGCCGAGCTCCAGCACCTGCACGGGCCGGCCGGCGGCCGGGCCGTGGTCCCGGTAGCGGCGGACCGTGTCCGCCACCAGGTCGTTGAAGAAGTCGGTGAGCGGATTGCCCCGGTAGAGGTCGCGCACCAGCTCCATCGAGGAGTCCGGGAACATGATCTCGGTGGCCACCACCTCGCCGCGCAGGATTCGCGGGTAGGCCTCCAGGAACTCCCGGTTGAGTCCGGCCGTGGGCTCGACGTCCGGATACGTGGCCGCGACGCGGTCGAACCCGGCCCGCCAGCCGGTCGCCAGGTCGGTCACGGCGGGGGTGGTGGTGAACTGGTCGCCGTCGTAGGTCAGCAGACCGGCGCCGACGAAGAGGTGGAGCACCGCCTCGTGCAGCCGGCGGAACCTGTCCCGGATCTGAAGGCTGCCGCGCAGCTCCTCGCTTCGGTGCCGCTCGCCGGGGCGCTGGAAGGCGCCCATGCGCTGGTAGACCCCGAACAGCCCGGAGACCGAGGCGGCGTCGAGTTCCGCGAGGCCGGCGAGCACCCGCGCGACGGCGGGATCGACACCGGCGGCCGGCGCGGGCACCGCCGGGGCTGCCGGAACCGGGGCGGAGGCGGCCGGCGTGGGCATCTCCGGGATCCACAGCCGCCGGCGGGCGAACGGATAGGTGGGCAGCTCGATGCGGCGCGCGGACGCCGGAGTGAACGGCGACCAGTCGACCCGCGCACCGGACACCCACCGCTCGGCGGCCTCCGCGAGATCACGCGGCGGCGTGGTGTCGGCGTCGCCGTCGGCCGGCCGCACCGCACGCCCGGTCGTGATCCGGTCGTCGGCGCCGCCCGCAGCGTAGGTGTCCAGCAGCGCGAGGGCTTCGGGGACCGAAGACACCGGCAGGGCGAGGCGGAACTCGTACGCGGTACGCCCCACCTGCAGGGTGTGCGCGATATCGGCGAGGGGAGGGAAGTCGGTGGCCGGAGGCCGGATGTGGGCCACCGCCCGGGCCACCGCGCCGATGGTGTCGGCCGAGGTGGCCGCCGACGGCAGCTTGGCACCCAGCTCCTCGGCCAGCGTGGCGAAGTAGCGGGCCCGCTCCGCGATGCCGAATCCGCAGTCGACCAGATCGGTGTCGAGGTCGAGCGACCCGGGCTCGGCGTCGGCCAGCTCCTCGGCGAGCCGCAGACAGCGGCGCTCCGCGTCCTCGCCGGCTCCGGCGCCCCGGCGCAGGAAGGCCGCCAGATCGGCGGCGTACGCGCGCAGCCGGTCCTCGCTCTTGGCGGAGAGCACCACCAGCTGCTGCGTGTCCGGCGGCTTCGGCCCGTCCGGCTCCGGCGGGGCGAGTGGCGCGTACTCCTCCATGACCACACAGGCGTTGGCGCCGCCGGCTCCGAAGGAGCTGACGATGGCGCGCCTGGGCAGCTCCGAGGGGGTCCACGGCCGCAGCGTCTGCGGGACCTCGAACGGCGTGGTGCTGAAGTCGATCTCCGGGTTGGGGCGGGCGGAGTGCAGCGAGGGCGCGAGCGCCCCGTGCCGGAACTGCAGCAGCACCTTCGTCACACCGGCGATACCGGCCGCCGCCTCCAGGTGGCCGATGTTGGACTTGAGCGAGCCGACCGCCACGCGTGGCCGCTCCTCGCGCCCGTCCGGTTCGAGCGGGCCGCCGAAGGCGTCGACCAGTCCGGCGATCTCGATCGGGTCGCCGAGCAGCGTCCCGGTGCCGTGCGCCTCCACATAGCCGACGGTGTCGGCGCCGATCCCGGCCCGGTCGATCGCCGTACGGATCACCTGGCTCTGGGCGGCGGAGCTGGGCACGGTGTAGCCGCCGGCGTTCCCGACGGAGTTGATCGCGGAGCCGCGGACCACGGCGAGCACGCGGTCCCCGTCGGCGAGCGCCGCCGACAGCGGCTTGAGCAGCACGGCGCCGACGCCCTCGCCGTCGACGAAGCCGTCCGCGCCCGCGCCGAAGGCCTTGACCCGGTCGTCGCGCGCGAGCATGCCCGCCTGGGCGAGGCTGCGCAGATGCTTGGGGTGCAGGATCAGGTTGACGCCACCGGCGATCGCGGCGGAGCACTCACCGGCCCGGATGGACTGGCAGGCCAGATGGACGGCGGTCAGCGAGGCGGAGCACGCGGTGTCCACCGCCAGGCTGGGCCCGGTGAAGTCGAAGAAGTGCGACACCCGGTTGGCGACCGACCAGTGGTGCGAGTGGGCGTCGGTCGGCACGCCGAGCGCGTTCGCCGCGCCGCCCATCCACTCGTAGTCGCTGCTCATCACGCCGACGAAGACGCCGACCGGGCCCTGGGCGGCGAGCGTGGCCGCCGGGTAGCCGGCGTCCTCGACGGTCGCCGCGGCGGTCTGCAGGAACAGCCGCTCCTGGGGGTCCATCGCCTCGGCGTCCGCGGGCGAGATGTGGAAGAACAAGGGGTCGAACCGGTCGACGCCGTCGATGAAACCGGCCCACTTGCTGTACGCCCCGCCCGGCGTCACCGGGTCGTAGTGCGCGTCGGCGTCCCAGCGGTCGGCGGGCGCCTCCCTGACGCAGTGCCGGCCGGCCGCCAGGTTGTCCCACAGCTCGCCGACCGTACCGGCCAGCGGGTAACGGCCGGCGACGCCGATCACCGCGATGGGCTCGTCGGCCGACCGGCCGGCCGGCTCACCGGCGACCGGGCCGGCCGGGAGCGCCTTGGCCGCCGGTTCGGCGCCGATGAGCTTGTCGGCCAGGAAGGCGGTCAGGGCCCGGGGCGTACGGTGTTGGAACACCATGGTCGCGGGCAGCCGCAGCTCGGTGCGCGCGTTGAGCCTGTTGCGCAGCTCCAGGGCGGCCAGCGAGGTGAACCCCAGCCGGTGGAACTCGGCGTCCGGGTCGATGTCGGCGGTCGAGTCGTGCTTGAGCGCCGCGGCCACCTCCCGGAGCACCAGGTCGCCGACGGTGCCGGGGGTCCACCGCGGACCGTCGGCGGCGACGGGCGGCGCGGCCGTGGGCGCCGTCGGGGCGGGCGACCGGCGGCGCGCCGGGACCAGCTCGCGGAAGAGCGGCGCAGGCGTGGCCGTGGGGTCCAGGTGCACGGGCAGCAGATGGGCACGGTCCGCGCCGAGGGCGACGTCGAACAGCGCCAGAGCCACGTCGGTGTCCATCGGGCGGACACCGGCCTCGCCGAGCCGTGCCAGATCGGCCTCGTCGAGCCGGCCGGTCAGACCGCTGCGCTCCGCCCACAGCCCCCAGCCCAGCGACACCGCCGGCAGGCCGAGGTCACGGCGGTGCCGTGCCAGCCCGTCGAGGAACCCGTTCGCGGCGGCGTAGTTGCCCTGCGCCGCGGTGCCCAGCGTGGCGGCGACGGAGGAGAACAGCACGAACGCCGACAGGTCCAGATCGCGGGTCAGCTCGTGCAGATGCCATGCGCCGTCGGCCTTCGCGGACAGCACGGACCGCAGCCGCTCCGGCGTCAGCGAACCGATCACGCCGTCGTCGAGCGTCCCGGCGGCGTGCACGACGGCGCGCAGCGGACGCTCCGACGGTATCGCCGCGAGCACCTCGGCGAGCGCGTCGCGGTCACCGGCGTCGCAGACCACCGAGGAGGCCGAGGCGCCCATCGCGGTCAGCTCGTCGGCGAGCTCCACCGCTCCACCGCGGCTGACCAGCACCAGGTCGCGGACCCCGTGCTCGGTCACCAGATGCCGCGCCACGAGCCCGCCCAGGGTGCCCGACGCCCCGGTGATCAGCACCGTGCCGTCGTTCAGCGCCGGCGTCTGGGCCACCGGCACCCCGGCGTGCACGAGCCGCGGTACGCGAAGCTCGCCCCCGCGCACCAGGACCTGCGGCTCGCCGCACGCCAGTACGGTCGGCAGCACCTGCTCCAGACCGTCCATATCGTCGGTGTTGTCGGTGTTGTCGGTGTTGTCGGTGTTGTTGGTGTCGTCGATGTCGACGAGCACGATCCGGTCCGGGTTCTCCGTCTGGGCGGAGCGCACCAGGCCCCACACCGCGGCCGTGACGGGATCCGCCGCTCCGCCGGTGGTCGCCACCACCAGGCGTGAGTCGTCGGTCTCCGCTTCGGTGAGCCACGTCTGCAGGTCGCCGAGGAGTCGGGAGGTCACCTCCCGCAGCCGGGAGGGCGTGTCGCCGTCGGCGGCCGGGCAGCGCAGAACCGTGACGTCGGCGAGGTCGGCGGTTCCCTCGGCACGCGCGGCGATCCAGTCGAGTTGGAACAGCGAGCCGTCGTGCGTCGGGGCGCCGATGGGGCGCAGCGTCAGCGAGTCGACCGACAGGACGCCCCGTCCGATGCCGTCCGTGAGATACAGGGCGACCGAACCGTCCGCCCGCGGGGTGATCCGCGCCCTCAGGCTCGTCAGCTCCGCCGCCGCGTCCTGGTCCAGCCAGCGGGCGCCGCTGAAGGAGAACGGCAGCGCGGGCACCGTCATGTCCAGGGCGTGCAGGGCGGCGTCGAGCAGCGCGGGGCGGATCGGCGCGGCCAGGGAGACCTCGGCGAACAGCTCGTCGCCGTGCCGCCACAGCCGTCGCAGACCGCGGAAGCCCGGCCCGTACTGAATGCCTCGGGCCTCGCGGTCGGCGTACCAGTCGGACAGGTCCACCGGCTCGGCGGCCGGCGGCGGCCACTCCCCGAGGTCGGCCGCGTCCGCGGGCCCGCTCCGGTCGACGACGGCGCCGGTCGCGTGCAGCCGCCAGTCGGAGCCCTGGACCCGGCTGTGCAGCCGCAGCGGCCGGTAGCCCCCGTCGTCGGCGGGGCCCACGAGCAGCTGGACCTCGATCTCGCCGTGGTCGGGGACCACCACGGGCGCCTGCAGGGTCAGTTCGTCCACCTCGGCCCCGGCCTGGAGCGCCATCTCCAGGAGCGCGGTCCCCGGCACCACGGCCTGGCCGCGTACGCGGTGGTCGCCCAGCCACGGATGGGTGCCCAGCGACAGCCGCCCGGCCAGGACCTTCTGGTCGCCGTCCGCCAGCTCGACGGCCGCGTCCAGCAGGGGTTCCGGCTCCACCAGCCAGTACGGCTTGCGCTCGAAGGCGTACGTCGGCAGCTCCACGACGCGGCCGGTCCCGACCACGGGGCGCAGGTCCACGGGGACGCCGCTCGCGTGCAGCGCGGCCACCGACAGCCGCAGCCGCCGGGTCGGGTCCTCCTCGCGGCGCAGCGTGCCCTGCGCCACCGCGGACGCCACGGTGTCCTGGATCGCCATGGTCAGCAGGGGGTGCGGGCTGACCTCCAGGAACACGCCGTGGCCGTCGTCGGCCAGGGCGCGCACCGCCGCCTCGAACCGCACCGGCTCGCGGAGGTTGCGGTACCAGTAGCCGGAGTCCAGCTCCCCGGTGTCGAGCCGGCCCGCGGTCACCGTGGAGTAGAACGGCACCCGCGCGGGCCGCATCTCGACCTCGGCCAGGATCTCGGCCAGCTCACCGGCCAGGGCGTCGACATGGGCGGAGTGCGCGGAGAAGTCGACCCCGGGCACGTTCCACCGCATCACGCCCGCCTTGGCCAGGACGAGCCCCAGCTCCTGCAGCGCGTCCTGGTCCCCGGAGACCACCACCGTGTTGGGGCCGTTCACCGCGGCGATCGACACCCGGTCGCCGAACGGCTCCACCTGCTCGCGGACCCAGGACTCCGACGCGACGATCGACAGCATCCCGCCGCGGCCGGCCAGGGCGAGCAGGGCCCGGCTGCGCAGCGCTGAGATCCGCGCGCCGTCGGCGAGGGACAGCGCGCCCGCCACGCACGCGGCGGCGATCTCGCCCTGCGAGTGGCCGACGACGGCGGACGGCTCAAGACCGAGCGAGCGCCACACCTCGGCGAGGGACACCATCACCGCCCACAGCGCGGGTTGTACGACATCGACCCGCGCCAGCGCCTCCTCGTCCTCGAGGACGTCCCGCAGCGACCAGTCGACGTGGGCGCTCAGCAGCCGCTCGCACTCCTCCAGCCGCTCCGCGAACGCCGGGAAGGTCTCGCTCAGCCCGCGGGCCATGCCGGCCCACTGGGATCCCTGGCCGGGAAACACCCACACCATGCCGGACTCCGGCGCGACGGCGCCCTCGACCACATCGGGGGACGCCTCCCCGGCCGCCAGGGCGGTCAGGCCCGCCAGCAGCTCCGCGCGGTCCGCGGCCACCACCGCGGCACGGTGCTCAAGCGCCGACCGCGTCGTCACCGTCGAATAGCCCACGTCCGCCGGGCCGAGCTCCGGATCGTCGGCCACCCACTCCCGCAGCCGCGCCGCCTGGGCCCGCAACGCGGTCCCGCTCCGCGCCGACACCACCACCGGCACCGGGCCGTCCACCGTCGGGGCGGTGACCTCAGCTTCCGTGGCGGCCTCGTCCGGCGGTGCCTGCTCGACGATCACATGCGCGTTGGTCCCGCTGATCCCGAACGACGACACACCCGCCCGACGCGGCCGATCCACCTCCGGCCACGCCCGCCGCTCCGTCAACAGCTCGACCGCACCCGCCGACCAGTCGACATGCGACGACGGCTCCCCCACATGCAACGTCGCCGGAAGCACACCGGCACGCATCGCCATCACCATCTTGATCACACCGCCGACACCCGCCGCCGCCTGCGCATGACCGATGTTCGACTTGAACGACCCCAGCCACAGGGGCTCCGTCCGCTCCTGCCCGTACGTCGCCAGCAGCGCCTGCGCCTCGATCGGGTCGCCCAGCCGGGTGCCGGTGCCGTGTGCCTCCACCGCGTCGACCTCGGACGGGGACAGCCCCGCCGAGGCCAGCGCGTCCTGGATGACCCGCTGCTGGGACGGTCCGTTGGGCGCCGTCAGACCGCTGGAGGCGCCGTCCTGGTTGACCGCCGAGCCCCGGAGCACCGCCAGCACCCGGTGCCCGTTGCGCCGCGCGTCCGACAGCCGCTCCAGCACCAGCATCCCCACGCCCTCGGCCCACCCCGCGCCGTCGGCCGCGTCAGAGAACGCCTTGCACCGCCCGTCGGGTGACACCCCGCGCTGCCGGGAGAACTCCACGAAGGTCCGCGGCGTGGACATCACCGTGACCCCGCCGGCCAGCGCCAGCGAACACTCCCCCGCCCGCAACGCCTGCGCCGCCAGATGCAACGCCACCAGCGACGAGGAACACGCCGTGTCGACGCTCACCGCCGGGCCCTCGAGCCCGAAGGTGTAGGCCACCCGGCCCGACGCCACGCTCGGGAGGCTGCCGGTCATCAGCTGCCCCTCGTAGCCGCCGGTGTCCCGCACCAGGCGCGTCCCGTAGTCGCTGTACATCACACCCGTGAAGACACCGGTCCGGCTGCCGCGCAGCGAGGACGGGGCGATGCTCGCCCGCTCCAGCGCCTCCCACGACGTCTGGAGCAGGAGCCTCTGCTGCGGGTCGGTGGCCATCGCCTCGCGCGGCGACATGCCGAAGAAGCCGGCGTCGAACTCCGCGGCATCGTGCAGGAACCCGCCGTGCCGGGTCAGGCTGGTGCCGGTCTGCTCCGGGTCGGGGTCGTACAGCGCGTCGAGGTCCCAGCCCCGGTCCTCGGGGAACTCCGAGACGGCGTCCACTCCGTCGACGACCAGCCGCCACAGATCCTCCGGGGAGGACACGCCCCCCGGATACCGGCACGCCATACCCACGATCGCGATCGACTCCTGGGCGGACGACGACTCGAGCTGGGCCAGCCTGCCGCGGGTCTGGCGCAGTTCGGCGGTGACGCGCTTGAGGTAGTCAAGCAGCTTCTCGTTGCTCACGGTTGGAGGTCCCCCAGCTCATCGTCGATCAAGGCGAACAGCTCCTCCTCGCCCGCCGACTCGATTTCCCGGTCGTTCAACGGCTCCGTCGCATCCGATCCGGCGGCCACCGTCGCCAGCAGCTCCCACAGCCGCTCGGTGGCGGCCGATCGCACGCCCTCGTCCCCGACGGCGGCCATGCTGACCGCCAACCGGTCCAGCTCGGCCAGCACCGAGGGCTGTTCGGTGGGCGGTAGCGCTTCGGTGGGCGGCTCGTCCGGTACGAGCCGCTGCAGCAGGTGCTGCGCCAGGGCGCCCGGAGTCGGATGGTTGAAGATCATGGTGGGCGGCAGCTTCAGCCCGGTGAGCGTGGCGAGTCGTTGCCGCAGCTCCAGCGCGGTCAGCGAGTCGAAGCCCAGGTCCATGAAGCCGCGGTCGGGCGGCACGGTACCCGGCCCCGAGCGGCGGAGCACGGTTGCGATCTCGGCCTGCACCACGCGCCGCACCGTCAGCTCCCGGTCGTGTCCGGCCATGGTGAGCAGCCGGTCGCGCAGGGTCTGCGGAGCTTCCCCCGCCGCCGCGTCCGGCGACGACTGCGCGCGTTCCTGCCTCCTGCCACCGGAGGATGCGGCCGGGGCAAGGCCGCGGAGGATGGCCGGCGGGTCGACGTCGGGCCCGGACAGGTCGACCCAGGCGGGCACCAGATGGGCCCGGTCCGCGGACAGCCCGAGGTCGAGCAGGGCCAGCCCGTCGTCGGTGGGCAGTTGTCGTACGCCCATCCGGCGGACCCGCTCCTTGTCGACCTGCCCGAGCCGCTCGGTGAGCCCGGTGCTCCGCTCCCACAGCCCCCAGCCGAGCGAGACCGCGGGCAGCCCCAGCGCGCGCCGGTGGTGGGCGAGCCCGTCGAGGAACGCGTTGGCCGCGGCGTAGTTCGCCTGGCCGGCGAATCCGACCGTGGCCGTGACCGAGGAGAACAGCACGAACGCCGTCAGGTCGAGGTCGCGGGTCAGCTCGTGCAGCTGCCAGGCCCCGTCGACCTTGGGCGACAGCACCGCGTGCAGCCGGTCCGGGGTGAGCGACAGCGCGGCGGCGTCCTCCATGGCCCCCGCCGCGTGGATGACGGCGCGCAGCGGCGCCGAGGCGGGAACGGCCGCGATGACCTTCGCCAGCGCGGCGCGGTCGGTGACGTCACAGGCGGCCACCGAGACGGACGCGCCCGCCGCGGTCAACTCCGCCACCAGGTCGTCCGGGGCCTTGCCGCCGCGGCTGACCAGCAGCAGGTGGCGTACGCCGTGGCGGGTCACCAGATGGCGGGAGACGGCGGCGCCGAGCCCGCCGGTGCCACCGGTGATCAGCACGGTCCCGGCGGGGTCGAGCGGCTGTCGGTCGGGGTCTGCCGCGGGGACGGAGCCGCGGGCGAGCCGGGGCGTGAAGGCCCGGCCCGACCGCAGGGCGAGCTGCGGCTCGTCAGTGGGCGGCGTGCCGGCGGTGAGCTCGCCGTCCGCTTCCGTGTCCGCGTCCGTGTCCGTGTCCACCAGCACGACGCGCCCGGGGAACTCGGTCTGTACGGGGCGCAACAGGCCCCACACGGTGGCGGCGGCGGGATCCACGTCCTCGTCCGGCTCCACGGCCACGGCGCGGCGGGTCACCACCGTGAGCCTCGCCGAGTCGTCGTCGTGGTCCCGCAACCAGTCCTGCACCTGCCCCAGCACGGACTCCGCGGTCGTCCTGGCGTCCTCGGGCACGTCGGAGCCACCCGGCCGCACGGGCAGCACCGTGGTGGCGGCCGGTGTGTCGCCCGGCGTGTGGCCCGGCGTGGCGACCTCACGCCATTCGACCTGGAACAGCTTGGGGTCGAACCGGCGCGCGTCCAGCGGCCGCAGCAGGAGGGAGTCGACCGACAGCACCTCGAGGCCGCTGCCGTCGGCGACCGTCAGCGACGCGCGGTTCTCGCCCGTGGGGGTGATCCGTACGCGCAACTGGGCCGCGCCCACCCGGGCCAGCCGAACACCCAGCCAGGAGAACGGCATCAGGGGGCCGGCGGCATACGCCGCCACCAGCGGGTGGAGCACCGCGTCCAGCAGCGCCGGATGAACGGCGAACGGGCCGGCCTCGCCGGGGAGGGACACCTCGACGAGGAGGTCGTCGCCGTCCCGCCACACCGCCCGCAGAGTGCGGAACGCCGGGCCGTACTCCAGGCCCCGCCCGGCCAGCTCGTCGTACCAGCCGTCGCGCTCCACCGGCGTCGCTCCGGCCGGGGGCCATGCGGTCAGCACGGCCGCCGCGGACGCGGAACCGGGGCCGGGCGGCGCCATCTGACCCGTGGCGTGCAGCTGCCACTCCCCGTCGAGGCGGCCGTGGACACGGAACTGCCGCCGGCCGGACTCGTCGGGCGCGGCCGCCGTCAGCTGCACCTCGACCTCGCCCCGCTCGGGCACCACCAGGGGCGTCAGCATCGTCAGCTCGTCCACCGCGTCGCCAATGCCCAGGGCCATCTCCAGCAGGGCCGTTCCCGGCACCACGGCCCGGCCGAGCACGCGGTGGTCGGTCAGCCAGGGCCGGGTCCCCAGGGACAGCCGGCCCGACAGCAGCGCGCCGCCGTCCGCCAGTTCCACCGGGTGTCCCAGCAGCGGCTGCCCCGCCGTGGCGTCCAGCCAGTACCGCTCGCTCCGGAAGGCGTACGTCGGAAGGTCCACGGAGCGCCCGCCGGACAGCACTTTCGGCAGATCCATGGCGACGCCGTGGACGCAGAGGCGTGCCAGGGCCCTCATCACCTCGCGCGGCTCGCCGCGGTCGCGCCGCTGCAGGGGCACCACCACGGCGTCACGGCCGTCCAGACACTCCTCGACCATGGGGACCAGCGCGGCGTCAGGCCCCAGCTCCACAAACGCGGTGACGCCCTGTTCGACCAGCCAGGCGATGTCGTCGGCGAAGCGCACGGTGTCCCGCACATGACGCACCCAGCGCTCCGGCGTCTGCGGCTCCGACGTCGTCATCGGGATCGCCGGTTCGTGGAACGAGAGCTCTTCGGCCACGGCCCGGAACTCGGGCAGCATCGGGTCCATCCGGGGCGAGTGCGAGGCGTGCGAGATCCGCAGCCGCTTGACCGGCCGCCCCTCCGCCTCCATCCGGCCGGCGATGTCGAGCACCGCGTCCTCGTCGCCCGCGATGACGATCGACGAGGGGCCGTTCACCGCCGCGATCGACACCCGGTCGCCCAGCAGCGGCAGCACATCGGCCTCGGGGACGCCCAGCGCCACCATGGCGCCGCCGGGCGGGAGGTTCTGCTGCAACCGTCCGCGCGCGGTCACCAGCACACACGCGTCGGGCAGCGACAGCACCCCCGCCACATGGGCCGCGGCGAGTTCGCCGGTGGAGTGGCCGGCCACGAAGTCGGGCGTGACGCCCCAGGAGGTCACCAGCCGGAACAGCGCCACCTGGAAGGCGAATATCGCCGTCTGCATCCAGCCGATCCGGTCGAGCAACGCGGCCTCCGCGGTGCCCGGTTCGGCGAACATCACTTCCCGCAGCGGCCGGTCCAGGTGCCGGTCGAGTTCGGCGCAGACCTCGTCCAGCGCCTCGGCGAAGGCCGGGAACGCCGCGGCAAGTTCACGCCCCATGCCGAGCCGCTGAGCACCGCCTCCGGTGAACAGGAACGCGGTCCGGCCGGCCGCGGGGATGTCGGCAAGGGCGTCCGCAGACTGTTCCCCGGCCGCCAGGGCGGTCAGGCCCGCCAGCAGCTCCGCGCGGTCCGCGGCCACCACCGCGGCACGGTGCTCAAGCGCCGACCGCGTCGTCACCGTCGAATAGCCCACGTCCGCCGGGCCGAGCTCCGGATCGTCGGCCACCCACTCCCGCAGCCGCGCAGCCTGGGCCCGCAACGCGGCCTCGGACCGCGCCGACACCACCACCGGCACTGGGCCACCCGCCGCGGGGGCGTCCTCCCGTGGCTCGGCTCCGTCCGGCGGTGCCTGCTCCACGATCACATGCGCGTTGGTCCCGCTGATCCCGAACGACGACACACCCGCCCGACGCGGCCGATCCACCTCCGGCCACGCCCGCCGCTCCGTCAGCAGCTCGACCGCACCCGCCGACCAGTCGACATGCGACGACGGCTCCCCCACATGCAACGTCGCCGGAAGCACACCGGCACGCATCGCCATCACCATCTTGATCACACCGCCGACACCCGCCGCCGCCTGCGCATGACCGATGTTCGATTTCAAGGACCCCAGCCACAGCGGCCGTTCGCGGCCGTGGCCGTACGTCGCCATGATCGCCTGCGCCTCGATCGGATCACCGAGCCGGGTGCCGGTGCCGTGCGCCTCCACCGCATCGACGTCCGCTGCCGACAGACCGGCCCCGGCCAGCGCCTGGCTGATCACCCGTTGCTGTGAAGGCCCGTTCGGCGCGGACAGGCCGTTCGACGCGCCGTCCTGGTTGACCGCCGAGCCCCGCACCACCGCCAGCACCCGGTGCCCGTTGCGCCGCGCGTCCGACAGCCGCTCCAGCACCAGCATCCCCACGCCCTCGGCCCACCCCGTGCCATCGGCCGCGTCAGAGAACGCCTTGCACCGCCCGTCCGGCGACAGCCCGCCCTGCCGCGAGAACTCCACGAACATGCCGGGCGTGGACATCACCGTGGCCCCACCGGCCAGCGCCAGCGAACACTCCCCCGCCCGCAACGCCTGCGCCGCCAGATGCAGCCCCACGAGCGACGAGGAACACGCCGTGTCGACACTCACCGCCGGACCCTCGAACCCGAACGCGTACGCCACCCGCCCCGACGCCACACTCGGCGCGCCGCCGGTCAGGGCGTGTCCGGCGAAACCCTCCGCCGTCTCGTGCAGGCGCGGTACGTAGTCCTGGCCCATGACGCCGACGAACACCGCCGTCCGGCTGCCGCGCAGGGCCGCCGGGTCGAGCCTCGCCCGCTCCAGCGCCTCCCATGACACCTCGAGCAACAGGCGCTGCTGCGGGTCCATGGCCAGCGCCTCGCGCCGGCTGATCCGGAAGAACCCGGCGTCGAAGTGGGCCGCGTGGTCGAGGAAACCACCGGCGTGCGGGCCGCTCGCGGCGCTGTCGTCCAGGCTCCAGCCCCGGTCCCCCGGGAACGGTGAGATGGCGTCCACCTCGTCGGAGACCAGCCGCCACAGGTCCTCCGGGGAGGACACGCCCCCCGGATACCGGCAGGCCATGCCCACGATCGCGATCGCGTCGTCGTCCGTGGCGGACCGCCCGGCGGCCCCGTCGCGTCCGGCCGCCGCATCGCGTCCGGCCGCCTCGTCGTCGGGCAGATCCGGTCCCGACAGCTCCTCGCGCAGGTGCTCCACCAGCAGCCGTGGGGTCGGGTAGTCGAAGAGCAGGGTGTCGGTGAGCCGTACGCCCGTGGCGAGGCTCAGCCGGTTGCCGAAGTCGACCGCCGTCACCGAGTCGAATCCGATGTCCTCGAAGGCGCGGTCGTCCTCGACCGCCCGCGGGTCCGCGTACCCGAGCAGATCCGCCGCCTGGGCCCGGACCAGCTCCCACAGGTCCTGCTCCCCCAGGTCCCGTGCGGCCAGGCCGGTTGCCCGCCCGGAATCCGGCTCGGAATCCGGCTCGGCCTCCGGTGCCGCCTCCCGCCGTGGCGTGGCCGGGGCGAGGGCGCTCCCGGTGGCCCAGTGGGGCTGCCGCTGGAACGCGTAGGTGGGCAGGTCGACCGTACGGCCCCCGCCGAGCATCGGCCGCCAGTCCACCGCGACACCGTGGACGTGCAACGCGGCCATGGACGACAGCAGCCGCCGGACCGGTTCCTCGTCGTGGCGCAGCGTGTCCTGGACCAGGGCGCCGCCGGCGAGCTCCCGGACGGTCTCGGTCAGCACGGGGTGCGGGCTGATCTCCAGGAAGATCCGGTGGCCGTCCTCGGCCCGCGCCCGGATGGCCTCCTCCCACCCGGTCGGCTCCTCGGCCATCGCTCCGGAACCGGAGTC
This sequence comes from Streptomyces sp. NPDC007917, assembly GCF_042959105.1. NCBI lineage: Bacteria > Bacillati > Actinomycetota > Actinomycetes > Kitasatosporales > Streptomycetaceae > Streptomyces > Streptomyces sp. NPDC007917. The sequence goes on from NZ_JBIBKK010000018.1 coordinate 103,283, forward strand.
CCCCGCCGCGCGGGCTCGGCCGCTCTCGACCACCAGCCGCAGCCCGTCCGCGAGCGCCGTCGTGCCGACCGCACACTGCGCGGCGATCTCCCCCTGCCCCTGGCCCACCACGGCGGACGGCTCGATCCCCGTCGAACGCCACACCTCGGCAAGCGAGACCATGACCGCGAACAGGGCCGGCTGTGCGACCTCCGCCCGGGCCAGGGCGGCCTCGTCGGCCAGGACGTCCCGCAGCGACCAGTCGACCAGGTCGCTCAGCAGCCGCTCGCATTCGTCCATCCGCGCGCCGAACGCGGCGCAGGACTCCCACAGTTCGGCCATCGCCCCGAACCCGTGCGGCACCCGGCCCGGGAACACCCACACCACACCGGTCTCGGTGGTCGCGGAGCCCCGCGCCACGCCGGCCGCGGGCTCGTCCGCCGCCAGCGCGGCCAGGCCCTCCAGCAACTCGGCGCGGTCGGCGGCGATGACCACGCCACGATGCTCCAGCACCGATCGGGTGGTCACGGCGGAGAATCCGACGTCTGCCGGGGACAGGTCCGGATGGGCCACCACCCATGCGTGCAACCGCTCCGCCTGGGCCCGCAGCGCCGCCTCCGAGCGCCCGTGGACCGGCACCGGCACGGGCACCGGCTCGCGTTCCGGGGCCGGGGAGCCGGCGGCGAGAGCCTCCCGCGGTGCGGCGGCGGTGGGGCGGTCGGCGACGACCACATGGCAGTTCGTCCCGCCGATGCCGAAGGAGCTGACCCCGGCGAGCCGGGGGCCGTCCGGCCACTGGCCGGTGGTGTCGTTGACCCGGATCTTCCAGCGATCCATCGGGATCGACGGATGCGGCTCGGTGAAGTTCAGGCTGGCCGGAATGGCCGCGTGCCGCAGCGACAGCGCGACCTTGATGAGCCCGATGACCCCGGAGGCGCCGTCGAGGTGGCCGATGTTGGTCTTGACCGACCCGACGAGCAACGGCTCGGCGGCGTCGCGCCCCTGGCCGAACACCGACCCCAGGGCGGCCGCCTCGATCGGGTCGCCGACCCGTGTGCCGGTGCCGTGCAGCTCGACGTAGCGCACCCGCCCCGGCTCGACCCCCGCCCGCGCGTACGCCTGCCGCAGCAGGGCCTCCTGCGCGTCGCCGTCGGGAACGGTCAGCCCCGGGCCGCCGCCGTCGTTGTTCAGTGCGCTGCCGAGCAGCACACAGGAGATCGGGTCGCCGTCGGCGACCGCGTCCGCGAGGCGCTTGAGGACGACGATGCCGCCGCCCTCGCCCCGCACGAACCCGTTGGCCCGCGCGTCGAAGGTGTAGCAGCGGCCGTCCGGGGAGAACGCGCCCGCGCGGGCGAAGGCGAGGGCGCCCTCCGGGACCAGGTTCAGATGCACACCACCGGCCAGGGCGAGCCCGGTGGCGCCCGAGAGCAGGCTCTCGCAGGCCAGGTGGACGGCGGCCAGGGAGGAGGACTGCGCGGTGTCCACGGCGAGGCTCGGCCCGCGGAAGCCGAACTGGTAGGAGACCCGGTTGGCGATGAGGCCCCGGCTGAGCCCCGGCAGGGAGTGGTGGGACACGGCGTCCGTGCCGGACCGGTGGACGAGCGAGGCGTAGTCGTCCCCGGTGGCGCCGAGGAAGACCGCGGTGGAGCCGCCGCGCAGGGTCTCCGGTACGACGCCCGCGTCCTCCAGCGCCTCCCAGCTCAGCTCCAGGGCCAGCCGCTGCCGCGGGTCCATCGCCGCGGCCTCGCGCGGTGAGATGGCGAAGAACTCGCTGTCGAAGTCGGCCACCCGGTCGAGGAAGCCGCCCCGCCGCAGCCCGGTCGCGGCCGGCTCGTCCGGTACGGCGTCCGGGTCCCACCGGTCCGCGGGGGCGTCGGTGATCGCGTCCACGCCGTCGTGCAGCAGCCGCCAGAAAGCGTGGACGTCCTCGGCGCCCGGGACCCGGCAGGACATGCCGACCACGGCGACCGCGTGTTCGGCCGGGCCCTGGGGCAGGGCCGGGCCGTGCGTGGACGCCGAGCCGTCGGTTGGGACCGGCTCGTGTCGGGCCAGGTCGCTCACGCGTCGTCTCCCTCGCTCCGCGACAGGTCGGCGCGGGCCCGCAGCCCGGCCAGGTCGGCCTCCGGGTCCGCGGCGATCTCCCGCAGCAGCCGCTCGTAGTCCCGCACCATGGCCTCGGCGGTGCCGCGCGCGAACAGGTCCGCGCTGTACTCCAGGTAGCCGGTCAGCCCGGCCTCGGTCTCCTGCACCATCAGGTTCAGATCGAACTTCGCGGTGCCGGAGTCGACCGGCACCGGCCGCACCTGGAAGTCGGCGGCAGCGGTGGGGCCGCCGCTGCCCTCGCCCGAGGCCGGGATCAGGTTGAACATCACCTGGCACAGCGGCGGGTACGCCGGGTCGGGCTCCGGCACCAGCTCCTGGACCAGGTCCCGGAAGGGCAGGTCCTTGTGCTCGTGCGCCTCGGCCGTGACCGTCCGGGCCTGGGCCAGCAGCTCGGTGAAGGCCCGCTCCGGCGCGATGTCCAGCCGCAGGACCAGTCTGTTGACGAAGTAGCCGACGAGCTGTTCCAGCTCGGGCCGGGGCCGGTTGGAGACCGGCGAGCCGATCGCCACCTCACGGTCGGCGGTACGGCCGCCCAGCAGCGCCGCGAACGCCGACAGCAGGGTCATGTACAGCGTGGCGCCGCGGTCCTGGCCGAGCCGCCGGAGCCGGGTGAGCAGATCGGCCGGGAGCCGCAGCTCCACCGAGGAGCCCTGATGGGACTTCACCGCGGGCCGCGGGTAGTCGGTGCGCAGCGACAGGCATCCGGGCAGCCCGGCCAGCCGGGTGCGCCAGTAGCTCCGCTGCCGGTCCAGCTCCGCCTGGTCGACCGCGCCGCCCTGCCAGCGGGCGAAGTCGGCGTAACTCAACGGCAGGGCCGGCAGGTCCGGTTCGGCGCCCCGGCTCAGCGCCCGGTAGTACGCGGACAGTTCGGTCAGCAGGATGCCGGTCGACCAGCCGTCGACGACGCCCCACGGGCGGGTGACGACCACCAGGTGGTCGGTGTCGGAGCGGGCCAGCAGATGGACCCGGAGCTGGCAGGGGTCGCCGGGGGCGAAGGGGCGCGCCCGTTCGGCCCGCAGCCACTCGGCGGCATCGCGGCCGTCGAAGTCGCCGCCACCGCCGAAGGGCAGGACGGGTACGTCGATGTCGACGCCGTCGTTCACCCGCTGCAGGACCGCCCCGTCACGGCGCACATAGCTGGTGCGCAGCACGGTGTGCCGGTCGACGACGGCCCGCACGGCGCGCGCCCAGGCGTCCCGGTCCAGCGGGCCGGTGACCTGGAAGGCGAACTGCACGTTGTCGTGCGCCGAGCCGAGGTGTTCCGGCCGGTCGAGGAACCACAGGTCCCGCTGTTGCAGGGCGAGGGGGATCTCGTCCCCCGGCCGTACCTGCCTCGGCCGTACCGGCGCCGCCGCCGGTTCGGGGTCGGCCGCCCCGGCGTCCTGCGCGGGCTCCAGCGCGCTGTCCAGGGCGGCGGCCATCTCCTCGACCGAGGCGCCGCCCAGGATCAGCTGGAGCGACAGCTCCACGCCCAGTTCCTTCTTGACCCGGATGGTCAGCCGGGTGGCCGACAGGGAGTGCCCGCCGAGGTCGAAGAAGTTGTCCTGGAGCCCCACTCGCTTGAGGCCGAGCACGCCGGCGACCAGACGGCACAGCGTTTTCTGTGTCTCGGTGCGGGGCGCGACGTAGGTCTCCTTGGCCACGTCCTCCTCGTCCGGGGCGGGCAGGGCCCGCTTGTCGACCTTGCCGTTCGGCGTGACGGGAAGCTCCTCGAGGATCACGAACACGCCGGGGACCATGTGGTCGGGCAGCCGTGCCGACAGGTGTTCCTTGAGGGTCCGGGCCATCGACGCGCCCATGCGGCCGATCTGCGGGCTGTTGGCCAGGGCGGCGCCGCGGTAGGGGGCGCGGGCGCGCACCGGGGGCAGCTCGTCCCGCCCGAGGACCAGGTCGAGGCCGTCGGGCCGGTCCTGTGACCAGGTGGCCGCCACCCGGTAGCCGAGCCCTTCGGCGTGGGTCAGCGCGGCTTCCAGCTCCCGTACCTCGGCGGCGGCCGCGGCGCTCATCCGCACGCCGCCCGGCAGCGGCTCCACCTGCCGGGCGGACGCCCAGCGGGTCAGTCCCTCGGCGACCCGTACGTCGTCGGCGATGCGGGGGTTGGTCAGGCCGGTCACCCCGAACCGGTCCGGGAGGTCGCCGCCGTCCAGCAGGGCGCGCAGCCCCTCCGGGCCGGTGGCGGTCAGCCACGGCAGCGGAGCGCCGGACCGGGCGGGGCCCTTGGTCAGCACGGCGTCGTAGCGGTAGGCCAGCATCTCGTTGTCGCCCAGGCCGCGCTTGACCATCAGGTCGACGGCGCCGAGCTCGGGGAAGCGCTCGGCAAGACCGGCGAACCAGGTGGGGCTGACCAGCAGTTCGGTCTCCTGCCGGCGGCGGCGCTGCACCCGGGCGGCCAGCGCGCCGACGGTGGTGCGGGTGGAGGTGCGGCTGCGCTCGACCGCGCCCACGTGGGCGGAGAACAGGTCCAGGTTGCGCATGTCGCCCAGGAGGATGCGGCCGCCGTCCTCGACCAGCGGCAGCAGCCGGGCGATGACCTCCTCCAGGTACAGGCGGTTGGGGAAGTACTGGGCGACCGAGTTGAGCACCACCACGTCGAAGGTGGATCCGGCCAGCTCGCGCACCGCCAGCGCGTCGCCGTGGGTGAGGGTCACATGCGACCAGCCGCGGCGTTCCACGCCCTGCCGGACCTCCTCCAGCGCCCCGGCGGAGATGTCGAGGGCGTGTACGGCCGCGCAGCTCTCGGCGTACCGGAACAGCAGCAGGCCGGTGCCGCAGCCGACCTCCAGCAGGCGCTTCGGCCGCAGCTCGGTGATCCGCTGTACGGTCCCGTCGATCCACTCGAACATCTCGGGCTCGGGGATCGGCTCGCCGGTGTAGCTGCTCTCCCAGCTGGTCAGGTTCATGCCCTCGCCGGCGGTGTCGGCGGGAGCCCCGTCCGCGGGGGTCTCGGTGTGGCGGTCCTCGAAGACCCGCTGCCACTGCTGGAGGTGTTCCGCGTTCTGCTCCTCGGCCGCGGCGTCGAGCCACCGCGCCGTCGGCCGCACATACGCGGCCAGCGACCGGGTCTCCCCGGACGCCTGCGGCACCACCACGGCGCTGTGCACCGCGGGGTGCGACTGGAGCGCGGTCTCGATCTCGCCCGGTTCGACGCGGAAGCCGCGCACCTTGACCTGGTCGTCCACCCGGCCGAGGAATTCGAGGGCGCCGTCGGGCAGTCGGCGCACCAGGTCGCCGGTCCGGTACAGCCGGCCGGCCGGGTCCGTGCCGAACGGGTCGGTGACGAACCGGGCGGCGGTCAGCTCGGGGTCGTCGAGGTAGCCGCGCGCCACGCCGGCGCCGCCCACGCACAGCTCGCCGACGACTCCGGTGGGCACCAGCCGCAGCCGGCTGTCCGTGACGTACGCGGTGGACTGGGGCACGGGACGGCCGATCGGGACGCGGGCGTCCTCGGCGATGTCCCTGGGGATCGGGTGGTACGTCGACGCGATGCTGTTCTCGGTGGGGCCGTATCCGTTGACCACCGTGAGCTCCGGCTGCGCCGCGAAGAGCCGGCGCACGTCCCGGGCCGAGAACGCCTCGCCGACCACCGCGAGATAGGTCAGCGCGAGCCGCCGTCCCCCGGCCGCCTCGGCGAACGCGGGCAGGAAGGCCGCGGACAGGAGCATCGTGGTCACCCCGGTCCGCTCCACGCAGTCGAGCAGTTGCTCCACGTCCTTGGAGTCGCCGTCGTGCAGGACCAGCCGACCGCCCGCCACCAGCGGGGTCAGCACCTCCTGGGATCCGGCGTCGAACGAGATCGACGAGTGGTGCACCATCACGGTGTCGTCGCTCGGCGGGAAGTAGTCGGGGTTGCACAGCAGCCGGACGACGCCGCGCTGCTCCACCAGCACGCCCTTGGGCCGGCCGGTGGTGCCCGAGGTGAAGATGGCGTAGGCCAGGTGTTCCGGCGTCACGCCCAGCTCGGCGCGGGACAGGTTGTCCTCGGGCAGGCCGGCCAGCGCCTGCAGACCGTCGCGGGCGCGTACGCCCGTGTCGAGGTACAGGACCTCGGCCACGCCGTCGAACAGGGTGGACGGCAGACCGGACCGGCTGAGCAGGACGTCGACCTTGGAGTACCGCACGAGGTCGTGGATGCGCTCCTCGGGGTAGCCGGGGTCGATCGGCACATACGCGCCGCCGGCCTTGAGGATGCCGAGCAGGCCGATCACCAGTTCCGGCGACCTGTCCACGCACAGCCCGACCAGGGTGTCCGGGCCGACGCCGTGGCGGCGGAGGTGGTGGGCGACCTGGTTGGCGCGGGCGTTGAGTTCGGCGTAGGTGAGCCGCCGGTCGCCGTGGACCACGGCCACCTCGTCCGGCCGCCGGGCCACCTGTGCCTCGAACAGCTCGAAGAGGCAGCTGTCGTGCGGGTAGGGCTGGGCGGTGTCGTTCCACTCGACCAGCAGCCGCCGCCGCTCCGGGGCGGGCAGTACGTCGATGTCGAGCGCGGCGGTGCCGGCGCCGTCGTCGGCGGCGAGGGCCGCGACGATCCCGGCCAGGGCCGTCTCGACGTAGTCAAGCAGCGCCTCGGGCTCGATCCGGTCCTCGACCTGGACGGTGAGAGACAGCTCGCTGCCCAGGTCGTCGAGGGAGATGCCCATCGGGTAGTTGGTCCGGTCCATGGACGCGAGCCAGCGGACGCCCCAGTCCTCGATGCGGGGGGCCTGCTCCTCGCCGTGCCGGGGCTCGAAGTGGCGGAAGTTGACGGCCGCGCTGAACAGGGGGGTGTCGCTGTCCAGGCCGGTGCCGCGCTGCGCCACGCTCAGCGAGCTCTGCTCGCGGGCGATCAGCTCCTTCAGCCCGGCGTCGACGTCCGCGATCAGCTCACGGACCGTTTTGCCCTCCAGCCGCACCCGCAGGGGAAGGGTGTTGATGAAGTTGCCGAGCATCCGCTCCACGCCGGGCACGCCCTGGAGACGGCCCGACATCACGGTGCCGAACACCACGTCGTCGCGCCCGCTGCCCGCGGCCACGACCACCGCGCAGGCGGCGTGGAACAGGCAGGCGGGGCTGATGTGCAGCCGCTGCGCCTGGCCGCGCAGCGCCTCGGTGAGCTCCGCGGGCAGGGACCGGCGCGGCTTGCGCGTCCGGCGCCCGTCGCCGCGTACGTCGGTCAGCCCGAAGGGCGTCGTGGGCTCGTTGACATCGCCGAGGACGTCCCGGAAGTAGCTCTCCGCGTCCCCGGACCCGAGCTGGTGCAGGGTGTGCGCGACGAAGTCCCGGTACGGCGCGGGCGGGGCCAGCAGATCGGCCCGGCCCGCCAGATGGGCCGTGATCTCGTCCATGATCAGCCGCAGCGAGGTGGCGTCCTCGATGAGGTGGTGGAAGTTCAGCACGACGTAGCGCCGGTCTGCGTGCGGGTCCTCGGCGATGACGAGCCGGAACATCGGGGCCCGGTCGACCGCCATGGGCGCGGGCGTGGCCAGCAGGGCGCGCGCCTGCTGCTCGGGGTCGCGGTCGGGGTCGAGCCGGGTCCGCTCCACGGGCAGTGGCGCGGCCCGGTACACGACCTGCACGGGCTCCGGCAGCCCGGCGGTGAGCACGGCGGTGCGCAGGACGTCGTTCCGGTCGACCACGGCCTGCACGGCGTCGGTGAACCTGGCGCACGCCGCTTCGTCGTCGGCGACGAAGACCGCCGACATCAGGTACGGGTCGTTGTCCGGGTCCACCAGGTGGTGGAAGAGGATGCCCTCCTGCGAGGGGACCAGCGGATAGATGTCCTGGACGTTCGGGGCGCCGCCGGGCACGGTCGCGGTGATCGCGTCGATGTGTTCCTGGGCCAGGTCGACCAGGGGGAGCATCCGCGGGGTGATCCGCTCGCAGCCGTCCGGGATTCCGTTCGGCGGTACGGCGTAGTCGGTCCCGGCCTGCCCCTGGTCGATGCGGGCGGCCAGGGCGGCCAGGGTGGGTGCGCTGAACACGTCTTTGACGCCGGTGGGCAGGCCTGCCTCGGTCAGCCTGGCCACCAGCACGGTGATGACGAGGGAGTGCCCGCCCAGCGCGAAGAAGTTGTCGTCGGCGCTGACCCGTGCCACCTCGAAGCCCAGCAGCTCCGCCCACAGGGACGCCAGCAGGCGCTCGGTCGGTGTCCGCGGCGCGACGTAGGCGCGCTGGGCGTACGCCGTGATGTCGGGCGCGGGCAGGGCCTTGCGGTCCAGCTTGCCGTGGGTGGTGACGGGCAGGACGTCCAGTGTCACGAAGGCGCTGGGCACCATGTACTCGGGCAGCGCCTCTTCCAGGTGGCGGACGAGGTCGGCGCGCAGATCGTCGCCGGCCGACTCCTCGGTGGGGACCACGTACGCCACCAGCCGCTGGTTTCCCGGCTGGTCCTCGCGGACGACGACCACGCTCGCCCGCACGGCGGGGTGGGAGCCGAGCCGGTGCTCGATCTCGCCGAGCTCGATCCGGTAGCCGCGCAGCTTGATCTGGTCGTCGACGCGGCCCAGGAACTCCAGGGTCCCGTCGGGCCGCCACCGTGCCAGGTCGCCGGTGCGGTACATCCGCGCGCCCGCCCCGGCGCCGAACGGATCGGGGACGAACCGCTCCCGCGTCAGCTCCGGCTGGTGCAGATAGCCGCGTGCCAGGCCGGCGCCGGCGATGTACAGCTGGCCGACGCACCCGATGCCCTGCGGTTCCATGGCGTCGTTGAGCACATACAGCCGGATGTTCTGGATGGGTCTGCCGATGGGGACGGTGCGCGGCAGCTTGTCGCTGGGGCAGGTCCAGTGGCTGACGTCCACGGCCGCCTCGGTGGGGCCGTAGAGGTTGTGCAGCGGGGCCGGGTGGCGGGCGTAGTGCCGGCCGCACAGCTCCGCCGGCAGGGCCTCGCCGCTGCAGAACACCTGGCGGACGGTGGTGCACTGCGACCAGCCGGGCTCGGCCACGATCAAGCGGAGCATGGACGGCACGAAGTGCAGGGTGGTCACCCCGTACCGCTGGATGGCCGAGATCAGATAGCCGGGGTCCTTGTGGCCCTCCGGGGCGGCGACGGCCAGGCGGGCGCCGGACAGCAGCGGCCAGAAGAACTCCCACACCGAGACGTCGAAGCTGTAGGGGGTCTTCTGGAGTACGACGTCGGCGTCGGTCAGGCGGTATTCGTTCTGCATCCACTCGATGCGGTTGACCGCCGCCCGGTGCTCGATCATGACGCCCTTGGGGCGGCCCGTCGAGCCGGAGGTGTGGATGACATACGCCAGGTGGCCGGGGCCGAGCCCCAGCTCGGCGGCGTCGAGGTTGTCCTCACACTCCCCCTCGGCCTCCTGGCCCGCGCGGTCCAGGACCCGGCCGTCGGGGTGGACGGCCAGCACATGGCGCGCCCCCTCCAGCGGTTCCTGGTCCAGATGCGGCTGGGTGAGCACCACCTCGACGCCGGAGCCCTCGATCAGGTCGGCGATGCGGGCGGCGGGGTAGGAGGGCTCGATCGGCATGTAGGCGCCACCCGCCTTGAGCACGCCCAGGATGGCCGCCACCATCGCGGCGGAGCGCTCCGCGCTCAGGCCGACCAGCCGGTCCGGCCCCACTCCGTGACCGCGCAGGGCGTGGCCGATGCGGTTGGCCCAGGCGTTGAGCTCCGCGTACGTCCATGTGCGGTCGCCGTCCACCAGGGCGGTGCGGTCCGGGTGTTCGGCCACCGCCTCCTCGAACAGCTGGTGCAGACACCGGTCGTCGGAGTACGCGCGGCGGGTGTCGTTCCAGCCCTCCAGGACCTGGCGCCGCTCCGCGTCATCGATCATGCTCAGCCGGGAGACCCGGGCGTCCGGGTCCGCCGCGATGGCCGCCAGCAGCTCGGTGTAGTGGCCGATGAACCGCTCGATGGTGTCCGGGTCGAACAGGGCGGTGTTGTACTCGACGGCGCCGGCCAGCCCGCTGGGCGTCTCGCGCAGGTCGAGGGTCAGGTCGAACTTGGCGATGTCGAAGTCGAAGTCGACCGGGGACACCTCGAGCTCGCCCAGCCTGCTCTCCCGGTCGGTCTGCGCCTCCTGCAGCACGACCATGGTCTGGAAGAGGGGGGAGTGGCTGAGGCTGCGCTCCAGTTCCAGGGCGTCCACCACGGCCTCGAAGGGGACGTCCTGGTGTTCGTAGGCCTCCAGCGCGGTCCTTCTGACCCGGGCCAGCAGCTCGGGGAAGTCCGGGTCGCCGGTCAGGTCGGCGCGCATCACCAGCGTGTTGGCGAAGAAGCCGATCAGCCCCTCCACTTCGAGCCGGTTGCGGTTGGCCACGACCGTGCCGACGGGGAGGTCGGTCTGGTGGGTGTAGCGGTGCAGCACCACGGCGTACGCCGCCAGCAGTGTCATGTAGAGGGTGACGTCGTGCTGTTCGCTGATCTTGCGCAGCCGGTCCAGCAGCTCGGGCGGGCAGCGGAAGCTCCGCCGCGCCCCCTGGTACGTCTTGGCCGCCGGGCGCTCGTGGTCCGCGGGCAGCGAGAGGGTGGGGTCGATCCCGGCCAGTTGTTCGCGCCAGTACGCCACCTGGCGGGCCTGGACGTCGTCGACGAGCCACTGGCGCTGCCAGTGGGCGTAGTCGGCGTACTGGACGGGCAGCGGAGCGAGCGGGTCGGGCGCTCCCGTGCGGAACGCCTCGTAGAGCGCGGCCAGGTCGCGCTGGAACACGCCGAGGGACCAGCCGTCGGACACGCTGTGGTGCATGGTCACGAGCAGCACGTGTTCCTGCTCGGCCTGCCGGAGCAGGAGCACCCGGATCAGCGGGTCGCGTTCCAGGTCGAAGGGGGTGACGGCCTCCCGTTCACAGATCCGGCGCAGCTCCGCGGTGTCCGTCACCGTCCGCTCGTGCACCACGACGTCCCGGCCGTCCGTGATGTGCAGATACGCGACGCCCTGCCGGTCGACGAACCGGGTGCGCAGCGCCTCCTGCCGCTCCACCACCCGCTCCACGGCGCGCGTCAGCGCGGCGGTGTCCAGGTGGCCGCGCAGCCGCAGCGCCATCGGGATGTTGTAGTGCGCGTTGGTCCCGTCGAGTTGCGCCAGGAACCACAGCCGCTGCTGAGCGTAGGAGAGCTGGATGGGTTCGTCCGCGGCCCGGTCCAGTGTGGGGATGCTGTCGAGCGCGGAGAGGTCGACCCCCTGGCGCCTGAGCATCGCGATCAGGGCGCGCTGTCGCCTGGGCGGCAGGGATCTGATCTTCCGGATCAGATCCAGCCCGCTCACCTGCTGGTCGGTGCTCATGACCTTTCCCCCCGCGTGGCCTGCTCAGTCCGGTCCGTGTGCTCGGTGTCCAGGGCGTCCAGCTCCTCGTCGCTCATGCTCTCGATGAGGTCGATGCCGGCGAGGATCTGATCGACGTCCAGCCCGCCGGCCGCCGCGCCCACCGGCATCCGGTGTTCCAGCTCGGCGGCCAGCGCGGCGAGGCGCGGCGTGGCGAACACCACCTGGACGGGCAGTTCCACGCCGGCCTGTCGCTTGAGCAGGTTGATCAGTCGGGTCACCAGCAGCGAGTTGCCGCCCAGGGCGAAGAAGTCGTCCGTCACGTCGAAGTGGTCGGCCTCGGTGTGCAGCAGTTCCGCCCAGGCGGCGGCCACGGTCCGCTCGGCCTCGCTGCGCGGGGCCACCCGCCCGGTGTCCGCGGGGCGCGGCCGCTCCGGATCGGGCAGCGCCCGGTGGTCCAGCTTGCCGTTGCCGGTCAGCGGCAGCTCGTCGAGGAAGACGTACGCGGTGGGCAGCATGTACTCCGGCAGGCCGCCGCGCAGCGCGCCGTGGAGGTCGTCGCGCAGCGCCGTCCGGTTCGGCCAGCGCACCCCGGTCCGCGCCGGGGCATCCGGCTGTTCCTCCGCGGCGTCGGTGGCCGGTCCGTCGGAGATCCGCCGGGCGTAGAGGTTGTACAGCGGGGTGTTGCGCAGCAGCCGGTTGTCCTGCTCGCAGACCACCTCGTAGTCGTGTTCCTTCAGCAGCGACAGGACGGTGTCGAGCCGGCCGTCGACATCGTGGAGCTCCACGACCAATTGCCGGATCTTGGGCCAGTGCCGCTCGTCAATGCCCCGGAGCACCTCGTACTCGGCGTTCTCCACGTCCACCTTGAGCAGGTCGACCCGGTCGATGCCCTGTTCGGCCAGGACGTCGGAGAGGGGGCGCAGCCGGCAGCTGAACTGTTCGCTGTCGAGCCGGGCGCCGACCACCTCGTCGACGAGGTCGTCACCGGCGACCGCGTCGTCGTCGATCAGCTCCTCCTGGTTGCGCAGATACGAGCGCATCAGGTCCTGGGCCTGCTCCCGGGTGGTGCGGCTGCTGGAGATGACGGTGTTGTGGCGGTAGAAGGTGAAGGTCTCCTCCTTGGCCTCGGCCGCCAGGCCGTGGTCGAACACCGTGGCGTCGATGCCGTGCAGGGCGACGTTGCGGCGCAGCGAGTCGGCGACCGGAGGGATCGGCTCGAACGCGTAGATCCTGGCGCTCGGGCAGCGCACCCCGGCGAAGAGGGTGAACAGGCCGATGTTGGCGCCGACGTCCACGATGGTGTCGCCGTCGCGGATGGTGACACCGTGCCGCAGGTACTCGAGGTTGGTGAAGATCTCCTCGTAGACGAAGTCGGTCTCGCTGCGGTTGTGGTGGAACACCGGCAGGCCGTTCGGCAGCTCGTAGGTCCGCTCCAGCGCCTCGGGCTCGGTGCGGGCCAGGCGCAGCAGTTCGCGCACGGGGCGCGCGCTCTCCTGGGCCGGCACCACATAGCCCACCAGGCGTTTGTCGTCGTCCCCGTAGTCGCGCAGCACCACCCTGGCGTCCTCGACGCCCTCGTGTGCGCCGAGCCGCGCCTCGATCTCGCCCAGCTCGATGCGGAAGCCGCGCACCTTCACCTGCTGGTCGTTGCGCCCGAGGTATTCCAGGGAGCCGTCGGGCAGCCGGCGGGCGAGGTCGCCGGTGCGGTAGACGCGGGCGGTGGGATCGTCGCGGAACGGGTCCCGCAGGAACCGCTCCGCGGTGAGCTCCGGCCGGTTGAGGTAGCCGCGCGCCACCCCGGCGCCGCCGACGTACAGCTCGCCGACCACGCCGATCGGCGCGGGCCTGCCGTGCCGGTCCACCACATAGGTGCGCAGGTCGGGGAGGTGGACACCGATCGGGCTGACCGTGGCGTCCAGGTCCGACTCGCGCAGCGGCCGGTAGGTGACGTGCACCGTGGTCTCGGTGATCCCGTACATGTTGACCAGTTCGGTGTTCTGGTTGGCCGGGCGGCGCAGCCAGGGCCGCAGGGCCGCGACGTCCAGCGCCTCGCCGCCGAAGACGACCGTGCGCAGCCGGTGCGCCGCGGGCTCCTCCCCCTGCGCCGCGATGAGCTGCCGGAAGGCGCTCGGCGTCTGGTTGAGCACGGTGACGCCCTGGGCGCACAGGAGGGCGTAGAACTCCCGGGGGTCGCGGGTCACGGGCTCGGGCACGACCACCAGGCGGCCGCCGTGCAGCAGGGCGCCCCAGATCTCCCAGACGGAGAAGTCGAAGGCGAAGGAGTGGAACAGGGTCCACACGTCGTCGTGCCCGAACCGGAACCAGTCGGCCGTCGCCGTGAACAGGCGGGTGACGTTGCGGTGCTCGACCATCACCCCCTTGGGGGTGCCGGTGGAACCGGAGGTGTAGATGATGTACGCCAGGGTGTCGGGCCCCGCCGCCGACATGGCCGGCGGGTCGGTGTCCGGGGCCGTGGCCCAGCGGTCGGCGTCGGCGCGCAGGTCGATCAGCGGGACCTCACCGGTGGCCAGGCCCTCCGGCAGCGGGCCGTCGGTCAGCACGGCGTGCGGGGCGCTGTCGGCCAGCGCGTGGGCAAGCCGCTCCGGTGGCGAGGCCGGGTCCAGCGGTACGTAGGCGCCGCCGGCCTTGAGCACGGCCAGCTGCCCGATCACCATCTGCTCGCTGCGCGGCAGACAGAGCGCGACCAGCGCCTCCGGGCCGACGCCCAGGTCACGCAGGTGGTGTGCCAGCCGGTTGGCGCGGGCGTTGAGCTCGCGGTAGCTGAGCGAGGTCTCCCGGTACGTCACGGCGGTGGCGTCCGGCCGGCGGGCCGCCACCTCCTCGAACCAGGTGTGCAGACAGCGGCCGTCGTCGTACGGCGTCGGCTCCTCGCCCCACCCGGTGAACACCTGGTGGCGCAGCTCGGCCGGCAGTACGGGCAGTTCGAGGGCGGGGCGCTCCGCGTCCTCGGGCGCGGCCAGGGCGTCCACCAGACCCGCCATGGCGGTCTCCAGATAGTCGACCACCAGGCCCGCGTCCTGGGCCCGGTCGATCAGCGCCTCGACGGAGAACGCGTGGCCCCGGTCGTCGACCGAGACGGCCACCGGGTAGTTGCTCCGCTCGATCACCCCGGTCAGCGGGGTGACCCCGGCGATCGCCGACCCGGGCTCGCCGGCGCGGTCCCCGGTCTCCATGTGCCGGTAGTTGAAGTACGCGTTGAACAGCGGGACCTCGGGCGCCAGGCCGCTGTGGCCCTGGGCCTCGGGGAGCGGGACCTGTTCGTAGCGCACCAGCTCGCGCAGGGTCCGCTCGGTGTCCCGTACCAGGTCCCGGACGGACCTGTCGGCGAGGTCGAGGCGCACGGGGAGGGTGTTGATGAAGCTGCCGAGCATGCGCTCGATCCCCTCGGGGCCCTGGAGCCGGCCGGACATGACCGTGCCGAACACCACGGTGTCGCGGTCGGCGCACGCCGCGACGACCAGCGCCCAGCCGGCGTGGAACAGGGTGGCCGGACTGACCCGCAGCTCCTTGGCGAGCGCGCGGATCCTCCCGCCCAGCTCCTCGTCCAGTTCCCGGCGCAGCTCGACGGTGCGGCTGCCGTCGCCGTGCACATCGTGCAGGCCGAACATCACGGTCGGTTCGGTGATGTCCCCGAGCTGCCCGGCGAAGAAGTCCGCGGGGTCGAGCCGGTCGGCCAGGTGCCCGGTGCGCGCGACGAAGTCCCGGTACGGCGTGGGGGCCCGCAGCGTGTCCGCCCGCCCGCCCATCCGCGCGGCGATCTCCGTGAGCAGCAGCACGAACGACGAGGCGTCGTGGATGACGTGGTGGACGCTCAGCACCGCCCGCCACACCCCGGTGACCGGGTGCCGTGCGGCGCGCAGCCTGATCAGGGGGGCCCGGTCCAGCGGTATGGCCGCGGCGCGGGACAGGATCTCCTCGATCTCGTCCTCGGCGGTGGCCCCCGGGCCCACCTCGATCTCGTCGACGGTGAAATCGGCGTGGCGCACCACCACCTGGACGGGGCGGCTGAGCCCGTCGGTGAGGATCGCGGTGCGCAGCGCGTCGTGCCGGTCGATGGCGGCGCTCAGGGCCTCGGCGAAGCGGTCCAGGTGGGCGCGGCTGTCGAAGGCGAACATGCCCGACAGCACGTACGGGTCGCGCCCGCCCTCCCTGAGGCTGTGGAACAGCATGCCCTCCTGGAGGGCCGCCAGCGGGTACACGTCCTGGACGCCTGCTGCGCCGCCGGGCACCGCGGCGACAACGGCCGCTATCTCGTCCTCGGTCAGGGCCACCAGCGGCAGCATGTCGGCGGTGATGTGGGCGCAGCCCTCGGGGATCCCGCTCCCGGCCGGGGCCGGATCGTCGGGCGCCGGGCCCTGGCCGGTCGCGACGGCCGCGGCGATGTCGCCGAGCGTCCCGGCCGCGAAGACGCTCTGGGCCTCGCAGGTCAGCCCCCGGTCACGCAGCATCGCCGAGAACCTGGGGACCAGCATGGAGTGGCCGCCGAGCGCGATGAAGTTGTCCTCGATGCCGATCTCCTCGCCGCGGAAGTCGAGAAGTTCGGCACAGACCTCGAGCACGATCCGCTCGGTGTCGGTGAGGGATGTGTCCGGTTCCGCTTCGGCGGGCGGCGCGGTGTCCTGGACGGCGGGCGCCTGACGGTCGGCGGGCGCTTGAGCCCGCACGGCGACCGGCGCCCCGGGCCGCGGCGCGACCCAGTAGGTGACCGGCTCGAAGACGGTGGCCGGGAGGGACACCAGGCGGCGGCCCTCGCCGTGGAGTCCGTGCCACGGCACCTTCAGTCCGCGCACCCACAGCTCGGCAAGGCGCTCCAGGTCGCCGTCGGCGACGAGGGCGGACAGGAACGTCTCGCCCTGGGCGCCGTCGAGCAGCATGCGCAGCGGACCGGCGTCCTCGTCGGCGTTGCCGAGGTGGATCGGCGCGGCCAGGCCGGCGGTGGCGGCGGTTGCGTGCTGGGCCTGCGCCGCCTGCCCCGCGGCCCCGGACTCGCTCGCCAGGTGGTGTGCGAGGGCGCCGCGCAACTCCGCCCGGGAGGACACCACCACGGCGAGCCGTTCGGGCTGTGCCTCGCGGCCCAGTTGCAGGGTGTACGCGATGTCCGCCAGATCCGCCGCGTCGTCGCCCGCAAGGAAGTCGTGCAGCCGCCGCGTCGCCGTCCGCAGCCGCTCGCGGTTGCGTGCGGAGACCACGATCAGCTGGGGTCCCGCCTCCGCGGCGCGCCGCTCGGCGGCGGACGGCGGCGGTGCCTCCACGACCAGGCTGACGTGGCTGCCGCCGGCGGCGATCGAGTTGATCAGCGCCCGGCGGGGCGTGTCCGCCGTGCCCCGCGCTTCCCAGTCCGTGAGCCGGTCGCACAGCCACAGCGGTGTGCCGGCGAGGTCCAGGTCGGGGTTGGGCGAGCCCACCTCGACCAGGGGCGGGATCTTTTGGTGCCGCAGCTGGAGGACGACCTTGGTGAGCTGGGCGATTCCGGAGGCCGCCTCGGGGTGCCCGAGGTTCGACTTCACGGTGCCGAGCGCCACCGGTTCGGTCGCGTCGGTGAACACCTCCCGCAGGGCGCGGAACTCGACCGCGTCCGAGAGAGCGGCGCCGTTCGCCGCCGCCTCGACATAGCCGATGGAGTCCGGTTCGACGTCCGCCCGCTCCAGCGCCCGGCGCATGACCTTCACCTGCGAGGCGTGGCTCGGCATCATGAAGCCGTTGCCCCGGCCGCTGTGCAGGGAGGCGGTGCCCTTGATGACGGCGTGGATCGTGTCCCCGTCCCGGACCGCCGCGTCCAGGGGCTTGAGCAGTACGGCGCCGACGGCCTCCGCGGGCAGATAGCCGTCCCCGTCCCGGAAGCTGCGGCTGCCCGGGTGGCTGCCGAGCAGCTGGAGCTCGGACAGGGCCACGTACTTGCCCTGGTCGATCGTCAGGTTGATGCCCCCCGCCACGGCCAGCTCGGTCTCCCCGCGCTGGAGGTCGGCGCAGGCGAGGTGGATGGCGGTCGCGGACGATGAGCACATGCTGTCCACGGCCAGGCTGGGACCCTCCAGGCCGAAGAAGTACGAGACCCGGTTGGCGATCATGTTGTACGAGGTCGACGAGGTGAGGGCGACCAGCGTCGGGTCCGACTCCTCCGCGCGGTACATCTGGTAACCCGCGCCGATGTAGACGCCGACACGCCGCTCATAGCGCCGCTCGATCGCCTCCTGCGTCACGCCGCTCTGCTCCAGCAGATGCCACACGGTCTGCAGGAGCAACCGCTGCTGCGGGTCCATCGCCTTGGCGTCCCGGGGCGCGATGCCGAACAGCTGCGCGTCGAACTGGTCGACCCCTTCGATGAACCCGCCCCACTTGCCGCGGCTCAGGCCCGCGTCGTCGAGGAGCCGGTGGTCCCAGCGCTCCCGCGGAATCTCGGTGACGCCGTCCTCGCCGTCCCTCAGGTGGGCCCAGAAGGTGTCCAGGTCGTCCGCCTGCGGGTAGCGTCCGCTGATGCCGACGATCGCGATCTCCTGGCCGCGGCCGGAGCGCTCCTGACGGGGCGCGGGAGCCGTGGGCCGCGGCGCGGTGCTGACCGCGGCCGCGGTGGGAGCGGGAGTGACAGCGGGGTGCACCCGATCCGCCTGGTCCGCCTGCTCTGTCTGATCCGCCTGCTCCGTCTGATCCGCCTGGTCCGTCTGTGGCGACTCGGCCGGCATGCCGACCAGCGAGCGCAGCGCCTGCGTGTGTTCGGCCGCGAAGTACCGGGCCAGCTCACGGACCGTCGACATCTCGAACAGCAGGGTCTTCGGCAACGGACCGAACGGCTCCTCCAGTCGGGAGATCACGTTGACCGCGACGACGGAGTCCATGCCGAACTCGTCCAACGGCGTCTCGACGTCCAGACGCTCCGGACCGAGCTTCAAGGAGGCCGCGAGCAGGCGCCGCAGATGGGCCACCGCCCGGTCCTCCAGCGCACGCGCGGCGCCCTCCCCTGCCGGGCGCGGCGCGGGAGCCGGGGCGGCCGGCGGTTCCTCGCCGTGGCCGGGCAGCCGGGAGAGCACCAGATCGCGGCGTCCCACGAGGACGAGCAGCCGGCCGGCGTCGAGGCCGTTGTCAGCCGCCGCCATGGCGGCCCGCAGCGCCAGCGTCCCGCGGGGGGTGTCCAGGGGTGCGAGCCCGGCGCCGCGCAGCTGCGCGCGGACCGTCTCGTCCCCCATGCCGCCCTCGTCCCAGAGCGGCCAGCCGATGGAGACGGTCCGGCCGTGGCGCGCACCGGTGTCGACAAGGCGGTTGCGCTGGGCCGCGTAGGCGTCCATGAACGCGTTGCCGGCCGCGTAGTCGGCCTGCCCGGCGTTGCCGAACGCCCCCGCGGTCGACGAGAAGCACACGAACACCTCAAGCGGCTGGTCCTGGGTCAGCTCGTCGAGATGGACCAGGCCGGCGACCTTGGGGGCGAGGACGCGCGCCACGTCGTCGGTGCCCTTGCGCAGGATGAACATGTCGTCGATGACCCCGGCGGAGTGCAGCACCCCCGTCAGCGGGCCGTGAGCGTCCGCCACATGGGCCAGCACACGGGCCAGCGAGGCCCGGTCCGCCACATCGGCGCGCTGGTGGTCCACCGTCAGGCCCGCCGCGCGCAGCGCGTCCAGCGCGCCGCGCTTCTCGTCGCTCAGCGGGGAGCGGCCGGTGAGGACCACGGTGGCGTGGCGGACCGACGCCGCGATGTCCCGGGCGACGACGAGCCCGAGGCCCCCGGCGCCTCCGGTGATGAGGTAGACGCCGCCTTCCTTCCACGGGGTGTCCGGGACCTGTACGGGCGACACCTCCTCCCACCGTTCGACGCGCCGCCGGCCGGCGCGGTGCCGTACCTCCGGCTCGAGGCGGTGTGCCGCCTCGGACTTCAGGCGGGCGGCGACGGTGGCCGGGGACGCGCCGTCGAGGCAGTCCACGTACTGCGTGTGCAGCAGCGGGTTCTCCAGGCTCGCCGTCTTCAGCAGACCGGTGAGTCCGCTCAGACACGCCAGGCGCTCGGCGTCGGCGGCCGTGCCGACCGGCGCGACCTGGAACAGCACGGGCCGCCGTACGCCCCCGTGCAGCAGCTCGCGGACCAGGGTGAACACCTGCTGGGCCGCGTCGGTGTACATCCGGTCGAGCGAGCCTTCCGCCGGTTCCACGAACCGGCACACGGCGCCGGCGGGCAGCGCGGCCCGCAGCTGCTCTCGGTCCGCGGCCGGGAGCCGGCCGATCACCACGACGTGGTGTTCGGCGTAGGTCTCCCCCGGGCCGGCCGGGCCCGCTTCCCGCGCGTCCCACACCGGGCGCAGCAGCACCAGGTCACCGTCTTGGGCCTGGTGGGGCTCCGTCGCGCGCGGCGGGGCCGCGGCGGGGAGGGCCGGCAGCTCCGACGCGTCGCCGTCCAGGTCGAACCAGCACCGGTCCCGGGCGAACGGATACCCGGGCAGGCTGATGCGCCGCGCGGGCGTGGCCGAGGGGTGCGCCGCCTCCCACCGCACCGCGGCGCCGTCGGCCCACAGGCGCAGCAGCCGGTCGTGGACGCCGCGGTCGGTCCAGTCCGACAGGGCCGAGCGCAGCGCCTCGTCGCCCGGGCCCGCCGCCGGTGCCGCCCCGCCGGATCGGACGGTGCCGCGCACCCAGGGTCCGGGCCGCTGGGGGTCGGCGATGAACGATGCGAGCCGGTCCCTGGCGGCGGAGAGCGATGTCGCCGCGAAGGCCAGCCGCTCCTGCAGCGCCATGCGCCCCACCTGGAGGGTCCAGGCGACATCGGGAAGGGCGTCGTCGCTCAGCTCCGCCAGCCGCCCGTGCAGCCGCCGGGCCTGCTCCACGAGCTGGGCCTCGCTCTGCGCGGAGAGCACCAGCAGCGCCGGCCGGCCCTCGGCGGCGGCCCGCCGGGGTTCCGGGGCCGGGGGCTGGTACTCGGAGACGATGAGGTGGGCGTTGGAGCCACCCGCGCCGAAGCCGGAGACGCCGGCGATCCTGGGGAGCGTCCGCTGCTCCCCGTCGATCTCCACCGTCGGCCGCTGCCACGGCTCCACGCGCTGCTGCACCCGCAGCGGCGTCCCGTCGAAGTCGAGGTGCGGGTTGAGCGTGTCCGAGTGCAGGCTCGGCACCAGTTCCCCGTGGCGCAGCTGGAGCAGCACTTTGGTGAGTCCGGCGATGCCCGCGGCGCTCTCGGCGTGCCCGATGTTCGACTTGACCGAGCCGATGGCGCAGTTCGACGGCGGGCCGTCCGGGCCTCGCAGGGCCCTGGCCAGGCCGCTGACCTCGATCGGGTCTCCGAGCGCCGTTCCGGTGCCGTGTGCCTCGAGGTAACTGACCGTGCGCGGGTCGACGTTCGCGGCCGAGAGGGCGGCGGTGATGACCTCGCCCTGCGCCATCGGGGAGGGCACCGAGTAGCCGGAGGTGCGGCCGCCGTGGTTCAGGGCGGTTCCCTTGATCACGCCGTGGATGTGGTCTCCGTCGGCGACGGCGCGCGCCAGGGGCTTGAGCAGGACGGCTCCGACGCCCTCGCCCGGCACATAGCCGTCGCCGCCGTCGCCGAAGCTGCGGCAGCGGCCGTCGCTGGAGAGGAACCGGCGCTGGCTCAGCAGCACGTACTTGTTCGGGTGGGAGGTGATGTTCACCCCGCCGGCCAGCGCCGCGTCGCACTGACCGCTCTTGATCGCTTCGCAGGCCAGGTGGATGGCGGTCAGCGAGGACGAGCACATGGTGTCCACGGTGATGCTGGGCCCGTGGAAGTCGTAGAAGTACGAGACCCGGTTGGCGACGCTGGACCCGCTGCCGGACAGGGCGGCCGCCCGGCCACGGTCCTGTGCCTGCGCGCCGTAGAGCTGGTACTCCTGGTACATCACGCCGACGAAGACGCCCACCCGGCCGGAAGTCCGCCCCGCGGCGTCAGGGGCGGAGGAGGCCCGGCCCAGCTGTTCGCCGGTGTATCCGGCGTCTTCGAGCGTGTGGTGGGCGCATTCGAGGAACAGGCGCTCCTGGGGGTCGAGGAGTTCGGCCTCGTGCAGCGAGATCTGGAAGAACAGCGGGTCGAAGCGGTCGATGCCGTCGATGAACCCGCCCCAGCTGCCCTTCGAGGAGCCGCCGATGTCGGCGTACCGGCGGTGGTCCCAGCGCTCCGCCGGCACCTCCCGGATGCAGTCGCGGCCGGAACGGAGGTTCTGCCAGAACTCGTCCAGGTCCGCGGCTTCGGGGTAGCGGCCGCTGACGCCGACGATCGCGATGTCGGTGTCCGCGTAGGCGCCCTCGGCGACGGGGGCCGGGCGGGCCTCCGCCCGGACCGGCGTTGCGTCCTCGTCGCGCGGGGTGGCCCGCCCTGCCGACGGAGCGGGGTCCGGGCGCTGTGGCACATCCGTCAGCACCCGGGTGTTCAGCCCGGTCAGGTCCGCGCAGACGCGGCCCTGTTCGTCGAACACGGTCACATCCAGCCGGGCCGACGCGGCGCCGGGCCAGCTCCCGGTCTGGTGCCGGATCCACGCGTACGCCGTGGCGGGGGTGGCGGCCCACGCCGCCACCTCGCGCACGGCGAACGGCAGCGCGGGGTCGGCGGGCAGCCCGTCGGGCTGCGGCGCGGCCAGCGGCAGGCCGATCGTGGCCTGCAGGGCGCCGTCGAGGATGCTGGGGTGCAGCAGATAGCGGTCCAGCGGCTCGGCCGCCGCCGGCAGGCGCAGTTCGGCCAGCGCCTGGGGGCTGCCCGTCTCGTCCCTGCCCACCCGCAGCGTCGCCACCGACCGCTGGGTGGGTCCGTAGTCCATGCCGACGCGCGCGTACAGGTCGTAGACCTCGGTACCGCTGATCACCCGCTCGGCGCAGGCCACGCGCAGGTCGTCCAGTGTCGGCACGGTCCGGTCGCCGACGTCCGCCGTGCTCGCCCGGCCCGTGCCGCACACCGTACGGGCACCGTCGCCGTCGACGCGGTCGATCGTGTACTCCCAGCGGCCGTCGGGCAGCGGCTCGATGCTCACCCGCAGCTCCAGCCCCTCCGGGCCGCAGGTCGCCGGCCGCAGCCACACCACGTCGTGCAGCCGCACCCGCTCCGCGTGCTCCTCGCCCAGGGCGGCCACCACCGCCGCGCGCGCCATCTCCAGCTGCGCGACCGCGGGGAGCAGCCGGCTGTTGCGCACCCGGTGGTCCCGCAGGAACGGCTCGTCGCCGCTGAAGTGTGTGTGGCACACGACGACGTCGCCGCCGTCGGACACCACGCGATGCACCATCGGGTGCGGGCGCCTGTCCGCCTCGGCAGCCGCCGTGGCGGAGCCGTCCCGCGCCGGCACCGGCTCGTGGTGGGTGGCGGCCACGTACTCGGCCACGGCCTGCGCGGTCCTGCGTTCGATGAGCACGGCGGAGGTGAGGGCCGGCCCGTAGCGGTCGTCGAGCCGGGCGGCCAGCTGGGCGAGGCCGGTGACATCGAGCCCGAACTCCCCGAACTCGGCGCGCGGATCCACCTCGTCGGCCGGCACGCCAAGCAGTACGGAGATCTCGTCGACCAGCGTGGCGCGCACGGCGGCCACCCGGTCGGCCGGGCCGAAGTCCTGCGTCGCCCCGTGTCGTTCGGTGACCTGTCCCTGCAGCCAGTCCGCGAGCTGGGCGACGGATCTGTACTCGAACACGATCGTCGGCGAGAGCGAGAGGGCCAGCCGGTTCTCCAGCGCGGGCACCAGGGACACCAGCTGCGCGGAGGTGAGTCCCAGCTCGTAGAAACTGCCGTTGACATCGATCTGGGAGGCGGGCCGCTCCAGGCGTGCCGCGACCAGCTCGCGCACCGTGGCCAGGGCGTCCCGCCCCTCGGTGGCCTCAGCGGTGGCCGGTCCGGCCACCGGGTCCGCCGTGGGGGTGGCGGCCACCGCCGCCGGGATGTTCCCGTCCCGGACGTCCAGGGACTCCACGGCGCGGACCCGCTTGGCCACCAGCTGGCCGATCTCCGCGATCTGGGCACCGGTCTCGTCGTAGAACTCGACCGCCAGCCGGAACAGCTCGTCGTCCCGGCGCGCCGAAGCCGCCGGTACCCGTACGAAGCAGCGCGGGCCGAGGGGCGCGATCGCCCGGAACGACTCGAACACCAGCGGCAGATAGAGGTCATCGCCCTGGTGCTCCTCGTCGAGCACATGGATGCCCACGCCCCCGCCGAGCAGCCCCGCTTCGAACAGCGCCGGGTGGAAGAGGAAGTTGGGCGAGCTGCCGGAGTGCGTCCGGGGAAGTTCCAGCGCCACGACCGAGTCGGCGGCCCGGTGGTGCACCGTGCCCTCGACCTTCATCAGGCCCGAGTGGACCAGCTCGCGCTCGCGGACCCAGGCGTAGACATCGGCGATGGGAAGCAGCCGCTCGGCCCCCGTGAGCGGCAGGGACAGCCGCCGCCCGCCGAAGTCCGGCGCGGGCTGCCGGTGTGCGGTGACCGTGGCGTGCAGCACGTCCGCGCTGTCCTGGGGGCGTCGGCTGCGGACCTCGATCCGCCACCCTCCGGCAGGCGCCGGGCCTGCCTCCACGGTGGTGAGAATCTGCTCACCGGGGCCCGCCACGAGCGGCGCGAGAATGGTGAGGTTGCGCAGTTCGACGTCGGGCATGGCGTGACCATGCCGGGCGAGAACCTGGAGCACCAGATCCACATATCCGACGCCTGGAAGGAGGGTGCGCCCGTACACGCGGTGACCGCTGAGCAGTGGATTGTCGGCGGTGACGGTGAAGGTCTCGCTGAACGTCGACGAGCCGGTCGTTGGCATCTCTTCCCCAGGAGAAGTCGTAATCCATCCCAGAAGAGCGTCGAACCGGCGACCCAGGGATGTTCAGAGCGTACGCAGAATGTGCTGAAAATCGGCGGCGCAGCGCTGCGAATAACAGCGGACCCCGAGTTCACGTCAGAAAATACGTCAGCACCGTAAAGAGCGCCTAAAAAATGTTCAGCGCAGAACAACCCAGCGCATCAGAAAGTGGACACTTTCCGGCACAGCGGAATGCGGTCGCAAGAACTGCGTAGACATTGCCAAACCCCCGTTATGAGCAAATCTCGCACAACAGCGCAGGTCCTACCGTGGGGACGTCTCGTCCGCCAACCCCCCGATCTGCGCCAACTGTTGAACCCTACGTCGCGGTCGATCTCGACGCAATAAACTCAGCGTGATGAGGCGGCATCGAAGCGTCAAAGCGGATTAGTTGAATCCGGTGCGCATTACGTCCGTGAACGGAAGGTGAACGGATCTCCCTGGACCTTGTACCCACAGAACTCGGTCGACATTGCAGTCGGCCATCCTGTAACCTCGCGCCGATGCTCTTCAGGCATTAGGGGATCGACACAGAAGACCCAATGCCGTCGTCGGCGCCGGGCCACCGTGGCATGTTGGACGAACGACATTGACAGCCACCCGCGTCATTGGCATACGTTGCCTGACACCGCCCTCCGTATACGACATCGCCATGCTCAGCGAGAGAACCAGGGGGAAGACACGTGGATAACGTGGATAACTTCGAAGAATTCGACGTCGTGGTGGTGGGTGGCGGCCCTGCCGGTTCGACACTGGCCGCGCTCGTGGCCAAGAAGGGCCATTCGGTGCTCGTTCTGGAGAAGGAGTCCTTCCCGAGGTACCAGATCGGGGAGTCCCTGCTGCCGGCGACGATCCACGGCATCTGCCGGCTGACCGGCGCCGCGGACGAGCTGGCGAAGGCGGGCTTCCCGCTGAAGAAGGGTGGCACGTTCCGCTGGGGGGCCAACCCGGAGCCGTGGACGTTCGAGTTCGCGGTGTCACCGAAGATGGCGGGCCCGACATCCACCGCCTACCAGGTCGAGCGCTCGAAGTTCGACGAGATCCTGCTGAACAACGCCCGCCGCGTCGGCGCGCAGGTGCGTGAGGGGTGCGACGTCATCGACGTCGTCGAGGACGGCGACCGGGTGGCCGGCGTGCGGTACACCGACGGTCAGGGCGTCGAGCGACAGGCGGCGGCCAAGTTCGTGGTGGACGCCTCCGGCAACAAGAGCCGCCTGTACAAGCGGGCCGGCGGCACGCGTGAGTACTCGGAGTTCTTCCGCAGCCTGGCGTTGTTCGGTTACTTCGAGGGCGGCAAGCGGCTGCCGGAGCCCACCCGCTACAACATCCTCTGCGTCGCCTTCGAGAGCGGCTGGTTCTGGTACATCCCGCTGAGCGACACGCTGACCAGCGTCGGCGCCGTGGTCCGCCGGGAGATGGCCGAGAAGGTGCAGGGCGACCCGGAGAAGGCGCTCCAGGCGCTGATCGACGAGTGCCCGATGATCTCCGACTTCCTCTCCCCCGCCAAGCGGGTCACCGAGGGCCAGTACGGTCAGATCCGGGTCCGCAAGGACTACTCGTACCTCAACACCGCGTTCTGGCGACCGGGCATGATGCTCGTCGGTGACGCCGCCTGTTTCGTCGACCCGGTGTTCTCCTCGGGTGTGCACCTGGCCACGTACAGCAGCATGCTGGCCGCTCGGTCGATCAACAGCGTGCTGGACGGCCAGGTCGAGGAGAAGGCGGCGATGCAGGAGTTCGAGGCTCGCTACCGCCGCGAGTACAGCGTCTTCTACGAGTTCCTGGTCTCCTTCTACGAGATGCACCGCGACGAGAACTCGTACTTCTGGCAGGCGAAGAAGGTGACCAACGCCAGCCGCCCCGAGCTGGAGTCCTTCGTCGACCTGGTGGGCGGCGTCTCCTCCGGGGAGTCCGCGCTGACCTCGGCCGACGCTCTGGCGGAGCGCATGCAGTCGCACACCAAGGAGTTCTCCGAGGCGGTCGACAAGATCGGCGAGAACGCCGGTGGCGGCTGGGGCAACCTGGTGAAATCCTCTGTCGTCCGCGAGGCGATGGTCGAGGGGGCCAAGGTCCAGATGCAGGCGCTGCTCGGCGAGGACGCCGAGGAGGAGACACCGCTGTTCGAAAGCGGTCTGATCCCCTCGCCGGACGGGCTGTCCTGGGTGCACGCACCGACCGGGTGACCGCGGGACCACCGTCACGGCACGACCACTTCGGCAGAACACCTGCGACAGAACACAGAACTGGAGCGACACGTGCGGATCGGGGGAAACGTCGCGCTGGTCACCGGCGGTGCGTCCGGACTCGGCCTGGCGACGGTACGCGCCCTGCACGACCGGGGCGCGAAGGTGGTCATCCTCGCCCGGTCCGCGCGGGGCAAGGACATCGCGGCGGAGCTGGGTGAGCGCGTGGTGTTCTCTCCCGGGGATGTGACCAAGGAAGAGGACGTCGCCACCGCGGTCGACCTTGCCGCGAGCCTGGGCACGCTGCGTATCGCGGTGAACTGCGCCGGGACCGGCAACGCCGTCAAGACCGTCGGCAAGGACGGCCCGTTCCCCCTGGACGCCTTCAACGAGGTCGTCCAGGTCAACCTGATCGGCACCTTCAACGTCATCCGGCTGGCCGCGGCGCGGATCGCTCAGGCCGAGGACGACGGTGAGGAGCGCGGAGTGATCGTCAACGCCGCCTCGGTGGCGGCGTTCGACGGTCAGATCGGGCAGGCCGCCTACGCGGCCTCGAAGGCGGGCGTCATCGGTATGACCCTGCCGATCGCCCGTGACCTCGCATCGCTGCGGATCCGCGTGGTCACGATCGCACCGGGGCTGTTCCACACCCCGATGTTCGCTCCCTACCCCCGGTCCGCGATCGAGGCGCTGGGCCGGCAGGTGCCGCATCCGGCCCGGCTCGGGGACCCCGCGGAGTTCGCCTCGCTCGCCGCGCACATCGTCGAGAACCCGATGCTCAACGGCGAGACGATCCGCCTCGACGGCGCTCTGCGCATGGCGCCGCGGTGAGCTGACCGCGCGTCCGACGGGATGGGGCCCGGCCGACCGGCCGGGCCCCATCGCTGCTCACTCCGGCGCGGAACCCGCTGTCTCCTTGGCCCGGCGCTGGTCGCCGGTCAACGTCTGCAACGGCTTCTCCTTGATCAGCGCCACCGCGATCACCGCCACCGCCGCGATCGGGATGGCATCGCGGAACAGATCGGCCGTGGCCGAGCCGTAGGCGTCCTGGACGGCGCGCAGCACCTCGGGCGGAAGCTTGCTCAGCTCGGGGACCTTGACGGTGCCGTCTCCCGTGGCGGCCGACCCGAAGCGCTCCTGCAGACTCGTGGTCACGCGGTTGGCGAGCACCGCGCCAAGGGCGCTGACGCCGATCGCGCCGCCCATGCTGCGGAAGAAGCTCACGGTGGAGGTGGCGGCTCCCAGGTTGCTCGCTGCCACCTCGTTCTGCGCGGCCAGCACCAGGTTCTGCAGCAGCAGCCCGATACCGGCGCCGAACACCACCATGTAGGCGCTCAGGAGCAGGACGTTGGTGTGCGCGTCGATGGAGCTGAACAACAGGGCCCCGACGGTCATCAGCGCGGCGCCGGCCAGGAGGAACGGCTTCCAGCGGCCGTGCCGGGTGATCAACGAGCCGGCGAGCGTGGAGGCGACCAGCAGTCCGAAGACCAACGGCAGCGTCATCAACCCCGCGACCGTCGGCGACTTGCCGAGGCTGATCTGCAGATACTGCGACAGGAACACCCCGCTGCCGAACATCAGAACACCGACCACCACGGTGGCCAGCGTGGCCAGGGCGACCGTGCGGATGCGGAAGATGCCCAGCGGGATGATCGGCTCTGCCGCCCGCGACTCCACGTACACCGCGAGCCCGAGCAGCACCACACCACCGGCGACCAGGACGGCGGTCTGCCAGGACGCCCAGCCGAACTTGTCGCCGGCCAGGGAGGACCAGATCAGCAGGGCGCTCACCCCGCCGACGATCAGTGCGGCACCAAGCCAGTCGATCCTGACCTCGCGGCGCGCCACCGGCAGGTGCAGGGTGCGCTGGAGCAGGACGACGGCGGCGAGCGAGAGCGGTACGCCGAGGAAGAAGCACCAGCGCCAGCCGAGCCAGGAAGTGTCCACCATCAGACCGCCGAGCAGCGGGCCGATGATGGTGGACAGGCCGAAGACCGCGCCGAACAGACCGGAGTAGCGGCCCATTTCTCGCGGTGAGACGATCGCGGCGAGCACGGCGATCGCGAGGGCGTTCATACCGCCGGCGCCGATGCCCTGGACGACCCGGCTGAGGATCAACACCTCGATATTGGGCGCGAAGCCGGCGATCAGCGAACCGCAGACGAACAGGACGAGCGAGAGTTGGATCAGCAACTTCTTGCTGTAAAGGTCGGCCATCTTGCCCCAAAGAGGCACGGCGGCGGTCATGGCCAGCAGTTCGGTGGTGACGATCCAGGCGTAGACGCTCTGGCTGCCGCCCAGGTCGGGGATGATGCGCGGCAGCGCGTTGGACACAATCGTGGAGGCAAGATTAGACACGAACATGCCAAGCAGCAGTCCGGAGAGCGCCAGGCTGACGGCCTTGGGAGACATCCGGCCGGGCAGTGCGCCCGGCGGGCCGGCCGGGTGGGGAGCCTCGGGCGGAGCCGGGGCGCCCGTGGCGGCGGCGCTCTCGGCGCCCGGCTCGGTCGGCTCACTCGTGGTGGCTTCGACCTGTGGTCGGTCGGATGACGGGGTGCCAGGGGTCATCTCAAACCCTTCGTCGGCGTGGTTGCGACAGCGTGATGTGCTGGGTCGGTCAGGGCGACAGATGCGCCGGTTCGGTGAAGCCGCTGGCGACGGAGTTCAGCGCCTCGTCGACGAACTCGCCGAGCGGCCGGGCCCCGGCGCACAACGCCCACCGGATCAGGGCCGTCCGGAAGGCGGCACCGACGACGGCGGTGACCAGAGCCGGAAAGCCACTGTCGGGGTCGGCCCCGGTGCGGGTGGCGACGGCACCGACCATCGCCTCCTCGGCCACGGCACCGCGGGCCAGCAGCCGCGGCATCATGGACGGGTTCCTGCAGATCATCGTCATCCGGAGGAACCACAGGTCCCGCTCCGCCTGCAGACGTTCGACGCTCGGGACGAACGCCTGCCGCAGCGCGCCGAGGAGGGGCAGGGCCGGATCCGCGGCGAGAAGCTGGGCGCAGAAGTCATCGCCGTCGACGAAGTGATCGCCGATCAGCGCGTCGTCCTTGGTGGCGAAATAGTTGAAGAACGTGCGCGGCGACACACCGGCCGCCTCACTGATGTCCTCCACCGTGACGTGATCGAGCCCGCGCTCCAACACCAGGCGCAGAGCGGTCAAGATCAAAGTGGAGCGGGTCTGCTGCTTCTTGCGGTCCCGCCAGCCCAGCGCGGCACCTGTCGAGGCGTCGATCACGCGAGGAACCGTAGGGCATAATTGCAGCGACTGCAATGTTCACTGGTCGGGCCGACGCACCAGCCAACCGACCTGGCGGAATGGCAAGTTGGCCCGCCCCGTGGAGACGGCGACCGCGCCCGGGTGGCGGCGCGGTGTCCGCCGTCACGGATGTCACCCGGTGGTGGCCAGTCGCTCGCGCCACCATGCCACCGTCGCCTTGACCTGCTCGTCGACGGGGGTGGCCCGTACCGCGAACTCGGCCTCGTAAGCGCTCGCGTCCATCACGAAGGGGCGCTCGAACTGGTAGCGGACCTCCTTCAGTTCGCGGATCAGCGGAGAGAAGACCGACGCGACGCCCAGTACGGCCGGCGGCAGCCGGCGCACCGCGACCGGCCCCGTTCCCGCCTCGGCGGCGAGGAGGTCGACCATCTCCCGGGTGGACCGCGCGGGCTCCGTCGGCACGTGCCAGGCCCGCCCCCAGGCCCGCTCCTCGCCCGCCAGCTCGACCAGGGCGCCGGCCACATCGGGGAGATGGCTCCAGCTGTGCGGGGCGTCCGGATCGCCGAGTGTGGCGACCGGTTTGCCGCGCAGCAGTCGTGGCATGACCCGCGCGGCCAGATGCCCGCCATCGGTCACCCCGGGCCCGAAGAAGTCCGAGGCCCGCACCTCGACCGCCTTGATACGGCCCTGTTCGTGCAGTGTCCGCGCCTGCTCCCACACGGCGGCGCGCACCCGCCCCTTGGGGCCGGTCGCGGCGAGTGGCAGCTCCTCGGTCATGGGACCGTCCACCGGACCGTAGCCGTAGAGGTTGCCCAGCATGACCAGGACGGCCCCGGTGGCCTCGGCCGCCGCGCAGAGCGACGAGGCCAGCGCAGGCCATGCGTCCGTCCAGCGGTGGTAGGGCGGTGCGGCGCAGCCGTAGATCGCGGCCGCGCCCCGCGCGGCTGCGGTCAGCCGCTCGCTGTCCGCCGCGTCGAGCGCGATGTGTTCGATGCCGGGCTCGGGGCTCCGGCCGGACCTGGTGATGACCCGTACCGCATGCCCCTGCTCGGCCAGCAGTCGAGCGGTGGCGGCCCCTGCGGGCCCGGACCCTATGACGACATGGAGACTCACATCCGCACACTAGCGCGCGTATACCGGGCGGCTCGACGGCGGGCCGGGCAGGAGGCGCCTACTTGAGCCGGACCTCGTCGTAGCGCCCCACCACGACGCGCGCCTGGTTCTCCAGGCTCTCCGAACCGGCCACCCAGTAGTTTCCGTGCCCCCTGGTGTCGGTGGACATCTGGTTGGCACCGAAGATGGGGTCGTGGGGGGTGATGAACTGGGTCAGACCCTCGTGGTGGCCGTGGCTGGGCGCCCCCAGCGTGGGGACCGGGTCGTCCTTCGCCTTCTGGTTCCACACATGCCCCGGGGGTACGTCCATGTCCTCGGCCCGTCCCACCTGGACGCCGGGGCTGCCGCTGAACATCACATCGTCCGCCTCCAGGGTGCCCTGGCGGGCGGCGGAACCCGCCACCACGCTCCCGTAGCTGTGGGCCTGCACCGACAGGTGGTCATTGGCCGACGGGCTGTGGGAGGTGTGCAGCCCCGACAGGAAGTCGTTGAAATCTCCCGCCGCCCGGTCGGCGTACCTGTTCAACGCGCCTTGCGGGAAGACGTTCTGCGGAGCGTCGTAGCCCTGCCAGGTGATGGTCGACACCTCGGGTTCGCCCGGCATCGCGCTGGCGGCCTGCCACAGATTGGTGCCTCTGATGATGGGGGTGCGGATGGCGCCGAGCTTGCTCTTGGTGCCGTCGACCATCACGGCGGTGTGGTCGGCCGTGTCCGGATTGCCGTTCGCGATGATCGCGCGCCCGTTGTTCTCGGGGTCGATACCCAGCAGATACGCGGGCGGCAGCCCGTCACCGGTCGGTTTGTAACCGGAAGGTCTCTTGCTGGGATAGGGGTCGACCTTTCCCGTCACATCGAAGCGCTCCTGAATAGCGTTCAGGCCGTCGAGGGAGGACTTCAGATGCTTTCTGCGGTTGTCCCATGTGAGCCATTCCGGGTTGGTCACATACGAGCGCCCGGCGAGGATATTCCTGGGCTTGGGCTCGGGCGGCAGATTCGCCAGCTCGGTCTGGTACTTCGCCCGCTGCTCATTGAGCACAACACGGTTGGCCTCGTCCCGGTCCTCGACGGGAAGGCCGTCCAGCTTGCCCACGCTCGCCGGGAAAAGGGAGATGTACTCCGCCTGCTCCTCTTTGCTCAGGCTCTTCCACCAGGCCGCGTTGTCCTTGGGCGACTTGTCCTTGGGAACCTCGCGCAGATAGTCCCCGACCGTCTTCTCAACCGCCCCCCGGTCCTTGTCCGCATCGATCCAGTCGTCTTTGGTGACCGACAGATCGGCCACCGTGATCAGCTTGCCCAGGGCCCTGGCGTATCTGCCGTCGGCCTCGGTCGCGTCCTTGAGGGCATCGCCGATCCGGTCGGCGAACCCCTGGGCCTGCTCCTTGGGCGTCGTCGTGACGAACGGGGTGCGGCCGTTTCCGGGCTGCTCGTACTCCTGGCCCGGGAGCAGCACCATCGGGGGCTTGTACTCGACCGAACCGTCTTCCTTGACGGTCATCCCCGCGTCCTGCGCGTCCTGGACGGCGTTGTCCAGCTTCTTCTTCGCCGCCCGCAACTCCGCGGCCAGCCCGTTCAAGGCCGTCAGGATCAGCGCGCACTCCACCTGCATGTAGTGGAAGTTCCCACTCAGCCGCTCCAGCCGGCCCAGCGCCGCGCCGACTCCCTGGCCCTTCAGGCCCCCGCGGAGCTTCGCGTTGATCTCATTGTCCAGCCGGTCCTTGGCCGCACTGGCGCTGCTGCTCACCTTGTGCCAGCCGTCCGCCGCCTGCTCGAACTGGGCAGGATCGACCGCCTTCAACTGCGCGAAAGTCACCATGCCGCGGGCCCCCGTTCCCCTGCCTAACCGAGCGCGATAACGGACGGGAAGTTTACGTGAGTTCCGCTACGCGGGGGCGGGTCCCGGGAATTACCTCGATACGCCGGCTCCACGTACCACGTTGGTGAGGGCGCTCCCCTGTGCCAGACGGGTGATGTTGGCGGCGATCTCCGTGGCCCGGGCGGCGAAGGTCTCCTCGGTGTGGCCGGAGTTGTGCGGTGTCATCACGACGTTGGGCAGGGTGTGGAACGGCAGGCGGCTCGGCGCGTGTGGCGGGCCGGCCCACCACACGTCCAGGGCGGCGCCGGCGATGGTGCCGGCCGACAGCGCCTCGTACAGCGCCTCCTCCTGAACGACGGGGCCGCGGGCGACGTTGACGAGGAGGGCGTGGCGGCCCATCGTGGCCAGCTCGGCCGGTCCGACCAGCCCGCGGGTCGCGGGGCCCAGCGGCACGGTGACCACGACGATGTCGGAGTCGGCCAGCAGTTCCTCGAGCCGATCCGTGCCACCCACCCAGTCGGGTCGCAGACCGTCCGGCAGGGGGGCCGACGGATCGCGGCGTACGGCCCGTACGCGCAGGCCGACCGCCTGGCACAGCCGGCCGATCTCCGTCCCCGTCTCCCCGAAGCCGATGACGCCGACGCGCCGCCCCCGCAGGGTGTCGCCGAAGGGCAGCGTGTGGTCGACGGCGACGTTCCGCCACCGCCCGGCGCGCAGCTCCTGATCGGCCGCGAGCACACGCCGGGACAGCATCAGCACGCACATCAGGACGTGTTCGGCGATCGACCTGCCGTGGTGGTGGGTGTTGGCCACGATCACATCCGGCCCCAGCGCCCCCAGGGGGATGCCGTCGTAGCCCGCGCCGACGACGTGGACGAGCCGGAGCCGTCGGGCCCGCCGCGCGTCGTCCTCGGTGAGCTGTGAGCCGACGTAGACGTCGATGTCGGCGATGGCGTCGGCGATCCGCCCCGCGTCCCAGTCGGAGGCCTCCAGCCACTCGTGGCGGCCCTCGGTCCGTGTCCTCAGCCGCTCGGTGAACCTGCTCAGGATCCGGTGGTTGAGCATGATGCGCACAGCTCGGTCACCACCGGGGCGTCTTGGGCTCGAAGGTGGGGTCGAAGCGGCGGATGTAGCCGGTGTCGTCGCGGTCGCGCAGCCCGCAGTCGAGGTACTGCTGATGCAGCCGGGCGAGCGCGTCCCGGTCCAGTTCCACGCCGAGTCCCGGCGCGGTGGGCACCTCGACCCGCCCTTCGGTGAACCGCAGGACACCGGGGGCGATCACATCCTCGTCCGGCTGCTTCCACGGCCAGTGCGTATCGCAGGCGTAGGTCAGCCGTGGCGTGGCGGCGGCCAGGTGCGTCATCGCGGCGAGGCTGATGCCCAGATGGGAGTTGGAGTGCATGGACATGCCGAGGCCGAAGGTCTCGCAGATGGCGCCGAGTTGCGCACAGCGCCGCAGGCCGCCCCAGAAGTGGTGGTCGCCCAGGACGATGCCCACCGAGCCCTGCGCGACGGCGGGGGCGAGGTCGTCGAAGGAGACGACGCACATGTTGGTGGCGAGCGGCGTGTCGGTCTGCCGTGCCACGGCCGCCATGCCGGCCAGGCCCTGGGTGGGGTCCTCCAGGTACTGGAGTGTTCCCTCGAGTTCACGGGCGACGTGGAGCGAGGTCTCCTCGCTCCAGGCGGCGTTCGGGTCGAGCCGCAGCGGCAGGTCCGGGAAGGCCGCCCGCAGGGCGCGTATCGCGGCGATCTCCTCGTCGGGAGGGAAGACGCCGCCCTTGAGCTTGATGGAGGAGAAGCCGTACTGATCGACCATGCGCCGGGCCTGTTCGACCAGCCCCTCGGGGTCGAGCGCGGCGCCCCAGTCGTCGTCCGCCTGATCCGGGTGTCCGGCCCACTTGTAGAAGAGGTAGGCGCTGTAGGGCACGGCCGAACGCACGGCGCCGCCGAGGAGATCGCTGACCGGCCGCCCCACCAGCTTGCCCTGGATGTCCAGGGACGCGACGTCGAACGGGGACATGACGCGGTCCACGGTGCTGCTGCCCGTGACCATGCCGGACATGCCGTCCCCTCCGGCGGTGTCCGAACCGAGCGCGCGACGGGTGCGCTGGATCAGGTCGTTCAGGCTCCAGACGTCCATGCCGACGAGTTCGCCGGCGGTCCGGCGCAGCCGCTCCAGGTGCACGGTGCCGCCGTAGCTCTCACCGATGCCGGTGACACCGCTCTCCGTGGTGAGTTCGACGATGGTGCGCAGCGCGTACGGCTCGTGCACTCCCACCGTGTTGAGCAGGGGGTAGTCCCGGAAGGCCACCGGGGTGACCGTGACCTCGGCGATGCGTTCAGCCGCCCGAACCATGAACACCGTCCTCATATGTAGTCGACGTCTTCATTTGTAAACAGCGGCCGGGTGGCTGTCAATGTTCCGGTACCGGTGTGAGGAGGGCGCCCTCGGTCATGAACCGGTGGAGGTTGCGGAAGGCCAGTTCCCCCATGGCCTCGCGCGTCTCATGGGTGGCGCTGGCGATATGCGGAAGCAGGACGACCGTGTCCAGGTCCAGCAGGTCCTTGGGGACACGGGGCTCATCCGCGAAGACATCGAGCGCCGCGCCCGCTATCGAGCCGTTCACCAGGGCGTGCACCAGGGCCGGTTCGTCGATGACACTGCCCCTCGAGACGTTCACCAGGTAGCCCTGGGGGCCGAGCGCGTCGAGCACGCCCGCCGACACCAGACCCTGGGTGGCGCCGCCTCCGGAGACCGCCACGACCAGCGCGTCGCACTCCGCGGCGAGCTCGGTGGGCGAGGAGATACGGCGGTAGCTCACATCCTCGGCGGGCGTGCGCGAGCAGTAGAGGAGCTCCACACCGAAGCCCTCCAGCCGCCGGGCGATGGCGCGGCCGATCCTGCCGAGCCCGAGGATGCCCACGCGTTTCCCGCTCACCTTGGCCGAGAGGGGGAAGGCGTCCTTGGCCCAGGCGCCACTGCGGACGAAGCGGTCAGCGGCCGACAGCCGGCGCATCACATCGATCAGGGCGCCGACGGCGAGATCGGCCACGCAGTCGGTGAGGACGTCCGGGGTGTTGCTGACGTCAATGCCGCGCGCCCGGGCCCGGGCGACGTCCGTGGTCTCGTAGCCGACCCCGAAGTGGACGATCGCGCGGAGCGCGGGCAGGGCGTCCATCAGATCGTTCGACACACCGATCCGGGCGCTGGTCACGGCGGCCACCACCTCGTCGCCGTGGTCCCGCAGATAGGCGTCGGGATCGGGCAGATCCGCGAGCCGTACGGTGTGATGGCGCTCAGCCAGCGCGGTCTCCAGGCTCGACAGCAGCGGACACACCTGAAGGACAGTGCCGTCGGTGCCGGTTGAGGAAGGCATGGGGCCACTCCCGTTCTTGTGGAATGGCCGGGAGCGTATGGCCGATTTCAATGCCTGTCTAAGCTCAAAAGTGGATCGCTCGATACCTTCTCCATATCAATGGGCGGCCGGAGGACCCCTCCCGCCCCGCTTCGGACCGCGCAACCAACGCTTTGGCCGCACCCCTTGACGCCCCCGCACCTCGGCCTTAGCTTCGGCGTTTACAAATGCAGACCGGGTACGCATGTATGGACAGCCATGTCAGCAATCGCGTCTCCGGCGGCACCACTTCAGCCCTTTCGGAGATACGCCGACGATGAAGTCCTCCGTACGCTCCATGCCTCGCCCAAGAAGGTCCCGAGCACATCCGGTTCTTAACGTTCTGGCCTCGGGCACGATGCTGCTGACCACCGCGTGCACGGTGGCGAACAGCGACTCCGCCGGCGACGCCGGCAGCGCCGACGGCCGCACCCTGCGTGTGGTTCTCACCCAGGAACCCCCGACGCTGGAGCCCTGCGAGTCATCGACGACCGCGACCGGTGTCGTGGTCCGCTCCAACATCACCGAACCGCTGATTGAACGGGACCCCACCTCGGGCAAGCTGGAACCGCTGCTGGCGACCGGCTGGCGGCAGACGAAGCCCACGACATGGACCTTCGACATCCGCACCGGCGTGACCTTCCAGAACGGGCAGCCGTTCACGGCGAAAGACGCCGCCTTCTCCATCGACCGCGCCGTCAACTCCGATCTCGCCTGCAACGTGGACGGCTACGTCTTCGGCGACGAGAAGCTCGACGTGCGCGCCGTCAGCACCACCCGGCTGACCGTCACCACCAAGAAGGCCGACCCCATCCTCCCGCTGCGGATCAGCTTCATCGAGATCGTGCCGCGCACCACCGACGCCAAGGCCAAGGTGCGCATACCGATCGGCACCGGCCCCTACGCCGTCAAGAAGTGGCAGACCGGTGTCTCGATCTCCCTCGCCCGCAACCCCGAGTACTGGGGGAAGGCTCCCGCCTACCCCCGGGCCACCTATGTCTGGCGCAGCGACGCCAGTGTCCGCGCCGCGATGATCAACAAGGGTGAAGCCGACATCACCACATCGCTTGACCCCATGGACGCGACCAAGGACAACTCGGTCGCCTACCCCAACAACGAGACGACCGCCCTGCGGCTCGACGGCCGTGAGGCACCGCTCGACGACATCCGGGTGCGCAAGGCGATCGGCATGGCCATCGACCGCGACGGCATCATCGGCGCCCTTCTCGACGGGAAGGCCAAGCCCGCCGCGCAACTCGTCCCACCCGGCGTGGTGGGCCACAACGACGACCTCGCCCCACCCACGTACGACGTGGCCAAGGCCCGCGCGCTGGTCAAGCAGGCGGCCGCCGACGGCGTCCCCGTCACACGGCGGATCACCATCGTCGCGCGCAACGGCCAGTTCGCCGGGATCGCGGAGACGGCCGAGGCCCTGCAGTACGAGATGGCGCGGATAGGGCTGAACGTAAGGATTCGCATGGCGGACACGGCCACCAGTCTCCAGTACCAGCTGCGCCCGCTGCCCCGCGATGTCGGGCCGATCGCGATGCTGGTCATGCACGGCAACCAGGCCGGGGACGCGGCCTTCACCACCAGTCAGTACCTGCTGAGCGACGGCCCGCAGTCCACCTTCGGCACCAAGGAGCTCGACCGGCGCATCGCCGCGGCGAACGCGCTGTCCGGCAAGGCCCGTGCGAAGGCCTTCGCCGATCTGCTCGCCTATCAGAACAAGACGGTGGCGCAGTACGCCTACCTGGCCCATATGCGCGGGCTGCTCGGCCTGTCGCCGTCGGTCCGGTACCGGCCGAACTCCGCCACCGGAGACGAGATGCGGCTGGCCGAGGCCAGCCCCGTGAAGGCGGGGATCCGCTGATATGACGTCTTTCCTGGGCAAACGCATCATCTCCAGCGCCATCCCGCTGGTGTTCGTGGTGCTGGGCGTGTTCTGCCTGGCACGGCTGACC
This sequence comes from Streptomyces sp. NPDC007917, assembly GCF_042959105.1. Lineage (NCBI taxonomy): Bacteria > Bacillati > Actinomycetota > Actinomycetes > Kitasatosporales > Streptomycetaceae > Streptomyces > Streptomyces sp. NPDC007917. The sequence continues at coordinate 141,023 of NZ_JBIBKK010000018.1, forward strand.
GGCAACCCGGTCGACCTCTATCTCCCGCTGAGCGCCACCCCCCAGCAGCGCGCCGAGTTCTCCGCCGCGCACGGCTTCGACGACTCCATCCCGGTTCAGCTGTGGGACTACCTCACCCAGGCCGTGCAGTTCGACTTCGGCACCTCGCTGCGCACCGGGCAGTCGGCCTCCACGATGGTGCTCGACGCGTTTCCCGTCACGCTGCAGCTCGCCGGTATGACCATGCTCCTGGCGATCCTCGGCGCCCTGCTGGTCGGCAGCCTCGCCGCCTACCGGCCCAACTCGCTCATCGACCGGATCGCAGGTCTGCTGTCGATGGTCGCGGCCAGCATCCCCGACTTCTGGTTCGCCATCATGGGTGTGCTGGTCTTCGGGGTGGGCCTGGGGTGGCTGCCGACCTCCGGCACCCTGGGCGGCCCCGAGGTGTGGGTGCTGCCCATCGCCACCTTGCTGATCCGCCCGTTCGGCGTGCTCGTCCAGGTGGTCCGCGGCAGCATGGTCGGCGCGCTCTCCGCGCCCTACGTCAAGGTCGCCCGCAGCAAGGGGGCCGGCGCCGGGCGCGTGGTGTTCGGACACGCCCTGCGCAACGCCGTCACGCCCGTCCTGACCGTCGCCGGGGACCTCACCGTCGGTCTCGTCAACGGCGCGGTGATCGTGGAGACGATCTTCGGCTGGCCGGGGATCGGCAAGCTCATGATCGACTCGATTCTGCAGCGCGACTTCGCCGTGCTCCAGGCCGCCGTTCTGATCACCGCCGTGACGATCTTCGCGCTGAACATCCTCGTCGACGTCTGCCACGCCTTGATCGACCCCCGAGTGCGCCAGGCGGTGCCGGCGTGAGCGAAGGAGCCACCATGACCGACCCCGCTGACCGTCCCTCCGGGGACACCGTCCCTCAAGCCACTTCCGCAACCGCCCCCGAAGCCGCCTCGCCACACACCCGCCCGCCCCGCTGGTGGCTGCTGCTCGGCAGGGACCGGGGCGCGGCCGTCGCGGCCGTCATCCTCGCCCTGGTGTTCCTGGTGGCGCTGTTCGGCAGGCTGTTCATCGGCGACCGGGCGATACGGCAGGACCTTCGCGCCTCGCTGCGCCCGCCGTCCCTCGACCACGGCTTCTACGGGCTGCTCGGCACGGACGTGCTGGGCCGCAGTGTGGTGGCCCGGCTGGTCGAGGCCGCCGGGACGACGCTGTACGTCGCGGTGCCCGCGGTGCTGTGCTCGCTGCTGATCGGCTCCGCGCTGGGGATGTGGGCCGGCTACCACGGGGGCTGGCGGGAGAACATCGCGATGCGCGTCGCCGATGTCATCCTCAGCTTCCCGTCCCTGCTGATCGCGGTGGTCGTGCTGTATGTCTTCGCGCCCAGCGCGCTGAACATCGTGCTGATCCTCGCCGTCGCGCGCATCCCCGTCTATCTGCGCACCGCCCGCGCGGAGTCGGCCGAGCTCAGAAGCCGGCTGTTCGTCGACGCGGCCCGCACCTTCGGCACCCCGAGCCGGCACATCATCTACCGGCACATCCTGCCGATCGCGCTGCCGACGCTGCTGACGGTGGCCACGCTCGACTTCTGCTTCGTCATGCTGACCGAGTCGTCGCTGAGCTTCCTCGGCATCGGAATCCAGCCCCCCGATGTGAGCTGGGGGCTGATGGTGGCCCAGGGCCGCCAGTATCTGCAGACCGCCTGGTGGATCGCCGTGCTGCCGGGCATCGCGATCGTCCTCACCACGGTGTCGGCCACGGTGCTCGCCGCATGGGTGCGCCTGGCCACGGATCCCGCGCAGCGCTGGCGTCTGACGCTGCCCAAGAAGCGGCGCGGGGCCCGAGCCGCTGTGTCCCCGGAGGTGATCGCGTGAAGCCGTCAACCCTGCCCGCGCCCACCGCGGCCGATGGCGCCGCGCTCGAAGTCGAAGGGCTCTGCGTCGAGCTGCGCACCCCTTCGGGCACGGTCCGCGCCGTGGACGGCGTCAGCTTCAGCGTGCGCAAGGGGCGCACCCTGGCGCTGCTGGGCGAGTCCGGCTGCGGGAAGTCCATGACCGCGCTGTCGATCGCCGGGTTGCTCGACCCGGTGGCCGAGGTGACGGATGGATCCGTACGGGTGTCCGGCACCGATGTGCTGCGGCTCGGCCCGGCGGGCCGCAGAAAGCTCGCCGGCCCCGGTCTTTCGATCGTGTTCCAGGACGCGCTGACCGCGCTCAACCCCGTGCAGCCGGTCGGCAGGCAACTGGCCGAGCCGTTCCGCATCCACCGCGGGCTGTCGCGGCGCGAGGCCAGGGAGAAGGCGATCGAGCTGATGACCCGCGTCGGCATCCCCGAACCGCGGCTGCGGGCCCGCTCGTACCCCCACCAGTTCTCCGGCGGTATGCGCCAGCGTCTGCTGATCGCGATGGCCGTCGCACTCGACCCCGATGTGCTGATCGCCGACGAGCCCACCACGGCGCTCGATGTCACCGTGCAGGCACAGATCATGCGGCTGCTGCGGGACCTGCAGACCGAGCGGCACATGGCGATTGTCCTGATCACCCATGACCTGGCCGTGGTCGCCCAGCGGGCCGACGATGTGGTGGTCATGTACGCGGGCAACGTGGTGGAGACCGGCCCGGTACAAGAGGTGTTCGCCCGCCCCCGCCACCCCTACACCAAGGGGTTGCTCGACTCCGTTCCCGAGCATGCCGTCAGGGGCCGGCCACTGCCCGCCGTGCCCGGCAGCCCGCCCGAGCTGAGCGCGATCCCCTCCGGCTGTGTCTTCCAGGCCAGATGCCCGCTGGCCCAGGAGCGCTGCGCCCAGGAACGTCCTCATCCGGTGTCCGTCGGCGCCTCGCGCTCGGCCGCCTGCCACTTTTCCGAGGAGCTCGACCGTGTCTGAGATCTCCGGTGCCCCCGTCACCGAAACCACCGTCGCACACCCGCGCGGCGACAGCTCGGCCGGCTCCCCGCCCCTGCTCGAGGTCAGCGGCGTCACCAAGTCGTTCGGCCACGGTCGCCGGCGCCTGACCGCGCTGGACGGAGTCGATGTGCGGCTCGAGCGCGGGGAGACCCTTGGCCTGGTGGGCGAGTCCGGCTGTGGCAAGTCGACCCTGGCCAGGGTGGTGCTCGGGCTTGAGCGGCCGGACGCGGGGACGGTGCGCTTCGACGGCACCGACCCGTTCACCCTCAAGGGCAAGGAGCTGCTGGCCTGGCGGCGTCGGGTGCAGATGGTGTTCCAGGACCCGTTCGCCTCCCTCAACGCCCGGATGTCCGCGGCCGACCTCATCGGGGAGCCGTGGCGCACCCACCGCGACATCGTGCCCACGGCGAAGGACCGGGAGCGGCGGGTACGTGAGCTGCTGTCCCTCGTCGGGCTGCGGGAGAGTGACGCCCACCGCTACCCGAACGAGTTCTCCGGCGGACAGCGGCAGCGCATCGGCATCGCCCGCGCGCTGGCGCTCGACCCGGACCTCATCGTGTGCGACGAACCGGTGTCCGCGCTGGACCTGTCGGTGCAGGCCCAGGTGCTCAATGTGCTCTCCGAGCTGCGGACGCGGCTCGGCGTCTCCTATGTCTTCATCTCCCATGACCTGTCGGTGGTCAGACATGTCTCCGACCGGGTGACGGTGATGTATCTGGGCAAGGTCATCGAACACGGCCGCACCGAGGGCGTCTTCGACCGGCCCCTGCACCCGTACACCGCCGCGCTGATGTCGGCCGCGCCCACGCTCGACGTCTCCGGGGAGGCACAGGACGAGGAGATCCAGTTGCGCGGGGAGATCCCCTCCCCGTACGACATTCCGTCGGGCTGCCGGTTCCGCACCCGCTGCTGGAAGAGCGAGGCCCGGTGCGCCGAGCACGCTCCCCTGGCCATCACCCGCGACGGCGCGGCGGACACCGGGCCAGAGGCGCACGAAGCGCTGTGCCACTTCCCGCTGGGCGTCGGGCCGACGGGAGCATGAGCGCGCCGGAGTTCGCCCTGCTCTTCGTCACCGTGGCGGTCGGGTCGCTGTTCCAGGTCTCCATCGGCTTCGGACTCGGCCTGCTCGCCGCCCCGGTGATCGCCACGCTGGACCCCTCGCTCACCCCGGTGGTGGTGCTGCTGCTCGCCACCGGGGTCACGGGCGCGGTCCTGGTGCTGGAGGGCGGGCACGCGGACATCCGGGGAGCGGGGTGGGCACTGGCCGGCCGGGTACCGGGCGTCCTGGGCGGCGCGGCGCTGGTCGCCCTGCTGCCCGCCCGGCAACTCGCCTTCCTCGTCGCCGCGGTCGTCCTCGTGGGCGTCGCGGTGAGCCTGCGCGGCTTCGTACCGCGGCCGGGCCGGCGGTCCGTGCTGCTGGCCGGTCTGGTCTCGGGGGTGATGGGCACGGCCACCTCCATCGGAGGGCCGCCGATGGCCATGGTCTGGCAGCGCCTGAGCGGCCCGAAGCTGCGCTCCACGATGAGTGGGTTCTTCCTGGCCGGCTCCGCGATGAGCCTGGTCACGCTGGCGGCGACCGGGGCCGTGCACACCGACAGCCTGCGGTACACCGCCCTGCTGGCCCCGGCCGCGGCGATCGGGGTGCTGCTGGCCCGCCCGCTGTCGAGCAGACTGGACATGCGGCGCACCAGGGCCGTCGCCATGGTGCTCGCGGTGGCGAGCGCGACGGTGCTGGTCGTCCAGCAATTCGTGTAAGCCGGCGCCTTGGGGATGACGGTGACGGCGCGTCAGGCGCTCGCCGCGCGTGCCGCCGCCAGGTCCGTCACCAGGCGCTCCTCGACCGGGACGCTCGGGTCGGATTACCGGCCGGACTGACATCCCCGCGCTCGCGCCGCTGCGCCGCTCGCCCGTCGCCCGACGGAAAGCTGGCCGAGCAGTTGGCACACCGAGAACATCGGCCGCGCCTTCGACCTGGTCCCCATCGCCCGCTATCTGCTGAACACCGTCATCTTCGCCGGTGGCACCACGATCCTGGAGACGGTCACGGCGGCGCTGGCCGCGTACGCCTTCGCCCGCCGGTTGCCGAATGCCGACCAAAAGGTCGAGTCCGGTCCCAGCCGGGTGAAGTTGTCAAGGCCCGCGAAGCCGGGCGGGCTGAACAGGTTCCAGTCGAGGAGGGAGATCACACCCGCGGCGATGACCGGGCCGGCGGTGAAGACGAGGAACCCGCACCGCCGCATCCCGGGCCCCGTCCCCGCGGCCCACCGGCCCGCGCCCCCGATGGCGCCGCTCACAGGCGGGCCGACCCTGCGGACGTCGGAGCCTGCGGGCGGGCGTTCGGCACCAACCCCCTGTGCGGGCTGCTCATCCTCGTGGCCGTGCTCGCCGGGCGGATCAGTACCCTCGGCTGAGGGACACGGACCCTGGAGGTGCTGGTGGGACTGCGGGAACGGATCGCGGCGGAACTCACGGCGACCATGCACGGCGGGGATCTCAAGCTGGAGCAGTACGCGGGGCCGCCCGGTGATCCCGGACTGTTCGGGATCGCGCCGGGGGACCCGGTGTGGCGGGTGCACGGGCAGGCCACCGGGATGCTCACCGGCGGGTTCGCCGCGCTCATGCTCCAGTCGCTGCATCCGCTGGCCATGGCGGGGGTCGACCAGCACTCCGACTTCCGCGCCGATCCGGTCGGGCGGCTGAACGGAACCGTACGGTTCATCACCACGACCACCTTCGGCTCCTCGGCCGCCGCCCGCGAGGTGATCGACCTCGTCCGGCGGATCCACACCCGGGTGCACGGCACCGCCCCCGACGGCCGGCCGTACCGCGCGGACGACCCTGACCTGCTCACCTGGGTGCACACCGCCGAGGTACGCAGCTTCCTCGCCGGCCACCAGACCTACGCACCCCGGCCGCTCCGGCTGACCCCCGCCGAGTGCGACGCCTACTACCGCCAAGCCGCCCCCGTGGCCGAGGCGCTGGGCGCACGGAACGTACCGCGCACGTCCCCCGAAGCCGAGCGCTACCTGACCCGCCTGCGCCCCCAACTCCACGCCACTCCGGCCGCGCTGGACTCGGTACTGTTCCTCCGCCGCTTCGGACGCACACGACGGGAGCGGCTGGTCGTAGGCCTGCTCACGAACGCCTCGGTCGGGCTCCTCCCCGACTGGGCCCGCACCGAACTCGGCATCCACCGCCCGGCCCTCGTCCGCACCGGCTGGGACCGGCCCCTGGCGACGGCCGTCGGACGCACCCTCCAGTGGGGGCTCGGGCCCTCCCGCATCCAGGCCGCCGCACGGGGGCGGCTGGCGGGGGCGCGGCCCTAGGCCCTCAGGGCCTAGGCCCTCACCGCCGCCCGCGCACGGGCCAGGCGCACGGCCGCGGACAGGCCGTCGATGTCGTACGCCCCTTGGTGTCTGCGCCCGTTGACGAAGAACGTGGGGGTGCCCGCCACTCCGCCGAGGTCCGCCGACTCCACGTCCTCCGCGACGCGGGCCGCACCGGCGCGGGAGCGCATGTCCCGCTCGAAGCGCGCCACGTCCAGACCGATGTCCGCGGCGTATCCGCGCAGATCGTCGAAGCGCAGGGCGCCCTGGTGGCTGAGCAGCAGGTCGTGCATGTCCCAGTAGCCGCCCTGGAGGGCCGCCGCCTCGGCGGCCTCGGCGGCGAGCTGGGCGTGGACATGCACATCCGTCAGGGGGAGGTGGCGCCAGACGTAGCGCACATCCCCGAAGTCCCCGAGGAGCTCGCGGATGACCGGCTCGGCCTGGCCGCAGTAGGGGCATTCGTAGTCGCCGTACTCGACGACGGTCACCGGGGCGTCGCGAGGTCCGCGTACGTGGTCGCGCTCGGGGTCCACGGGGGCGGCGAGGTCGACGATCGTCTCGGCCTTGCCGAGCAGGGCGCGCAGTTTCACTTCTCGCGGCAGCGCCTTGATGACGCGGGTGATCAGCCAGCTGATGACGAAGGAGCAGAGGACGGCGCTCAGGATGCCGATCTTGGCGTCCTGGAGCTGTGTGCCGTGGAAGGCGAGGGTGGCGATCAGCAGGGAGACCGTGAAACCCACGCCGGACAGGGAGCCCGCCACGGTGACGGCCCCCCACCCGACCGGCAGCCGGATGCGGCCGCGGCTGAGCCAGGTGGTCAGGGCCGACGCCCCGATGACGCCCATCGGCTTGCCGAGGGTGTATCCGAGCAGGATGCCGAGGGTGACCGGTGAGGAGAACGCGCGTGACAGCTGCTCGCCGCTGATCGGGATGCCGGCGTTGGCCAGGGCGAAGAGGGGCACGATGACGTAGCCGGCCCAGGGGTGGAAGATCTGCTGCAGACGGTCGTTGGGTGAGATCGCGGAGGCCAGTCCGGCGCGCACCGTGCGCTCCAGCTCGGGAGTGGGCTGTTCACGGAACAGCCGGAACAGCCCGGTGGCGCGCTCCAGGTCGCTGCGCGCCGCGGGGTAGGCGTACGTCAGCAGCCCCATGGCCAGCCCGATGACGACGGGATCCACACCCGATTCGAGCAGGGCGGCCCACGCCGCCACCGCCAGCACCGCGTAGACTGCGCCACGGCGCACTCCCATCCGCCGCACGAGCAGGACGACGGCGAAGATGCCCACCGCCACCAGCAGCGCCGGGACGGAGAGGTCGCCGCTGTAGGCAACGGCGATGACGGCCAGCGCCAGGAAGTCGTCGACCACCGTGATGGTGAGGATGAAGACCCGCAGTCCGGAGGGCATGCGCCGGCCGACCACGGCGAGGATCCCGAGGGCGAAGGCGGTGTCGGTGGACATGGCCGCACCCCAGCCCTGCGCCGACGCGTGGCCGGCGTTGATCGCGAGGTAGACGGCGATCGGTACGAGCATGCCGCTCAGCCCCGCCGCGACCGGAAGGGCCAGTCGGCTGCGCTCGCGCAGCTCCCCCATGTCGAACTCGCGCCGCGCCTCCAGACCGATGACGAAGAAGAACACCGCCATCAGCCCGCTGTTGACCCATTCGCGCAGGTCGAGCGCGATGCCATGGGAGCCGAGCCGCAGCGACAGACGCGTGTGCCAGAACGCCTCATAAACCGAGGGCGCCACATTGGCCCAGATGAGCGCGGCGAGCGCCGCCGTCACCAGGACGGCGGCGCTGCCGGTTTCGGTCCGCAGGAAGTCACGGAGCGGGGAGTGTGAATCGGCGGCGAAGGCGGTCTGCTCCGTGTAGTCGGTGGCCTCGGAGGACATGATCAGCCGCGCACCGCGTGCTGCCCGGACGGCGTGGCCATGGCGTCGGCGCGGTGGCCGTCGAGGGCCTTCTTCCGGTCGTTCGGCAGGTCGATCAGGACGGTGCTCACTTCTACCTCGCGTCGTAATCCAAGTGTCCGACATGTCCGCCGGCCCTGCCCGCCGGCTCACCGACACTTCGCCGGGGCGACGGCTCTCGCCGCAACAGCGACCACCAGCCGTTTCATTCCTCGGTGGCCGAATCGCGGCCGCGGTCGTGAGAACAGCCGCGGTCGTGAGACAACAGAACCGACGACGTCCTCATGGATCAGGAATCGGCTCCAGGCGAGCCGAGTCCGACGGCGGCCCTGGCCGCCGTCCTGATCGATCCGTCATGAGAGGACCTTGACGAGGGCTTCCCCGAGTGCGGTGGCCGAGGCCGGGTTCTGGCCGGTGACCAGGCGGCCGTCGACGACCACATGCGGTTCGAAGTCGGGGGCGCCGGTGTGCTTGGCGCCCCGCTCCTCGAGCTTGCTCTGCAACAGGAACGGCACCACGTCGGTGAGCCCCACCGCGGCCTCCTCGCTGTTGGTGAAGGCCGCGACGTTCTTGCCCTCGACCAGGTACGCCCCGTCGGACAGCTTGAGATTGACCAGGCCTGACGGGCCGTGGCACACCGCGGCGACCGCCCCTCCGGCCTCGTAGATGTCGCGCGCGATCCGGGCGAGGCCGGTGTTGTCGGGGAAGTCCCACACGGTGCCGTGGCCGCCCACGTACACGATGGCGTCGTAGTCGCCGGGGGTGATGTCCTCCGGCCGGGCCGTCGCCGCCAGCTTCTGCGCGATGCGCGGGTCCTCGAGGAATGCCTTCTGGATCGGATCGGACGGATCGAGGCCGTCCATCGGCGGACGGCCCCCGGAGACCGAGACCAGGTCGACCTCGTAACCGGCGTCGGACACCACCTTCCAGGGGTGCGCGGCCTCGCCCACGTAGAAGCCGGTGGTCCGGCCGGTTTCGCCGAGTTCCTGGTGGCTGGTCAGGGCGAGCAGGATCTTTCGGGTGCCGGGCATGGCGGTCTCCTCTGCGCTGTGCGATCGACGGGCCGCTTCCCGGCCCCTCGGCGTCCTGGCAGAGTAGGGCGGCGCACCCATGGGCGACCAATGGAAAGATCGTCCCACACCCATCGGAAAACCGATGGGTCGCCGGACCTGGGGAGCCCTGGTGGATCTGTCCCTGCTGAAGACCTTCCTGGCCGTCCACCGGTCGGGTTCCCTCACGGCGGCGGCGCGCCAGATCGGCCGGTCCCAGTCCACCGTCACCGCGCAGATCCGCGCGCTGGAGGAGCAGATGGGCCAGCAACTGTTCCGGCGCATGCCGCGGGGGGTCGTACCGACGTCCGTGGCCGATGAACTCGCCGCCGAGGCCGGCCCGCATGTGGACGCCCTCGCCGCCATCGCCGAGCGCGGTGTCGCCGGCCGCACCGCCCCGTTCACCAAGCCCCTGCATCTGGCCGGTCCCGCCGAACTCATGAGCACACGGGTGATGGCGGCGCTGGCGCCCCTGGTCCATGACGGACTGCGGCTGAGGGTGACCCTGGGGCTGACCGACGATCTGCTGGCCGGTATCCCCGACGGCCGGTTCGACCTGGTCATCTCGACCATCCGCCCCCGCGGCAAGGCGATCGCTTCGGTACCGCTGACGGATGAGGAGTTCGTCCTGGTCGCCGCCCCGCGCCTGGCCGCGCTCGTCGACAGCGGGCAGCTCATGCGGGAGGGACCGGTGGCCCTGCGGGAGCTGCCCCTGCTCAGCTACGCGGAGGACCGCCCCATCATCCGCCGCTACTGGCGCACCGTGTTCGGCACGCGCCCCACGGGCAGCCCCGCTGTCGTCGTCCCCGATCTGCGGGGTGTTCTGACCGCGACCGTCGCCGGCGCCGGGATCACGGTGCTGCCGCGCTACCTGTGCGCGGAGGAACTCGCCTCGGGTGCCCTGGTGCCGCTCCTGGAGCCGGAGATCCCGCCCATCAACACGCTCTACCTCGCCTGTCGCCTCGGCACCGAGAACGCACCGGCGATCGCCGCCGTTCGTACCCGGCTGCTCATGCGGGCCCCTTCGTGGTGATAGCACTTTCCCTAGTCCGGGCCCCGTATCCTGGCTGTGCGTCTCTGGAAAATGTTATGTCTCAGTGGGTAAATCGAGCGACATACAGAGGCGGGGAAGAAATGACCATAATTTTCGATCCGCGAGATCCGTCGGTCCGCACCGACCCATATCCCATCTATCGACGCCTGCGCGAGACAGATCCCGTCCATCAGTCACACTTCGGGTACTGGGTCCTTTCCCGCTACGCCGATGTGGATGCCGTACTGCGCGCGCCGGGAGCCTCGAGCGAGTTCTACCGGGACCGTACGTGGGCCGATCGCCGCGGCGGTCCTGACAGCCCGCTCGTGCAGAGCGTACGAAAATGGATGCTGATGCTCGACGGCCCCGCACATCGACGGATCCGCGGCGTGATCGGCAAGGTTTTCACCCGAGCCTCCGTGGAACGGCTGCGGCCGCGTATAGCCGCCGAGACCGACCGGCTGCTCGACGCCGTGGGGGAAGGCGAGACGGACCTCATCAACAGCCTCGCTCTGCCCCTTCCGGTGACTGTGACCTGCGAACTTCTCGGGCTGCCCGGGAGCGATCGGGACCAGTGCCGCCGCTGGACGGAACAAATAAGCCGCGTGATCGACCCCTCGATAACCGCCGAGGACGCGGTCGACATGAATGCGGCAGAAGTGGAATTCCGGGAGTACGTCGCCGGTCATCTCAAAGAGCGCAGGTCAACACCGCGAGACGATATTCTCTCCCTCCTCCTGCACGCCGAGGTCGACGGCGGCCGGCTGACCGAGGAGGAGATCATCGCCAATGTTCAGTTCTTGTTCGTCGCGGGCCATGAGACAACCGTCAATCTGATCGGAAACGGTCTCCTGGCGCTGCTCCGCCATCCCGACCAGTTGCGGATGCTGCGGGACAGCCCGGAAACAATCGCCGACTCCATCGATGAGATCACTCGATACGACCCTCCCGTGCAGATCGTCTCCAGGATCCTGACCGAAGACGTCCCCCTGGCGGATATCACCCTTCCCGAGGGGGCCAAGGCGATGCTGCTTTTCGGGGCGGCCGGCCGTGACCCGGAGCGCTATCCCGACCCCGACCGGCTCGACCTGACCCGCACCGGGGTGAAAACGCTGGCTTTCAGCGGCGGGCCGCACTACTGCATCGGTGCCGCGCTGGGAAAGCTGGAGACCTCCATGGTGCTGACGGAGCTGCTGCGCCGGTATTCCACGATCGAGCTCACCGGCGAGGACCTGGTCTGGCGACCGAACGTCAGCTTCCGCGGTCTGCGGGAGCTGCCGCTCGAACTGGCGCGCTGACGCGGCTCGCAGGCCTCAGCCGAAGGTGCCCCGCATCCAGTCACGCATCAGGGCCGCCGTATGCGGGGCATGGTCCTCCAGCATGGTGAAGTGGTTGCCGCGGGTGGTGACGGCGGTGTGGTCGAACGGCCAGACGGGTCGCCAGTCCCATTCCGCCGGCCAGCTCTCCAGCGGTTCCCCCGCGCGTACGAACAGTACCGGGGCCGGCAGTTCGGTGAACGGCCAGTGGAACGTCTCGTAGTGCAGCATGGCGGTCACCCAGCTGTTGTCGCTTGGCACCGCGGAGTTCGGGTCTTCGGCCCGGTGCTGGAGTTCTCCCCGCAGACCGGGGGCCAGCAGGGCGAGCCGTTCGTCCTCGCCGGGGGCGTAGCTGTCGAGCAGGATGACACCGGCGGGCGGGGTGCCCCGGTCGTACAGGTACCGGGCGAGGAGGTGAGCGATCAGGCCGCCGGAGGACAGGCCGGCGAGCACGAAGGGCCGCTCCCCCAGTTCCGCGCGCAGACTGGCGGCGTGCGTCTCGAGCAGCACGTGCGGGGTCCGCGGCAGCGGGTCGCCGCGGCGGAATCCCGGTTGCCGCAGGGCCCAGACGTCCCGTTCCCCCTGGAACGGCTTCGCCAGGCGCGCGTACTGCACCGGATCGGATGTGCCGATGGCCGAGGTGACGCACACCAGCGCCGGCCCCTCCGGTCCACTGGCCAGCCGGGTCGGTCGCGGGATTCGTGGCAGGTCCGCCGGCGAGGCGAAGTAGGCGCGGGTGTGCGCCCATGCGGTGGCCCTGGTCCGGGCGATCAGCTCGTCGACGGTCTCGCCGAGCTCCTCCGGGGCCGGTTCGGTCTCCGGCCGGGCCAGCGCGTCCGCCAGGTGCCGGACCAGCGCCAGGGGTGTCGGATGGTCGAAGACGACGGTCGCCCGCAGCCGTACGTCGAGTGCCTGGCCGAGGTGGTTGCGGATGTGGACGGCGGCCAGTGAGTCCACTCCCATCTCCAGGAACCCGGTGTGAGGTCTGAGCTCGTCCGTGCCGTCGTGTCCGAGGACGAGCGCGACCTTGTCCAGCACCAGGTCGAGCAGCGCCCGTTCGCGTTCCGGTTCGGCCAGGACGTCGAGCGTCTGCCGCAGGTTTTTCTCCGGGACCTCCGGCTGGTTCACCAGCTCCCGCAGCAGGGGCCTGACCTGACGGCCGCGCACATCCAGCCGGGCGGGCACCAGCACCGGATCGGCGAGCGCGGCCGCGGCGTCGAACAGCGCCAGTGCCTCCTTGGTGGACAGTGCGTCGGCGGTGGACGGCGGGGTGGCGGTCGCGTCGAGGTGGCGGGTCATGTCGCTGCGTTCCCGCCACAGGCCCCAGGCGAGCGAGACCGCGGGCAGCCCTCGCGCACGCCGGTGGTAGGCCAGCGCGTCGAGTACGGCGTTGGCGGCGGCGTAGTTGGACTGGCCCGCGCTGCCCGCGGTGGCGGCGGCCGACGAGAACAGCACGAAGGACGTCAGCGGCAGGTCACGGGTCAGCTCGTGCAGGGCGAGAGCGGCCTCGGCCTTCGGCCGCAGGACGGCGTCGAGGCGGTCCCGCGTCATGGCCGTCACCACGCCGTCGTCGAGCACCCCGGCCGCGTGGACGACGACCGTCGGCCGGTGGGCGCGGAGCAGCTGGGCCAGTTGTGTCCGGTCCGCGACGTCGCAGGCGGTCACGGTGGCGGTGGCGCCCAGCGCGCCGAGTTCGTCCCGCAGCCCGGGCGCGTGGCCCCGGCGGCCGGCCAGGACCAGCCGCCGCACCCCGTGCTCGGTGACCAGGTGGCGGGCCAGCAGCCGGCCGAGTGTGCCGGTGCCCCCGGTGATCAGTACGGTGTCCTCAGGCCCGGCGAACGTTCCGCGGGCCCGGGGGACGGCCCGCACCAAGCGGCGCGCCAGCACCCGTCCGCCCCGCAGGGCGACCTCCGGTTCCTCGGCGGCCAGGGCGGCGGTGACCGTCTGCGGGGTGATCTCGTCGGCGTCCAGCAGGACGAACCGGCCGGGTTCCTCGGCCTGCGCCGACCGCACCAGACCGACGACGGCCGCGCCCGCCAGATCGGGGACGTCGTCGCCGGGCCCGGCCGCCGCCGCGCCCGAGGTGAGGAACACCAGCCGGGACGCGGCGAACCCCTGGCGCGCGCTCCACCATTGGACCAGCCTCAGTGCGCGGTGTGCGGATTCCCGGACCGTACCGCGGGAGCCGGGGACGAGCACCGCGCCCGGCACGGGCAGCCCCGCGCGGACCGCCTCCTCCAGCGCCGCGAGACCGGGGAAAACCGGGAAGTGGCGGCTCTCGAAACCGACGGCCACCACGGTCTCCGCCGCGAGGCCGCCCGACGGGCGCACCTCGACCCACCTGTTCCGGAACAGCGCGTCCCGCGGGGCGCCGCCACGTACGGCCGCCGGGCGCAGCGCCAGCGAGTCGACCGACAACACCGGCGCGCCTTCTCCGTCGGTCACGGTCAGCCGCACGCCGTCGGCGACGGACCCGCACAGCCGCACCCGCAGTGTCGAGGGACCGGCCGTGTGCGCGGTGACGCCGGTCCATGTGAACGGGAGCACCGGTCCGTCGGCCGCACCGGCCCCGCCACCCGCCGAGGCGACGGAGCCGAGGGCGTGCAGAGCGGAGTCGAGCAGCGCCGGATGGACCACGAAGCCGCGGGTGTCCACCGGGCAGGCGACCTCGCAGAAGACGGCGTCGCCGCGCCGCCACACGGTGCGCAGCCCCTGGAACGTGGGGCCGTAGCGCAGCCCACGGCCGACCAGCGCGGGATAGAGCCCGGTGTGCGGGACCGCTTCCGCGCCGGCGGGTGGCCACTCCTCCAGCGCCTCGGGCTCGGCGGGTGCCGGGCCGAGCACACCTCCGCCGTGCCGCACCCAGCCCGCGCCGTCCACTTTCGCGTGGAGGTCCAGCCCGCGGCGCCCGGCGCCGTCGGGTGCGCCGACGCGCAGCTGCACCGTCGCGGCCCCCTCGTCCGGCAGGACCAGCGGCGCCTCCAGGGTGAGTTCCTCGACCGTGGCGCAGCGCGCCGCGGCGCCCGCCCGCAGCGCGAACTCGAGCCAGGCGGTGCCGGGCAGGATCACCTCGTCCAGCACGCGGTGGTCGGCCAGCCACGGGGCCGACGCCACTGACAGGCGTCCGGTCAGCACCAGCTCGTCGCTCTCCGCCAGCTCGACCGGCGGATCCAGCACGGGGTGATCACCGCTCCTGGACTCACCGGGCGTCAGCCAGAACCGCTTGCGCTCGAACGGATAGGTGGGCAGTTCGGTGAATCCGGGAGTGTCCGGCCCGGCCCACGCCGTCCAACGAGGGCACAGACCGCGGACGTACAGCTCGGCGAGCGAGGCGAGCAGCGCCTTGCGGCCGTCCTCCCCGCGGCGCAGCGATCCGACGGCCACGGCCTTGTCGCCGACGGCCTCCAGGACCGCCGGGACCAGCACGGGGTGCGGGCCGACCTCCACGAAGAACGAGTGTTCCGGCGCCGCGAGAGCGGCGATGGCCTGGTCGAACCGCACCGGCAGGCGCAGGTTGCGGTACCAGTACCCGGCGTCGAGCTCCGTTCCGGCCAGTACGGCGCCGGTCACCGCCGAGTGGAAGGGGATCCGCGTGGCCTTCGGCGATATCGGCGCCAGCTCGGTGAGGACGCGGTCGCGAATGAGCTCCACCTCGGGCGAATGGGACGCGTAGTCCACCGGCAGCTTCCGCACCCGTACGCCGGACTCGGCCAGGTCCGCCAGCAGCGCGTCGAGCGCGTCGGTGGCTCCGGCGACCACCGTGGACCTCGGCCCGTTGACCGTCGCGACGCACAGCCCCTCGTCCAGCCGGGGCCACAGTTCGTCCGCCGGCAGCTCCACCGACGCCATGCCGCCGCTGCCGGACAGTCGGGTCAGCGCCTTGGCGCGCCTGGCGACCACCAGCGCGGCGTCCTTCAGGGACAGCGCGCCGGCCACATGGGCCGCGGCGATCTCGCCCTGGCTGTGCCCCACCACGGCATCCGGCTCGATGCCGCAGGAGCGCCAGAGGGCGGCGAGCGCGACCATGACCGCGAACAGCGCCGGCTGCACCACGTCCACCCGCTCGAGCGAGGGCGCGCCCGGCCGCTGCCGCAGCACGGCCGGCAGGTCCCAGTCGACATGCGGTGCCAGCGCCTGGGCACAGCGGTGGATGTGTTCCCGGAACACCGGCGATGTCTCCAGCAGGTCGCCGGCCATGCCCGCCCACTGGCCGCCCTGGCCGGGGAAGACGAACACCACCTTGCCCGTCAGATCGGCGGTGCCCGTGACCAGGCCCGGCGCGGTGCCGCCGCGGCTCAACGCGGTCAGGTTGGCCCGGGGATCGGTGTCGAGCACCACGGCGCGACGCTCGAACGTGCTGCGGGAGGTGACCAGCGCGTATGCGACGCCTGCCGCGTCCCTGCCGTCCCTCTCGCGGTCCATGTGCGAGAGCAGCTGTCCGGCCTTGGCACGCAGCGCGGAATCGGTGCGTGCCGAGAGCACCCAGGGCAGCGGCTCCGCGTCGACAGCCGGTGTCGCCTCAGCGGGTGGTGCCTCTTCCAGGATCACATGGGCGTTGGTGCCGCTGATGCCGAACGCGGACACTCCCGCGCGCCGCGGGCGGCCCGGGCTCGTCGGCCAACCGCGGCTCCCGGTGAGCAGTTCCACCACGCCCAGGTCCCAGTCCACCTGCGACGACGGGCTGTCCACGTGCAGTGTCTTCGGCAGGGTCCGGTGCCGTAGTGCCAGTACGGTCTTCAGCACTCCGGCGATACCGGCGGCGGCCTGGGTGTGTCCGATGTTCGACTTCACCGACCCGATCGCCAGCGGGGCTGCCCGCTCGCCACCGTACGCCGCCTGCAACGCCGACGCCTCGATCGGGTCGCCGAGCCGGGTTCCCGTGCCATGTGCCTCGACGGCGTCCACATCCTGGCCGCGCAGCCCGGCGTCGGCCAGCGCGTCGCGGATGACCCGCTGCTGCGCGAGCCCGTTCGGCGCGGTCAGCCCGTTGGAGGCGCCGTCGGAATTGATCGCGGTGCCCCGCACCACGGCCAGCACGGGGTGTCCGTGGGCGAGGGCGTCGGTCAGCCGCTCGACGAGTACGACCCCGGCGCCCTCGCCCCAGCCCACGCCGTCCGCCGCCTCGGCGAACGCCTTGCAGCGGCCGTCCGCGGCGAGCGCCCCCTGGCGCTGGAAGGCGGCGAACAGCCCGGGGGTGGACAGCACGACGACGCCGCCGGCCAGTGCGAGATCGCATTCTCCTGAGCGCAGCGACCGTACGGCCAGGTGCAACGCCACCAGCGAGGACGAGCACGCGGTGTCGATCGTGGCCGAGGGGCCCTCCAGCCCGAGGAAGTAGGCGACCCGCCCGGACAGCACGCCGGCCGCGGTGCCGGTCGCCAGGTGGTCGGCGTGTTCGTTGTGGTTGCTGACCCTGCCCAGCAGGCTGCGGTAGTCCTGGTCGTTGGTGCCGGTGAACACCCCGGTCCGGGAGCCGCGCAGGGACATCGGGTCGATTCCGGCCCGTTCCACCGCCTCCCAGGAGATTTCCAGCATCAGCCGCTGTTGCGGGTCCATCGACAGGGCCTCGCGGGGGCCGATGCCGAAGAAACCCGCGTCGAACCAGGCCGGGTCGGACAGGAACGCCCCCGCGCCGGTGAACTCGTCCGGCCAGCCGCGGTCGGCGGGGAAGGAGGTGACGGCGTCGCGGCCCTCGCCCACCAGCCGCCACAGCCCTTCGGGGTCACCGACTCCGCCGGGGAACCGGCAGCCCGCCCCCACGATGGCGATCGGCTCGCGGGCGCCGGCCTCGGCCACGCGCAGACGTTCCCGGGTGTCCCGCAGCGCGGTGGTCAGGCGCTGCACGGTGTCGAGCAGCCTGCCGTCGTCAGCCATCGAGTCGGTCCTTCCCTGCCCGGGAGAGTTCCTGTTCGGCGCGGCTCAGGATGGCCTCGAGATCCGTCGCCCGGGGCTCCGCCTCCGGTGCGCCGTCGACCTCCGGTGTGCGATCGGGGTCGCCGGCGGCCGGGGCGAGTTCCGCGGCGAGGTGGCCGGCCAGTGCGGAGGGGGTGGGATGGTCGAACAACACGCCGGCGGGCATCCGCACACCGGTCTGCGCGCTGAGCTGGTTGCGCAGCTCGACGATGCCAAGGGAGCTGAGCCCCTGCTCATGGAAGGGTTTCGCGGGCTGGATCTGCGCGGCCGAGTCGTGCCCGAGCACCTGCGCGGTGTACCGGCACACCAGATCGCGCAGCGTACGGACGCACTCGGCCCGCGGCATCCGGGCGAGCCGCCGCACGAGCGAGGAGGTCTCCGCGGGCGGTGGGGCGGCGTTGCTCTGCGCCTCGGGCAGGTCCGCGAACAGCGGGCTGTTCCGGGTGGTGGCGAGCGCCGAGAGGAATCGCGCCCAATCGATGTCGGCGATCACCAGCCCGGATTCGTCGTGTGCGTGGGCCCGGCCCAGTACGGCGATCGCCAGGTCCGGGTCGAGCACCGTCATGCCGTTGCGGCGCAGCCGTGTGCCCACGATCTGTGCGTCCGTGCCGTCGACCGCCATGCCGCCGGCCCCCCATGGCCCCCAGGCGACCGACGTGGCCGCGAGTCCGTCGGCGCGGCGCTGTTCGGCCAGCGCGTCGAGGTAGGTGTTGGCCGCCGCGTAGTTGGCCTGGCCGGCGTTGCCGACCGCGCCGGTGGCGGAGGAGAACAGCACGAACGCCTGCAGCTCCCCGGCGAGCTCGTGGAGGTTCTTGGCGCCGGTGGCCTTGGCGTGCAGCACCCGGGCGAGCCGCTGGGGGTCCAGGGCGTCGAGCACACCGTCGTCGAGCACCCCGGCCGCGTGGACGACCGCGGTCAGCGGGCGGTCCTCGGGGATCGACGCGAGCAGGGCCGCCACCGCTTCCCGGTCGCCCACGTCGCAGGCGGCGGTGTCGACCTCGGCACCGAGCGCGGTCAGCTCGGCGACCAGTTCGGGATCGTCGGCGTGGCGGCCCGTCAGGAGCAGCCGCTGGGCGCCCTCGGCGGCCAGCCACGTCGCGACGCGTCTGCCCAGCGCGCCGAACGCTCCGGTGATGAGGGTGGTTCCGCGCATGGGCCATTCGCGCCGGGGACCGGTGGGAAGCGGTGCGCGCAGCAGACGCCGGACGAACACTCCCGAGGCGCGGACGGCGGCCTGGTCCTCGGCCGAGGAGAGTATCCCGGCGAGCCGTTCGGCCGCCGGTGTGTCGACGGTGGCGGGGAGGTCGACCAGTCCGCCCCACCGCCCGGGGTGCTCCAGCGCCGCGACCCGGCCGAGTCCCCACACCATGGCCTGCGCCGGGCTGCCGGGCCGGTCGCCGTGGCCCGTGGACACCGCCCCCTGTGTCGCGCACCAGAGGGGAGCTTCGAGGCCGGCGTCGCCCATGGCCTGGATGAGCGCCGTGGTCAGCGCGAGTCCCCCGGGGACACCGGGCGCATCCGGGTGGGTCCGCTCCTCCAGCGCCAGCAGGGACAGCACCCCGTCGACCGGTTCGGCGTTCGCCGCGGACACCAGGCGCTCGGCGATCTCCGTGCGGTCCGCGTCGATGGCGAGGGGCAGTGTGCGGGAGCCGAGCGTGGCGCCGAGGGGTTGCGGCACGGGGAGGGCGTCGGAGTGGACGATCAGCCAGTTCCGCGGTGAGGCGGCCGGGTCCGCCGTGGGTTGCCAGCCGATCCGGTACCGCAGCCGGTCCATCGCGGCTTCCCGGTCCGTCCGCTGGGGGTGGTTCGCTGCCGCGTCGGGCAGCAGCCAGAACCGTTTGCGCTGGAAGGCGTATGTGGGCAGGTCCACGCGCCGGGCCCCGCTTCCGGCGTACCACCGCGACCAGTCGGGCCCATGGCCACGGACCTGCAGCGCCGCGACGGCGCCGAGCACATCGTCCTGGCGCAGGGCGGGGAACACCGCCGCGTCGGTGGTGTCCGTGAGGCAGTCGGCGGCCGTCTCGGTGAGCGTCGTGTCCGGTCCCAGCTCCAGGAAGGTGGTCACGCCCTCGTCGTGCAGGGTCCGCATCCCGTCGTGGAACCGGACCGTGCCGCGCACATGGCGGACCCAGTACTCGGGCGAACACAGGTCGTCGGCGGTGGCGAGCCGCCCGGTCAGGTCGGAGGCGACGGGGATCCGGGGCGGGTGGTAGGTCAGGCCCTGGGCGACCGTGTGGAACTCGTCGAGCATGGGCTCCATCACGGAGGAGTGGAACGCGTGGCTGACCCGCAGGCGCGCGGTCCTGCGCCCCTGGGCGCCGAACCGCTCCGCCAGCGCGACGACCGCCTCCTCGTCGCCGGAGATCACCACCGAGCGGGGGCCGTTCACCGCCGCCAGCGACACGCCCGGCGGCAGCTCCGCGACCTCCTCCCGCGCGGCCGCCACCGCGTACATCGCCCCTGCTTCGGGCAGCGCCTGCATGAGCGAGCCCCGCGCCGCGACCAGCGCGCACGCGTCCCGCAGGGACAGGACCCCGGCCAGGTGGGCGGCGGTCAGCCCACCGAGGGAGTGTCCCAGCAGCAGGTCCGGCCGGATGTCCCAGCTTTCGAACAGCCGGAAGAGCGCCACCTGGAAGGCGAACAGCCCGGTCTGCGCGTACTCGGTCCGGTCGAGCGGTTCCTGGTCCGTGCCGAACACCGTCTCCTTCACCGGCAGGCCGAGCCCGGCGCACACCTCGTCGAAGGCCTCGGCGAAGACCGGGTACGCGGCGTACAGCCCGCGTCCCATGCCCACCCGCTGGCTGCCCTGACCGGTCAGCAGGAAGGCCAAGCCGCCCTCGGCCACCGCGCCGACCGTGAGGTCGGGGTCGGGCCGGCCCGCCGCCAGCGCGGTCAGCGAGCGCCGCAGCCGGTCGCGGTCGCCGCCGGTGAGGACGGCTCGGTGGGTCAGGGCCGAGCGTGTCGTGGTCAGCGAGAAGCCGATGTCGCGCGCGTCGAGACCGGGATGGGCGTCCCAGTGCGCGGCGAGCCGTCCGGCCTGGGCGCGCAGGGCGGCGTCCGAGCCTCCGGAGACGGTCCACACCGGGGGGACGTTCCGTACGGGCTCCGCCGGAGCCGGTGGCTCGGCGGGCGGCTGCTGAAGGATGACATGGGCGTTGGTCCCGCCGATGCCGAAGGACGAGACGCCCGCCCGCCGCAGCGGGCCGTGGTCGGGCCATGGCGTGTCCTCGGTCACCAGCCGCAGCCCGGCGTCCCAGTCCACGTGCGGGCTGGGCCGGTCGACGTGCAGGGTCGCCGGGACCGTCCCGTGCCGCATGGCCAGCACCATCTTCATCACCCCTGCCGCGCCGGCCGCGGCCTGTGTGTGGCCCAGGTTGGACTTGAGCGAGCCGACCAGCAGCGGGCGGTCCGGCGGCCGGTGCGCACCGTAGGCCTCCAGGAGGGCACCGGCCTCGATCGGGTCGCCGAGCATCGTTCCGGTGCCGTGCGCCTCCACGACGTCCACGTCGGTCGGTCGCAGCCGGGCGTCGGCGAGCGCGGAGAGCAGCAGCCGGTGCTGGGCGGCTCCGTTGGGCGCGGTGAACCCGTTGCTCGCGCCGTCGGAGTTGACCGCCGAGCCCACGATCAGGGCGAGCACCGGATGGCCGTTGCGGCGCGCGTCGGAGTACCGCTCCAGGACGAACATCCCACCCCCCTCGGCCCAGGCGGTGCCGTCCGCGCCCTCGGCGAAGGGTTTCGCCCGGGCGTCCGGCGCCAGCCCGCCCTGGCGGCTGAACTCGACGAACACCATGGGCGACGACAGCACGGTCACCGCGCCCGACAGCGCCAGCGAACACTCGCCCCGGCGCAGCGCGGTGGCGGCGAGGTGCAGCCCGACCAGCGACGACGAACACGCGGTGTCGATGGCGAGGTTGGGCCCGTTCAGTCCGAAGGTGAACGAGATCCGGCCGGAGGCCGTGCTGGCCCCGGTGCCGATCGCCAGATGCGGTCGCAGACTCATGTCCGCGTATCCGGGGCCGGTGCCGTAGTGGCCGTGTGACAGCCCGGCGTAGACCCCGGTGTCGCTGCCGCGGAGGGTGGCCGGGTCGATACCGGCCCGTTCACACGCCTCCCAGGTCAGCTCGAGCAGCAGCCGCTGCTGCGGGTCCATCTCCAGCGCCTCGTGTCCGCCGATGCCGAAGAACGCGGGGTCGAACTCGGCGGCGTCGTGGAGAAATCCGCCCTGGCGCACATAGCTCGTGCCCGGGCGTTCGCGCTTGGGGTCGTAGAGCCCGGTCAGGTCCCAGCCACGGTCCTCCGGCATCGGCGAGACGACGTGACGGCCCGCGGCGAGCAACCGCCACAGGTCCTCCGGCGAGCGCACCCCTGCCGGAAACCGGCAGCTCATCCCGACGATGGCGATCGGCTCGTCCGGCGCGCTCCGGCGGGGTCGGGCGGCCACCGGCCGGGGTGCGCGCCTGTCCAGGTGTGCGGCCAGCCGATTCGGGGTGGGGTGGTCGAACAGCGCGGCTGTGGCGATCTTGAGCCCGGTCCGCTTCCGCAGCCGGTTCACCAGTCGCACGGCCGCGAGGGAGTCGAGCCCGAGCTCGAGGAACGACCGGTCCGGCGCGTAGCCGCCCTCGGTCATCGCCTCGACCTCGGTCCGGATCAACCGTCGCAGATCCGTCGACCGGGATGCGGCAGGAGCGGCAGGGGCGGGCTGTGCCACGCCGGTCGGCAGGTGGATGCGCTTGCCGCCCCAGCCGCGGAAGACGGCGGACCAGTCCACCGGGACACCGTGGGTGTGCAGCCCGCCCAGCGTGCCGAGCACGGCGTGCGGATCGGACCCCTCGCCGTGCAGCGCGGCGGTGATGTGCGCGTGTGCGGCGGCGGACTCGGGCAGCGTCTCCTCGACCAGCGCGGCCAGCACTCCGTTCGCGCTCATGTCCACGTAGGTGTCCACGCCGGCCGCGTCGAGGCTTGTCACACAGTGGAGGAAATGCCCGGTGCCGCGCACCTGCGCCCCCCAGTATTCGGGCAGGTGGACGACACCGGGGTCTGATCCCAGCGCGTTGTGCACCGGGACAATCGGAATGCGCGGCGGGCGCGGTGCGAGGCCGCGGACGAATTGCTCGAAGTCGCCGGCCATCGCGGCCATATGCGGGGAGTGGAAAGCCCGGTCGACCGGCAGCTGTTTCACCTTGCGTCCCCGCCGCGACCACAGTGCGGCGATCCGAAGCACGGTTTCCCGGTCCCCGGAGACGACGACGGAGTTCGGGGCGTTCACGGCGGAGATGCCGGCCAGATGCTCGAGCCCGGCCAGCGATTCCAGCGCCTCGGCCTCGGAGATCCGCATCGCGACCATCGCGCCGCCGACCGGTGTCTTCTCCCGGAACAGCCGGATCCGCTCGGCGAGCAGCGCACAGACGTCGGGCAGGGAGAACACCCCGGCCGCCGTCGCCGCGGCCAGCTCCCCGACGGAGTGCCCGACCACGAAGTCCGGGCGTACGCCCCAGTGCTCGAACTGGCGGAACAGCGCCACCTGAAGGGCGAACAGCGCGTCCTGGGTGTACAGCGGCTCGTCGGCCGGCGCGACCTCGGTGGCCTTGCCCGTGCCGAGCAGCAGATCGCGCACCGACCAGGCGGCCACCGCGTCCATGTGGGCGCACACCTCGTCGAGCGCGTCGGCGAACACGTCGAACAGCGGATAGAGCTCGCGCCCCATGCCCGGCCGCTGCCCGCCCTCGCCGGGAAAGAGGAAGGCCACCTTGCGCCCGCCGTCGGCCCGCTGCGCGCCACCCCGTCCCAGGGCGAGTTCACCGAGCCCGTCGGCGAGCTCCGCCCGGTCGGCGCCGAGAACCACCGCGCGATGCGGCAGATGCGGCCTGGCGACCGCCAGGGTGTGGGCGGCATCGAGCGGGTCGGGGCTCTCGGGCTCGGTCAGATGGGCGCGCAGCCGCTCCGCCTTGCCGTACAACGCCTCTTCGCTGTCCGCCGACAGCAGCAACGGCAGCGCCGGTACCGCCCTCCTCGCCGACGGCGACGGGCGCGCAGGCGGTTCCGACAGCACCAGCGCGCAGGCCACCCCCGCGCCGTCCGAGGAACTGTGGACGGCGGTGAGGCGGCGGTCGAGGTCGGGCCGGGCATCAGAGAGCGGAACCCGGCCGCGGCCCAGCAGCACGGGCATCTCCAGCAGGGCCGCCACCGCGTCCTCGCCCCGGCCGCCCGGCTGGTCCCCGCCGGACAGGGCGCCCGGCGCGGCCCCGCCCGCGTGGTAGCCGCCCCGCCACCAGAAGTGGATCCCGTCATCCGCCACCTCGCCGCGCGCACAGGCCTGCCGTACGACATCACCCCGGCCCAGCGCGCTGCCCTCGATCACACAGTGGACCGGGTCGCCCTCGGCCACCGCCGCCGGAACCGGCTTCAGCACAAGGAATCCGCTGCCGCCGTCCGGTGCGACGACCCCGGCGAGTGCCAGCGCGGACTCACCCGTGTGGATGCTCTGACAGGCCAGGTGAACCACCCCGGCGGGAAGGGTGTCCAGCGTCAACGCGGGTCCGGTCACATCCAGTTCGGCGGCGATCAGGTCCGCCTGCGTGGTGGCGAACACACCGGCCGCCACCTCCCGGAGCGTGTCCGGGACGATGCCGGCGTTCTCCAGCGCCCGCAGCGCCGCCTCGGGCGGCGGAACCTCCGGGGCACAGGATGACAAGCCGATCACCGCGACCGGCGCCGGGCGAACGGTACTGCCGGGCTGCATGGAACCACCTGTCCTGTTCACCGTCTCACCGTCGGGTTCGCCGTCTCACCATCGGGCGGAATCGTGCCGAACACGGGCCGTGCATCTATCGCCGGTGGGAATACCGCCGAATACGCGGGCATTCCCAGGAAGAGGCAATGAGATCGGCAGGCTAACCTTTCCGGTCAAGCGCTTCCAAGCCCCGCATCTGCGGGGAGCGGGTGTTTAGCAGATCTCCTAGTCATTCCCGTCGGCCGCGCTACGCCTCGCACGGCCATGCCATGATGAGATCTCCAGGGCTGTGATTGCCCGACTCAAAAGCGCTTCGGATTGCCTGCTCAGGATTGATCGTTCGCGTCATCAATTAAGGGTCCGGAATGCATGAATCTGGTCTTCGACCCGCGATAGGGGAATCAGCGTGCAGCGACCCATGCGACCTGCCTTGCTGGACGGACGGACCCTGGGAGAAAGCCTGACCCACCTGGCGAAGGCCTCGCCGGACTCCCGCGCGAGGTTTCCCACCGCCGGCGATGACATCACCGCGGCGGACCTCGACAGTGCTTCCGCCGCGGCGGCGCACGAGTTTCTGCGCTCCGGGGTGCGGCCCGGTGACATCGTGGGCGTGCTGGTGCCCACCGCCGCCCGGTTCCTCACCACGGTCTTCGGGCTCTGGCGGGCAGGGGCCGCGATCAGCGTGCTGCCGGTCCAGGCCGGTTTCGGCGACCCGCGGGACACCGCGCACCGCATCGTACGCATCGCGGACGTCGCGGGCCTGCGCCACCTCGTACTGGACCGGGACCATGAAGAACTGGGCCACGAGATCACCACGATGACCACCGGGGTGGCCCTGCTGCCCCCGCCGTCGCCGAGCGGCACCGGCAGCCCGCTCACACTGCCCACCGTCGATCCCGACTCGCTGGCCATCGTCCAGTTCACCTCCGGCAGCACCAGCCTGCCCAAGGGTGTGATGCTGCCCCATCGCACGACCATGGCCGGTCTGCGCGCCTGCGTGGTCTCGGGCGCCTTCAGCCCGGACGACGTGTTCGTCCAGTGGGTGCCGACCTTCCACGACATGGGGCTGATCGGTTTGCAGGCCCACTGGCTCAACGGCGCCGACGTCCACGCGTTCTCACCGACCACCTTTCTCCGGCGGCCGGGCGCGGTCCTCGAACACTTCGCCGCACACCGCGGAACAGTGATGACCGGGCCCAACTTCTCCTACGACTACCTGCTCGACCGTGTGCCGGCCGAGCGACTCGCCACCCTCGACCTGTCCAGCTGGCGGCTGGCGTTCAACGGCGCCGAACCGGTCAACGCGGCCACCGTGCGGCGGTTCACCGAGGCGCTGGCGCCCAGCGGCGTCGGCCCCTCCGTGATGTACCCGGTGTACGGCATGGCCGAGGCCACCTTGTCGATCAGCTACCCCGCCCCTGGAGACGCCCCCAAGGTCCGCACGGTGGACCGGGACGAGCTCGCCAGGACCGGTGTCGCACGCTCCGTCGACCAGGGCGCGCCCGCGGCCAAGCCGGTCGTCTCGGTGGGCCGCGCGGTGCACGGCATCGAGCTGCGGATCGCCGGGGAGGACGGGGCGGTGGCGGCCGACGGCACGCTCGGCGAGATCCAGATCGCCGGGGAGCCGGTGACCACCGGCTACTTCCGCGCCCCCGAGGCGACACGGGAGGTGTTCGACCACGGATGGCTGCGCACCGGCGATCTCGGTTTCCTGCTCGACGGCGACCTGTACGTCACGGGGCGGCGCAAGGAAATGGTCGTGGTGCACGGGCAGAACTTCTTCCCCGACGACGTCGAGAATGTCGCGCGCACCGTCCCGGGCGTCTACCGCCGCCGCTGCGTCGCCTTCTCCGACACCGACACCGAGGGCGGCGAGCGGATCGGCGTCATCGTGGAGACGGACCACGACCCCGCCCCGGTGCTCGCGGAGGTCCGCAGAAGGGTGGCGGCCGAGCTCGACCTGTCCCGGGTGCGGGTCTACGCGGTCAAGCCCCGCTGGCTCCCGCGCACCACCAGCGGAAAGTGGCAACGCGTGCTGGCCGCACGGCGCGTCGCCGCTGACGGCGACAGCGCGGTGGCGTACCCCGCCACCGGAAGTCCAGACCGAGGAGAACGGGTGTGAACAGCAGAACACAGTCGCCGGCCGGGGTCCCCCTGCTCGCGGACGACCGGATGCACAGCGCCCGGGTGTTCGCCGACTATCAGCACGCCACCTGGGAGCTGCACCACATCCCATGGGAGGAGTTCCGGGCAGATCTGGTACTGCCAGAACACATCGTGTTCGCCAAGGGAGCCATCGTGGGCGAGTCGAACGTCATCGCCGCGACCCACGGCCTGCTCAACGAGTTCGCCATGGACTACGACTTCTCGCAGTTCGCCTGCGTCTGGGGCTACCAGGAGATCCAGCACCACCTCGCCTTCCAGACATGGCTGCAGCTGGCGGGCCACGGCATCGACCACCACACGATCGCCTCGATGCGCGGGGCCTACCCGCCGGGAGTCACCAGGGCGGCCACCCTGGCCACCAACGTCATCTGTGAGGTCCTGGCGACACACGCGTACAAATGCGTGGCCCGCACCATGAAGGAGCCGGTCCTCGCCGCCATCCTGAAGAAGGCCAGCGGCGACGAGGCGCGCCACGCGCGCGAGTTCGTCCACTACACCGCGCAGCAGCTGGCCGCACGGCCCCAGGAATGCGCGTCGGTCGTGGAGACCCTGTACATCTACATGGGCACCACCCGCGACTTGTACCGCCATCCGGTCAGCCGGTTCAAGGGAGATCTGCCCGAGCTGGAGAACCACGAGACCATCGACGAGATGTTCGCCTACTTCGCCGAGGTCGACGAGGACGGCAGGGAATGGGCGAAGTGCTGCGAGCAGCTGTTCAAGTACTTCTCCGCCCTCACCGGCCACAAGCTGACCAAGATGTCCGATGTGCGGCGGGCGATCGCCGAGGAGTCGCTGAACAGCAAGGTCCCCGCATGAGCACCGCACAGCACACACCCACCGGCGAGGCGATCGAACTTCCCTGGCACGCGGAGCCCTCCTTCAACTGCTTCGGCTGCTCACCGCGCAACCCCATCGGGCTCAAGCTGCGCCTGAAGCGGCTGCCGAACGGGGACCACGCCGCCGAGACGACGTTCTCGGAGAACTACGCCTCCTACCCGGGGATCGTGCACGGGGGCATCGTGAACGTGCTGCTGGACGAGGTGATGGGCGACACCCTCGCCCTGGTGCACGGCCTGCTCGCCTTCTCCGTGACCCTGCGCAGCAAGATGCTGCTGCCGCTCGCGGTGGGCGAACCGTATCTGACCGTCGCGCGGATCAGCGGCCAGGGCAACGGGGTGCTGCACACCCAGGCCGAGATCACCGGCTCCGGGGGCGAACTCCACGTCATGGCCACCGGGACCTACCAGCCGATCCGCTCCCAGCAAGCCAGGAAACTCATGCAGCTCGACGATGCCGCCTTCGGCCGCGTCCGGCACTACTTCGACCACGGGACGGGAGAGTCATGACCGCCGAACCCACCGGCCACCAGCCCATCAACCGCGCGCAGATCGCCGCGATCACCACCGAGTACCTCGCCACCGAACTGGAGGTCTCCCCCGCCGAGATCGGTCCCACCGACGCCCTCAAGGCACTGCCCGGCGCCGACTCGATGAAACTGCTGCGGGTGGTCTCCAAACTGGAGCGCCGGTGGGACATCGAGTTCGACGACCAGGCCGTTTTCGCCGCCGACACCGTCGATGAACTGGTCACCCTGGTCCACACCCACGTCAGCGGAGAACTGACCACGCCATGACCTCCGTGACCCCCCAAGCGGCGTACCAGGCCACCAACCGACACTACGAGCTGCCCGCCGAGTTGTTCGGCATCTACCTCGACCGGCGGCTCAAGTACAGCTCCGGGCTGTACACCGACCAGGACACCGACCTCGACCGGGCGCAGACGGACAAACTGCACTTCGTCGCGCGGCAACTCGGGCTCACCGGCGGTGAGCGGCTGCTCGACATCGGCTGCGGCTGGGGCAGTCTGATCCTGTTCATGGCCCAGGAGTACGGCTGCCACGCCACCGGCGTGACGCCCTCACGCCCACAGCTCGAGTACATCCGGACACAGGCGAAGACGGCGGGCGTGGCGGACCTGATCACGCTTGAGCACGGCTCCTTCGGCGATGTGGAGGTGGCCGGGCCGTACGACGCGGTCACCATGCTCGGCTCGATCGTGCACATGCCGGACCGGACCGCGGTGCTGCGCAAGGTCTATGACCTGCTGCGCCGGGGCGGATCGCTGTACCTGTCGGAAAGCTGCTTCCGGAACCGCGCCTCCTACGAGGAGTTCTCGCGACGGCCGGGCACCAAGCACGTCACCGAGGACATCTTCGGGTTCGCCGATATGGTGCCGCTCTCCACGCTCGTGGAAGCGGTGGAATCGGCCGGGTTCAGCCTGACCGCGCTCTCCGATCTCACCGCGCACTACCGCCGCACCATCGAGGACTGGGAGCAGCGGATCCACGCCGAGCGCGACCGCGTCGAACGGGCGGCACCAGGTATGAGCGAGCCGCTTGTCCGCTATCTGCGGACGGCCAACGCCGGCTGGGGCTACACCACCAAACACTACGCGCTGAGCGCACGGAAATCCCGGATGGGCCCGGCGGAGGCACCGTGAACGAAACCGCGCCGCCGACATCCCCGCCGGAGCCGCCCCGGCCCTCCATCGACCCCGCGGAGATCGGGGAGCTGACCCGGAAAGCGGTCAGCCGCGCCGATACGCATCACTGGTCCATCGACGAGCTGCCCTGGACAACACTGCGGCCCGAAGAACTCACCGAGACCGACCGCTCGGTCGTGCGGTTCATCACCTTCATCGAGGACCACATTCCCGGGTACCTCACGTACTTCCTGGACGCCTTCCCGCTGTCCGGTGAGGACCTGGCCATCGAGGAGTTCTGTTTCAACCGTGAGTACTTCCGGTTTCTGATCTCCTGGGCGAACGAAGAGGAGCGGCACGCCTCGGTCCTCACCCGATATCAGATCGAGGCCGGTATCAGCGACCCGGACACCCTGCGCCGGGAGCTGGCCGAGGAAGGCAGAAAGAAGTTCTCACTGCCTTATGAGAGCCCGGTCCAGGCATTCACCTACACACTGGTCCAGGAGAAAGCCACCCAACTTTTCTACCAGCGGTTCAAGGCCGTCGCCAACGAACCGGTGCTACGAGACCTGCTCCACCGACTGGCCAGGGACGAGGCCCGGCACTTCGCGTTCTACACCGAAATCCTCACCGCCTACATCAAGCGGCACGGACTCGCCGCGACCGTACCGGACCTCAAGGACGTGCTCTCCACCTTCCGCATGCCCCTGGCGGACACACTCAACGGATACTGGCGGTGGTCACTGGGCGTCGCGGACGCCGTGTCCTACAACCACACCGAGGCGTACGGCGCCCTTCTCCGGCTCGTCAACAACTTCACCACCGCGAGAGGCAGCGCGTCGGCAGCCGACCTGGCCGAGTTCATCCACCGCGTCCGTGCCGTCTGACCGCCCCATCACCCTCACCGGGAGCCGTCGGGGCCCACCGTCGGCAGGTAGCGCGGCGCCCGCCGGCCCGGCGAGGTTCCGCGGCCCGTCGCGGGTGGCGAGACGCCGCCGTCCGAGCCGGCTAGCCGATCCAGATGACCATGGCGTGCCCGTCGCGGGCCGCCGCCTGGAAGAACGGAACCAGCGCCCGGTAGTAGTTGGTCACATAGTCCAGCGACTCATCGCCCACCCAGACGATCTCGGGATAGATATCGGCCTGGACGAGATCATCCGGAGTGACCCCGCTGACCAAGGCCTCCGGAGGCGTCGCCGCGAACGCCTCAGCCGCCGCCCGCACACGCTCCGGCGTGAGAAAGCAGGGCGGCCCGTGGCCCCAGCCGTCGGCCCTGGGGATTTCCTCCTCGCCGAAGACGACGTCCACGGGGAACGCGAGGCGGCGCAGCAGGAAGTCGAGGGCGTGCCACGCCTTGTCGGTGTCGAAGCAGCGCCCCTGTGACGCCCCGGCCCCCTCGCCCGGCTCGGTTTCGGCCAGCTCGCCGATGAACTCCCTGGCCCAGTCCGGGTCGCGGACCGCGCGCTCGAGTTCGGCCGGGGTCAGCCGCGCGTACTCTCCGATCATGCTCATGGGGCCGGATGTTACGGACGGGCACTGACAGCGCGGGCCGGGAGTCGAGGCCTTCGCGCCTCTCCCGGCCCCGGCCGGCACACGGCATACTTGGGCCGCCCGCCCGCTCCCAGGCGGTCCGGCGCGCTCGATCCGCACTGACCAGGGGTTTCCGTGACAGCATCCGCATCCGTACCCGTATCCGTGCCCGTGCTGCCCAGCGGCGTGGACCCGGCGTGGCTGCCGCCCGAGGTGTTCCGCCCGCTCGGTTCCCGGCGCACGCTGGTCTCTGGGACGGGCCCTTTGGTGGACACGGTGCACGGAGAAGTGGCGGGCGCCTGCGCACGGTTCGGCGGTGAGGTCGTACGGGGTGCGCGGGCCCAGGGCGCGCCGTACGACCTGGTGCTGGAGCTGGGCCGGGACGGCGAGAGCGGCGAGGACGGGGACGGGCTCGGGGACGAGGGGTTCGCGCTGGAGCGGACGGGGGGCGTCACACGGGTGACGGCCACCGGTCAGGCCGGGCTGCTGTACGGGTTGTTCCACCTGGTGCGGCTCGGCGAGGCGGCCTTCCGGGGCGAGCGGGCGCGCGAGACGCACCGGCCGGCGCTGGGCCTGCGGATGCTGGACCACTGGGACAACGTGGCGGTGCACCCGGTGATGGGCCAGGTGGAGCGGGGGTACTCGGGCGGCTCCCTGTTCTGGCGGGACGGACTGGCCCGGGGCTCCCGGGACGAGCTGGAGCGGGTGCGCTGCTACGGCAGGCTGCTCGCCGCGTGCGGTGTCAACGCGATCACCGTGAACAACGTGAATGTGCACGAAACCGAGGCACACCTGCTGACCGACCGCATCGGTGAGGTGGCAGCGGTCGCGGACGCGCTGCGCCCGTACGGAATCCGGACGCATCTGTCCGTCTCCTTCGCCGCGCCCGTCGTCCTCGGCGGCCTGCCCACGGCCGATCCGCTGGACGCGGCGGTGGCCGACTGGTGGGCGGAGACGACCGGCCGGGTGTACGCGGCGATACCCGACTTCGGCGGTTATGTGGTGAAGGCCGACTCCGAGGGGCAGCCCGGCCCCTTCACCTACGGCCGCAGCCACGCGGACGGCGCCAACATGCTGGCCGCGGCGCTCGCCCCGTACGGCGCCACCGTGCACTGGCGGGCCTTTGTCTACAACCACCGGCAGGACTGGCGGGACCGGTCGGTGGACCGGGCACGCGCGGCCCACGACCACTTCGCCCCCTTGGACGGCGAGTTCGCGCCGAACGCCGTACTCCAGGTGAAACACGGGCCGATGGACTTCCAGACGCGCGAGCCCGTCTCCCCGGTGATCGGCGCGATGCCGAACACACGGCTCGCGGTGGAGATCCAGGCCACCCAGGAATACACGGGGCAGCAGCGGCACGTGTGCTGGCTCGGGCCGATGTGGAGCGACGCGCTGCGGTTCCGGCTCAGGGGGGAGGAAGGGCCGAGCGTCGGGGATCTGGCGCACGGCGGCGGTCTGGTGGCGGTCTCGAACGCCGGTGACGACCCGTTCTGGACCGGGCATCCGCTGGCGCAGGCGAACCTGTACGCGGTGGGCCGCCTGGGCTGGCAGCCCGACGCGGACCCGCGCGCGATCCTGCACGAGTGGATCGAGCTGTCCTTCGCCCCCGAGGAGACCGCTGATCCGGCGCGGCTGCGCGACGGGCTGCGGGCGGTCCTGGACGGCTCCTGGCGGACGTACGAGAAGTACACGGCGCCGCTGGGCATCGGCTTCATGGTGCAGCCCGGACACCACTACGGGCCGAGCGTGGACGGCTACGAGTACAGCCCGTGGGGGACGTACCACTTCGCCGACAGGGACGGGATCGGGGTCGACCGCAGCCGGGCGACCGGCACCGGATTCGCGGGGCAGTACGCGAAGCCGTGGGCGGAGCTGTACGAGTCGCCCGAGACCTGCCCGGACGAGCTGCTGCTCTTCTTCCACCATGTGCCGTACGGACATGTGCTGCACAGCGGCGAAACGGTGATCCAGCACATCTACGACACCCACTTCGACGGCGTGGAGGAGGCCGAGGAGGCGCGCCGGGTGTGGGCCGGTCTCGCCGACCTGGTGGATCCGGCACGCCACGCCCGGGCGGCGGAGCGCTACGAGGAGCAGCTGCGCAGCGCGCGGGAGTGGCGGGACCACGTCAACACGTACTTCTTCCGGAAGTCCGGCGTACCGGACGCTCGCGGGCGCCGCATCTACTGAGGGCGGCACCCGCGTTCACTCCGTGCCCCGGGCCGCCGGGTTGCCCTGGTGGGTGAAGGCGGCCCAGAGATGGACCTGGTCGAGGTCCATGCGGGCGGCTTCGCCGCGCAGGTCGTCGTGGAGGGTGGACGGTGGCTCGCGGTGCGGGTCGAGCATCCACAGCTGGGCGGCGCGCAACGCGTCCACCGGGGCGAGGCCGTGCGCGGTGACGAAGTCGTGGAAGACGGCCATCATCACGGCCGTCGAGGCATCGCGGACGGCCCAGCGCGAGCCGATGACGTCGGCGGCGCCGCGGGCGATCAGGGCGGTGGCCAGGGTCAGGGCCTCGTCGTGGTTACGGGTGCTCAGATCCGTCTCACAGGCGCTGAGCACCACCAGCGGGCCCGCGGCGTTCGGCGCTCCGGTGGCGGTGCCGTCCAGGATGCCGGCCACGGTCAGCCGTCCGGCGTCCTGGGGGCCGTCCGGCGGGGTGGCGAGCCAGAGGGCCGAGCGCGTGGGATGTGGGCCGACCAGGGCGTGGCAGGAGATGTGCAGGACGGCGGCCGGGGAGCTGCCGCCGGGCAGGACGGCGAGGATGTCCTCCGGGGTGCCCGGCGCGTCGCTGACGGCCGTGGGGAACTCGCCGTAGCACAGGCTGTCCGGGTAGCAGGCCGCGCGCAGCGCCTCGGCCTCGATCTCGGCCCACAGGAGGGAGAGTTCGGGGTCGGAGACCAGGACCTGCCCGGCGGCGACGGGCAGCCGGTCCCGGGCGGCGGCCCGCAGAAACTCGGCTCCGGAGGGTGCGTAGCTGAGCACCGCTTCCTCGCATGCGTACCGGTACGAGCGCCCGGCACGCCCGTACGGAGTGCGCGCCGCGTGCCAGGCGACCGCGCCGAGCGCCCCGCAGGGCACGAGGACGATCCGCGGCGGCCGGTTGAGCGGCCCGACGGCTGCCAGGACGGGACCCATCGCGGCAGGCCAGGCCCAGTCGCACAGCTCGCGCAGCGCCGCCTCCCACCGCCGGTCCGGCGCCGCCTGTCCGCTCGGCTCGGCCGTGGCATCGGCGGCGGCCGTGGCATCGGCGGCGGCCGTGGCATCGGCGGTGGCCGTTGCGGTGGCGGTGGCGGTGGCGGTGGCCTGGGAACGTCGGGCCGTGGCGTCGAGGTAGCGCTCCAGCGGCGGGCTGCCAGGGGTCAGCAGCGGCAGCTTCAGGACGGCGGGCGGCGCCTCGCCGGTGTCGGGGCGGAGGATCAGCGCGAAGCCGGGCTGGCCGGGTTGGAGCCCGAGGACGAGATAGACGAGCGCATCGGTGCCGGCGGCGGTGAGACCGGCCTTCAGCCCTGTCAGGTTCGGAGGGCCGAGCAGCTTCCGGGCGTCCGCGCCGCTGCCCGCGCCCAGCGCGTCAAGTGCCCTGCGGCGCAGGGTGCCCGGGATCTGCCGCTCCGTGGAGGGGCCCAGGAGCGGGGTCGCGGTTTCGGGCGGGAGCCGGTCCGCGGCGACCTCGGCGCGCCACTGCCGGGCCAGATCCGGGTGGCCGCGGGCTTCGAGGAGCTCGGGAATGCCGCGGGACGCGGCGGCGGCCCGCAGCACCAGGGCCCGGCCCAGTTCCAGCGCGTCCACCGCGTCGGCGGGGCGGCCGATCACGGTGTTCCAGTAGGCCAGCCACAGTGCCTGCGCCGACCCGGTGCGGGCCACGGCCAGGCCGTGTTCGGAGCCGAGTTGGAGGAGGACGTCCGAGGCCAGACTGACCAGCGCCTCGCCTCGGGTGGCCAGACTGGCGTTCACGTCCTCGGCCGCGGTCGGACCGTGGCGGTCGCGGCGCAGCCAGTACGCCTCGGACAACTGCGTCAGGGCGTCGACGTTGTGCGGCAGGCCGTGCCCTTGCGTCATCAGTTCACGGACCCGGGTCAGCTCGGTGATGCACTGGTCGAGCAGGCCCGGGTCATTGAGGTGGCGGGCCGTGTGCAGCAGGGCCCGGCCGAGTTGGTACCGCAGCTGGAGCTCCTGGTAGGGGGTGGGCTGCGGTCCCTCGAGGAGCCGATGGACCTCCGCGACGGCGTGGTCGGCGGCCTCCCGGCTGGGATCGATCATGACCAGTTGGATCATCGCGGTGGCCCGTAGGGCCGGGAAGTACGGTGCGATCAATGCGGCGATCTGCCGCTGGTCGGTCTCCACCACGTCGCGGAGGTACCGGGCCGCGGCGCGGAGTTCGGCCGGGTCCTGGCTGCGGGCGGATTGTTCCCGATGGGCATCGGCCAGGGTGGCGGCGACGGCGAAGCGGTTCTCCTGGTCGGGCGGCAAGGTGGTGTACAGGCCGGTCAGCTCCGCGATGAGGCGTGGCAGCACGGCGGGGTCGTCGCTGCGGCGGGCCAGGGCCAGCTCTTGTTGGGACGCAAACACCACCGCGTTGACCATGTCCCTGGATGGTGGTGAGCCGTCGCGGCGGTAGGCGGCGCGCAATTCCCTGGCCACCGTCAGGGCGGCGTCGGCGGCCTGGAAGCTGCCCCCGAGCATCGCCGCCGCGTTGAGGCGCCCGGCCAGGGCGCTGGCCACGGCCTGCCGCGCCGGCGTGGCCTCCTCGCCTTCCCCGGACAACCCGTCGATCATCTCCCGGAGCCGGGCGGCGCCCATCTCCAGGTGTGCAAGATCGCCGGTCTGCTGCACCCGTACCGCATCGATCAGGCTGGTCAGCCACTGTTCCAAAGTGATCTGGCCCGGCCCGCCGAAACGGCCGGCGGGCTCAGGGTCCGGCGCCGACACGGCCTCGTCCACCTCGTCGAAGTCCATCGTGCCGGGCACCAGGAAGTTGGCCTGCACCAGCAGAGCGGCGTGCAGTTTGGCCGTGCGGGCCCGTTCGGGCACGTCCGCCGGCAACTCCCGCAGGGCGCGCCGGGCGACGTCCGCGCTGCGACGGGCGCCCTCGGCCAGTGCCCGCGGGTCGCCCTCTCCCGACCTGAGCCTGGCCAGCAGCTCGCGCAGCGGCACGAAGACCGGCCGGTCCAGGCCAAGGGCCGCCACCTCCTCGTCGGCCTTCTCGGTGGAGATCCTGACCTCGTACACCGCGCAGCTCAGCCACACCAGGAGGGCCGTGAACCGTGGGATGTCCTCCGAGGCCCAGGCGAGCACGCCTTGGACGGCGTCGGCCAACGCGTCGTCGGCGCCTTCCAGGGCGCCTGCGCCCGCCGGCTCCGCCGTGCTCTCTTCGTGCGCCACCACCACCTCGGACAGCGTCAGTTTGATCTCCGACACGAGGGACCCGAGCAGTCGCAGCAGCTGCGGATCTTCGGGGGCCTCGGCGAGGCGCCGGAGAACATCAGTGGCCTCCGCCAGGTCGTCCCGCGTGGGTGCGGTCAGCGGCTGCGGTGCAAAGGCGCGACGCGGCGGCTCCTGGCGGGGGCCTTGGCGCAAGGCGCGCACGGCTCGCGCGTAGTGTTCCGGGAGGAGCAGCCGGAGCAGCGCTTTGCGGGCGTGCACCGCGAGCGGGTCGGTGAGCGGTCTGGTGCGGTCGGCCCAGCGCAGGCGGTGCAGGGCGTACTCCCGTGCGGGCCGGACCGCCTCGCGCCGGTCGTCCGGCCCACGGCTGTCGAGCCAGACGCACATCAGGATGCCCAGTGAGGGGACGAGGCCGTCCCGGAGCGGATCGTCCGCGGGCAACAGTTTCTCGATGGCGGCGAGATGCTGCATCGTCCGCCACAGCGCGGCGGCCCGCGCCGGGTCGTCCGCCGGTCGGCGCATCACCTCGTTGGCCTGGTGGGTGGCGATGTCGGCCCAGGCGCGCAGCACCGGCGCGCTGCCCCCGCTGTCCCCGCTGTCCCCGCTGTCCCCGCTGTCCGCCTTGTCGTTGTGACGCCGCTCCTTGTCCACCCCGCACTCCCCCGTGTCGATGGCCGCACGGCCCGGCTGGTCGGGCCGTGCAGCCATCGCCGACTGCCACCCGGCGTGCCGAGCCCGCTGCAGGTCATCTACCCCGGCGGCGGGCCGTCCACATGGGTCGCGGCCCAGGACGGCCGACAGGGGTCAGACGAACACCGACAGCAGCAGGGCCATGAGGAGGCCGAGCACGCTGACCAGGGTCTGCACGGCGGTCTGGGTTCTGGCGGCCTGGGTGAGGTCCATGCCGAACGACTCCTTCACCAGCCAGAAGCCGGCGTGGTTGACGTAGTTGAGGCCGAGGGACCCGGCGCCGATCGCGACCACGAGGAGCGACGCCTCCAGCCCTCCGCCGTCACCGATCAGCGGGGCCACGATGCCGGTCGCGGACACGATGCCGACGGTGGCCGAGCCCGTGGTCAGCGACAGCAGCAGCGCGATGAGCCAGCCCAGCAGGATCACGTTGACATGGGCTCCCTCGGCGGCCGACGCGATGGCGTCGCCGATGCCCGAGTCCTGCAGGACCTGCTTGAACGCGCCCCCGCCGCCGATGATGAGGAGGATCCCGGCGATGGACTTGAGGCTGTTGGTCAGGGAGGCATGGGTCTCCTCCCCCGAGCGGCCGCCGACGACGATGGTCACGCCGAGGGCGAAGAGAACGCCGGCCAGCATCGCCACGAGCGGTTCCCCCGCGAAGGAGAGGCCGGCGCGCAGCGCGCTGGACTCGTCGAGCAGCGTTTCGGCCAGGGTGCGCAGCAGCATGAGCGCGACCGGAATGAGCACGGCCGCCACGGCCAGGCCGATGGACACGCCCGAGCGGCGAGCCGCGTCCGTACGCGGCTGCGCACCGGGCCCCGAGGCAGGCCCCCCGGCTCCCCGTCCCGCGCCGGTGAACTGGGCCACGAGTTCGGCGTCCGGGCGGACCTCGGGGAGCCGAGGGGCGATCCAGCGGGCGTATACGGGGCCGGCCAGGATGACGGTGGGGATGGCGCAGACGACGCCGACGGCGAGGGTGAGGCCGAGGTCGGCATGCAGGCCGGTCATGGCGGTCAGCGGACCGGGGTGGGGCGGCAGCATGCCGTGCAGGGTGGACAGGGAGGCGATGGCCGGAACGCCGAGCAGCACGTAGGGGCTGCCCTTGGTGCCGCCCTGGCTCTCGAGGCGGCGAGCCACGCTGAAGATCAGCGGCAGCAGGACGATCAGGCCCACTTCGAAGAACATGGGGATGCCGATGACGAAAGCCACCGCGCCGACCAGCCAGGGCAGCCTGCGGGTGTCGGCGCGTTCGACGAGCCCGCGGGCGATGGCGTCGGTCGCTCCGGAGTCGGACAGCAGTCGGCCGAGCATGGCGCCCAGGGCCAGTGTGACGCCGACGTCCCC
The DNA here is from genome assembly GCF_042959105.1 of Streptomyces sp. NPDC007917. Taxonomy (NCBI): domain Bacteria; kingdom Bacillati; phylum Actinomycetota; class Actinomycetes; order Kitasatosporales; family Streptomycetaceae; genus Streptomyces; species Streptomyces sp. NPDC007917. The sequence goes on from NZ_JBIBKK010000018.1 coordinate 178,783, forward strand.
GAGGGTGCCGCCCGCGCCTTCCTCGATCGAGTCGATCAGTTTGGCCACCGGTTCGCCGGCCGCGAGTCCGGTGGCGACGGTCACGACGACCAGCGCGACGAAGGGGTGGACGCGCAGCCGTGAGTTGATCAGGTAGATGAGGGCGGCGATCGCCACCGTCAGGATCAGCAGCAGCCACCAGGTGTGCGTGGTCATACGGATACCTTTCGAACGTGCATACGAATCAAAGGGCGGGAAGAAGGCGTGCGCGACCTGCGGGACGAGCACCGTGTGGGAGGCGGTCAGTCGCGTCCGAGGCGTGCGACCAGATCGGCCACCGCGGCGTCCTGCCGCTTGAGATAGGCGGCGAAGGCGCCGCCGGTGATGAAGGCGTCGGTCCAGCCGTGCCGGGTGAGCTCGGCCTTCCACTGGCGCGAGCTGTGCAGCGCGGTCAGCACTCGGATCCAGCGCTTGCGGTCCGCGGGGCTGATGCCGGGCGGGGCGACGATCCCCCGCCAGTTGTGGAACACCAGGTCGATGCCGGAGGCCTTCAGTGTCGGCACGCCGGGCAGCGCGGCCACCGGCCGGTCGCTCGTGACCGCGAGCACCCGCAGCTGGCCCGCCTGGATCTGGTCCAGGAACTCACCGATGCCACTGGTGGCGAAGTCGACCCTGCCGTCCAGCAGCGCGGGGAGCAGGTCGCCGCCACCGCCGCCGTAGGCGACGTACCGCACCTGCCGGGGAGGGATTCCGACGGTCCTGGCCAGTTCCATGGGAAACAGGTGGTCCGGGCCGCCCAGAGAGGAGCCGCCGCCGACCCTGAACCGCCGCGGGCCCGCCCGCCACGCGCCGACCAGGTCCCGGACCGTGCGGTACGGCGAGTCCTTGCGGACCACCACCGCCTCGGGCTCCTCGATGAGGCGCGCGATCGGGGTGGTCTGCCGTACGGTCACCCGCGCGCGCACGACATGCGACGCGCCGAGGACCCCGAGGCCCATCTGCAGGGCGAGTCGGCCGTTGCCGCGTTCGTTGACGGTCCGCTGCAGGCCCACCGTTCCGCCGGCCCCCGGCAGGTTGAACACCTGCGTGTCCGGGGCGGCGCCGGTCTCCTCCAGCACACGGGCCACCGTCCGGGCCGTGGTGTCGTATCCGCCCCCGGCCGTGTTGGGCACCAGGACGCGCAGACCCTCATCGGCCGCTCCGGAGCCCGGCCACGCGCCGCAGCCACCGAGAACCAGCGAGAGCAGGAGGGCGACGGTGCCCGACAAGGCTCGCGTACGTCCTCTCATGGCACCTCCCTTTCGCTTCTCGCACGGCGGACGTCATGATTGTGCGGCCTGGCGGAAGGGTCGCCCAGGTTGTGTCAGCAGGAGAGATTGAGTTCATTGTGGTCGCCGCGTTCCGTCGCCATACGCTCGCCGGTGAGATGCTGGTGCTCCAGCTCGCCATCGTCGTGGTGGTGCTGCTGGCGGTCGCCGCGGTCTCGCTCGCACAGTCGGAAGCCACCTTCAACCGGGTCGAGGGACGCCGGGTGAGCGCGCTGGCCGAGCAGCTGGCCGCCCACCCGCTCGTGCACAGCCGGCTGGTGAAACCCGCGCCCGCCGAGGCCCTGGCCCCCTTGGTGCACTCCACGCAGGTGCAGTCCAATGTCACCTCGGTGACGGTGGCCGACCGCGACGGCCGCGTCGTCAGCTCGACGAACCCCACGGTGGTCGGCGACCGGCTGCCGCTGGGCGAGGGGGTCGGCGCGGGCCGCGGCTGGTCCGGCTCGCTGGCCTGGGACGGCAACCGGGAGCTGGTGGCCCAGGTGCCCGTGCTCGGCACGACGGGGGACGACGTGGGCCGCAGACTCGGCACGGTCATGGTCGGCGAGGCGTCCCCCTCGGTGTGGCAGCGGCTCGGCGGCGCCTCCTCATACCTGCTGATCTACCTCGGCGTCGCCAGCGCGCTCGGCGTCGTCGGCTCCTGGCTGCTCGCCCGGCGCGTCAAACGCCAGACGCTGGGACTGGAGCCGGGCGAGATCACCGGACTGGCCGAGCACCGCGAGGCCATGCTGTACGGCATCGCCGAAGGCGTCGTCGCCCTGGACCCACAGCACCGTCTGACCCTCGTCAACGACGTGGGCAGGCGGCTGCTGGACCTGCCCGAGGACAGCGTGGGCCACACCGTGGCCGAGCTCGGCATCGACGGACGGCTGCTCGACGTGCTGACCGGGGCGCACGAGACCACCACGGAAGCGCGTGACGAGGTCGTCGTACGCCACGGCCGCGTCCTGATCATGAACCGGATGACGGTCACGAAGGACGGACGGCTGCTCGGATCCGTCACCACCCTGCGCGACCGCACCGAACTGGCCCACCTCGAGCGCGAAATCGGCTCCTTCCGCAGCACCTCCGAGCTGCTGCGCGCGCAGGCACACGAGTTCGCCAACCAGCTGCACACCATCTCCGGGCTGATCCAGATCGGCGAAGAGGAGGAAGTGGTGCGCTACATCCGCGCGCTGAACCAGCGCCGCCAGTCACTCGACATGACCGTCGGCCGCCGAGTCCGGGACACCGCCATTGCCGCGCTGCTGATGGCGAAGTCCGCCCAGGCCGCCGAGCGGAAGGTCGCCCTGCGCATCTCCGACCGCACGGCGCTGGACCGCCTCGCCCCGGAAGACGCCGCCGACGTGGCGACCGTGGTCGGCAATCTGGTCGACAACGCCATCGACGCGGCCACCGCGGGCGAGCCCGGCGGCGGAGCCCTCCGGGACGAGGCATGGGTGGAGGTGGAGCTGCGTCAGGACGCCGCGAGCGTGGAGATCGTGGTCCGCGACTCCGGCCCCGGCGTCGCCCCCGAACTCGCCCAAGAGGTCTTCGCACACGGCTTCACCACCAAGGCCGCCCAAGAGGGCGAGCGCGGCATCGGCCTCGCTCTGACCCGTCTCGTCTGCGAGCGTCGCGGCGGAGAGATCGCGGTGACCAACACGACCGAAGGCGCCATGTTCACCGCGCGCATGTCCGTCGGCCACTCCACCGGCGCGGTCGCGGAAGGAGCTACCCCATGACCGAGCCCACCGGCAGCATCGACGTCCTGGTCGTCGACGACGACTTCATGGTCGCCCGGGTCCACCGCACATTCGTCGAACGAGTCCCCTCCTTCCGGGTCGTCGGCACCGCTCACACGGGTGAGCAGGCGATCAAGGCGGTCGACGAGCTGCGCCCCGACCTCGTCCTGCTCGACCTGTACCTGCCCGATGTCTTCGGCCTCGACGTGATCCCCCGGCTGCGCACCGCCGGACACGACTGCGACGTCCTGGTCATCAGCGCGGCCCGCGAGGCCGACGCGGTGCGCGACGCCGTACGCCACGGTGTGGTCGACTACCTCCTCAAGCCCTTCGACTACGAGGACCTGCAGCCCCGCCTCGAACGGTATGCGACCCGGCGCGGGCGCCTGCTCACCACGGTCGTCCGCGGCCAGGCGGACGTGGACCGCGTCCTGGCCGGGGCGTTCGCGCCCGCGGCGGGCAGCGCCCTGCCGAAGGGCATGAGCGTGGAGACCGCCGACCTGATCGAACGGGCGCTCCGCGAGGCGGACGGCACCCTCTCCGCCACCGAAGCGGCGGCCGCCACCGGCGTCTCCCGGGTCAGCGCCCGCCGCTACCTGGAGTACTTCCACGACACCGGCCACGCCGACGTCGCGCTGCGCTACGGCGGCACCGGCCGGCCGGAGCGCCGGTACAGCTGGCGGGCGTAGCGCCCGGACACCTGGCGCGCCGTCCGGGCCCTGCGCGCCGTCCGGGCCTTGCGCTTGTCCTCCAGCGGCGGTAAGTCCGTAACGCGCCTTCGTTCTCGTCGTGTCCGGCAGCTGCGTGGGGCGGGAGTAACCCTTATGGATCAAGGACTCGCGGCCTTGTTCGCCAGCGTGGCGGCTCTCCTCGGGGCCCTCACCGGTGGCGGTTTCTCGGCGTGGGCGGCGCGCATCGGCGGCGAGAAGACCGTGGAGGCCGCGCGTCAGCAGGTGAGGGATCAAGCCCAGGTGGAGTCGAAGCGATGGCTCCTCCAGGCCCGGCACGACGCCTACCAGATGATCTTGGGGGCCATCGACGCGTACACAAACGCCCTCGTCCTCCCGACGACGAAGGCAGCGGCGGCGGAGCCGGCGAAGCAACAGTTCCGTTCGGCTCATCTGCGGGTCAAAGTGGTGGGCCCCGAGACGGTCCGAAGCGCGGCCGATGAGTTGTCACTTGTCTTCATCAACGTGCAGCGCATCGTCGACAACGGGCAGCCGATCGAGTCCTGGATGTGGGAGAAGCTCGAGGAACGTCACAGCGCGTTCGTCGAGGCCGTCACCGCTGTCTACGCATGGGAGCCCGATGTGCCGGGCGGAGCGGCTGGCTAGCGGTCCTGGGCGCGGGCGCGGAGCGCCTTGTGGTAGCTGTCGACCGCTTCCCCGACTGTACTCATGCGGTCCAGCACGCTCTGGGGCGTGCGGCTTCGCACGAGGGTCCGCAGCGCGTAGTCAGGAGAGACCTCCCACGCGAAACACTTCGGGGTGTTGGGACAGATCATCGGCTCGTTGGCGAACACCGACGAGCTGTCGTCGGAGTGCCGGTACGTCCAACGGCACGGCCACATCCGCAGCGCGGCCTCACCGACGTACCGCACCGCGCCCGCGAAGAAGTCGTCTCCGGCCGCCGCGTCCAGCGAGGCGGGGCCGTCGAAACGGTCCAGCACGAGCTGTTCCAGCGCTGCGATCGAGTCCAGTGAGTAGTCGAAGGGGAAGTCATCAGGCAGATGGGTTGTTCGCCAGCGGACCAGTGCGGCGTCCATGGGGGTCAGCCACTCATCGAGACACCGGCGGGACTCCTCACTGGCGTGCAGGCGATCGTCCTCCATGTACCACGCGAGCGTCCCGGGTTCTGCCGCGGGCATCCCGTCACGCACCCAGTTACCGAGCTCCACGCGCATCGGAAAGCCGAACTCCGCCAGGCCCTTCGCCTGTTCGGGGGTGAGGAGGAGCCACCAGGCGTCATAGGAATCCTCATCCAGCTGGTGGAAGCTCCGTGGATCGTCGTTGCCGGGCACGAGGTCGCCTATGGCGTCGAAGGCGGTGTTCCAGTCCATGTAGCGCGTGCTTTCGGAGAGGTGTTCCGCAGGGTGCCATACTGACCGGCCATTGCGCCGGAAGTGCAGGTACTCCTCTCCGTCCTCGTCCTTCACCAGCTCGACGTCATCGACGACCACGGAGCCGCCCGAGCATGCCGCCGCGTCGAGCAGCAACTCCTCATAACCGTCCTCAAGGTAGCCGGACACCTTCTCGGGCGTCTGGAAGCCGATGCCGCATTCGCCCACGAGGAAGGTCAGCTCGTCGGGGTCATCGAATTTCTCGTCAAGGTCCATGCCGATCCCGGCGGCTCCCGCCAGGCCGGCCGCGGCCTGCTCCTCCGTCGCTATGCCGAGCCGGACCAAGGTCTCCGCGAATCCACGGAGGGTGTGCTGTGCTGCGTTGCTCATGACAGCACCCTCACACATTCCGGCCCGTCACATCGCGGAGTGACCACACCAGATCGGACATATAGTGAAGCAACTGAGGAGGTTGAGGAGGACGTGCAAAGATGACGGTCGCCCGGGTCAGACCACCCGGGGTCAAGGAGAGTCCCCGTGAGATCTCGGACGTTGAGCCGTTACTCAACCGTGGCCGCGACCGCGCTGTCCGCCACGCTGCTGCCCCTGTCCGCCGCCCACGCCGCCGACGACTCGGCGCCCGCGGCGACCCAGACGACCATCGCCTCATTTGGCCGAATAGCGGACGCCGTACTGACCGACCGCACCGCTGCCCTGCTCGACCGGCCCCAACTCGCCCGCACGGCACAGAAGCCGCAGGGAAGCGTGCGGCTCTCGGCCGCGCTCTCCCGCACGGAGAGCACCAGCCTGGCCTCGGTGCAGGACACGCGTGCCCGGCTGGCCGTGCTCGGCGAGGCCTACACCGACGCCGACACGAAGACCACCGTCGACAGCACCCGCGTGGAGGGCCGGCGGGCCACGGTCCGCGTCACTGAGGCCACCACCCTCACATACGAAAAGATCCGCGGCGACGAGCCCCCGACCACCGGCTTCACCGCGCACCACGAACTCACCTTCACGGCACAGAGGGACGGCACCTGGCAGCTGGTGAGCGTCCGCCGGACGGACAAGGGCCCCCGCCCGGTCAACGAGCCCGTCCCGGCGACGAGCACCGCGCCGGTGCGCCCCACCGCGATCATCGACGCTCCCCGTGCCGCCATCACATACCCGGCGCCGGCCAAGTCCAAGAACCTCGGCTCCGGCACCGCGTACAACTACGCGGCGATGGCCACGTACGCCGAGAAGTACTGGAAGAACTACAACACCGCCTACCGCCGTTTCAACAGCGCGGGCGGGGACTGCACCAACTACATCAGCCAGTCCCTCTACGCGGGCGGCTGGAAGCACGCGACCACCTCCAGCGAGGACTACGACACCTGGTGGTACGGCACGTCCAGCCAGTCCGACACCTGGGTCGGCGTCAACGAGTGGTCGTGGTTCACACAGACCGCGAAGCGGACCACCGCCCTCGCGAACGCCTACCAGATGGACATCGGTGACGTCCTGCAGGTGGACTTCGACAAGGACGGCGCCAAGGACCACACCATGATCACGTCCTACCGGAACACCAGCGGCGTCCCGTACCTCACGTACCACGACACCGACACCTATCGGCGGTCGCTGACCAGCCTCATCTCGTCGTACCCGAACTCCGCGTACTACGCCTACCGCACCTGATACCGGCCCGGCACCTCGGCCACTCGGGCCCGCTGTTCCCGTTCCGCGTGACGGGAACAGCGGGCCCCTACGTCTTCCAGCGGCTGCTCGCCACTTGAGGCGCGTTCAAGTCCGACGCGACCACCCTTCTTCCGCACTGGCATATAAGTCCATGAACGTCTGCTTAGGGCGCTCAAGGAAAGTGATCCCACTTTGGTGCACGAAGATGAACTCCTCAGCTACCTGAAGCGGGTGACTGCCGACCTGGACCGGACGCGCCGTCGTCTTTACGAGGTCACCGAACGGGAGCAGGAGCCCATCGCCATTGTCGGCATGGCCTGCCGCTTTCCCGGCGGGGTGCGGTCCGCGGAGGACTTCTGGCAGCTGATCGTGGCGGAGAGGGACGCGATCGGGGACTTCCCCGCCGACCGTGGCTGGGACGTCGAGCGGCTGTACGACCCGAACCCGGACAGCTCCGGCACCTGCTACACGCGACACGGCGGCTTCCTCTACGACGCCGCCGGATTCGACGCCGAGTTCTTCGAGACCTCACCGCGTGAGGCGCTGGCGATGGATCCGCAGCAGCGGCTGCTGCTGGAGACCTCCTGGGAGGCGTTCGAACACGCCGGCATCGACCCCACCTCCGTACGCGGCAGCCGAACCGCCGTGTTCACCGGCATCAACCCACCGGACTACCCCGTCGGACACGCCTCAAGGCCTCCGGAGTCCGCGGAGGGCTTCATCCTCACCGGCAGCGCGGGGAGCATCGCCTCGGGCCGAATCGCCTACACGCTGGGGTTGGAGGGGCCTGCGGTCACCGTGGACACGGCGTGTTCGTCGTCCCTGGTCGCCCTGCACCTGGCCTGCCAGGCACTACGGGCCGAGGAATGCTCCATGGCACTGGCGGGCGGAGTAGCCGTCATGTCGACGCCCCGCATTTTCGTGGAGTTCGCGCGGCAGCGGGGGTTGTCGGTGGATGGGCGGTGCAAGGCGTTCGGGGCGGGGGCGGATGGTACGGGGTGGGCGGAGGGGGT